>JBMYXI010000025.1:0-40857 GCA_049608225.1 Parashewanella sp.
ATACTCCCTTGCCAAGAATCCCGAAAGGCTAATGCCGCATTAAAGGTTTCGATAGTTTTTAGCACGCCTTGGGTTTGTGGAGCGTTTTTTGGGATCTGGTTTTGGATCTTATTAAATAACGCCAACGCATCGTTGTTTTTTTGGTTTTCAAACAGCACTCTTGCCAGCTCTAATTGAGCTAATAAAAAATCGGGTTTAAGCAATAATAATTGACGATATTTACTTTCGGCTAATTCAAAGTTACCAGCGTGCCTAGCTAGACCACCTTCGGCATATAAAACCAACATCAGATCATGAGTAACATGTGATAGATAACGAGGTAGAAACGCTTTTACCGCAGGCCAGATTTTGTGTTGTACCGCTAAATACAAAGCGCGTCCAAGCTCGTCAACATTATCACCTACATGGAATGTGTTACCGTTGATGGTTAAGCGAGAGTTTTTCGCTTCTTGCGCAATTTCGTCTTCCAGCAACTTTTGTTCTTTTTGAACGGCATTTCTTTGTAATTGCTGCTCAAGCCGTAACTGAGTATCTTCGTCATTGGCATAGGCGTTAGCAATAAGAAAAGAGAGCAGTGAAATAAAGGGAACGAAAACATATCTTTTTACTAACTTAAAGAGAAGCACAGAACGCATTTCCATAATATACCAATTAAAACGAGCACAGGAGCTAGCCCAAAAGCTAGCCCCTGCTAGTTAACATCAACCTAGGGAAAACTGATTAGTTTTTAGTACCACCAAATGCAGTATCTAGTTTGCGGTTCGCAAATTTTGCAATACCCGCAAGCGCAGCTGCGTTTTGACCGAAGAAGTGACCGTTAGTTGTACCCACGTTCCAACTACCATTTTGTATAACAAACGCACTGCCAGCGAAGCTCGCATTAGATGCATTAATTCTTGCGCCAATATTTATAGCACCAACGTTCCCGCGCAATGTATTGCTGTTAAAGTTAGCAGTTAACCTACCGCCCAAAGCATTACCATGGTTAAGTCCTGTCACGGTATAAGTCGCAACGCCACCAGTTGGCATAGTCGTACCTTGGTTATCACCTACGTAATAAACCGCACGGTTACCGTCGTTGGCGCGAGTACCAGACATATCTTGTCCCCACTCACCAAACCATACATCACCACTGCCCACTTTAGCGAAATTGAATGTACCAAGGTTTGTGTGATCAATTGGAGTACCAGCCGGAGGAGTTGAACCCATTTGTAAGCGATAAATGCCGTCACTTGGCGTACCTAAATATGATGCTAAACCTTGGAAATCAATTTTTTGAGGCCCCATTGGAGTTAAACCAATACCTGCACGCCCCGGAGTATGAGTGCCTTCTCGGCTATCCACTTCAGATGCACCAACTTGAATAAATTGGTTAAAGCTTTGACCGCCAATAATGTCAGCTTGAGCAAAACCAGTAACAGTCATAGCAGCAACAAGTGCAGTTAATTTTAATTTCATTACAATTTTCCTTATGTTGAGGTAGTTACCTCAAGATTTATAAAACCAATAAGCCATTTACTTATTAGCGGTTAGGTGTAACTGCGAATTAAAAACGCAACCACAATTCTTGTTTCTACTTAATAAACCGAACGAGAGAGAAAAAGGGGAACTACTTTTATGAATTTTTTTAAATTATCTGATGTGTGAATGAATTAATCAGAACCAAGGGCGCGATAGTGTGTACGTCAACAGAATCGCACATCCATGTGCTGACGACCGTGACCTCCTGTCACGGACGGTTGACTTATCACACTATTGCTCCTCTCAGACTTTTTGCATATTTCTGAAATTAACACTTGGGGTTACAGAGTAGGTTTCTAGATTTAACCTCGGCCCTGTATAACGAAATCAGTAACGTGTTGATTTGAATTTGAACCTTAAATTTTTTATCTACAGTGCGGCTAATTATGTGTAGTTCAAGGCAGAACAGTTCGTAATAGCAGGTCTATTTCGGGCTGTTCTAACACAGAAATACGATTAAGTAGCTGTACTGTAGAGGTTGGCTTATGCAGAGCTGAGGTTAGATTTAATAAATAAGTGAAGCAAGGTGTGATGATAATGAACCGTCGCTCCTGCGAAGGCAGGAGCCCAGTGACTTATTGAAACGTTCTAAAACATAAAAGTCACTGGATGCCTGCCTACGCAGGCATGACGAGTGGGATTAAATTAGAACTTAACTTTCATCCCCAGTTTAAAGGTGCGACCCGGCGCTGGGTGGCTGGTGATGCTCATAGGTTCAACATAGTAGCGGTTGCCTAAGTTGGTGCCCGTCAATTCAAAGCTTAAAAAGTCTTTAACTTGATAGTTTACATAGGCATCAACGGTAGTAGACGCTGCACGTTTAACCGGATCATCATCATGGCTTTTCGATGCATAGTTAATACGCATACCCGTTTCTAAATCTTTATCAAGCAAACGCACGCCTACTAGCAAATTACCAGACAGAGGTGGCACTGCTCGTGCCGCTAAATAGCCATTACCTGTACCACCAGCAAAACCTGCGCGAACACAAGTTTGTTGCGACCTTCCAATATCAAAGCCTTTGTTTGGTACAAAAGACTGTTCGGCAGCTGTGCCTGCATCACAAACCTGATTTTTTAGATTATAGGCTAAACCTAAATCAGCGAATAAGCTGCCATTATCGTAACGGCTTTGGAACTCTAAGCCACTTATACGCTGTTTTTCCATATTAGTAAAATACAACTGACTACGATCCATCACATCATCAATGCTTTGGTCAAAGTAAGTTATTTTGGTGCTGAGATTGTCAAAGTTATGAATATAGGCAAGCTCAACAATACTGGCACGCTCTGGCTTTAACGTATAGTTTGGATTATAGGTAGCAGAGAAACCGTATGTACCTTCAAATAAGCTTGGAAAGCGCAGTGATTCCGCATAACGAATATAACTGCGGCTATTATCGCTAAAGATAAAGGTCGCTTGCGCTTCAGGCATCCAACCAGATCCTTTTAGCTCACTTTGCATAGCGGTTTTACCCTGACCAACCGTACCTGAAGTTCGGCAAGACTCAGGGATAATCCTTAAGCGCTCGATTTCACTAGCAGATAAACAAGGGTTATCTGCACGACTCAATTTACCGTTACTGTCTCGTAGCCACTCTTTGGTATTTTGCTTTTCATAGTTTTTTTCGCTATTAATTCTGGCCGTGGCTTCGGCGATTAATCGGTTAACTGTTCCGTCAAAATCATTTAATGCGGTCCTTGCTTCCGCTAATTGACGGTTTAGATCTGCAAGAAGGAATGCTTTAACCGGTGGTGGGAAAAATGGGTCAGCAGTTAGAGCAGCAATCTGATTCTCAAGGTCTGTAATCCTCGCTTCAAGCTCGTCTGGTTTATTCTCGGCTCGAATTTCAGCTACAGCGGCATCAATTTTTGCTTGAATCTCTTCAGCTGTATAAGTCTCGCGTGTTGTAAAGCTTATTACTTTTCCTGTTCCTATGGTCTGAGGTGTAACTGCCTCAGGTTTTCCGGCGGCTTTTCGATTTATCACATAATCATCACGCAGGGAATAATGACCATAACGTGCACCAGCATTTAAACGTAAAAATTCAACAGGTTGCCAGTCAAATTTAAAGCTACCATTAAATTCTTTTCGGGTTCCAGCGCGTCCACCGCCTAGAACCCCACTTTTAGGCTGAAGATTTTGATACTGATAACGAGTCGCGACAGTTAAATTTAAACTATCAGTAAACTGCATTTTGTTACTGAAATTTAAGCCATAGCGCTTACCTTTACTGTACTGTATGGCGCCATTAAATAATGTGTATTTGTCAGGGTCACTCTCTGGAGCCCTAAATTTATAATCATGTATCGTTCCCCCACTGTTATTAGTCGCGGTATCAGACAAGGTTGTCCATAACTTAGCTTTTATATTTAGCAACGGATTTTCAGGGTTCCAACGATAATCTAAGTTATAGGCTTGCAGTTTTGTTTTGCCTAATGTCCACTGCGATAGTGTGCCTTCCTGTGAACGAACCGCAGAACGACTAGCTAAAATTTCACCAACCTTAGCATCGGTGTAACGCGCGCCAAATTGTAGCTTTTGATCATCACTAATGTTATAGCTGGTTTTAAGTAGGAATGATTTCATTTCATTGGAAGTATTGGGCACTTCTTCACCTGGCAAATGGCTTAAACCAATATGCTCAGGTTCAATGACGGGTTGTCGAAACCCAAACTCATGCGGTGTATCTGGTTGTTGGTAAAAACCCGCGCCCTTAGTGCCTGAGAAATAATTGCCTTTTTTGCGGTACGCGTACGCCCCTAAAATATCCCAGTTATTGCCTCTTTTGGCGACAGCTAAACGGAAGGAGTTATCTTGACCATTAAATAAGTTATCACTGCTGCCACTGCGCTTTCTTGGTTTAATTTGCAATGCAGGGTCACCGTTGAGAAGAATCCTTCTGCCTTTGCCTCTATATATAAAATTACCGTCTTTATCTTTAACTTCCCTTATATCTTGCCCGTGATAGAGAGTGGGTTCACGTACTGAAGTGCTGTTACTGCTGGTATCAGCGGTAAATTCCATCCCAAAGGTATCGCCTTTATCAATAATATCAATGGCGGATAAGGTCTTAATTTCAACACCTCCACCCACTGAGGTATGGGCATCAGGATCTAACGATGGTCCCTTATGGACAGTAACATTACCAATTAGGTTAGGGTCAATATAGCTACGGTTAGACGCACCACGATAGCCATTCCATGCAGTGATCGCTTGCTCTGTGCCATCAATAGTAACAGGGACACGGCCTGTACCTTGGAAACCACGAATATTGGGGTCAATACCACCGCCCGCATGTGGGTCGCCACTAAAGGTATTGGGTAAGCCTTTAAAAATATCGGCAGGGTCGGTGCCTTTAAAACGTTCAATGTCTTTTTTACCAATAAAACTGGTTGACGCATCTTCATCAAATACCGCGTTGTATCCGGCTTCATCACGGTCTTCACCACTTTGGTATTCGCCAGTTACACGCACTGCTGACAGTTCAATATCTCTGTCGTTTCCCGCGGTACCGTTAGCAAATAGCGCTACGCTGTTGCCATTAAATTGATACTGAATATTGCTGCCTTTAAGTAACATTTGCAGTGCTTGTGCTGGGGTATAACTGCCTTTTAATCCAGAGGTATGTTTGCCATCAGTCAGTTTACCCGCACCACTAAAGAACACGCCTGTCGCACGTGAGTATTGAGTCAGTGCACCAGACAGAGAACCTGCTTGAATATTAAAGCTGTGACTTTGCTGTTGTTGCTGGCTGATTTGCGCAGCAAAAGTATCGGTTGCCATTGTGGTACCAAATAAACCAAAGCAGATACAGACCGCTAACTGGCTTGCACGCAAAGGTTGCTTTATGGTGGAAGCGACTTTCGATTGACTTCCAAGTTGTTGTCGAGACATTGTAAGTTCCTAACAAGAAGGTAAAGTGAGTTAATCGGTTATATTCAAACCCTTTTGGTTGGGCGTTTTACGCCCATCTAATGAACTAACCGAACGAGATAAAAAAAGGGGAACCACTTTTTTAACTTTTTTTGAAAAAATTTATTTACTTAAATTTTTGGACGAAATATTTACCCACCAAGGCGAGATTTGAGTGATGCGAATGGGCAAGGAATCTTGCAATAATTGCAGCGCTAACTCAGGCTGTTGAGTCGGAAAAGCACCAATGACTTTGATGTGCTCGATGTCAGGTTCAACCCCAAGATAACCCAAGCGATAGCGACCTAGTTCAGTCACTAATTGTTTCAAACTGATGTTGTCAGCCAATAAAATGTTCTTGTGCCAAGCGCTGTGTTCAGGTGAGACTTTAGTCGGAGTATCTATCGAATCTTGTGTAAAATAGCTTTGTTGTCCTGCTGAAATGACCTGCTTGTCACCATTACGAATTTGGATTTCAACCGCACCTTCAAATACCGCTAATAACTGCCGATGTTCATATTCTCGTACAGTAAATTGAGTACCTAAAACAGTTAGGGTTGCCATTGAGGTTTCAATTTTGAAAGGTCGTTGTTTTTTATCTTTGGCGGTTTCTATGTAGATTTCACCTTGGAGTAATTCAATAACTCTGGCGCTTTTGGTGTAATTGACGTTGATAGCAGAGTCGGTATTCAGCCACAACTTACCACCATCTTGCAGTTGAACTTCAGCAACTTCACCAACGCCTGTAAAACGATCAGCGTTGAAGCGATTAACGTAATGTTCCGCCAATTGAGGGATTCGGGTAAATCGTAATCCCAACCATGCCATACACAGCATGCCGCCAGCTTGTAGCAAACGACGACGAGACAGGCGTTGTTCACGAATACTGGTAATAGTTTGGCTGGTGTTGGCAAATTGATCGTTTTGAGCCTTAGCAAAGCGACCACTGATATTTTCTACGTATTGCCACGCTTGTTGATGTTGTGGGTTTTCAGCTAACCACGCTTGCCATTGTTGGTGTTCGGATTCGGTTTGGTTTTCATCATTAACCACAACAAACCAGAGTGCGGCTTGTTGTAATTGCTGATGAGTTGGCTTTGGCGTTTTGGCATTTGCTGTTGCTGTGTGCATCGTCCGTGACATCTTTAACTCAGTTTCAATTTATTGGTAATGGCGTGATTCAATGAGTAAACATTCGAACATGGCACGTGCCATGTATTTTTTTACCATACGTTCTGACACGTCAAGCTCAGTGGCAATTTGCTTATAAGTCAATCCATCCATTTGTGATAATAAAAATGCAGTGGCTACATTTTCTGGCAAGTTACGCAGCATTTCGTCAATTTCACAGATGGTTTCGATGATAATGGCGCGATCTTCTGCGGATATTTCTTCCAGTTCAGGGCGTTCAGCCAAAGTTTCAAGCCAAGCCTGATCAACTGACTTTCGCCGCCACATATCAATACACAGCCCGTCAGCAATACAACGAAGATAGCGTCTTGCTGCTCCTACGGTATCAAGTTGAACCGTCTTGCCGAGTAAACGAACAAAGGTATCTTGAGCTAAATCGGCCGCTTTTTCAGGGCAAGACACTCGTCGATACAGCCATGACGTCAGCCAATGATTATGGTCTATATATAAGTGCTCAATATGTTGATGTTGCGAACTAGCTAAGCTATGGATCGACATAAGATTACCGTAATGAGAATTATTATCATTCGCATATTTTATAGGTTAAATATAAAAACGCAATACGCTTGATGGTTAAAATTACTCGTAACTTAGATACTCTATAACGACGATTTGGTTAATGACTGGTACATTAATGTCCGTAAATGAGATAAATAACCTCAGCTCTGCATAAGCCAACCTCTACAGTACAGCTACTTAAGCGTATTTCTGTGTTAGAACAGCCCGAAATAGACCTGCTATTACGAACTGTTCTGCCTTGAACTACACATAATTAGCCGCACTGTAGATAAAAATTTAAGGTTCAAATTCAAATCAACACGTTACTGATTTCGTTATACAGAGCTGAGGTTAAATTAATTGAACAGCAAATAAAAAATCTTGAGATACAGCGACAAAAATTAGAAAACTAGTGAGTTGATGAACACCATGGCTGTGATGACCGTTTTGGTACAACATCCTATGATAAAGCATTTTCATCAACTCACTTTTTGTAGCGCACAGTCATAAACTGTGCTCAGTTTCTAGAGAATATCTTTAACTATTCTTTAATTTCTCGCTTCATTTTCAAACATAACACTAATAGTGCTGGTAAAAAGCTGAGTGTTAATAGTGTAGAGAAAATAATGCCAGATAGAACGACGATTCCGAGTCCTCGATATAGCTCAGAGCCTTCCCCCGGAATAAAAACTAAAGGAGCAAGACCCAAGATAGTCGTAGATGTGGACATGATAATCGGCATTAACCTCTTTTCTACAGCGCCTTTAACAGCCCCTACAATATCTTTGCTCTTACTTTCTATGTTTTTTATCGTTTGATCGACAATCAGGATAGGGTTATTTACTACTGTTCCGAGTAGAATTAGAAAGCCCAGCATAGTGATCATGTCGAAAGGTTGATGGAAAGAAGACAGCCCAATAGAGTTGAAACCATTAACCGCAACCAGACCTAAGAGGCCACCTGCCATACCTAACGGTATGGTTGTCAATATGAATAGTGGATACTTCCAGTTAGAGAATATTGCAACAAGTAAGAAGTAAGACAGTAGCACAGATATTATAAAATTAGACGATAGTGACGCTTTCGTTTCAGCTAACTGATCGGCAGCCCCTGAAATATTAATACTTACACCGTTCGCCAGTTCACCTTGCTTCGTCAAATTCGGGATGAGATTATTACGAACAAGTTCTACAGCATTTTCCAGCGCAATGTTTCGTGGTGGTATGATATAAACAGAAACGGCTTTTTTCCCGTCGACTCGGCGAATGCTGTCACTACTGAAACTGGTTTTCATATCAGCAAGCGCGCTTAATGGAAGAATGTTTCCAGAAGGTGTTACAACAGGTGAATTGGCAAGTTGAGAGAGATTTTGATCGTTTCCAAATTTACTAAACATAAAGATATCAACTTTGCTATCTCCCAAAATAAATTCATCAACATAGGCACCGTCGCTATAAGCAGAGATGGTATAACCCAGTTCGTTACTGCGCATACCCACTTCCGAAAGACGAGTCCATCTAGGGTTTACCTCGATAATTGGTTGATTAAGGCTTAATGAACCAGGACGAGAGCTGACCTGAGGATTTTCAAATAGTATATTGGCTTGTCGATAAACGGCTTCTGCTACTTGATATAGGTCTACTAAATTGTGACCCGAAATATCGATAGCAACAGCTCTGGTTCCACCATCATTGCTTGAAATGATTGAGCCTCTTGCAGAGAAAGCTCTCATATTTTCATAGCTTTTAAACTTGGTTGTTAATGCATCCATCATATTTTGGATGTATTGAGGATCTTTGGGGCTACTCAATACCATAATTCGACCTGCTGAGATGAACATGGTGTAATAGCTTAATGGCGGCATCCCCGTACTGTCGTCAGAATAATCGTCCTCAGCTTGGTGAGTATATGGATTAAGATAGTCTCTCAACTCACTAGCAATACGTTCCATTTCTGACAAGTTGTAACTAGGGGGGGCTATCATACTAGAAAAGGCTTTAGGCTCTTCCCCTTCTGGTAAGTATTCCGCAGCAGGCATAAGCAAGTACGCAGCACCTAAAGTTAATACTGAAAAAAGCACTACGGTAGACAATGCTCTACTTTTCGACTTAATAAAAAAGTCTACAAATCCAATCCAAGACGAGCCTAACGTTATCTGTTTTTTCGACTCATCTTCACTTGATTTGCCAATGTTTGCAAGAGTCACAGGAACGATAAATATCGCAACCAACATTGATGTGATGATCGCGGCTGAAATCGCGATTGCTATATCAGAGTACAGTTGCCCCGCTTCTTGAACAATAAATAGTATTGGCGCAAAAACAAGTATTGTTGTTGCTGTAGATGCGAGTACGGCAGGCCATACATCTTTTACACCTTCAACGGCGGCTTTAAATCGATCTTTATGTTTGCGTCTAGCTTGGATAATACTTTCAAGCACCACGATCGTATTATCAACCGTCATTCCAATTGCGAAAGCCACACCTGCAAGCGAAATCACATTAATCGTTCTATCAAATGCCATCAACCCAATAAATGCTGCAATAGTCGATAATGGAATCCCCATAACAGCTATTAAAGTGAGCTTGGAGGAACGTACAAAATAGAACATTACCGCTATTGCGAGTAAGCTACCGATTAAGAGGTTTATCCAAACATTTTGCAGTGAACTTTCAACATATTTAACGTCATCGCTGATAAGTCGCAATTCCAATCCATTTGCATCTAATAAATCTGAATTGATCCTTTCAACAACATCAAGCATCTCTTTTTTAATATCGATGACATTTGAACCGCTTTCCCTGCGAACAGAGAGGCTAATGGTTCTTTCTCCATCGAGATAAGATACTCTTTGGGTCTCATAATGATCGAGGATGACCTTCGCAACATCTTTGACTTTGATATCCGTGCCATTTTTACGCTGAATAATGACGTTTTCTAATTCCTTAACGCTAGAAAATCGACCGATAACACGAACAAGAAACCTTTCCTTCTCAGTCTCTATGTCTCCAGCCGAGAAATCATTGTTGCGGCCTCGAATCGCACTTCTTAATTGTGTAAGTGTTATCCCTCTTAACGCCAGTTTATCAGGGTCTACTTTGACTTGAATTTGCCTAGCGGCTCCCCCACCAACGCCTACTTCTGACACTCCTGGAACACTTTCCATTCTAGGTCTAATGAAATCATCGGCGTAATCTCGGATCAGATCCATATCGAGATCCAGAGGGTTACCTTGTTTTGGCTTCAATGAAAAATACATAAAAGCGTTACTGGAAAACGAGCTGGATAAAATTCTTGGTTGATCGACATTTTCAGGGTAAGACGAAACTTGGCTTAGCGCATTGTTTACATTGAGTAATGCGTCATTGATCTCTACACCAAACGGGAATTCAAGTTCAATTCTTGCACTTCCCATAGAAGCAAAAGACGACATTCTTTTCAAGTTTGGCAAACTTCTTAGATAGCGCTCTTGTTCTATTAGAATTTCTTTTTCAACATCTTTGGGCGTAGCTCCAGCCCAGCCAGTGCTAACTGTAATGGTTCTGACTTCCAAATCAGGGATCATTTGTACAGGAATTTTTAGTGCACCGACAATTCCAAGTGTTGAAAGAATTGCCACTATTACAGCAATTAATATTCCTCTTCTGACAATGGCATCTAACATTACTTCGCTCCCTTAATAAAGACAGGAGCCCCCTCTACTAGCTGTTGCTCTTGAGAGATGATTACCGCTGTATTTTTGGACAGACCAGACACAGTGACTTGATCTAAATTACTTTCGATGAGTTCAACGCTAATTCGTTTAACACGATGGTTATCAACAGCGAAGATACTGTAATTACCGTCAGGGTGACGCTTGAGCGCCGATCTTGGAATATTGCTCAGCAAAATATGTTCATTTGGAATCTGTAATCGAACGGTTGCAGACATACCCGAAATGAACTCAGATGTCTTAGGAAGATCGACTCTAACTTGAAATGTTCTACTTACAGGATTTGATACTCTAACAATTCTTGATACATCCAATTGCAATGGCTTTACTGTCGGAGAGTCTGAAATGATTAAAGACGTTATATTTTCTTGTTGAGTTAAATCGTGAAAATACTCTTGAGGAACTTCACTAATAACGGTAAGCGACTCATTTGAGACTAATTGAAATACTTGGCTTTGTGTACCTATGTATTCTCCAATATCGATGTTTCGTTGGGTGATAAATCCTGAAAACGGGGCTCGCAATATGTGCCTTTCAATTCTTAACTCCATCTCTTTCTTATTGGCTTTTGCTACATCAAGTAAAGCTTTAGCTCTCATAGCTCTCGCCTTTCTCTCAGATAAAAGCGTTTTTGCTATCACTTCTTTTTTTGCCAGCTCTTCAACTTCAGCGACCAGACGTTCGCTCTCAAGGTAGTCAGCTCGTTGTGCAATTAATTGGGAGTGTGCATGCTCTAAATTTACCAGCAAAATAGCATCATCTAACTTAGCCAGAACTTGCCCTTTTTTCACATAGTCGCCAACTTCTACGAGGATTTCTGATACGATTCCTGATTCAAAGCTAGTTAGATATGCATCATTACTGGCCGTGACACTTCCTGTGAGTTCTAACTCTAGGTTCTTGGTAGTTGCTTTTGAGTAAACTACCTCTACATTATTTTGCGAGTCTGCGAATGTAAAAAAACTCACAGCGAGCTGGATGAAAATTAGATTTTTTGTTATTGAAGACAGCATGCTTCCCTCAGTGATGTTGTACCCTTGTTCAAACTCGAAGAGTTTACTTATTGTTACGTGACCAGAACGTGACCTTTTATCACGTTCTGGTCACATAGAAGATAGGTATACTCGTGAACCCCGAAGGTGCAACTTTCAGGGCTTGTTCAGCGTTGTATTATTCGAGGCGTGAAAGTGAAGAACTAGCGGGTTAATTTAAGCTTTCACAACAAAGAAGAATCAACGCTGAAAAGCCCACGAAGTGCGAGTTTAATTGCCATTTATACTTCGTTACTTCCCCTTGAAATAGAGTGGCTATTCCTGCGGGAAATTGCCTTGCCTAAATGGCAATTAATTCTCGCTGAAACCCTGCATCTTCAGGGTTCACGAGTATATAATTTTTAAAAATATTTAAGCTAGGTGCGTATGAGAATTTTGGTAGTGGAAGACAATACAGATTTAGCTGCAAGTCTCGTTGATTATCTGGAGTTTCAAGGGCATAGCTGTGATTGGGCAGCTAATGGGGTAGCCGGTTTTAATCTGGCAACAGCCAATTCCTATGACTTTTATATTTTTGATATTGCAATGCCCAAAAAAAACGGTATTAGCCTTTGTGAAGCTCTAAAGGCTAAAAATGATGTAACACCAGTGCTGTTTCTAACGGCTCGTGACACATTGGAAGATAAATTGGCGGGATTCTCAGCAGGAGCAGATGACTATCTTATTAAGCCATTTGATTTAGATGAATTAAATGCTCGAATTCAAGCCATTCACAAACGTTATATTGGTGATACTAAACCGACTTTACATGTCGGTCAGGTTAGTCTTGATCAGAAAAAGCAAATTGTAAAAGTAAGTGGTGCCGAAGTAAATTTATCACCAAACAATTACAAACTCCTGCTCGTTTTAATGCAAAGATCCCCAGAAGTCGTATCACGTGAAGAACTCGAACATATCATTTGGGGCGAGGAATTGCCTGACAGTGATTCATTGAGAACTCACATTTACAAGTTAAGAAATAAAATTGATAAACCATTTAATAGTGAGCTGATAAAAACAGTTAAAGGTAGAGGGTTTAGCATTTCATGAACTTTCTACAAAGCATTCGATTTAGAATTTTCTTCACCTGTATTGTTTTTTCGATATTCGTAACAATCTGTTATGGCTTGGTTGTATTTACAGGGCTCAAATTTAAAGAGGACGAGCTTTTTAATTGGCACATTGCTGAAGAAGCCTCCTTGATCAGAAATATGATTAACAAAGGAAGCCTTAAAAATTTTAGAGATTTCACAACCGCAAAAATAATCATTGGCAACGAACAAGAAGTTATTTCCGAATTAGCACATCGAGCTGCGATTCCAACAAGCTACTTTAAAAATGCTGTTGGTGAAACGATTCCCATAGAAAAAAGTAAATTAGCGTATCATATTTTTGAAACACCACAGGGATTTACCATTATTGAACTTGCCTATAAAAAATCCACTTTTCATATTTTGCACTCTACTATAAATACAGTAAAAGGCTCTGACTTTTACTATATTGTCGATGTCACAAAGTACGTTAATTACGACTTTTTTTCTGGCGATAAAGTAAGGAATATGTTTATTGTCATGCTGCTCTTGATTATCGTGGCTGGAGCAGGTGTCGCATTTTTAATGGTAAAAATGTCAGTGGCTCCATTAACAAGGCTAGCTAATGCAGTAAACGATGAAAAACAAGGTAGGCATGGACTTGAGAAAATGAATTTCTTTAACGATGAAGTCGGTACCTTAGCCAATCAAATAGATTTATTTGTTTCCCGAACAAATATGTTTATTGAACGAGAAAAAGCGTTTTCTCGAGATGTAAGCCATGAATTAAGAACTCCTCTTGCAAGTAGCCGTGCTGCACTGGAATTAGTTCTATCACATAAAAAAAATAATCCATCCTCTATTGATAAATATCTTCAAAGAATAAATCGAGCAAATAGAGATATGTCGCATTTAATAGAAACCTTCCTGTTATTAGGTAGAGAGAGCGATGCAAATATCAATACCACGACATTCCCTCTTTATGAAGTTATTGATACATCCTTTTCAAAACATCACTATTTAGTAAAAAACAATGTTAAATGCATTAATAATATTTTTTGGGATGTAACGGTATCCGAAACAAAAGAGTATCTTTCAATTGTGATAGATAATTTAATTAGGAACGCACTTCAGCATACCACTGAAGGTTACGTTGCTGTTTACTATATCAATGGCACTATTGTTATTGAAGATACTGGAGATGGATTTGAGTCAAGTAATGAGACAAATGTTAACCGTACAAATGTATTGGAAAAATCAGGCGTGGGCTTAACGATTGTGAAGAGGCTTTGTGAAAAAATGGGATGGAAATTTGAAATAAACAACTCACTTGCCATAGGCACATCTATATCTATTCACTTAAATAACGCACATAGAGTGGACATTGAAGATTAAGGTATTGATATCCTCCACCTCAAGGCTTTTTTAGTTCGATTGAGACTTAACACCTGCAATGATGCGCTCCAGAAATACTTTACACCTACCCCCGTAGTACTTAAAAATGTAACTTTAAGACCATATTCGCGTTGTATTTTCTGAGGGGGAAAGTGCTAAATTAGCGGTCTAATACCAATTATAGTAATTGGTATTATTTTCTATACCGCAAAACTCAACACTATCTAATTCAATAGTGTTGAGTGAGTCGACTTATCGGGTTATTTTGGCAAAATTAAACGCAAAAACAGTACCTACTTTAGGAGCAGCATCTCCTATGGCTGCAGCGCCATTGTGTAATCGAAGAAATGCATACTTGCCATTTGGGTCATGCCAGCCCAAGTAGCCATCTCTTACAACTAGGCTATTTTCCTTTCCAGCAGAGAACCAGCGCACTGCACTTCCGTACCAAACCATATTTCCATCTGCAATTTCATTTAAATATAAAGTGAACTCTGGGTTAGGGGCTTTTGCGTGTGGTGATTCAATTGGTTGTAATCGGATACGGCCTTTTGAATCGTAACTGCTCACAATATAAAACCTTTGGTGATGAAAAACCTCGCTAGCTAATTTTTGGGGGGCAAAGGATCGGTTCCCATCTCTAGTGTTTACTTGAGTGATTAAGCCTGTGATCTGTTGATCGATTGGTGTCTTATCAAAAATTGGTGTGTTATTGAGGAGATAACGCGGTTTTAAGACTAGATTTTGTCTGTATAGATAATGCAAGTCTTGAGCTTGTAAACTGATTTCATACCAGCCGGATTTTGGCTTCTTAGAATTAAATAAATCATGAGTAATGATCACGTTCGGTAAGAATCCGATCTGCGTGAACCTTTTTCTGTAGTTAGAGTAATAAAAGTCGCCATTATAGATAGTGATAGCTTCTATAAATAGTGAGTTCTTTTCGGAGGATATGTAACTATTAGCAGGTTTCTTTCCAGCAAAGGTACTGAATATGTGCCCCGTTTGGTCATATGCAACCAGTGGTGTAGCGGAAATTGTATTTCGAATTTTAGGAGCCAAAAAGTTCTTGTTTGTAAGAGTAAGATAAATCTTATCGACATCTAAAATTCTGCTTTCCCGAAAGTCGAAATGGGCACTAAATTCAAGGAAGATCTGTAGTGGATCGCCATTACCTCCCTTGAACTCAACAGGCATTGATTTTTCGGAAGCGGTTTCAGCAGCATCACTGATGATCTCGCCATTACTGTTAATAAGGAAAACATCATACTGACCTTTTCCTTGTGGCAAGTTATTACGGATATAAGTTGTCACCGAATTTGAAAATTTTACTTTGATTCTTCTAACCTGTTGCCCAGGATTATCAATATCGTTGACAACTTTGTCGTATAAAATTGTAGAAGATAGAGGGGACGCAGAAAAGATTCCAACTGCATTACTTGTAGATGGGGAGTTGTATATCGTTAAGTCTTTATTTTGAGATTTATGCTTGATGTAAAAACCTGTCATACTTAGATCGTTAAGGTTTCTTACTTTCATAAACCCAAGTGGTGCTGTGAAGGTTAATGCAGTTAATTGTTTGCTGTTTTTTTGAACGTTTATCTCGATGGCATCAACTTTTCCTATTATGAGTAAACTTGCAACAAAGCCTGTCAATATCAGCCTAAAAATCATTAAATAATCCTTTTAAATACATGATTATTTAAGCTTAGTTGAAGGAAAAATGTTGAGTAGTATTTTTATCTTTGTTTAACACTTTTTGTTGCTAGCTCCATTAGAAATGAATTTTACACTTCATGAACTTGAGTACAGATTACGCAAAGGTAAACAATATCGCCTCATGTTTGCTCAGGCCTTTGGTGACAACAAAATCAACGCTGAGCGGATATCAAAAGCAATTGCGACTTACTAAAGAACTATTATTTCGAGATACAGTGATTTTGATAATTTTTTGATGGCAAATAGACAGAGCAATCCTCGCGTAAAAAAACATTATCTAAATAGCTTTTCTGATTCAGCACTAAGAGGACTTCATTTCTTTCGTACTAAAGCTCGCGGCTTAAATACACATCATGAATTATTGCGGTGCTATGTCTAACAAAACCCATCAAGATTATTTAGCACCACAAGCATCAAAACATTTGAAACTCTTATACTTGAACCAGCAAGAAATTAAAGAGTTGGTCGCTTTCATGGAATCAATTACGACTTATCCATCGCGAGACTCAAATCATAAGATTTTAGAGTAAATTAGCTCATCAAAGGAAACACTATGTTTTATTGTCTCTAAAATAATTTAGTGTCCAGAATACCGGCGTTAAATCTTTACCCCCATTATATTTAAAAGGAATTGTGAGATAATAAAGCCATTGCCAACTATGAACAAACTTCGCTGTTTGCAGCCAAACCCACTCGCCCCCCGAATTACGGTAGTGCTCAATCGCTTCAGCTATCATTATTGTATTTGGCCCTAAATAGCGAAAGAGGCTATGAATAAATAAGATAAGATCTCGGACTTGTCGTTTCTCAATATTCTTAGTTGCGTATTTTGATTCAAAATCAATAAAAATAACGGCTCCTTTGTCCCAGCAAATGTCTCTTAGTGCTGGCCTGCCATGAGTCAAGTTCATGGAATGCAGCTTTGCCAGCGCTTGACTAGAATCGTTAATAATTTTTTGAAGACTAATTTGTGAAGTATTTGGCTGACAAACCCAATCTTTGACGGTTTTACCAGAATCTTCGAGAACAAAAAAATCTGCATCTTGGCAAATAATCTTGGGAACGGGAGCGTGCTTGCTATTCATTCTTTTAAGTACTTTGATTTCACGTTCAAACGCTTTATTCGCATCCCCCTTTAATAGCCGCATGATGCCATGCAGCTTTTCAGCTTGCTTCAACCAATACTTTTTCCCTTGGAATTCAAATGACATGATCCGCCTACCTTTATTCGATAGCAGAAGATCATTCAGTTTTCGCTCAAGCAATTTACTATTCATACCATCCAAAAACTTCAATGCTAGAATCCTTTCTAATTATGAAATCTGTTCGCTGTTTACCTTTAATGCCATAAAATAGTTCAATGGCAGCAACTGCATTTAATGATAGCAATCATTTGAAATATTACCGTAATGTGATCCTATTCCAAACCATAAAAACAAAGTAAAGATTATATTTTACAGGTGGTTAATAAGTTTCCTACCGAACAAGAACAATCAGGAAATTAATGTAAACAACGATAACTGACTAGATAACGTCATCTATTGAAAGTAAGGAGCATCAAAGGCATTAGAATCCTTTAATAAGTTAAAAAAGAGTTGTTTATTTGCTATGGAAGATGATCGGAGAGTGCGTTTGTGTGTAATAAGAGCATTGCTGTAACACATAAAGTAAA
This sequence comes from Parashewanella sp., assembly GCA_049608225.1. GTDB lineage: Bacteria > Pseudomonadota > Gammaproteobacteria > Enterobacterales > Shewanellaceae > Parashewanella. The sequence goes on from JBMYXI010000025.1 coordinate 17,686, forward strand.
AAGAGCTTTCAACCGACAGTTAAAAGCTCTTCAATTAAACTACTTTTTAGTTTCACGGTTCTTAATGTGGCTCATCGCTCTTTTACGACGTCTTTCTTGGCTTAAAGTCAACTTTTCTTTCTTTCCTTCAAATGGGTTAACACTTTCATGGAAACGAAGCTGAATTGGAGTACCGACGATTTTCAATGAACGACGGAAATAGTTCATCATAAATCGCTTATAAGAATCTGGTAACTTCTTAATTTGATTACCATGAACCACGACAATTGGGGGGTTATAACCACCAACGTGAGCATATTTCAGCTTCACTCGACGACCATTAACCATTGGTGGTTGATGATCATCCTGTGCCATTTGCATAATACGAGTCAACATTGCAGTGCTGACACGACGCGTCGCACTGTCATAGGCCTCTTCAATCGATTCAAAGATATGACCAACACCAGTACCATGTAATGCTGAAATAAAATGAATTCGGGCAAAGTCGATAAAACCTAAACGACGATCAAGCTCTGTCTTTACCCATTCTCTTGAGTCACCATCCATGCCATCCCACTTATTGACCGAGATAACTAACGCTTTACCCGCATTAAGTACGAAACCAAGCAAACCTAAATCTTGTTCACTGATCCCTTCTCTTGCATCAATCACTAATAAGACAACATTCGCATCTTCAACGGCCTTCAACGTTTTGATAACTGAGAACTTTTCAACCGCTTGATGCACTTTCGCACGACGACGCACACCCGCTGTATCAATGATCACATAATCACGACCATCACGCTCCATTGGAATATAGATACTGTCACGTGTAGTGCCCGGTTCGTCATAAACAACGACGCGATCTTCACCAAGAATACGGTTGGTCAGCGTCGACTTACCTACGTTTGGTTTACCGATGATCGCAAGCTTTATTGGCAGATCTTGTAAACGCTTTTGCTCTTCTTCTGCTTCTTCTTCGGTGTATTCACGGATATTTTCTGGATCTTCCAGTTCTGAATCACGTTCAATACCCATCGCTTCTGCGTAAGGTGCTAGTGCTTGATCAATCATGTTGGTAACGCCACGACCTTGAGAAGCCGCCATTTGATAAACATTACCTAAGCCTAATGACCAAAATTCTGCACAAGCAGAATCACCATCAATGCCATCCACTTTATTGGCAACCACAAACGTGGTTTTTTCACGAACACGAAGATGCTTTGCCAAAGCTTCATCTGACGCTGTCAGTCCTGCTCTTGCATCGGTAAGAAACAACACCACATCTGCTTCTTCAATGGCAGCAAGTGATTGCTCTGCCATTTTAGTTTCAATGCCTTCTTCTGTGCCATCAATACCACCAGTATCGACCACAATAAATTCATAGCCCGCTAAAAAAGCACGGCCATATTTACGATCTCGTGTTAACCCCGGAAAATCAGCAACTAATGCATCGCGAGTTCGAGTAAGGCGGTTAAACAGGGTTGACTTACCTACATTTGGACGGCCAACCAGTGCCACTACAGGGATCATTCTTTTGCCTCTAACTACTGCAATATCAATCGCACAAAGCCTTCTATTTTGATTGATATAAATTCAATAAAAAGCCCCCAGAACTCACTTCCAGGGGCTAAAACTTATTCTGCTCGATTCTAAGGAAGTGTTACTTCTGCTAGTGTACCACTGCGACCTTGAACATATAATTTATCACCAACAACTACAGGTTGAACATACAAACCATCACTGTCGACTTCTACTCTGCCAGCAATGACGCCAGTTTCGCGATCAATAAAATGTAGATAACCTTCAAAGTCACCAACAACAACATATTGTTCAAAAACCGCTGGTGATGTTAAACCACGATTCACCAGTTCAGCATTGCTCCAGCGTTCTAGACCGTTACGCTTGTCGATGGCATAGATACGACTTTTATCATCGACAAGGAACAAATTTAAGCCTGCGCTATCAAGCTCATGAAAGCTAGAATACTTACGTGACCACACACTGCGACCAGTGCGAACGTCCATTGCCATTAAGTTGCCATTGTAACTTACCGCAAAGAGTTTATCGCTAGAAAGGAACGGCTTCATATCAACATCCGCCATACGAGCAAATTCATTGCCGCCTTTCGGTGTGTAAACGGGAGTTTCCCAAGCTATTTGACCATTTTGCAGCACAATCACTTGAACTTTGCCATCGGCTGTACCGATAAAGAAGCCACCGCCCTCATAGTTCGCAGCGCCAGTGCCACGTAAAGTTAAGTTAGGTAATTGCGTTTCGTGCACCCATTTTTGCTCACCTGAGTCAACATCGTAGGCCTCTAAACTACCCGCTCCCGTGTTCACAACCACAATACCTTCACCTACGGTAGGCGTCGAGAGTAATTCACCGCCTGTCATTGCATGCCAAACGCTCTTACCAGTTTCAGCATCTAAAGCAACTAGTACACCAGACTCACCACCCACAAACACTTTATTACGCGCAACTGTTAGGCCTGCTGACAGCAAGAAATCTTTTTCAATTCCAGCATCTTTAATGACATCATTTAAATTTTGTGACCAAAGCTGCTCATGTGTCTTTTCATCGAAGGCAATAACTTCACCATCACGTGCACCTGCGAAAATCTTGCCATATTGTACTGTTGGGCGTAAGCGCGAATAATATTCCTCAACACCATCACCAATTGATGTACTCCAACCGATTTGTGGAAATACACTCGCTTGGATTTCAGGCAAAGGACTGATCACTTCCTCCTCTTCATCTTTAGAAGAGCAAGCGGATAACGCAGCAACACTCAGGCTTACAATAAGTAGATTTTTACACCAAGACTTCATTTGAAATTCCTTATGCTTGATTCAAATTATCCAGCTTCATTTTTATCACTGGATCAGCTTGGTTCTTCGATAATTTTTGTGCTGACTCATACGCTTCTTTTGCCTGTTGAGTGTCGCCTTGACGAGCAAATAAATCGCCTTTTAATTCATCACGCTGCACAGCAAAAGCGTCATTAGTTACTTTTGATAAGGTGGTTAATGCCGTCGATACATTGCCTTGCTCAGCTTGAATACGTGCCAAACGAAGAGTGGCGACATCTTCAAGACCGTAACCAGGCTTTGCATTGATCACTTGTTCAAGCGCCGCAGCAGCTTTATCAAGTTTGTTTGCTTCAACCGCTGACTTAGCCAGTGTTAATTGCAGCATTGCTTGATAGCCTTTTTGATCGTATTGCTTATCAAACTTGGCAATTTCACCCGAAAGTTTAGCCTCGTCTTGCACATCGACAATCGCCGCTTGATAAGCATCAGACGCCATTTGTGACTGACCGACTTTATGGTCTGAGTAATAATTCCAACCGTATAATCCACCAAGACCGACAACTGCGCCGACAATGATAGAATTACCGTATTCTTTCCAAAAGCCTTTAATAGCCTCTACTTGTTGTTCTTCTGTGCTATAAATTTCCACGAAATCGGCCCCTTGTTAAATCCGTTCTTCAAGATAAGTTGCAAGTTGTTCACAAGCAACCATTTGTTGTTCATTTCCATTACGAAGATCTTTCACTCCGACTTCATCATTGGCAATTTCAGATTCACCAATGATCAACGCAAACTTAGCACCACTGTTATCGGCACGTTTCATTTGCTTTTTAAACTTACCACCACCGCAATGACTCATCACTCTAAGGCTTGGCATAGCTTCACGCAAGTTTTCAGCTATTTTGACCGCTGGAGCTAAACAGCTGTCTCCCATGGCCGTGACATACACATCAACTGCAGCAGGAATATCAGCATCTAACTTAAGCTCTTGCAGCAATAAAACAATGCGTTCCATTCCCATTGCAAAGCCAACCGCTGGTGTATCTTTTCCACCCAACTGCCCAACTAAGCCATCATAACGACCACCAGCTAACACCGTACCTTGAGCACCTAAACTTGAAGTAACCCACTCAAAAACAGTGCGATTATAGTAATCTAACCCGCGAACTAAGCGAGGATTAATGGTGTATTCGATTCCAACAGCGCCCAAGAGTTCACATAATTGTGAAAAATGTGCTTTAGTTTCTTCACCTAAATACTCCATAAGCTGAGGCGCATCCGCAAGAATGGCTTGAATATCAGGATTCTTAGTGTCTAACACACGCAATGGATTTGAATACATTCGACGTTTTGCATCTTCGTCTAACACGTCAACATGCTGTTCTAAAAACTCAATCAGTGCTTGACGATAAGCAGCACGTTCATCACTATCGCCTAAGGTATTAATTTCAAGTTTTACGTGCTCATTTATTCCCAGCTTTTGCCATAACCTAGCTGATAACATCAAAATTTCGGCATCGGCATCGGCACTACCAATACCATAAACTTCAACACCAAATTGATTAAACTGGCGGTAACGTCCTTTTTGTGGACGCTCGTGACGGAACATTGGTCCCATATACCATAAACGTTGCTCTTGGTTATAAAGCAGACCGTTTTCATTACCAGCACGAACCGTTGAAGCTGTGCCTTCAGGCCTTAAGGTAAGACTATCGCCATTATTGTCGGCGAAGGTATACATTTCTTTTTCAACAATATCGGTAACTTCACCAATTGAACGCTTAAACAGATCGGTACTTTCGACAATCGGCGTTCGGATCTCGCTGTAGCCATAAGCGCTAACAGAGTCACGTAGTACTTGTTCTAGTTTTTGCCAGATAGGACTTTGGGTTGGCAGAATATCGTTCATGCCACGAATTGCTTGGATCTGTTTTGCCACGATTGTTTAAACTCAATTGGATAAAAAATAAAAAACGCCTAGCATTATAGGCGTTTCTTCGTATATATCTCAAGGTCTGAAGTGAAACCTTTGTATTATTCTGTTGCGTCCTGAACATTGATGCGTTGTGACATCATTGCCGCTTTGGCGCGAATTTTCGATTCAAGCTTATCAACCAAGTCGTTATTGTCTAAACGCTCTTTTTGTCTCACGCCATCTTCATAAAAACCACTTTTACGGCTACTACCTGCAAGCCCCATGTCGGAAACCAGTGCTTCGCCAGGACCATTTACGACACAACCGATGATGGACACATCCATAGGTGTTAACACATCTTCAAGTCGTTGTTCTAATGCATTAACGGTATTAATGACATCAAACTCCTGCCTTGAACAGGAGGGGCAAGCAATAAAGTTGATACCGCGACTGCGAATTCTTAAGGATTTTAAAATATCAAAACCAACTTTAATTTCTTCAACCGGATCAGCAGCCAATGAAATTCGTAAAGTATCACCAATGCCTTCAGCTAACAGCATACCCAAACCGACAGACGATTTGACCGCGCCAGTTCGAATTCCACCAGCTTCAGTAATTCCTAAATGCAAGGGTTGATCGATTTGTTTTGCCAATAATCGATACGACTCTACCGCTAAGAAAACATCAGACGCTTTAACACTGACCTTGAACTGATCGAAATTTAATCTATCCAAAATATCAACATGACGCATCGCTGACTCAAGTAAAGCTTCTGGAGTTGGCTCTTTGTACTTATCCATCAGGTCTTTTTCCAACGACCCGCCATTGATCCCAATTCGAATCGGGATGTTTTTATCTCTGGCACAATCAACAACACTGCGTATACGATCTTCGTTGCCGATATTTCCAGGATTAATACGAAGGCAATCAACTCCGTATTCAGCCACTTTCAATGCGATACGATAATCAAAATGAATATCCGCCACTAACGGAACTGTAGTCTGTTTACGAATTTCTTTAAATGCCTCAGCGTCATCCATAGTTGGAATCGATACCCGAACAATATCTGCCCCAACATTTTCCAATGACTTAATTTGCGCAACTGTTGCTTCAACATCCGAGGTTCTGGTGTTGGTCATTGACTGGACGCTGATCGGCGCACCATCACCGACAGGCACCTTCCCCACATAAATACGTTTAGACTTACGTCTTTTAATGGGATTATCACTATACATAATCAAAATTCTCCGTACTGCATTACTGCTGTCTGAGCTTCATCGAGCAGCATACTGAAGGTTTATGCAATTTACTCTGTTTAGGTGAAGTTACTCAATTAAAGGCAAAGTCATTCTTGCAACTCTACCAGCAGGAAACTTATCCAAATTTACAGGCTTACCATTCAAAGTTAGTTGAATTGCTTTCGGGGCACCAAATATTGCTTTGAAGGGCGCTTTGCCAGCAACACTAATAATTCGACCCGATTCTTTTAAACCATCAACAATAACTTTACCTGTAGCATCTTGAATGTTTATCCAGCAATCACCAGTTAAAGTTAAATTAATTTCTGTTAATGTCTCATTTATAGGGATATTTTTAACCTCTGCAGACACTGCCATTGGCTCTTCATTTGGCAATGAAAAGTCAGCATCGACTTGCTGCTGCAACTCATCCGATAATGCTGAGGTTGGCTGGTCATTATCACCATCAACAGAAATATCTGATTTGTGTGTCAATGAGCTAGATGTTTGCAGCTCTTCCATAGCCAAGGGCAAAGTTTCAATGCTTTCTTGATCTACTTTTTTTTGCTCAAGAGACGCTATTTGCGCTGTTTCTTCAATGCTTGGTTTCGATGGATCAGGCGTATCAGTAAACAAGTTTGATTTTTGCACCCACCAAGCTACAAACAAGGCTAACAATACAAATACAATCAGGTACGTGACCCACATTAATCGACTATCTGTCGCTTCTCGGGTTGTTTTGCGAGAAAAACTCTGCATAACAGGCGCATTACCTTGTCCAAGTTGGCGTTCAATACACTGCGCAAGCAACTCAGGATCAACTTCAACAAATCGGGCAAAATTCTTGATGTAACCTCGCGTATAAGTAGAAGAAGCAATGTTACTAAAATCATCTTGTTCGATATCAGTGATGATTGAATGACGAAGATTCAGCTCTTTAGCTACGGCTTCAATTGTCAACTTCTTTGCTAAACGTGCAGCGGAAATTAACGAACCTATCGTCTCTTGTGATTGTTGTTCTTTTGAGTCTAAATCAGACACTTCTGCGTTATTTTCTGTCATTAGTGCATACTTGTTCGATAATGTTTAGCTTGGGGTGATGTTGGGAATTTTGCCAACAAGGATATACCATAATTTTTTGCCATGGCTTTATCATTCAATTTATTCGCAACGTTAAGACCTAACTCTAAACTTTCTGGAGATTGGACAGCTATTTTATGATATTGCTCTATTCTTTGTTTGGCTTGGGTCAATCGATTAAGCTTTAATTCAATTTTTGTGAGTTCAAATATCGATTTTACTCGCCGTGAATCGTACTTTAGTGCTAAATCAAAATATTTTTGTGCTTTTATCAGCTCATTGGCTTGTTCTGTGCAATAACCAAGATTTTCATAACTAGAGGCTATACGCGTGTACTTCGGCATTTCAATTGCTTTCAGAAACATAGCTTCCGATTTAGCATACTGCTTTTGCTCACACAAAAACACACCAAAATTATTAAAAGAATCGCCGCTTACATTGCGACTGTGAATAGCTCTTTCATAGGATTGTTCGGCTCGGTGGCTATCACCCACCTTTTGATAATAGTACGCCATTGCAATATGCACTTCTTCTAGATCAGGCGCATATTCCATGGCTTTTTCTAAATTATATTTTGCCTGTTGGCTGTTGCCACGACGAAGATAAGTCAGCCCGAGTTGCATCCTTTCACGGGCGGCCGCATCTCGATTAAAGACATGCTTAGTGACAGGGATGTTTGTACCGCTTATGGTACTTTCTGTTACGCAAGCAGATAACAGCGAAGACGCTAACAGTGCATATCCAATTTTTAGCCATCCTTGTTTCATAACAAATTTAACCTTTTTAATGAATTAATTCATTGTGACGGAAATTTGCTGTTGTTGCATTTGTTTTTTTGCTAAACGTTTGGTTCTATCTCTAATGTCGCCTGCTAATTGGCCACACGCGGCATCGATATCGTCGCCACGGGTTTTACGTACAATCACAGTTAACCCATATTCCATTAATACTTTAGAGAAACGATCAATACGAGAGTTAGAAGAACGACCGTAAGGTGAACCAGGATAGGGATTGAACGGGATCAAGTTCACTTTACAAGGGGTATCTTTCATTAACTTCGCTAACTCATGTGCTTGATCTGTACTGTCATTAATATGATCCAGCATCACATATTCAAGCGTCACCTTACCTCTATTGGCATTAGATTTAGCAATATAGCGACGAATTCCTGCGAGAAACTCTTGCAGCGGATACTTTTTATTCACCGGTACTAATACATCTCGTAACTCATCATTTGATGCGTGAATACTAACTGCTAGCGCAACATCAAGCTCATCACCCAACTTATCGAGTGCAGGCACAACACCTGAAGTTGATACCGTAACCCGACGTTTAGACAAACTGAAACCGAAGTCATCCAACATGATGTTAATCGCTGGAATAACATTTTTTAGATTCAATAATGGCTCGCCCATGCCCATCATAACAACGTTACTAATAGGTCTATCGCCCGTTTCTTTTTGGAAGCCCAAAAAGCTGCACACACGCCAAATTTGACCGACGATTTCCGACACATTTAAATTGCGATTAAAGCCTTGTTGAGCTGTCGAGCAAAAGGTACATTCTAAGGCACAACCTACTTGTGAAGAAACACACAATGTTGCCCTATCTTCTTCAGGAATATACACAGTCTCAACTTCTTGGCCATCTCCTACATTGATCGCAAACTTAATAGTGCCATCAGATGATTTTTGAAAACTGGAAATTTCAGGAGCAATAATTTCGCATTTAGCTGCGAGCTTTGCGCGTAATGCCTTGTTGATGTTGTTCATTTGCTCAAAATCAGAAACACCAAAGTGATAAATCCACTTCATTAGTTGATCGGCACGAAACGGTTTTTCGCCCATTTCAGCGAATAATTCGCGCATTGCTTTACGATCTAAATCTAATAGATTGATCTTTTTATCACTCATTGTTACTTAACCTCAACACCAATAATCATCCCGCGTTCGGGGCGAAAGATTATATACGTGTCGCCACTTACAATCAATGTGAGTACGATTTCAAAGTGATTTGAATTTGCCTTAATCAAGCAGCCAATAGTTCTTTGGAAATATTAAGATAATTTAACCCTAAATAATTGGTGTTGATGTAACAGCATGTCTATTCTCAACTATATACTCATTGGGAAATATTATGCTGATAACTTGGTCTGAAAGCCGACAAAAGATTACCGATTGCGTTGACCTAACTAAGCACCCTCGGCCTATCAATTGTGAGATCCCTTTTATTATACGTAGCGCCCATACAGGTATGGTCTTAAGACAAGTCACATATCGAGTAAAACAAGTATCAAACTCAACTCCCCTCGCTTATACAGTGGAACCAAGTAATGTGTTTCTTAAGTTTTATCGATTTCTTGTACAAGACCCACTGCAAACCGAATTAGCGCAACAATTTAATAATGCTGAAACAAAACGTTCACCGGACGTGGTATCAACATCTCTATCTACAGCTTTCCCAGCCTTAACGCATTACTCCGTATCTGGTGATGGTGCTTGCATGTTTCGCTGTATATTGGCGATTTATTATCGTGATGTACGGTGGCTATCAATGACTTACTTTTCAAAAGCTGAAGTTGCAAGACAGCTCAATCAAGAAGGTTTTAAACCCTACATTATTGACGCAATAAACAGGAGTTTTGAACATGCAGTAGAGTATTCAGGCGGATTATCGAACAAGTTACAGATGTATTTTACTGAGCACCCAAGTTTTGTTGAAGACGTGTATAACAACACCATTGCCAATGGGTCCTTCAGTTACTATCACAGTAGAGGGATCAAGAATGCATTAGTCGGATTTCCTACTACAGAGGTTAATGTTACTTGGGAAAATAACTTTTTTGGAACTTGGGGAGATAGTTGTGCTGAACTTATAACAAATAATCTTCAAGTTTGTACCAATTCTGCAAGTGATCAATACTTATCTGAACTTAAACAGCCTATACTTCTGCGTAAGCCTCCCTTACACTACGAGCTACTCGCCAGTGAGTCATACTTTACAGGAGAAAAGTCTGCAGAAGTATCAAATGTCGAGTTGCGCCCTACAACTGCTCGACACTTTATTGCTGCAGATCCAACAAGCTTTTTCAGAGCAATAGTGGCGTTTAAGAGTAAAGAGTTAGTGTGGTTGTCTTTAGGAGAAAGATCACAAAAACAACTACACCAAAAGTTAGTTACCCTCGGTATCATTGACGAATTTAAAACACATTTATTAACATCGTTTCAAGATGCCTGTTCAACACAATCTGAAACTTTAAAACCTAAAAAAGATATACCTGAATTGTTTCATGTTGTTGAACAAAACTTTCCTTTAATATGGGCGCGTGATCTAACCGCTTTAGAAATGCCATTACTCGCTTTTTTTGAAGAAACAATAGGTGCAGGTAACTTTACAGATTTTACCGCAAAAGTATTGTGTGAAAAAATGCTTGCCAGTTACTGCGCAAGTGATCAAATGATGAAAGATCAAAAGCCTGGTGTCTACTTGACTCATTATGACGAAGTAGCTTCTGATGATGCAGCCCTAGATGAAAGAGTTCTCCTCAGTGAATCAAGCAAGTCAAAAGCCGATGATGCGAAAGCAATACTGAAAAAACAGATAAAAGAATGGCGCGAACTTTATAAAAGACAAGACCTCCAAATTATGCCTTCAAAGCAAGAGATTAATCATTTTGACGTTATGTTACATTCAGCTAAAAATATCTTATGTAAGAAAATAGGGATCCCACTCAGTTTATCTGAAGGAGATAACTACTTATCAGGAAATGGCCACCATTATTACCTTATCACGACCGAGGACTATTTTTCTTCGGTGTCTAACGCCACTGACTACAATTCACTGAGACTATGAATAAAAGAGGAATAATTATTTTAGGGAAAGTCGTTAAACTCAATAGCTTCAAAATGATGTTAAGAGCGGCAATGAATACAACAAAGAATGAAGCAAGAAAAACGAAGTTAGAAAAATGTGTCGGCTGTATTGTTCTTAATAAGTAAAACCACAAGACAAGAATCGACGGTTTCACTGGAGTGAAATGTAAGCTGAATCTTAGTGTTTTCATCCCCTTCCAAGAAGGCATTATCAAGTTTTGGTAATACCGAGTGACAATCGAAAATATACAATTAACTCATTTGAAATATTAACTTAACATTAGCTCAATAGACGTTAACACTCGGTGAAGGAAATATTTAGCTTTATTAATCCAATAATTTTTTAGCCAATAGTGTATATTTGAGTCGATGTATTATTTTCTTTTTTTTCGGAATAAAACCATGTCAAACCAATCTGTTGGTCTAGAAAGAATTATTAAAGCTTGGCGCTATTCTGTGGCAGGTTTAACTGTAACATGGAAAAATGAGGCGGCTTTTCGACAAGAGTTAGTTCTTTTTGGTATCGCAACAGTAGTTACGCTTCTGATCGATGCCACCGCTGTTGAACGAGTATTGCTAATAAGCAGCCTAGGCTTGGTTCTGGTTGTCGAGTTAATTAACTCAGCAATTGAAGCTTGCATCGACAGGATTGGTTCCGAATATCATCAATTAAGCGGCGCCGCAAAAGACATCGGATCTGCGGCAGTGTTGATTAGCTTAATGCTCGCAGCCATTACTTGGCTTATTATCCTAATTGGGTAGCAACTAGCCCTACCCAATTATCAAACACACTCGTTAACCAAGCATGAAATAACAAACTACGCCAATAATAATAGCCATTAACAAGCTTAACGTAGCCCCTTCTTTCACCATATCTGACATTTGGATCTTACCTGTGCCGTACACAATTGCGTTCGGCGCTGTAGCAACAGGTAACATATAAGCACAACTTGCTACCATAGCCGCAGGGATCATTAACACTTCAGGGCGAACACCGACGCCGTCCGCTGCAACAGCTAAAATGGGCATCAATAATGTTGCCGTTGCGGTATTACTGGTGATTTCCGTTAAATAAACCACCACTAAACAAATCACAATGACAAGTACCAATATTGGAATATTTGATAAAGACGACAGCCAATCTCCAAGCATAGTGCTCAACCCAGATGCTGACATTCCTTTCGCTAACGCGATACCACCCGCGAATAACAACAGCATCCCCCATGGGATCTCTTTGGCAGTATCCCAGTCAAGTACTCGCCCACCGTTACCATTAGGTACTAAAAACATTAATACTACAGCGGTAATTGCAACGGTACTGTCGCCAGCAATGTCAACATTAAAGAATTCTGCCCAACCACCGAATGGTGCATTTCGAGTTACCCAAGCAAGTACCGTCAACCCAAAAATCACTAAGGTACGTACTTCTTCACTTCGCCATTTTCCTTGATCAGGTAAGTCTATTTTTGCATTTAAAGTGACGTTACGAGTTAGCCATAGTGCCATTAATGGGATCGCGATCAGTACAATAGGCACACCGATTTTCATCCAATCAACAAAACCAAAGTTCATCCCTGTATACTGTTCGTAAATACCCATAAAAATCACATTTGGCGGAGTACCAATCGGCGTGGCAATACCTCCTGTACTTGCCGCATAAGCAATACCTAATATGAGTGCAACATTCAGTTTAGGGTTTTCTAATCGAGTTAAAATAGCCAAGGCAATCGGTAGCATTATCAATGTTGACGCTGTATTTGAGATCCACATACTTAGAAACGCAGTGGCAAGCATAAAGCCAAATACCAAGCGCAACGAACTATTCACCCCAACCACTTTGACCATATAAACAGCCAAACGTTGATGTGCTCCGCTTTTCTCCAGCGCTTTTGATAACATAAAAGCTGCCATTAATAGTAAAATCACATGACTACCAAAAGCGGAAGCAACCCCTTTATGATCAACTATGCCGAACAATGGCAACAATGCGAACGGGACTAACGATGTAGCAGGGATTGGGATAGGCTCGGTGACCCACCAAATAACCGTGAGTAAAGTAATTGCAGCGGTAATTGCGGGTTCAAACGCTAAGCCATTTAAAGACAAAAACCAATAAAAAGCCCAAGAAAAAATTGGGCCCAATACAATAAAATGCGATCGCTGTAACTTCATATTATCTTTCTTCTTTTAGTTATTATTTTGTAAAGTATTAAGTCAAGTCACATCAATTAATGACCATCAAACATTCGACCTACTCCACCTAATAGTGAGCCTTCACCTTTATCACTGCCACCAGCAGATGGCGCGTTCGCAATAACACGATCCGCCATCCGTGAAAACGGTAAGCTTTGCAGCCAAACACTGCCATGACCAGACAAAGTAGCGAGAAACAAACCTTCACCACCAAATAGCATTGACTTCATTGAACCTGAGCGCTGGATGTCATACTCAATGCCTTGAGTAAATGCAGCAATACAACCAGTATCGACACGCAACGTTTCCCCATTCAAATCTTTTCTAATCAAGGTTCCTCCCGCATGCACAAACACCATGCCATCGCCTTGCAAGCTTTGTAAGATAAAGCCTTCTCCACCGAAAAAGCCCGCACCTAATTTACGATTAAAACGCTGACTCACTTTGGTGCCTAAAGCTGCGGCAAGAAAACTATCTTTTTGACAGATAAGTTCGTTGCCATACTGCGCAAGATCGATGGCTAGGATGGTTCCAGGATAAGGTGCTGCAAAGGCAACTCGACGCTTTTGATGACCATTATTGGTAAAGTGAGTCATAAACACACCTTCCCCCGTCAAAACACGTTTTCCTGCACTGAACAACTTCCCCAATACGCCTTCATCAGGATCAGAGCCATCTCCCATTTTGGCTTCGAAATCGATATCTTGCTCGAGATAGGTCATGGCACCAGCTTCTGCAACCACAGTTTCTTGAGGATCTAACTCCACCTCAACCAACTGCATATCATGTCCTTTAATTTCAAAATCAACTTCATGGCAATGTTGACTCATATGTTTATCCTTAATTGAGTATTGATTTAGGATAAAGATTAAACAGAGTTAACTAGTAAAAATCAAGTTGCAACCCAGTTCATCATGTTAAAAAGCGGTTGAGATAATGGATTACTTAAGGGGGATGATAAAAAGTCTTTAATGGGTTGTTGATAGTAAGGCAGAACATGACACTCTATCCAATGTTGCAAAAGAGATTTTATGTCACCTTTGCAATCATTCATTAAACAGGTCTTCTTGTTAGCACTAAATTTAGTCACTTGCTCGCTCAATCTTTGCTGCGCCGTCACGCGTATCATCACTGTCAATAAGGCAAAATCATCCTTACAGCGTAAAACATCTGAGTTACAATCATCCTCTTCAACAGCCGTCAGTATGTCAGCCGTCATGCAATAAGCAGTCCCGAGCACATTAACCTTACCCGATACTCTAGGAATGTACATTGTTTCTAGGTCTATTAACTTCAGCTGGGCGCCTTCTGACTCAATAACAAGATTTGCAGCACTGATGTCTCGATGAAAAATTCCTTGCCCGTGTAATTTCGCAAGCTCTTTTGTTAGTTGATGAAATTGACATAACGAAATTCGTTCAAAACCACCGACTTCAAGTATGTCTTTTTCAATATCTAAACCAGCATAAGGCGAAAGAACTGTCTTCTCAGAAATAATTAGGGAAGGAATAAAAGAGGTATAAGCTTGTAAAGCCCTATTTATCTGTAGGAGTAAATGCGCTTTCTCTGAAGTAAAGTAAGGTGACTCCTTCTTCGTTAACTCGACCCATTCATCATTTTGGTTAGAAACAACTAAGGTCGAGCCCCACTTTCTTACGTATTTTTGTTCTACTTCAGCCCAATCATCGCACCAATGTTTTGGGTAACACATCGCAGGCGCAATCCCCTCGCTATCACCATACCAGCAATCACCATTAGCAGACTCTCGAATTATCAAACCAAACTGGCTGCACTGTTCATTTTCATTGAACTGATGCTGTTCATCAACGAATGGATTCAAACGATTTGATTTTACCTTCTCTATCGCTTTAGCTTCAAAGGGAGAATGATAAAGTCGCATGACGGCTTGTAATACTTCATCTTTTGTAATGTGGCGACTACTTATTGTTAGGCATATCTTTGGGAACAAGTTACCTACGTACCCTAAACTAGTAACGCTTTGCGGTCTACCTGAAATCCAGCGAGAGAAACTCACTTTTGAGGTATCACATTGAATTTCAAACACATCATAACAATGCTGATGACGAGGTAAATAAAGTTTATGCCGCCCAGTTGCTGAGGCTTTAGTAATTAAAACAGGTTCTTTTTTAATTATCTCAAAGACATCAAGAGAGCTTTCGACTCTTAACATAATATCAGTAACGAATTGTTTTAGTTAATACTATGTCATTGCATAAAATTTTTCGGTTAAATATCATTCACTCTTTGGTATTGCTCAAACTCTTCCAAGATTAGATCGGTAAACAGCTTTCCTGCTCGTCCCAACACTCTTTGCTGGGTAGAAACCAACTGAGGAATAAAGCAATAACGACTGCCACCAATAAAGTCAACTTCAACCAAGGTGCCATTTTTCAGCTCTTGGGTCGCGAGAAAGTCTGGCAACCAACCAAACCCCAGTCCGCGAAGCAGTGCGTCCTTTTTCATACGAAAGCCAGATAAATAAAAAACTTTATCGCCGCCAAATTGCATTTCATCACGATGGCGGTTCACAGGCGAAGAATCTTCAATTGTCAGCTCAACATGTTGTTGTAACTCGCTCAGCTCAATATTGCACTTGTTAGCTAATGGGTGTGTTGGACTCGTAACCAAAACATTGGTGATTTCTGGTAGAGCTATCGGCGCGTAGTCGGGACCAGAAATATAATCTTTTACCAACATCAAGTCCGCTTTATCTTTCTCAAATCTGTGCTGTACTCCACTTAAAAATTCCATATTAAGCTGTACTTTGGTTGGAATATTTTGCTCAGCAAGTCGCTTTAATGCACTCATGATCGGTGGCATAGGTAATGCGCCATCAATCACTAACTCCAATTTAGGTTCCCAATCTTCACTAAATCGATTTGCTAAACGTTCTATATTAGAAAACTGCTGTAATAATCTTTGACCTTCTTTTAAAATAACTTCGCCTTGAGGGGTTAGCTTTGCTCGATAGTTTGCTCGATCGAACAACTGCACATTTAAGTGCGCTTCTAACTTCTTTATTTGATAGCTCACTGCTGATTGCGCTTTATGAAGACGCTCTGCCGCCTTGGCAAAACTGCCCTCTTCGACCAGTACTTTCATCACATGAAACGCATCAATATCTAACTTCACAACAAACTCGTTCTACTTTTTAGATTATCTAAAGCAAATTATTATTCTTTTTTTTGTTGATGTATAGATTTAAATTGCTGAGCAGATCACATTTTCCATATTTTTGAGGACTTAGAAAATGCCGTTTTATGTTAAGCAGGGACAGATCCCGTCGAAGCGTCACATTACCTTCGAAAAAGAAAATGGTGAGTTATACCGTGAGGAGCTGTTTTCCACTCACGGTTTTTCAAATATTTATTCCAATAAATACCATCACAACATGCCAACCAAAGCTTTATCGGTTGCGCCTTATCATGTTGAACATGGTTTCGATTGGGAAGATCCACTGGTTCAGAATTATAAGTTAGATTCGACTGAAGCCGATAAAGCAGGTAACTTTTTCAGCGCCCGTAACAAAATATTTTTTAATGCTGATGTGGCTATGTATACCGCCAAAGTAACAGAAGACACACCAGAGTTTTATCGCAATGCCTATGCTGATGAAGTGGTATTCGTTCACGAAGGTGACGGCATTCTATATAGTGAATACGGCGAATTAGAAGTTAAAAAATGGGATTATCTTGTGATCCCACGTGGCACCATTTATCAATTAAAGTTTAATGATTATAGTAACGTTCGTTTATTTGTGGTTGAGTCATTCTCCATGGTCGAAATTCCAAAGCATTTCCGTAACGAATACGGTCAATTATTGGAATCGGCACCTTATTGTGAGCGTGATATTCGCACACCAGAGTTAACTGACGCTATCGTTGAAAAAGGTACATTCCCGTTAGTTTGTAAGTTCGGCGATAAATACCAAATCACTCAACTGGAGTGGCACCCATTCGACCTTGTCGGCTGGGATGGTTTTGTCTACCCTTGGGCATTTAATATCACAGAGTACGCACCTAAAGTCGGTAAAATACATCTGCCACCGTCGGATCATTTAGTCTTTACTGCACATAACTTCGTGATGTGTAATTTCGTACCAAGATTGTACGATTTTCATCCTCAAGCGATTCCAGCGCCGTATTATCACAATAATATCGACAGCGACGAAGTGCTTTATTACGTTGACGGCGACTTTATGAGCCGTACAGGCATTGGCGCAGGTTATCTCACCCTTCATCAAAAAGGCGTACCTCATGGGCCGCAACCGGGTAAAACAGAAGCCTCAGTAGGTAAAAAAGAAACTTATGAATACGCAGTGATGGTGGATACCTTCGCACCATTAAAGCTAACAGAACATGTGCAAAACTGCATGAGCCAAGATTACAATCAATCTTGGTTAGAAAAATAACAACAGAATAGTCCCTAATAAGAAAGACAGAGGAAAAGTTATGTCTACAGAACAAAACCCGCTTGGTTTACGTGGCATTGAGTTTACCGAATACGCAACACCTGATACTGATTACATGCACAAAATCTTTGTCGATTTTGGTTTTTCTATGTTGAAAAAACACAAAGAAAAAGAAATCTACTATTACAACCAAAACAACATTCACTTTTTATTGAATAAAGAGCGTGCGGGCTTTTCAGCTGAGTTTGCCAAATCACATGGCCCCGCCATTACCTCTATGGGTTGGCGTGTTGATGACGCTGAATTTGCGTTTACAGAAGCCGTTAAGCGCGGCGCTAAGCCTGCCGATAAAGCAAGTAAAGATTTGCCATATCCAGCGATTTACGGGATTGGCGATAGCTTAATTTACTTTATCGATGTTTATGGCACTGAAACTAACATCTATAACAATGACTTTGCTGATTTAGAGCAACCCGTTATCGTTGAAGAAAAAGGCTTTATGGAAGTCGACCACCTTACTAACAATGTTTACAAAGGCACAATGGATTTTTGGTCTGACTTCTACAAAGACATTTTCGGCTTCACAGAAGTCCGTTACTTCGATATCAACGGCGCTGAAACGGGCTTAACGTCTTTCGCACTTCGTTCACCAGATGGCAGCTTCTGTATCCCAATTAACCAAGGTAAAGACGACGATAAGAACCAAATCGACGAGTACCTTAAAGAATATGATGGTCCAGGTGTACAACACCTTGCATTTACTTCACGCGACATTGTTGCGTCTTTGGATGCGATGGAAGGCTCAGCCATTAAAACCTTAGATATCATCCCTGAGTATTACGACACCATTTTCGACAAACTGCCACAAATCACTGAAGATCGCGATCGCATTAAGCATCATCAAATCTTGTGTGATGGTGATGAGAATGGGTACTTACTGCAAATTTTCACTAAAAACTTATTTGGTCCAATCTTCATTGAAATCATTCAACGTAAGAACAACTTAGGATTTGGTGAAGGTAACTTTACTGCTTTATTTGAGTCTATCGAGCGTGATCAAAAGCGCCGTGGTGTTCTATAACCATAGAACATAACTAAGGCGCACTAAAGTCATGCTCAACACGTCTGTAACTTACAGGTGTGTTGAGCATTTTCTTTTTTCCATTCAAAAATGTTTTTATTTACTTCACCCTGCAAACCTTGATATAACAAAGCACACCTCACGAAGCGAAAGAGTCAAAATAGGCTCAAACCTTAAAGCCAGAGCATAAGGCTTTACTGTGCAACCTTGCTGTTGCTCAGTTCTTACAATATGGATTTCGATACGACAGCACCGTAATAATTCTTAAATTATTGCTTATGATCCCATATTTATAAGAGGGTAGAATATGAGTACTTCGAAAAAAGTTTTGTTCATCGCGTGCCTTTCAATTACTGGTTTATCCAATGCAAATGCTGCAACCATTGTTGACATGCAGTCCTTGATTTCATCTTCATCTAACTTAAATAAACAAGCTCTTTCAGGATATTTAGGTTCTGGCACTAAATATCAATCAACCAAAGAAATTACATTGCCTAATGGCGTTAAAAAGACGCGCCTGCAACAGTATTTTCAGGGCGTACCTATTTGGGGTTACAGCATTGCAGTTTCTCAAAATGCATTAGGTAGCTACAACAACCCAATTGGGCTTGCGGTCTCTGATATCACCACAACACCCAACTTTGTCAAACCAACAATCTCGGCTAAACGAGCACTAAAAATAGCGAAATCTCATTGGGGCAGCATCAGTTCAAGTGACACAAATATCACTTCCACAACGAATGAAAAAGCCAATTTATGGATTTATCTTGATGAAAAAAATCAAGAACATTTGGTTTATCTCACCGATTACCTCATTAACGATAACGGCGTAAGTCGACCCAATGCCATCATTGACGCCCATAGCGGTAAAATACTTAAACAATGGCAAGGGTTAACCACTCAGGAATTGGGTACAGGACCCGGAGGCAATGAAAAAATAGGCGAATATCAATACGGAATTGATCGTCCCTACTTAGATATCACTAAAGTCGAAGACAGTTGCTACCTTAGGTCAGGAAATGTCGTAACAAATGACGCGTCAATTGATGATAGCCCCAACAGCGAAGTCCATATTCAGTCAAAAGCGCAACCCGAAGGCGTTAAGTTTACTTGTCCAGAACATTCAGAAGACAAAGTAAATGGCGCATACTCGCCACTTAATGACGCACATTATTACGGTCAAGTGATCATCAATATGTACCACGATTGGTTAAACATAAAGCCGCTTCCCTTTCAACTGGTGATGAATGTACATAACAATGTTTCTCCAGGTCCTGCTAACGCGTGGTGGAATGGAAAAAGCATGAACTTTGGTGATGGCGACGATAACAGGTTTTATCCTCTTGTCGCGCTTGATGTCGCCGCTCACGAAATTAGCCATGGTTTTACAGAAAAGAACTCAGGTCTAGTGTATAGCGAGCAATCAGGAGGAATGAACGAAGCATTTTCGGATATGGCAGGGGAAGCAGCCAAGTTCTATCAAAAGGGTTATAACAACTTTTTAGTTGGTGAGGACATTACTAAAAACTACGGGGCACTACGCTATATGAAAAATCAAAGTTTAGATGGGTGCTCCGTGACGACCAAACAAGAATACGACGCTTATGATCACAGGATAAAGCCTCAATGTTCGGGCTTTTTCGATTTCGGCAAACTAAATGTTCATTTCGTCTCAGGTGTTTATAACCGAGCATTTTATTTATTGGCGACCTCTCCAAATTGGAATACGAAGAAAGCCTTTGATGTATTTACCATTGCCAACATACTGTACTGGCAGAAAAATGCCACATTTGAATCAGGCGCTTGCGGAGTCATTAACGCTGCACAGGATTTAAATATGAATGGCGATGATGTGAAAGCTGTATTCAGTCAGGTTGGTGTGATCTGTAAAAAAAGAAAAGCCTAGCATTCATGTCCATAGAAATAAAAAATCCCCGATATTCGGGGATTTTTTATAATTAACCTGAGCTCTGTATAAAGAAATCAATAACATTTTGTTTTTACAGCGAAGCTATAAATTTAATCTACAGTGCAGCTAATTTCGTGTAGTTCAAGGCAGAACAGTTCGTAATAGCTGGTCTATTTCGAGCTGTTCTAACACAGAAATACGCATAAGTAGCTGTGCTGTAAAGGTTTGCTTATGCAGAGCTGAGGTTAATTAAATCAACACAGCTTATTAAGCGTGTTCTTCAGCTAGATACAACCAAGTATCAATTACAGTATCAGGGTTTAGTGATACTGTGTCGATGCCTTGTTCTACTAACCATGCCGCAAAGTCGGCGTGATCAGAAGGCCCTTGACCACAAATTCCGACATAAGCGCCTTTTTGCTTAGCAGACTTAATTGCCATCGCAAGTAACTTCTTAACCGCAGGGTCACGCTCATCAAATAAATGACTAATGATGCCAGAGTCACGGTCAAGACCTAATGATAACTGAGTTAAATCATTAGAACCGATTGAGAAACCATCAAAGTACTCTAAGAACTCGTCTGCAAGTAATGCATTTGACGGTAGCTCGCACATCATAATAACGCGCAGACCATCTTTACCGCGCTCTAAGCCTTGCTCTTTTAGCAGTTCGATGACTTGTGCCGCTTCTTCAAGCGTACGCACAAATGGGATCATAATTTCAACGTTCTTTAGACCCATGTCATTACGAACACGTTTAATGGCTTCACACTCAAGCGCAAAACAGTCACGGAATGACTCAGAAATATAACGACTTGCGCCACGGAAGCCCAACATTGGGTTTTCTTCCTCTGGCTCGTAATGCTCACCACCGACTAAGTTTGCGTATTCATTTGACTTAAAGTCAGACATACGAACAATCACTTTCTTAGGATAGAAAGCGCTGCCAATGGTTGCGATGCCTTCAACCAAGCGAGACACATAGTATTCAACCGGTGAATCGTAGCCAGCAATCATTTCATGAATTTCTTGCTGTAGCGCCGCATCTTGCTTGTTAAATTCAAGCAAAGCTTTCGGGTGAATACCAATCATACGGTTGATGATGAATTCAAGACGAGCAAGCCCCACACCTTCATTAGGTAAACGTGCGAAATCGAATGCGCGATCTGGGTTACCCACGTTCATCATAATCTTCATTGGTAAATCAGGTAATGCATCGACGCGGTTAGTCACAACATCAAACTCTTGCTTACCTTCATAAATGTAACCTGTATCCCCTTCAGCACAAGAAACTGTCACTTCTTGCCCTGTTTTAATGAGGTCAGTTACATCGCCACAGCCAACAACAGCAGGGACACCAAGCTCACGGGCAATAATCGCTGCGTGACAAGTACGACCACCACGATTAGTTACAATTGCACTGGCGCGCTTCATAATTGGTTCCCAATCAGGATCAGTCATATCAGTAACGAGTACGTCACCCGGTTGGATTTGATCCATCTCATCAATAGATGCCAATACTTTAGCGACACCTGTACCCACTTTATGACCAATCGCGCGACCTTCGCTCAACACTTTACCGCGAGATTTTAAGTGGTAACGTTCAATAAGCTGTACATCTTCACGACTGCGAACCGTTTCAGGACGCGCTTGAACGATATAAAGACGACCATCATTACCATCTTTTGCCCACTCAATGTCCATCGGGCGACCATAATGCTTTTCGATGATCACTGCTTGCTTCGCCAATTCCATCACTTCATCATCAGTCACAGAGAATTGACGACGATTTTCAACAGCAACATCTTCAATCTTTACTTGTTTACCATGACTTTGATCATCAGAGTAAACCATTTGGATCATCTTGCTGCCAATATTACGGCGAACAACCGCTTGATGACCTTCTGCTAAAATTGGTTTATGAACATAGAACTCGTCTGGGTTAACCGCACCTTGCACCACCATTTCACCCAAACCGAAAGAAGAGGTAATAAAGACAACGTCATTGTTGCCTGACTCAGTGTCCATGGTGAACATAACACCAGATGCCGCTTTGTCAGAACGAACCATGCGTTGAATACCCGCAGAAAGAGCCACACCGCGATGATCATAACCTTGGTGTACACGATAAGAAATCGCACGGTCATTAAATAAAGAAGCGTAAACGTGCTTGATAGCAACCAGTACCGCATCAAACCCTTTTACGTTAAGGAAAGTTTCTTGCTGGCCAGCAAATGAAGCATCTGGCATATCTTCCGCTGTTGCAGAAGAACGAACCGCAAATGACGCATCTTGCGTTTCTGATGCAAGCTTTTCGTATGACTCACGAATGGCTTGTTCTAATTCTGGCTGGAACGGAGTATCAATCACCCACTGTCTGATCTGTGCACCAACTTTAGCCAGTTGGTTAACATCATCTACATCCAATGTATCTAAAATGTCATAAATCTTCTGGTTAACGCCGCTTTGTTCTAAAAATTCATTGAAAGCATGTGAAGTAGTCGCGAAACCACCTGGAACTTGTACACCAGCATTTGATAGATTGCTGATCATTTCGCCCAGAGAAGCATTTTTACCGCCAACTAAGTTGACGTCGCCCATACCTAATTCCTGATACCAGAGTACATATTGTTGCACAGTTCTATCTCCGCAATTTT
>JBMYXI010000026.1:0-39464 GCA_049608225.1 Parashewanella sp.
CTAGTGGTTGACGAACTACCATGCGAGCCGTTTCACGACCAAAATACTCGTCCAAAGGACGCTTGTTCACTACAATGTTACCACTACCTGTATTAGCAAATACACGAGCGGTTGACGTTTTGCGACGGCCTGTGCCGTAGTACTGAGTTGCAGCCATTTGCTTAATCCTGTTTAGATATCAAGAACTTGAGGTTGTTGTGCAGCGTGGTTATGTTCTGCGCCTGTGTAAACTTTCAGTTTACGGAACATAGCGCGACCCAATGGGCCTTTTGGTAACATACCCTTAACTGCTTTCTCGATAATCATTTCTGGCTTATGAGCTTGCAGCTTTTCAAAGCTGATTTGCTTAATGCCACCAGGGAAGCCTGAATGCGAGTAGTATGTCTTGCCTTTTGCTTTGTTACCAGTAACAGTAACTTTCTCAGCATTGATAACTACAATGTAATCACCGGTATCAACATGAGGAGTATATTCTGGCTTGTGCTTACCACGTAGGCGAGCAGCAATTTCAGTCGCGATGCGACCTAACGTTTTGCCGTCAGCATCAACGACATACCAGTCACGTGTTACAGTTTCTGGCGTAGCAGTAAAAGTCTTCATTTACAAAAACCCAAAGTTATAAGTTGTTTCACAGATTATTTGCACTATGCAAATAACGTAAAATTGCCTTCCACTTTGCCCCTTCGAGCAAACGAAATGGCGATAAAAAACCATCAAAGATGACGGGTAACGTGGGCAGGCTGCGGATTATAAAGGAAAGTGAGTTAAAAATCATCTACTTTTTAAAAGATTGCACGCAGAAAGTGGTTGTTTGTTCAGCATGTGATAAGCAAAGTAGCATTAACATAATGCTATATTAACTATCTATCTTATTACATACTCGTGATATCAGCAGATTCATCAAACTGTACTGTACCTTTAATACCAAGGCACATCTCTGTTCGAAAGAGCCCATGTTGGCATTGGGTTATAAAACAAAGCAGTACCCAAGTAACTTATACTACGAACAAAAAAATACCTAGTGATGATAGGACGCTGTTGGCTGCGCTGCTTTTTTATTCAGAGGCAAACATAGACCCTATGACTGGACAAATAAACTACTTTAATGATGAAACAAAAACTCAATTGATCCGGCTAATCCAACGTTACTCTATACAAAATATTAACTGCTCAGCTAATCCCAAAACTTAACATTACGGTAAGTGTTCCAATGCTAAATAGTCATGAGATTGCATTTCAATTAAGCGAGAACGACAACGACGAAATTCGAAATTCAACTGTCCATCAGTATAAATCTCTTCTAGTGCTACTTCGGCTGAAATAATCAATTTAACGTGGCGTTCGTAAAACTCATCGACCAAAGCTAAGAATCGTCTTGCGACATCATCACCCGTGAGTTGTAATCCCATTTGCTTAACGTCACTTAACATTACCGTATGATACAAACGCGCCAGTTCCATATAGTCTCGTTGACTGCGCGGACCATCACATAATTCCATAAAATCAATCAGCAAGACTCCTTGAGATTGTTGTCTAATAGCAATGCTGCGCCCCTCGACTTCAATACTGGTGGTGGTATTGTCCGTCTCAGTTGCTAATTTACCAAAGTACTCTTGTAGATTGGCTTCCGCTTGTTGATCTAATGGATAATGATAAATTTCTGCTTGTTCTAACGTCCGCAAACGATAGTCAATGCCTGAATCGACATTAAGCACCTGACAGTTTGCATTAATCTCAGCAATCGCAGGTAAAAAACGCGCTCGCTGTAACCCATTCTTATACAATTCATCAGGAATAATATTTGATGTAGCTACCAGCACCACACCATTTTTAAATAAGGCTTGAAATAACGTACCGAGTAACATGGCATCAGTAATGTCTGATACAAAGAATTCATCGAAACAAATAACCTTATATTGCTTTGCCATTTTATCGGCAATTACCAATAACGGATCCTGCGTACCTTTCAATAAATCGAGTTCATGATGCACTTGATGCATAAAACGGTGAAAGTGCGCTCTTAACTTATTATCAAAAGGCAAGGCATCAAAAAACGTATCCATTAAATATGTTTTGCCGCGACCAACTCCCCCCCATAAATACAAGCCTTGTACTTGTTGGCGAGTAGAGTGTCCAAACCAACTCAACACCTTTTCCCATTGCCTCAAACTTTGTTGTGATGCAATAAGGTCGTCATACACTTTTTGTAACGCTTTTACTGCATTTTCTTGAGCTTGATCATGAGAAAAGCCTTGCTGTTGAAGGTCCTGTTGATAATGTTGCAGTGGCGTTAAGTTTGACACGAGTTACGGCTCTCTTACTAAGCTGAAAAATAATAAATAGTAATTTTATATGATTATACCTATTAAACCCTGCCATAGATCATTTCTCAAATAGATTAATTTAGTGATTTACTTGATATTTAGTTCAACGAAGCCTATTTATTCTAAACAACCAAGATAAATTGTTGGAAATTCCACCAAATAATTTGACTTTATTATTACGATATGAACTTTCATAAATAATGCCAGTCCGATTAATTATCTGAATCTTTAAATAATTCACAATTGACGTTTTTGGAGCAATAAGTAGATGAAGACAAAATTATCCGTTCTATCAGCTGCCGTATTAGGAGCTGCATTAACTCTTACCCCTGCACTTTCACAAGCACGCATCCCACAGCAAGTTAACGGGCAAGAAATGCCAAGTTTGGCTCCCATGTTGGAGCGAGTCACACCTGCTGTAGTTTCTGTTGCTGTCTCGGGCGTACAAGTTTCAAAACAACAAGTACCTGATGCCTTTCGCTATTTTTTCGGCCCTAATGCGCCAAGGGAACAAGTGCAAAAACGTCCATTTCGAGGTTTAGGATCAGGTGTCATCATTGATGCCAAAAAAGGCTATATTGTAACCAACAATCACGTTATTGATAATGCAGACAAGATTACTGTTGGGCTCACCGATGGCCGTGAAGTCAAAGCGAAATTGATTGGTACAGACTCCGAAGCGGATATCGCATTACTACAAATTAAAGCCGACAATTTAACAGCGATTAAAGCATCAGATTCAGATGACTTGCGCGTTGGTGATTATACCGTTGCCATCGGTAATCCATTCGGTCTTGGACAAACGGTTACCTCAGGAATCGTCAGTGCATTGGGTCGCAGCGGTTTAGGTATTGAAATGCTCGAAAACTTCATCCAAACCGATGCAGCAATTAATAGTGGTAACTCTGGCGGTGCATTAGTTAATTTACGTGGTGAACTGATCGGTATTAACACCGCTATTGTTGCACCAAGTGGTGGTAATGTTGGCATCGGCTTTGCTATTCCAGCCAATATGGTTCACAACCTTGTGGCGCAAATCATTGAGCATGGTGAAGTTCGTCGTGGTGTTCTTGGTGTTACTGGGCAAGACTTAACCAGCGGCATCGCTAAAGGTTTCGGTCTAAAAAGCCAACATGGCGGTTTTGTTAATGAGGTTATGCCAGACAGCGCTGCTGATAAAGCAGGGATAAAAGCTGGTGACATTATAGTCAGTGTTAATGATCGTAAGATTAAATCATTCCAAGAACTTAGAGCCAAAATATCAAGTTTGGGCGCAGGAGCCAAAATCACGCTTGGCTTGATCCGTGATGGCGACAACAAAACCGTTAACGTTACTCTAGGCGAAGCAAAGCAAGTTGCGGAGTCGGGTGCGGGTGAACTTCACCCTATGTTGCAAGGCGCGGCATTAAAAGATACGAACAACGGCGTTGAAGTGACCGACGTAGCGCCAAACTCATTGGCTGCAGCAAGTGGTCTTCAAAAAGGTGACGTAATTATTGGTATTAACCGCTCAAAGATACGCAATTTAAATGCATTGCGTAAAATATTAAAAGATAAACCAAGCGGCGCGGCATTAAAAATCCGTCGTGGTGATGCGAATTTATATTTGTTATTGCGTTAATTGCTTTTTGTTTAACAAAAAGGAGGCAAAAGCCTCCTTTTTAATTTCTACGAAAATAATTAACTTGTTTGGCTACCTTGTTATAAGCCACACTTTACTTAGTCATTTTGAGCTGAAAAATTACTATAGCCAACAGATAGGTTTCTTTTGGCAGCATCTATCATTTCATTAAAATACTGCACCTGTTGATCCATAGGCATTTGGGTCGTATTTGAGCCAAAGTTCCATATAAAAAGTCCACCATAGCCATTAGCTGCCTGCCATTTAGCTCTGTTCATATTATTTTCTTTCGACTCAACAAAGTTTCCTTCAGGTGCCCACTGCGCATTGATTGTCACCCCAAGTACAATTTTACTTGCATCCCCAACTGCTTTGGCATAATTTGCCATAGCTACACCCCAACGCAAATTATGGCCTGCGTCATAAGCCATTACATTGAACCTATCAAAAAGACCTGCAGACTTTTCAAGCAACCCGATCACTTCACCATTATGAGCAGATCGTTTATTTCCAATAAATGAACACCCTTCAACCACATCATTGTTCGAGCATGATGGACTATCTGCACCTACATGGTATGTAGTTAATGTTAATATGGTTTTCTCCGTTTGCTTATTGCGAAGTAACTGAATGAGCTTCAATAAATTATCATTATCTTTTGCGGTAATGCGTGCGCTTTTTTCAAAATCAAAATCAAAACCATCAATAGTGACATAGCCCGCTAATTGGTAATTGCTGGTATTACAACTTCCATCCCAATTAAACGATAAACATTCACCAACAATCTCTTTTTCATTTAATCCTTTTTTATAAACAGGGAACTTCTTACTTCGAAGTGCTATTAAATTATTTGCCACTTTCTCTCTTTGCTCATCGGTCTCGATGCTAGACCACATGTCTTCATAAGTTTGCCCGCCAAACGCAATAAAGATTTTTTTATTTGGATGCTCTAATTTAAAATCTGTCCATGCTGTATAACCTGACGGCAACCAATACTCGTTGTATTCAGGTGCTGTAGCAATGTTATCAGAGGTTTCAATTACACCGTTAGGATCCCATTTAGCAAAAGCAAGTGTAAGCGAGTCAGCCTGAGTATTATTCAGTGCCGCAGGCTCATTCAAGCCCCATGATGTCAAGTACGCATTATAGTGATCAGCTACTGTTTCTGCTTGCTGAGCATAGGCTGAGCAAGCTATAAGCATTAATGGAGTCGTGCATAATAATATTTTCTTCATAAGTCACTTCCTACTGGCTTGCTATTTCATATGCAAACAAAAAGATTGAATGAGTCAATACTAAGGAGCGGCTTTTCAACTTGTCAAAGACTGTGAATAGAATTTAATACAAGGAATAGATTGAGTTAAACTAAGACCTTAAAAACACTATCCCATTTTGATTAAGTTATAGACTTTGGTATTATTTTGATTTCGGTCTCAGTCTGTAGGTTATTCTCTTGTTTAAAGATTTATTACTTTACCTCTCAAAAGCCACTTTTTTCGGGCTTATCATTGCGGCCGTTTTTTTATTGGTAACTGATCAGTCGCCAATCAATTCATTTTTCAGTAACTCGCCAACTTCTGATCATTTTTCCTATAACCCTGCTGTACGTAAAGCCTCACCAGCCGTAGTGAATATTTACAGCATAAATATTGTGCCCAGACGCGGTAATGATGGTTCATTACAAAAAGATAGTTCACTCAGAGGGCTTGGCTCTGGTGTTATCATGGACGAAAAAGGCTACATTTTGACTAACTATCATGTGGTCCGAAAAGCCGACGAAATTTTGGTTGCATTGCAAGACGGCCGTCGTTTTACGGCTGACATTGTTGGGTTAGATGCTGAGACGGACTTAGCTGTATTAAAAATCAGTGCTGGTCATTTGCCTACAGCGATTGCAAGATTAGATTCTCAACCTAGAGTTGGTGATATCGTGCTGGCAATCGGTAATCCTTACAATCTTGGTCAAACCATTACTCAAGGCATTATTAGTGCAACAGGACGTAACGGATTAAGCTCTGGATATCAAGATTTCTTACAAACTGATGCGGCAATTAATAAAGGTAATTCTGGCGGCGCACTCATAGATACTGATGGTCGTTTGATTGGTATCAACACCGCGGCCTATCAGGTAGGCGGCGAATCAGGTCGTGGTATTAACTTCGCTATTCCAATCCAGTTAGCCTACAAAGTAATGCAAAAATTGATCGAGTCTGGACGCGTGATACGCGGTGCTATTGGCTTTTCTGGACAACCTGTAAGCGTCAATCCCGTTAAAGCTCAAGTACTAGGTTTGCCAACATTAGCAGGTGTACTCATTACTGATATCGATCCACAGGGTGCCGCTGCACAGGCAAACCTTATGCCCAATGATGTCGTCATAAAATACAACAAGGAAACCATTCCGTCTGGTGGCCCTGCGGTGTGGATGTTACTTGATCGCGTCGCCGAAACCCAGCCTGGGACATCCGTCGTCTTAACCATTATTCGTAACGGAGTGCAGAAAAAGGTTAATGTTGTTGTTGATGAAAAACCAAATTTAAAACAGCCAACACACTAGAGGGCAAGAAAATAGAATGGGAAACAAAGCTTAATTTCACATTAAACTTTATAATACCTTTTCAGTTTATTCTCGAATGCTATTAAATGAAAAAAATCAGCGAAGATGGCTGGCACAGCCTAGCCAAACAACGAAACTCCACTCACTTTAATCAACGCCCAAACAATGAAATCAACTTATTGGTTATTCATAATATTAGCTTACCTGCCCAGCAGTTTGGCACTCGTTATATTGATGATTTATTTATGGGATGTCTGGATTGCAACGCACACGAAAGTTTTAGTGAGTTAGAAGGTGTCCAAGTTTCCGCACACTTTCTGATCCGCCGTGATGGAGGATTAATTCAATACGTCAGCTGTGATGATCGTGCGTGGCATGCTGGTCTGTCTGAGTTTGAAGGGCGTGAAAACTGCAATGATTTTTCCATAGGTATTGAACTCGAAGGCTCTGACTTCCAAGCTTTCACTGAAGCACAATATCAAAGCTTAATTTCATTAACACAAGACATCATGCTTCATTATCCACAAATCACCCCACAACGAATCACTGGTCACAGTGATATTGCTCCTGCAAGAAAGACCGATCCAGGCCCTTATTTTGATTGGAAATCTTATTTATCTCAATTAAGCTAGAGCAATAGGAGTTCTCACCAAGTATGGTTACCCAAAATGGCGCTTTTTTCTTTACTTATCGCAATTTTTATCGAACGAATGAAGCTGTTTCCGAAACAATGGCAAATTGAGCCGCTATTAAGTCGGTTCCAACATGCCTTTATTGGTAACAATTCATTGAGTTCTTCTATTTTTTTGTTAATCGGGTTGCTCTTACCAAGCTTATTTGTCGCCACGTTACTCTGGATTGTACATGAACAGTTTTGGGGCATATTTACCTTATTACTTTGGGTAATCATTGCCACAATTTGCTTCAGTCATACTCAACTTAGAAAAACTTTTAAGCATTATATTGCTTCTGCAAAACATGGTGATATACAAGCATGCTACCATTTATCTGATGAGCTGGATTGTAGCTTATGTCATGATGCTGAATCTGAAATTGATTTAGGTTATCGAGTAGGGCAAAGTGTGGCTTGGTTAAACTACCGTCATTATGGCGCAGTTGCGATATATCTTATTGCACTTGGGCCGATTGGCGCTGTATTTTATTCAACCGTTAAATTTTACTCTGATTTAAGTAAGAGAAAATCGCTTGATTTACCTTTGGTAAACGCACTTTGTTTTTTACTTGATTGGTTACCAAGCCGTTTGTTTTCGTTTGCTTACCTACTGAGTGGCAATTTCTCTCACGGTATTAAAGCATGGCTACCCTTAGCGACTAATCCCATTGCAAGCGCACGGGACATTATCACTCAAACGGCAATAGCTTCCGAAATACTGCCTGAAAAATCAGACGCTCCTGTGTGCATTCAATCCACGCTTTCGTTGCTAACACTAACTAAGCGCACCTTTATTTTGCTGGTGACTATTTTATCTTTTTTAACCATTTTTGGCTGGGTGAGTTAACTGATTGACTGAATAGCTTTTTATATTGTGGGATGTTGAGTATCGATGACAAAATAATAGAAAATCTACTAATCTTTGGTCGTTAATTTTTTGATTGCCATACCAAACTGTATATCTTGTACCCTCACTCGTATCATTCGTTTCAGGAAAAATGTAATACAATTTGGTTGCTTGTTCAGATTTTATTCCCTGCTTGATTTCAACTGTAAGCACGATAGATTGTAATGAACTAATCAACTTTCAACCTTAATTGCATTTTAACAATTTGAAATGTTTAGTTGGAATGACCCATTAAAAACACCTTCTTGATTTAGCATTTGCTTTAGTCTCTCTACTTCAAACTGTTCTTTCTTACCTAGCCGCCGAGTAATCAAATATTTTTTGGTGACACTTTCAGTGATGATGGTGCGGAAGACTGAGCCGATGATATCGGAGAAGGATATGGTGAACGCCTACCTCCCCTGCTACCACTAATGATCCGTTCAGCCGCCGCACTGGGTTTTCTACCACTTTGATTTTGCTGCTTTGCAAGTTTTTCAAGATTATCAAAGATAGCACTATGACATCGTAATTCATTACTTGAACGGCCTGTTTTTATGGTTGGCGATGTCATAGCATGATCAGACTGAACCCATTGTGCAGTGGGCATTGATTCATTCAATGCTAAGATATTCATAGCGTCTTTCAATTGGATCATACCCGAAGAACAAGGGCTCGGCTTTATTGCCAATAAATGTGCAAGTTGTTGCGTCCTTGAAGCGACATAACCCGACTGTTGACGCTCTGATAAAGCTTGGGCACATTGTAAAACCCCCTCGCTTAAATAGCCTAGAGATTTACAGTGTTCTTTCCATTCTAATATCTGCTGCTCGACACTCGCGGTCAAGACGATAGGCCAAGGCATTTTACGCTCAGCAATGATACCGATAATTTGAGAAATACTCTTGGTAAACCTTTGGATATAAGTCTCTGCATTTATTTTTCTTGAATTAAGATGGTGTAAGAATAGATCTCTTAATGATTTTTCACACTCAAAATTATTACTCATCGCCTTCATGTCCGTTTCAATCACATTGAGTCGATACTCTTGTTGTTGCTTATCATACTGAAGACAGGCATACATGATAGCGAGATATTCTAAATGTTCAGTTAACGAGACGCCATCTATGATCGGAAATAGAAGTTCAGCTCCTAATATTGGTGTTGACGATACACCATCCATTAAGCTATCAGGGGCATTTTGCGACCACATTTCCACATTTAGACTGACTGATGAAGCTGAAGGGTTTTGAAGTGGCACCGACACTTGATGACCTTTAGATAAAACAGCAAGTGGTGTTTTATGATCATTTTTCGATACTAGAACAAAATCGACGTCACTTCCCGCTTGCTCATCATTTTGATATTTTTGTCCATCAAAAATCGTGGTAAAAGTAATCTGACTTTGTTCAAACAAACACTTATTTAATAGAACCACAGCAGCAAACTTCTCATCAACTGATAAATGTTTTCCAAATGATCTCAAACTAGCCATGACAGTATCCATTTTGCCTTCAACAACTTGCCCTTCAAGTAGCTTTATTACATGGCTAAAGTCGGCGAAAGGCTCATGACTTATACTATTGCACTCCGATGAACTTCCCCACTCGCTTACCATTATACTTGCACTTGCTGCTGCCATTGCACACACCTAACAACTACCCCAAAGCCCATGCCACACCAAACAATATCTATTGCTGTAGACTGAAAATATCGTGCCCTACTTTATATTGTTAATTGAAACCATGTGATTAATTTTCATTAACTAACACACTCATTATCTAGGTATAATGTCATCAATCAACGCGCGTACAGTCAGTTAAAAATCAAATGAGTAAAACCCAACTTAAAGGCAAATTACATCCTCGTAGCTTACACAATGCACCATACAATTTTATTAAATTAGTTGCGGCTTGCCCTTTATTAAAAGATGCTGTTATCACCACGCCAACAAACCAATTATCAATTAACTTTGCCAATCCTCAATCGGTTAGATTGCTCAATCAAGCTTTATTAGCATTGCATTACGACATCAAGTTTTGGACCTTAGCTGAAGGCTTTTTATGCCCGCCAATACCTGGTCGAGTTGACATGCTGCATTACCTCGCTGATTTATTAGCTGAGAGTAAAAATATTGATGTCGCCACTTTAAAGCAGCGCCAAATTAAAGCATTGGATATTGGTTGTGGCGCCAATTTAATTTACCCACTGCTTGGAAATAAAGTGTATAACTGGCAATTTATTGCTTCAGATATCCATCAACCATCCATCAACGCCGCAACAGAGTTGATACAAGCCAATGGACTACAAAGGCAAATTGAGTGTCGGTTACAAGCCAATTCGCAACGTATTTTTCATGGCGTTCTCAACAAAAATGAGTATGTTGATTTAACTTTGTGTAATCCGCCATTTCATCGCAGTGCTGCCGAGGCCGCAGAGGGAAGTCAGCGCAAGCAGAGTAACTTGCAGCATAATAGACAGCAACGTACTGGCACAATTAAGAGTAGCCCATCAAATAGGCTCAACTTTGCAGGAAAGAATAACGAACTCTGGTGTGACGGCGGAGAATCAGCCTTTGTACGCCGCATGATTGCAGAAAGCCGTGACTTTGCTGAGCAAGTTGGCTGGTTTACCTCTTTAGTTGCAAAAAAAGATAACTTACCCGCAATCAAGCAAGCACTAAAAAAAGCACAAGTGAAAGAGCATCGAATTATTAATATGAGTCAAGGGCAAAAAATCAGCCGCGTTATCTGCTGGCGTTTTTAAAGATCTAACTCGTCACTCTTTAGCGCTTCGTTTTTTTCGGTATCACATGCAAAAAGTCTTCAACGGACTGCAACATAAATCCACAGGAAGGATCGGCATAAGGATTGTGTTGTGGTTGAGGCAAGCAAAGCTCATCTGACGCAGTAATACTTGGCTGACGCACAGGCGGATATGGTCTTAATCGATTATCGATGCGTCTTCTATGCAGCTGAAGTGAGTGCGATTGTTGTGTACTTGGGTGACCTTCTTCGATAAACCGACTAACTCTGGCATTTTGCTCCACTCTTTGCTCAGAAGACACTTGGAACTACGCAACTAAATGAGATGACCCCGCCTGTTCTGGTAGCGAATACCCAGTTACAATTGAATTTTCATGTTGTGGTTTTGGAAAATAAAAAACAACAGCTTTGTCATTAAAGCGTTCTACAATGTATACGACGATCTCATGACGTAAATCCGCCGCACTTGCATTATCAAATTTTGATAAATCATATTGATAGTAAAACAAATAATTGGAGATCAGACTGAGGCATTGATTCAATTGTGTAACCAATTTTGGAGTCGACTTTCCTTGGCTAGTTGTTCCAATAGCAAGTAAACCCGTTAATAATTCTTGTTGCTTTTCTGGCAATACATCATCGTTAAGCAGCTCCAATACATGACAGATCCGATGATGCACTTCTGCACAACCAGGTTCAGGTTGTATAGCAGCAAAGTTCTGCAACACTCGCTCTGGTTGAACAGAGCTTACAGAAGCAAATGCACCGATTGAGCCGCTGACTGCCATAGCAAATAACAACAAGCCATTTAACGTTATTTTACTTTACGCTTTCGAACTGATAATGCCAAGCTATGTTGATGCAGAATTTGCTTTCTTACTCGCCTAGATAATCATGTCATGGTTGCTGCCTTGTGGCCGCGATCACAATTTCACGAATACATACATTTTGTGGCTGAGCGTATGCAAAAGTAACCGTTCTGGCAACATCCTCAGCCAAAATGGCACCGCCAATGTCTTGTTTCCAAGCTTCATAATCATCTCGAATATCCTTCGATGTGGTATGAGACAACAGTTCTGTTTCAACGGCACCCGGCGCAATAGTAATAACACGAACATTTGCATCTGCGACTTCTTGTCTTACACCTTCCGAGATAGCATGAACAGCAAATTTAGTACCACAGTAAGCGGCATGATCACCATAAAATTTACGACCTGCAACGGAACTAATATTGATAATGGTGCCTGATTTACGAGCTTTCATTGGTGTAAGTACGGCTTGCATTCCATTTAGTAAGCCAAGTACGTTAACGTCATACATATTTTTCCATTCGCTCGCGTTTTGAGTGTCAATTTGTCCAAGCAGCATCACGCCAGCATTATTAATCAAACAATCCACCTCACCATATTGTGCTTCCGCTTTAACAATGGCAGCTTCGAAAGCGCTTTTGTCAGTAACATCGACTTTTTCACACAGAGTGTTAGGTAGTGCCAGCGCTTGTAAACGCTCAATACGACGAGCCAATAGCAATAAAGGATGCCCTTGTTCGCTAAAGTGTTTCGCACAAGCTTCACCAATACCCGAGCTTGCCCCTGTGATCACAATTAACTTTTTCATTTAGACCTCAATTTTTCATTCAAAAATAGCGGTACGCTTTGGGTTACATGCTGTTTTTACGAAAGATTTTTTATTTAGTTTAATACGGGCTGTCATGCTTATGAGTCCATAAAAATGACGCTAATATTATTTTTTCTCGGACAGTGAATTCATACCATTTCTTGTTGAATGCAGCTTCATATAGATCAAGCCCTTCTTCATGAACCCAAGAGTGTTCATCTGAGTGACCAATCGATGGCGTCATCGATCTTGCAAGATGGCTAAAAGGCACGAATTCCAAGTCATCAGAACGATTATTTAACACACCAACAAGAGCATAATATTCACAATCATTATGCTTACAAACTTTTCCTTTGGCTTGCGCTTTATGCTGGTTTAGCTTGTCAACTCGCGCTCGTATTCTTTGATACTCACTTTCCACTAATTCATCAATATTCGTTTTCCCCTCAATGTTCTGATGATCAAAGCGGTAAATAAATGCGAAAAAAATAAAGCCTTTTAGCATAAGCTCGCTACTGATGAACTCGATGGTTTTTGGCTCTTTTGCCCACCTTGTTTTTACTAAGTCAAATAAACGATCAAGACTAGCCACATAATCTTCTGCTTGTACAAAACCCTGCACATGTTCAATGGAAACCTTCGCTCCTCTATGGGTTTCACAAAACCAAAAGTTAATAAGTAGCTTACTTATTGTTTTTAAATCTTCAGATAATAAAGGGTTAACCACATGTCTAAACTGCCTGAGAACGTCAAAACTGTGATCATTATCAATATGAGACTTCTTGTACAAGTCTTTTATCAAATCACAATAAGGAACAAAACTACAAGGCAAGTGCTGACTTTGTACAAAAACAGAAGGCGATTTAACAAATGAAATTGGCACAACACGCGTGAAAGAAAACGCAGTCGAAGGCAATTCTTTAAAAGTGAAAAAAAAGATTTTCTCACTTTTATGACGGCATAAGGACTGGTATACGTATTTCAATCCTATATCAACGTTTTCATACTCTAAACCTAGCTTTGTTAAGTTAATAATTATATTTAATCTATTTGTTAATGCATCAACATCTGTTGCTGGATCAGCAATCGTCGGGGAGCACATAAGGTGCCTAATTGAAACAAAGTCTGGCATCACCTGTTGTGCAGGCATTTTGGAGTATGAAGCTTGCCATTGTGGTTTTTGATTTGCGTATCTAGAAAAAAATAAAGACTGTACCAATGGGAATTTAAAGCATAAAAATAAAAAGTTTGTATAAGAGTAATTATCACCTTCAAGCTTATTCAGCAAAACGCTAAAAACTTCTAATCCTTGTCTGTCATCCGCGTTCAAGGACTCGACTTGTAAAAATTGATTAATTTCGTCAAGCATCTGTCGCGCTGTATGTTCAGTCGCAATCATAGGTAATGGTAAGCCTAGCTTTATGCGTTTAACACACTCTTTACTGTACCTTAAGAATAAGTCGTCTTCATCTTTGAGTACGACTTTCTCAACAAACTCTTCTGCTAACCAATGAGCCGGATTGTCGCTTCCCATGATGTTATTTACTTGCAAA
Source organism: Parashewanella sp. (assembly GCA_049608225.1). Classification (GTDB taxonomy): domain Bacteria; phylum Pseudomonadota; class Gammaproteobacteria; order Enterobacterales; family Shewanellaceae; genus Parashewanella. Next base: position 13,997 of record JBMYXI010000026.1, read on the forward strand.
ACCGCTAAAGGGAGGGGGTGGTGATAATATGTCACAGTTGTCGTGTAAGTCTGTGAAGTTGCTTTATTTGGTGTAGTCGTTGACGATGTATCAGCAACGCTACCACATGGGCGAGAATTCATGGGCGGCTGCGCATGAAAATCGGCGATAGGCTGCTCTATTTTGCTTTGCGTATCGAAGTTCGCTTTCTTTCCAACTCGCTGTTCTACTGGTTCTGAACTACTTGTTTGCCATGCTAACGGCGTGCTTTCGGTACTTATCTGCTTAGCATCCATAAAACGTTAACTAACTCATGTGGTTATTGGCATTGTTAAATTATGACAAAATATAACCACCTTTTAGTAGCTCAAAAAGAAATCAATTATAAGTGTTCTTCATACTCTCTATAGTGGTTCACTTTTTCAATGCTCTATCTTAACTATTTGTGATCACACTAAGTTTCTTGTAAGAGCGAAAAAAAATAACTTAGAACGGTGGGTTCAAGTCAAAACTACGTCATTTGTCAAAATAGAAAATATTGACAACCGCTATTTGCAAGAGTAGTTTTTCACGATGACAATAAACATTCTAAGGACAACTACTCATGCAACAGTATGAAGCGAGTAGTCGCTTTCTAATGCAAGCGACGTTAGGTGCCAACTTTGATTTAATTCGCAACGTACATAACATAGGTATTCAAAGCTGGTTAGAGCAAGAGCTACAACATCAAGCCCAACCGAATATTTTCCAAACAAAAACCAATGATATCTGGCAGGATTTTCGCTCTAAGTTACTCGCAACTTATGGTGAATCTGCCATCAATGGTGACGGCAACAACCCAGCTTTACCTTACAAATGGTACTTTCGTATGGCTTGGTGGGACGAAATTTTGCAAGCAAAATCAGGCTTATTACGCCATCGCGTCGCCCAAGCATTAAGTGAAATATTAGTTATTTCAGATAACTCCATTTTAGAACTAGATTCTGTGGGCATGGCGAGTTACTACGACTTACTCTATAAGCATGCTTTCGGCAATTATAATGACTTGCTTTACGATGTCTCCCTGCATCCATGCATGGGCGTTTATTTATCGCACATGAATAATCGCAAAGCCGACCCAGCACGCCATATTCACCCCGACGAAAATTACGCTCGTGAAATCATGCAGTTATTTAGCATTGGTTTATTTGAACTTAATGCCGATGGTTCACGTAAGCAAGATGCGCAAGGTAATGATATTCCTACTTACGACAACACAGATATTCGTGAAATGGCGCGCGTGTTCACAGGCTTGCATGCTGCTTCATATCAATATGAGTGGAACAACAGTTTTTGGCAGTCTAGCTTTAATGGTTACCAAATCAGCTTTGAAGATGGTATTGATAAATCCTATAAAGTTGTGCCTTTTGTAAACATGACACAACCAATGGATGTGGATGAACGATTCCATGACCGTAACGCAAAGTCACTGTTAAATGGTCATATTTCATTACCTAAAAACCAAACGGGCAAGCAAGAGATCCGAACCGTGACACGTCAATTAGTTAACCATCCGAGTACTGCGCCTTTTATCGCTCGCAAACTCATTAATCAATTAGTAACCTCGAATCCATCTGCTGATTATGTTCGAGCTGTCGCAAAGAAATTCGGTAAAAATGGTGACTTGAAAGCCACAATAAAAGCGATTTTAACTTATCCGTTAACGAATAAAATCAGCGATGTAACCTTTACATCCGCACGGGTTGAATCAGGCCAATCCATTCAGTCTCAGAAGCTGAAATCACCCGTGTTAAGAGCAACGCAAATATTACGTGGCTTTGGTGCACATAATCAGGTCGGTAAACTCTGGCTTACTGGTGACGACCTTAAAGAGCAAGTTCAACAATTACCTATGTCGTCACCAACGGTATTTAATTTTTATAAACCTGATTTTACACCTCATGGTGCAATCGAAAACCAAGGCTTGGTCGCGCCAGAATTTGAATTGCATACATCAGCCACTTCCATTGGTTATGCCAATATGATGTATTACTGGTTTTTTGGTAACGAGTATCCTGCTATATCAACACAGATAAACCAATCTCCGAATATTCATAACGTGCCTGAGCTTGATCCCGATGTGTTGAAGTTGGATAACACCAGTAAAATGAAGTTGAACTTCGCTGATGAAATTGAAATGGCCAAAGATCCCAACAAACATGATGACTTGATTAAGCGTATGAGCTTAATCTTAAATGCCAAAACAGACATCAGCATACACAATAAAATTAAATCTTCATTCAAGTTTTATAAAGACAACCCAGAATGGGTAGTGCAGACCATTGCATTCATGCTCACTATTTCACCTGAATTTACCGTGCAGGAGGCGTAATCATGTCTACCACTAATCTATCTCGTCGCCGCTTTATGAAATCAAGCGCGGCGCTTGCTGCTGGTATTTCAATTCCAGGGGTGGCACCAGCATTTAGCGCACCTGTTATCAATAACTCGTCTAATGCCAATAAAAAAGCTTTAGTCTTTATTATGCTGGATGGCGGTAACGACAGTTACAATATGCTCATCCCTACCTCTGACAAACATTATGCTGACTATCAAAAAACACGCAGTAACTTAGCGTTAACTAAATCCAGCTTATTACCATTAAATAACTTTAAAGATAACCAACAACGTAGCTTCGCTTTACACCCGAGTATGGGTGAAGTGCAGCAACTGTTTGCTCAAAAAAAACTGTCTTTTATTGCCAATATTGGCCCTATGGTTGAGCCCGTTACCAAAGCAAGTTTTAAAAACAACAGCGCAAAATTACCATTAGGTTTGATGTCTCATTCTGATCAATTTAAGCATTGGCAATCAGCTCGCCCAGATCAGCGCATCAATCAAGGTTGGTTTGGCTTTATGGCAGATACAATGCAACCAAACCGAGCTATGAGTCAAATCCCGATGGGGATTTCTTTGGCAGGAAGAAACATTATGCAAGATGGTGTTAACAGCACCAGTTATGCCATTACCGATAAAGGCAGCATTGGATTAGCCGTAAAGCCAAGTCGTAACCAGCCAAGTGACGTGAGAGAACTTAATCGCTTAATTGTTAAAAACTTTGAATCATTATTAAGTCAAGAATACGCTGGCGACCCATTTAAACAAACCTATTTATCACTGACGCGTGAAGCACAATCCCAACATGAAAACTTTCAAACAGCGGTTAAGAACATAAAGGTATCAAGCTATTTTTCTGATACTCCACTTTCTCAACAACTTAAGAAAGTAGCCCAATCAATTAAAGCCGCTGATAAATTATCGACCCCACAACAAACGTTTTTTGTACGTTACATCGGCTGGGATCATCATGACGAACTTCTCAGCAATCAGCAACGAATGCTAAAGGTATTAAGTAACGCGTTAGGCGAATTCCAGAGTTCATTGGAACAATTAGGTATTTCAAAGCAAGTGATCACTATGACTGGCTCAGATTTTGGACGAACCTTAACCTCGAATGGTAATGGTACTGATCACGCTTGGGGCGGCAATGTCATGGTAATGGGAGATAGTATTAAAGGTGGTCAAGTATTTGGTCAATATCCTGAATTGACGCTGGGCGATAAAAATCCATTGGATGTCGGCAATGGTGTATTGCTACCAACCACCAGTATCGACGAAGCTTATGCCGAATTAGCACTCTGGTTTGGCGCAGAGCCATCCTCTTTGGATCAATTATTCCCTAATTTGCATCGTTTCCATAATTTTTCTAGCGGAAAAATGCCGCTTGGAATGGTAAAGAAAACCAGAACGTCTTAAAGGCGTTCTTAATAATTTGGTTTACTTACTCGAGTCGCGTTATGAGGAAATGAATGACGCACCCTCTGAAGAGTAGTCCTAAGGCTCTGTTGTTGGCGTTGCAATAACTCAATGCTAGCAAAGGGCTCATTGTCTTGTTGCACGGTTCGTAAGCTCGAAATCACCTCAATTAACTCTTGTTGGACAGAAACATCCTCCATTTGTACGCTTAAATATGCTGTATAAAAATGCGTGAATTGACATTGCATTACTGCTAATTCTCCCGTTGCAGGCCAATCTTCAAGTGCATCGCATATCGTTGTTTGATCTGCTCCAATATCGTCTAGAAACTTGATAAATTGTTCAACCTCAGAAGGCTGACTGCGCAAATATATTCGCACGCAATCAAGATATTGCTCTGGTTGCATTTTATCGGCGGGAATTATAGGTGCTAAAGAAGGTGACATGCCTGCTCGTTGTTGGTTTATTTCTGTTACGTTTTGTTTTACATATAAAATTACTTGACTAGAAAAGTAATCACCAAATAGAAAGTTGCCGTTCATCTTCGTGTTTTTAATCACTTCATATAAGGGGCATTGATAAATCACTTTCCCTTTAACACTGAGTTCTAACTTCCTATCCTGCGTTAGTGATGCCTTGAAACGATCGCGATATGCCAGGCTCGCACAGTCTCTCAATTTCATAAAACGGGAATAAGCATTTAAATCTATTGTTGATGAATCTGTGATATCAACGGGTGCTTGTGTATCAGTAAAGTCGCTTGACTGTACCAGTTCAAGAGAGCCATCTGATGAAACACTCAGAGGATGATTAGGATGGAGCAAACGATAATATTTCACTAGGGCATCGGCTTTTGTGTGTTCACGAAACAGATCTTTAAACTGATCCCAAAGAGAAAGTTTAGTGGCGACTTTAAAGTCATCTCCCAAGAGTTTTGCAGTGCGGCTTGCACTCAATTGGCAATTATACGCCGGAAGTACAGAGAAACTCATAACTTACCCCTAACTATTTTCTCGACAACAGAAGCTATCATAGTATAGTGGTTATTAGCGTTGATTCCTGATAACACATTATCGCAACACTCTCGCATAAAATGGCGACTAAGGCACGCCCTAATCTCTTCTACCATAATTTCCTCTTCATCGTCACAGTTCGTTAAAAAATATTAATGTAGCAGTAACGGATACCGAGTTAAGCGAATCCCTCACTTTTTAACTAAAATTTATTTCATCGTCATTGCTAAGCAAGGCAACTATGAAAAAGTTTTCCTTAATTGTATGTTTTATCTTAATTGGATGTATTGAGCAAAAACCCATTGCGCTGGGCACGCTAGAACGACAACAGATTAATTTTCCAACTACCACCAATGAGATTATTGTAGCTCTACCTTTTGCTCGTGGAAGCCGCATAAAAAAAGGCGACGTGTTAGTTCGCTTAGATAACCGTCAGCTCAATTTACAAGTGTTGCAGTCAAAAGCTGAGGTAATGAAAATTCAATCAATTTTGACAAAACTAACCAAGGGGGCGCGTGCAGAAGATATTGCTGTTGCTGAGGCCAAAGTTAATCAGCAAATGGTTCAATTATCACAAGCTAAAACAAACTACCTTCGAATAGCAGATTTATATAAAAAACAACTCATAAGCCAAGTCGAACGAGACAAAGCCAATACCAATTTGAAAATAATCACTGCAAGTTTGAAACAAGCGACTGAAGATTATAAAAAAGTGATATCTGGTGCTAGAGTCGAAGATGTAAATCGAGTTCGAGCCGAATTACGTGCAGCGAAGTTAGCACAGCAATTAGCGCAAACGAAATTAGATAATACGATCATTACCGCTACCCGTTCAGGGATATTAGAAGGGTTGCCTTTTCAGGTAGGTGAACGCGTGCCCCTAGGTGCAAATGTTGCCATTTTACTTGCCGACGATATTCCTTACGCTAAAGTTTATGTGCCTGCAACTTATCGTATGCAGCTAACTGTTGGTACACAAGTAGACGTTAGCATTGATGGTGTTGACACCAAACTGACCGGCACAATTCGACACGTAGCCAATAAACCATCATTTTCACCCTACTACAATCTCACTGAGCATGAACGCTCGCATTTAATGTACGTCGCTGAAGTCACATTACCGAATCGCGCATTCTCTTTCCCATCAGGGATCCCAGTACAAGTATCACTCAAGCTTGATGCATCAACAAAGAAACTTCCCATGTCCCGTAGCTTTTTCACGATTCCCAGCCCCTCATCCACCAATACAACATCAACTCAGGATAAAGAAATATGAGCGATGAAGAGGTCATAAACGCTGTAGCACTCAGTAAATCATTTGGCCAAAAGCAAGCTGTGAATAATATCAATTTAGCATTAACCAAAGGCAAGATTATTGGTTTTTTAGGGCCAAATGGCTGCGGGAAATCAACAACGATTAGAATGCTAACAGGCTTACTGACACCCACCAGCGGCAGTATTCAAGTTCTTGGTGACTCATTGCCCCAACAAGCTGAGTTGCTTAAACAAAAAATTGGCTACATGACACAACAGTTTTCGTTATACGGTGATTTAACGGTAAAAGAAAATCTGGAATTTATCGGTCGTATTTATGGCCTAAACGGAACCCCCCTCCAGCAACGCATAAATCAGCAACTGGTCACTTACCAATTGGACGCTCTCGCGCAACAGCGTGTAGATAGCATGAGTGGCGGGCAAAAACAGCGACTTTCACTCGCGGCTGCGACCATTCATCAGCCTGAATTACTGTTTTTAGACGAACCCACATCCGCTGTTGATCCTGAAAATCGTCGACAGTTTTGGGAAAAGTTGTTCGAGCTATGCGATCAGGGCACAACCATTTTAGTTTCCACCCATTATATGGATGAGGCAGAACGATGCCATTATCTTGCCATTATGGATGCAGGGCATATTCGCGCTTTCGGCAAACCGCAAACATTAATGACGGATCTCGACGCCAATGTCATTGAAGCTCAATCTAAGCACTTGCAAGAAATAAAGCCTAAGCTTCAAGCGCAAAAAGAGATCCGTTCTATCGCTCAAGTTGGTGCTTATTTACGGATCCTCATTGATAATCAAGTAGATGAGCCCATCGCTTGGCTCCAACAACACTTTTTTACTTCCGATTCAGACGTGTTAGTTGTGGTACGCCCCAGTATTGAAGATGTTTTTGTTTCAGTCACTCAAGGACAAAGCACATGAATTCAATACTAAGAATGAGCGCTATTTTCAAAAAAGAAGTAAAGCAGCTCTATCGGGATAAGATCACCATCGGCTCGACTTTTTTATTGGCTATTTTCCAATTAATTTTATACGGGTATGCCATTCATACCCACATTCGTCATTTACCCATTGCTGTCGTCGACCAAAGTTTATCGACCCAATCAAGGCACATTCAGCAAACAATACAAGCAACCAACGTCGTTAAAATCACTCACCAATACGCCACTATATACCAAGCCAAAGAAGCAATACGCGTAGGAAAGATAAGAGCGGCGTTATTCATACCAGCAAACTTAGACGAGCGCTTAGAAACACAGCAATCATTAGGACAATGGCTAGTTGATGGTTCTGACTCTGTAACCAGCTCAACAATCAAGCAATTGGAGCACATTCCATCAGCCGACCTTTCATCTCGATTTAGCAGTAAAAAATCCCTTCCATCAACATTTATTGTTACTGCTCTTTATAACCCAGATGAACGCTCGGTGGTCAATGTTATCCCCGGATTAGCTGGGTTAATTCTAACCACGACAATGGTCGTGCTTACCAGTATTTCCATTGTAAGAGAAAGAGAACTAGGGAATTTGGAATTATTGATCGCGACACCAATTAAACCCATAGAATTGATGTTAGCCAAAGTGTTGCCTTACTTATTTGTTGGTTTAGGGCAAGTCTTACTAATACTAGGACTTGGTTATTTATGGTTTGACGTTCCTATAAATGGCTCGATAATCGATATATTCGGGCTCACCTTATTGATCACCTCTGCCAGTGTTACTTTTGGACTATTTATTTCCACTTTAGTTAAAACTCAACTACAAGCACTACAATTGTCAGTATCTGTAATGCTGCCTGCAATACTGCTTTCTGGTTTCTTTTTTTCTTATGATGCAATGCCGGTTGCTGCACAGTGGTTTGCTGATGCAATGCCTATTACCCACTTTATTCACATGGTAAGAGGAATTGTATTGCGCGAAGCAAGCCTCATTGACATGTGGCAAGATGCGCTGTGGTTGCTGTCTTTTACGATTATAGGGCTATGGCTTACTGCTACTCGCTTTAAAAAATCATTGGATTAACTTCGGCAGTGAAGTTAATCCAATATTGTCTGAGTCGTTAATTTTGCAGAGATAACATAAATCGCTCTGTGCTCACAAACCCTTGACCACTCGTTAATGGCGCTAAATTGGGTTGTTGAGTTAACACTTTGGCTGTTATCACACTGTTAGCAAGACTCAACAACGTGAGCGTTTTAACACGAGCAATCTGATCATTTGCATCAAGTAATTCAGCTCTTATCTTAGTTGGAGTTATGTAAGTGTATTGACCTTGATAGGCTGTCACAGCTCCATTATTCCACTCCTTTAGAGTGATCGATAAATTAGGATGCAAATTAATCTGTTCGACCAATTCGTTTTCCATATCAAATCGTGATAATCGATAGATGATATTGCTAGCGGTTCCGACATTCGCTGTGGATTGATTAAGGCTAGGCCTTTTTTCATTAAATGGTCGGCAACCTTCAGCAAATTCTGAATACTGCTGTTCACTACGGAGTGTCGATAAGTCTGGCAGCCCTGAGCTAAACCTCATTGAGTTGCCATCACGACAAAGTGCTGGCAAAGCTGATAATGGAGGTTGGCCTGTGATGTTCAATTTAGCGATATCGACATTCGCCATAATGTCATCGCGAGCATTTTTATTGAAGGTCATAAAATTATTTCGCACTATGGTATTTTTGACCAATAGCTGTCCATGTCTTACTTTCCCTTGATGCTCCATTAATAATAACGTGCTTCTTTTTCGCATTTTGTGTTCAACATCTCTGACGCTAACAGGTAATGGAATCACCATCATTTTCTGACCGTGTAACGTTTCAATCTGCCATTGAGAGGACGCTAATTTTGTCACAGGCGCTAACTCTTTTGACACTGAATGATTCGGTGTGTTCTTAGTGATATAGAAGTTCGCCTTACCATCTTTTATGAGCTCTGCTAGCACGAGTTGTTGCCCATTCTTTGCGATGATAACACCTGTTAGTTTATTCAAATAGCCATTAGATGATTGGTTTTGTAATACATCATCCAGTTTATTAACCCCGTTATAATCAATGATACTTGCTGTAGATTGTAATACCGAATTACATACAGCGACTTCTAACGTACAGCCCATATCTTGAGACATTAAATAAATATCATGATCATTTGTCATGTGAATGTCGAATCCCACAGCGCCATCAGAAAAAACTTTATCCGCTGAAATACTATTTGACCAAAGATCCATAACGGGTGACTCTTTGAGCATCAAGCGTGAGCGTCTTTGCAGCATCATTCGTATTCTCAAACCACTCAGTGCGACTTTCTTCACTTTCATTGTTTTATCGAGCTCTGGTAAACTAGGTCGTCTTAGCGTTAGCTTTTCTTTCTCCGTTGGTTTTAATAACTGATAGTCGCCACGGATCAATTTCCACCCTTGCTTAGTCAATACATGAAAGTTCTCTTTTCTCTGGCTTGGCTCTGAAAATTGACCATCGTTTAGCTGCATACGCGTCACATCTGCCGAAAAACTCAGAGGATGCAGGCTTAAATTCATAAACTCAGATTTTAGCCCTTCATTGGTGACTTCAGTTACAAAACTATGGAAGCCACTTAAGCTGTGTAAAGCAAGTTCTGCCACATTTACTGGCTTGGCCGCCATTCGCGCTTTTTTAATTGCCACCTGAGCCAACATATTTTCCGATTGTAACATCGCGGCTTGCATGGTTTTATCACTAAAATTCATCACAGTTGCCGCTTGTTCACTTTGTTGCTTATCACTGAAATTCATTTCTTCAACTAAGTTGTCCATACTGTCTACTGCTTTTTCCGCAATCATTGCCATTACGTCTTTTACGCTGACATTTTCAGGCTTATTCTCCATCAATCTGCCATGATTAGCCGCCATTACTGCAACCGCCATACGCCCTAATTTTTGAACTCTCAATAAGTCTGCTTTTACTTCTGGGCTTAGATCCTGCTCACGTTGCTTAGCAATGTAATCCTGAGAAAGCATCTTCATTAACGATGCATGATTCTTAGGATTAAAGCGTAATGCTTGCCCGATTTCTTCGGATGAAACCTGATTATCCATCATGGTGGTAAAAGGATTAATAACTGTAGACTGAGGTGGAGCACTGAGATGGTATGGTGAAATAACAGCTTTATTTTTATGCTCGTCGATGGTTTTATTGCTGATCTGAGCAACAAGAGAATATTGTTCAACGTCTGTTTGAGCTATATCGGCTAGGACAAATGCACCACCTGCACTACTGGTTGTATTTGGCTCTCCATCATTGCATTGCCCGTCACGATTCTTATCTAAACAGACTAACGCACCATTGAGGTAATCATCAAAAACCTTTCCTTCTATTTTAACTCGTTTTTGAACATTATTTTTAACCGTATCACTACCACAAGCCATCAACATACTTATGCAGATCATCACAGTAAAGGCATTGCGAAAACCCATTGCGTTACTCCTTTAACTAAATTAATCCATATTACCGATATAAGCCTAGCTCTTAAGTTTTAGCCCTGCCAGTGACCGCGATGGACCAACGGATAAACGCTTTAAAAACACGCACCATTAAACTCTCAGAAATTCATGTTCAGGTACTTAAATGAACTTTCAGACGAGTTATTGTTCTAATGAAATCTGCATCATGGATAATTTTAAATATAAAAGCAGCATAAGGATGGCTTTGTTGGCGGTAATTTCACCTGAAAATTGGAACTCTGAACGGTGTGATCTTACTTGGTCAGAAAAAATAACCATAACAAACTCTCAAAGCAGAATGGCTTCTTCCTCTCTGCCTAAGATTGAGAAAAAGTTACTGTTATTAATATTTATTCTTCATGTTGTTGGGTTTTACCTACTCAATTTAAGCTGGCATGCAGATATTCGAGTACAACAAATGCAAACTGTGATGAAACCGATGCCCCAAGCTAAGCCAATGAGAACATTTGTACTTAGTTCTGATCAATTAAATGCCATGATGCCCAAGCCATCAACAACACAAATTGCGAGCATTACTGATAAAGCGTTACAGAAAAAGAAATTCATTGGTGCAAAACCGAAAGTCAAATTGCCATCGCCTCTACAATCAAAAACCATGACCAAATCAGCAATCACAAAGAAGTTAATCCAAAAATCATTGAAGCGACCTAATATCACAATAAACAACAGTAGCACTACTATTGCCAAAGCGACGACTGCGCAAACAACTCAGTCTTATTTGCAAAAATTACAGGCCAAACAATTCAATGATATGCTGCAACAACAAGCAGATAGTTATCTACAACAAAAGCTGCAATTAGGAACGCTCAGTGAGATAACACCAAACCCAACCGCTCTAGATTTAGTTGCGCCTAAGCCTATTTCTGAATATCGAAATCTCGATTCAGAATTAGATCCTAATCGTATTATTAAACACGGTAACACTTGTTATCGCATCGTTGACGTCAGTAATGCGCTAAACCCTTATGCTGAAAACTTAGGCTATGAATTTAAGTGTGGTCAATCAGATACTGAAAAAGCATTGGAGGCGGCGTTGAGTAAACGGATCAGCTTCAATCAACAGCAGTAAAAATAAACAAAAAGTAATTTACATTTAACCAAATACCAACCTGTATCAAAGTATATTTAACTTTTGTTTAGCTCTTTGTTTGGAACTCTGAATTATCTATGTCTATCGAATCTAATAGTTCTGCTGCTACATCATCTTTCTACGCGTTAACAAATACTTCTTCGACGAATGAAGCAGAAGTTTTGCAGTTACTTAAAACTGCAGATAAACAAACAGATACTCAAATTCGAATTGCGATGATAGAACAAGTCGTTACTATGCCAGCATTTCATGAACAACTAACCTATGTGGTATCAGGTAACGCGCTATGGAGTCTGGCGGTTGATTATCGAACCCTTGCAGAAACTGAACTTCAAAACACGAATTTATGTCGTAACAAAAAATCAAAAGAATCGATAACTGAAGCAACCGAGCTTCTTTGTTTAAAGAACGCCAAGCACTATTTACAACAGGCACTTTTGCATCTTCAAGCTGGTCAAGTAAAATACAGCAGAAAGAGGTTCAACACGACTGACTTTAAAGCATTTAGAATCCAACTTAACGAACAGCTGCACCAAATTGATATTCAGTTATCAAAGCATCAACAAGAACAGGATGATACAGCCCAGACAACAACTCGCTACCCTCATCCTCAATATAACAGGGGCAAATCTTTACAATTAAAACTACATCGAGTTTCAGTCCCATCATGCTCTCGCCCCCAAGCTCGTCCAAAGTCAGTGCCTTTGCAGCTCAGAAAAAGTGTAACAGCAACCATGTCCATCAATCCATCTCCTTCGTCAAGTGGTGGCTCTATCAGCCCTTGTGAAGATCATATGGAAGCCATGGCAGCTACACTTAACGGCAACCTTGTAGATTTTGAAAAGACACTTAGTGCAGCCATTAAAAGCCATGCGTCACTCCAGCAAAGGCAGCAGCTACTCGAGCAGCTCGATCCATTAGAGCTGATGTCTCATATCAAAGATAAACATAACCGCACACTCATCAATAAGCTCGCGGACTCATTATGCCGTCTCGCAACATTATCCGAACAGACAGCTCAATTGAGCGAACGCATGACACCATTCACTCAAGAATATACCTTGCTCTTACAACAACATTGTCAACAACAAACAACCGTAAATAAGAAAGTAAAAGAACTTTCGGTTCTTCAACGTTTTCATCAGTTAAATCACCTAAGAGCAACACTAACAATTGGGATAATACAAATGAGGAATGAACTGGCACGTTTATCCCAACAAGAATACCCTCATTCACAACTATTACCCGAGCTTGATATTATCCAGCAAGAAAGCCATGTCGCTCTCAATGTAACCAATAAAGAACTAGAAAAAGCCAAACAAGAGCTCACTCTAGTCACACCAATTCAGCTCAAAGTAGGAACTGCAGACCAAAAAAACTCAGCAATAAATGAGGTATTAAATGCTATCGAAGAACTTAGTTTAGCTATGGAACTATACAAACGAGCAGCCTCTCTTTTTCCAAGTAGTACACGCCAACGAAGCTGCATGTCTCGATCACAAGATATCCAATTACAGGTTTTTGAATTAAAGCATTTGCTTGCCGCATTATCACCAAGTTATCGCTTCACTGACGATTATAAAAGCTCCGGTTCTAGCTCAGAGCCGCAGTACAAAGGCACGGCTGACATACCAGACTGTATTGGTGAAATTTCATCACCTGCTACTATTTCAGGGACTAAATATACCGTTGAGGAGATGAGCCGAATGCAACAAAAATCTATTGTGTCTGGATTTCGAGAAGCGATCCAACAGCATACAATACCAGAAAATGATTCGAATACGCGATCACAAACCAACGAATCTCTTACTATGCAAGCAGATCGAAAAGAAAATCAACTTATTAAGTTATCCCAACAACAAAAAACGCAATTAACGATGCAAAAAACAACCAGATTATTCTCTCTTGCAATACCCGCAGCTGAACTAGATCCTTATTTTTGTCCTGCTTTGTACCTTAACCTTAAGCATACTTGTAAAGAAACCAATCGAGTGATCAGAAGAGAACAATTAGGAGTCAAAAGGCTGAGAAGATCATACCAGTCACTTTATACATCGAATAAAGGTCGCCAAGGTCGAGCCCGATCACTCCCGGCTCCACGTCTGTAACCACTAATTGATTTCAAGATCTGGGGTTTCCCTTAGTGCTTGCCACCAAGACTCTGGCGCATCTATTTGACCTAACTTATCAATTTTTGGATAGCCGATCCCTTTTTTACGGCAAGCCTTAGCATAAACAGAATGCCCTTGCTCGAACAACATCTTCTGAATGTAATCCTCTGGTAGCTTACATTTACCATACATACCAGCAGCTTGCCTTTGTCTTTGCGCTTCAAACAAAACCAACCCTGTTGCCACCGATACATTTAACGATTGCACCATACCAACCATAGGTATGATCACTTGGTGATCAGCCTGAGCTATGGCTTCTTTGCTGACACCATCTCTTTCATGACCAACGAAAATGGCTGTTGGTTTGGTATAATCAATGTCTCTAAAATCGACAGCATCATCACTAAAGTTTGTTACGACTATTTGCATATTTTGCTGTTTAAAATGCTTTAATGCGGTATCAAGCTGATGATGCTTTACGGTGTTCACCCATTGCTGGCTCCCTGAAGCGGTATTGCCTGAAACGCGCATGTCGACATCTGGCCACACAGCATGGACTTCATGAATACCTACTGCATCGGCTGTCCTGACTACAGCAGCAATATTGTTTTTTTTGTGTACTTGATCTAAACACAAAGTGAGATCAGGCTGACGATGGCTAAGCATCTCAGTAATTCGAGCAAAGCGTTCTGGAGTCATAACTTTCTATTTATACTCATTAAAAAAGGGCGCGATTGCGCCCTATATTCTATATAGATGAATGGTTCGGTTTACATTACAAAACCAAAATACCATCCATTTCAACTAACGACCCTTTAGGTAATTCGTTAACACCAATCGCTGCGCGCGCAGGATATGGCTGTGAAAAGTAGCAACCCATTATTTCATTTACTGTAGCAAAATGAGATAAGTCCGTAAGAAAAATATTTAACTTGGCAATATCGGTTAAATTGCCACCAGCGGCTTCACAAACTGATTTTAAGTTTTCAAATACTTGCACAACCTGAGCTGAAAAGTCATCGCTTACCATTTCCATAGTTTCAGGAACAAGTGGGATTTGACCTGATAAATAAACAGTGTTGCCTACTTTTACTGCTTGGGAATAAGTCCCTATGGCAGCAGGAGCATTTTCAGTCGCAATAATTTGTTTTTCAGACATAGCGTTATCTCTTATTTTTTCGTAAAAATTATCGGTTGCGCGATATTCTTAATACTTCAGCTAATACTCTTATTCTTCGCATTACATTGGCCAAGTGGATCCGATCATTGACAGAAATTCGTATATTGATCATATATACTCTCCCGTCACGTTCTTCGGTGCTTAGGTTATGAATATTGGAGTTTTCAGCCGAGACTATTGAGGTGATTTTTGCCAGTGCACCTTGGTGATTCACAATTTCAATACGTAAATTGGCTTGGAACTCGGCTCCCTCAGCATTATCCCACTCAACTGGAATGTATTTCTCTGGCTCAGACTGATAACCGCGAATATTAGCGCAGTTTTCCATATGTACAACTAACCCTTTACCAGGGCTAACATGAGCAACCACCGCATCTCCGGGTATTGGACGGCAACAATTAGCGTAAGTAACCAACATGCCTTCTGCACCACGGATCGGCATTAAATGCGAATCACGAGTTTCGTCATCAGCTTCTATCGGTAAGTCACCAACTAAACGTTGCGCGATAACAATACTCATGGCATTGCCTAAACCAATATCTGCCAACAATGAGTCAACCGTAGCGTGCTTAGTATCGAGCAATACCTGTGCAACTTTGTCTTCGGCTATGGTATCGAGCTTGTGTTCACCTAACGCATGATTCAATAATCGTTTACCCAGTGCAATGGCGTCTTTACCTTTTACCGTTTTTAACACTTGACGAATTTTAGCTCGTGCTTTACCCGTTACCACAAAATTCAGCCAAGCTGCATTCGGCCTTGCGGTTTTCGCGGTGATGATCTCAACCGTTTGTCCTGACTCTAGCGGTAAGCTCAACGGGTAAGCTTGTCGATTGACTTTGGCGCCAACACAAGTATTCCCCACATCAGTATGAACTTCATAGGCAAAATCAACGGCTGTTGCCCCTAGCGGTAACTCTAAAATTCGACCATCAGGTGTAAACACATAAATCTCTTCAGGGAAGAGATCAGTCTTAACGTTCTCAACAAATTCAAAAGAGGTGCTCGCACTTTGCTGTAACTCAAGTAAGCTCTGCATCCACTTGCGCGCACGAACTTGCGTCGTCGTGCCTGTCGAACCTTCATCATCGGATTTGTATGCCCAATGTGCTGCGACGCCTTTATCAGCCATTTGGTCCATGTCATCAGTACGGATTTGAATTTCAACAGGTACACCATGAGGACCAATTAACGAGGTATGCAATGATTGATAACCATTGGCTTTAGGTATGGCAATATAATCCTTAAAACGCCCTGGACGTGGCTTATACAGACTGTGCATCACACCAAGGATGCGATAGCAGGTATCAAAAGAATCCACAATTATTCGGAAGGCATAAATATCCATGACTTCTTGAAATTGCAGCTCTTTATTGATCATCTTGTTGTAGATTGAATAAAGATTCTTTTCCCTGCCAACCACTTTGCCGCTCAGCTGCGCGTCATTGAGTCTTGTGCTAATTGCTGACTCAATACTTTGGATCAGTTCTTTACGATTGCCTCTTGCCGCCTTAACCACTTGCTTAAGCACTCGATAACGCATTGGGTAATAGGCCTGAAAACCTAAATCTTCCAATTCCGATTTAATATTATGAATACCAAGACGATTAGCAATTGGGGCAAAAATATCGAGGGTTTCACGAGCAATACGACGACGTTTATCGGGTCTTAACGAGCCTAATGTTCGCATGTTATGAGTGCGGTCAGCGAGTTTGATCAAGATAACGCGAATATCTTGCGTCATCGCTAACATCATTTTGCGAAAGTTTTCTGCTTGCGCTTCTTTTTTATCGCGAAACTTTAACTTATCAAGCTTTGACACACCTTCAACAAGCTCAGCAACGTCTCTGCCAAACTTTTCACTCAAGTCTTGGTGGGTAATAGGCGTGTCTTCAATGGTGTCGTGCAATAATGCGGCCATCAAAGTTTCATGATCAAGACGCATTTCTGCCAGAATTATCGCAACAGCAACAGGATGAGTAATATAAGGTTCGCCGCTGCTTCGCATCTGCCCTTCATGGGCATCTTGAGCGACTTTAAAAGCTTGCTTGAGTAAATCAACCTGCTCTGGAGCTAAATAACCTGATGCGACTTCATTAAGGCCTTCAAACAGATACAAGTGACATTACTCCTATTAAACGATTTCCTTAAATATCTGACAATAAGCTCTTTTAATCGTTTATCTAAAAAAACAGTCAAAAACTTATACTCAGATACTTAACTATTGTGATTGAAAGACATCAATACTGAGATTGATGCTTCCAAACCACAAAAATGCATTCTCAAACGAGAATTACATTGAAGGGCGACCTTCAGCAATAGCCGCTACTGCTGCAATTTCAGCAGCTTCACGTTCGCGAACCGTCTGACGCTCGGCAGCATCTAAGGTTCCAGCATTAACAAGACCGAGCTCGATTTCGCGTAAAGCGATAACGGTTGGCTTGTCATTCTCTTCGTCGACCATTGGGTCTTTACCCTGTACTGCAATTTGGCGAGCACGACGAGCCGCAACCAAAATCATATCAAAACGGTTGCCGATTTGTTCAACGGCATCTTCTACAGTTACACGAGCCATGTATTAGAACTCCAATCCAAAAATTATCGAAAAAAGTGACGCAAAATTATACACTACGGCAATTACTCTGCCAATAGACTCTTAAGCATATCACTGTGAGTATGGCTCTGACTAGCTAAAGTCAGTCGTTGCGATTGAATGATAGCGTTAAAATCATTCAAAGCCATCTCAAAATCGTCATTCACAATCACGTACTCATACTCATTGTAGTGTGAGATCTCAGACACTGCTTGTGCCATACGCCCTTCGATGACATCAACACTGTCTTGACCGCGGCCAGTTAGACGACGTTCAAGTTCAGCTTTTGATGGTGGTAAAATAAATATCCCCACAGCTTGAGGCATCAATTTTTTGACTTGTTGCGCTCCCTGCCAATCAATATCTAAAAACACATCAATACCTTGATTTAAAGTCTGCTCAATGACTTTTTTAGACGTGCCGTAGTAGTTGCCAAAGACTTCAGCCCACTCCACAAAATTATTTTCAGCAATGAGTGCTTTAAATTCATCTTTTGCAACAAAATGATAATGCTCGCCATCAACTTCACCGACACGGGCTTCACGCGTTGTATGCGATACTGAAAGTTGCATGTTCTTGGGTTTATCTTTCAGTAACGCACCGATCAACGAAGATTTACCTGCACCGCTTGGGGCAGAAACAATAAATAAAGTTCCTTGAGCACTCATTAACTAACCTTTGGGTTGTCATAAAATGGGGTGAAAATGCTATTGAAAATGTTTTCACACAATTTCAGATATAAAATAACGTTATGTCTGGGTATTATATCGTAAATGCCCATCGTACTAAAATGTTTAACCTAAAAGGTAGAAGCGTGTTATTCAGTTCATTAATTTGCTTTCAAGGTCGTGATTTAAGCGGTCGTTTATTGGCCATTACAGCCAGTTGTTATAGTTTTTTATTGCTTTGGCTGGCATTATTTGGTGTAAACTCTTCTGCTTGGTTGGTGATCCTACTCGGCACGCCAATCATATTATTAAGTAGTTTTAGGCGATTAAGAGATGCTGCAAAACCCAATTGGTGGTGTATTTCCGGTTTAGTCCCGTGGTTATTAACTGGCATATGCCTAAGTGCTCAAAGCACTTGGCAACTCTGGTTAAGCACCATGTTATTGGGCATACTCGTTGCCGTTGGTTTAGCTTGGTTTCCAAGCTTAAGTGTCGGCCGTTTTGTTCATGGCTATCAGGGGCCAGCGTCAACAGGCATTTTCAGATCGAATGCACAAAGACAAAGAGTCGAACCCAGCTTAACTAGCTCACAGCTTAGTGAGAGCTTGGAACATCAACCGAGTGAAGATAACATGGCATTCGCCCACGATGCTTCTCTTAGTGAACAACTACAAAATACCATCAACAATGCCAATGTAAATAAAAAGCCATTTCTCTTAGCCATAGTCGGAGGACTAGGCATACTAGTGAGTATCTTGTTGGCAACCACAATAGTATCTAGTGAGGGGGAAACCAATGAAGCAGGTGAACAACTAAAAACAACTGAGTCAGTGCAACCTCGAATTGAACGGATATCCGTGACACTAAGAGATGGCTTTACTTTATCTCTCGCAGGAGAAAAGCTATTTATGAACTGGTTAGGTGAAGATGGCGCTCAGCAAACTTTATGGCAATTAGCTAATGCCGAAGGGGATCAAAGCTGCCAAGCATTGCGTTTTAATAATGGCAGCACTTATCGCCCCATGTCTGTCCATCGTCTAGCAGATAGCAGCACCGAAGCCGATTTTTCACCACTTGATACTAAAGTGATCCTAAAGGACATTGCACGTCGTGGCAGCGTAAGCTTATGCGGCTTTAATTTCAGTTTAAAGGGTAGTCAGTCTGATTTATCTAAACAAGCAGTGTTTAGAAAGTACATTGAATAACAAACAGCCAAATAATAAAAAACTCGGCAGTATTAATGCCGAGCTAATTTTATTAAATAGTCCCTCACAGCGAACTGCGAGGGATTTAAATCTTAGAGGTAAATTCGACTAATTCACAGGTAAATCACTTATTTGATAGTTTTTACTTGAAACCACGCCATAATCACCAGTTACCTTAGAAATAGGTAAATTTGGATAAAGCAAGTTCAATTCATAATATATCTTAGTCGATATAATATTACCCTTTTGCTCTAGTACATCAAGCGTGGTTCTCTCACCAAACTTAGTGTAATCAGGCGTATTACCATCCACTTGTTTACCAAAGCTCGCTTTTATAACGATTTGCTTCCCATCAATCACTTCCCAACGGAAATTGCTTCGATTCAATAATTGTGGGATCTCCTTTGAACCTGCAGCTATCAAATATTCACCCGTATTATCAGTCTTAAATCGGTAAACTTCTGATATAAAGCCATCACCGTTATAGCTAGTTAATTGCTTACCTGATAAGTCTAGTGGTTCAACAGTAGCATTGGTAGTAAACACTTCTTGCTGGCAATTCGATAAATAGGTGTCATAAGTTTTTTTGTTGACAGCCTCATCTTTGAGCTCTTGAATATTAAATTTAATCTTAAAAATCGAAATAGGAACACTTTCAGTATTTTTGTAACCACATGGTGGGATTACCGCTTCTAAGAAATTCCTTTTTTTGACTGCCATTAATTTTGACACATCAAATGCACCAACTAATTGGTTCGTCGCTGATTGAGACATCATATTTGAAAACGTATGAACCGTTTCACCTTTTTTGATGACTTTACCCATCTTAACTGAACCATCTTGAGTAATTAACGACATATTTTTGGATGTCATTCCACTCGTATCAAAATTCACGACATAATCTGGTGTCACTAAATCCAAAGCTCTAAAGCCAAATGTAGGATCTGTTTCAATTTGCCAAGTACCAAATGTGATAAACTTAGCAGACATTTTCTGATCCTCTCCTGTCTTCTGTACTTGATAATAATTCACTTTACCAGCTAATACATCGTCATCTTTTCGAAGTATTTCAGCAACTATGTATGGAAGTTTATTATTATTACTCGCAATAATAGGTCCTTTTAATTTACCAAAGGCACCATTAGATGGCACTGTCGATGTCAAATATGAGTAATCAAGAGGGCTTAACTTTATTCCCGAATTATCTAAATGAGCTAACTCGGTAAAACAAAGTGATGATGGTGTGTCATCTGGACTAAAAGCAGGATCTAAGCAGTTTATCGTTCTGATATCATCAACCGCTTGCGTGGTCACTGAGTGAACTTGAGTCCCCGAGGTAAATGACGCAGACCTATCCAATGGATCTTTTATCAACTTCTCACTGGCACTGTGAGCATAAAATGCTTGCATTTGTGCGCCACCAACATTCTCTGAAGTCAAGCGCATTTCCATTTTAAGCTCTGAAACATCCTTGTTGATCATCATCACAGATTGACGCGTATCGTCATTTTGTGCAGTAGCACCATTACTTTTTACTTTTTCAACTTTATAATCTCTTTTCGGTTGAACCCACTGTTCTGAGCTTTTCGAATATACCATAAAGTTCTCACGAGCTTCTGCTTCAGGTACTTTGGGTTCAAACACTCCGTTATCAAAAACTTGATTTGTAATACGCAGTCCGTCATCAAGTCTCATATTATAAATGGCAGGAGTAAGATGTGATTCAGGGCGATTATGCATCACTCCAATAGAAGAAAGGTTGTCGTTTAATAAACTAATTAATGCATCAACCTCTTTAATTTCTGGCTGAGGACTAGCCGCCAAGCCTTTTAGCGGAGCATATTTAGCTTCACAGGCTTTAAGTATCATCTCGGGGTCGTCATTGCTCGAATAGTTAGGCTGCGAATAATCAATACGAATATGACCAGATTTCAACCCCTCTTCTATCAAAAAGAGGGGAACTAAATCAATTTGCTCAATATTGATCTCGACCGGGTTTTGATTTAACAAAACTCTTTCTAAAATTGCAGAATTTCGAGTTATAGTATCGCTATTTAGCAAATGAGCACATTGAATAAGTGCGTACTGCTGCTTTTTAGTGATCTTATTTAATACGCCATTATCGGTAGAAGCAATCATCGACTTAAATAATACTCGGTTAAGCACTCGCAGCTCATTTAATAAATGTATTTGATCAGCTGAATGATCCGATTGCATAACCACATTAGTATTAGTATCTATAGCTAACGACGTACCAAAGGTGTTTTTAACATGTTCTTCAGCAACGGTTTGGGAAATACCTTTACTGGCAACATAATAGGCAATTGTCGACATGGGAGAAATGTTTTTATAGGTCGGGAAAGCGGTCATATTGACATTTCCACTTATTGCTTTTTTGGTAACACCATTAATTGACTTCTTTGTTACCTCAGCAACCAGTCCGTGCTTATCTTTCAGATTTACCGGTATCTCTATGCCAAATTCACCTTGAGCATTCGTCATTGATTGCGGCTCATCTTGATCGCAAGATGCACTTTTATTCATATCGACACATACTTTGGCATTCTCTATTGCTTCATGCAATTTCCCCGATATTTTTGTAAGTTCTGGGATTACCACTTCAGGCTCTGACGGTGCCTTATGGTCACTACCACATCCAGATAAAGACAATACAATCAGGCTAGCAATTAACTTGAACTTCATTTGAGAGTTCCTTCTACTCAATAAATAATTCTACTGTTTAAACAGCACATTAATAAAAAGTAGAAGTGAATTTGTCAGATAGCTAGATTTATATTATTAAAAATGACTTCTAACAATAAAGCGCCATTCAAAGCCCCCGATCTTTGGGTCTTTACTGAATGGATAGACTAAATCAATGTGTGCTACATTACCGAAACTGGATTTTGAGGAATAAATTCGCGCACCAATGCCAATGCTAGCAATTACATCCTTGTACGAATTAAATTTACTTCTTCCTCCGCTGGCTTTACCTATATCAGTAAATACTACCCAGCCTAAATCAGCCAGTTGGTAAAGGTTAATATTTGGAATGTATCTGAGTTCTGCCCTCGCTTGCCAAGTATTATCGCCATGCTGATAGTCATCTGGAAAACCACGTATCCCTTCTTCATCACCGAGTGAATTAAGCATGTCGAGAGGAAGGTTTTTTGAGAAGGTCAGTTTTCCTCTGCCGTATCCAATCCATTTATCATTAAAATGATGAAAATATTCACTAAGTAAATCAACGCGATAAAAATCTCGATTTTTAGTTGCTAACGATGCAAAGCCTTGCATTCGCATTAACCATAAATGAGCCCCTATGAGTGAGCCCTTGCTTGCGACCCAGTTTACGTGATAACCCGGCACATTCACTTTGCGTACATTTTCCGTTTCCACACCGAAGGTAATTCTGTGATGCCAACCTAAGTTGATATCTTCATTTTTATTGATAAACCGAATATTTCGTAGAACTTCAAAATCGTCCTGTAAATACTCATATCCCAGCCAAATATAGTTATCATCTCTATGCATAGGGATCGGTTTCATTTGTTGCAATGTAAACTCATGTTCATTTCGAGTAACCCCAATAAGTAAACGAGCTGCACTGTTGTCAGTTCTACGTACCATCCAACCAAATTGAGAATTAACGAAGTTGATACGATGTCGATATTGAGAGAGATCTTGCCCATTTTGCATGATGGTATCGATTCTGATTTCATTTTGAACATTAACACTGAATGAATATCGAGTATCTAAAGCATAAAAAGGCTTATCTAAATCAAAGAAAAAAGCTTTACCATCATTATTATTGTAAAAACTTGAGCTCACATTGCCATGTTCTATCCACTTCAAGGGAGCATTCATGGCAAATAAGTAACCCGATCTGTCTTTACCTGATTGATAATTAAGTCGAGCTCCAACTCCAAGACCTAACAAGTTATCTTCCTTCGCACCAAAAGTGTACTTATTTTCATTATCACGATGACTGAAATTTAACGTAGGTAATAAAGACCAGTTATCCCACGTTTCAACGATAATCGTTTTCCCATGACTTGATTGGTCGGTAAAGAAATTTTTATCTGCCACATAGACTTTGGCATCACTGATATAAGGTAGGCGCCTTAATATTCTTTGCGATTCTTGCAACTGCTTAATATCAACAACGTCATGTGTTTTAAAATTTAAGCTATCTAAAATTACCGAAACTTGTGTGTTTGTGTGAAGCTGGTTAGCCCAGCGGTGAATAAAAATAGTATCAGCGCCGCTTTCGCTAAAAATATTGTGGTTCTGAACAATAATGCGATCGATACGGAAACGATTATCCGTATCATCTTTTGCACAAACATAACGGCTTGTTAAAACACAAAATAAAACAGCACAAAAGTTAATACATCGCAATAATTGCATTCACATGTCCAAATCCACGTCATAAAGAATTTATATAGACGTAACTATCAATAAGCCTTGCATTAATAATAGTCAACTTTATCTGAGGTAATTGTTCTCAGATAAAGTTGATTCAGAGCGAAGATAATAAATTAAAGTGTCTTGCGGGGAGGTACAATGACATTGGAAAAAATAAGTCCTGCGACCAATGACATAAAAATAAGAAAAATCTGTGAACCAATTTCAACTTGATTCAGCATAGTTTCTCCCGAAATCAAGGTGTTCAAACCAATATAGGTTTTACTTCCGGGAACCAGAATAACAATGCCTTGCAGAAGCGCGATTGAGGCAGGAGCATTCATCCATCGAGCATATAGATTAGAATATACACCTACAGCAAGCGCACCGAAAAACATGCCGATTGAATCACCTATATATAAGCCACCTAACATGGCAGAAAAATAGGCAAGCAAACCGGCAAAAATTCCCCAAGGAGAATCTTTAATGCGAGCTTTAAACATAATCACTAAGGACATAGACAATAAAGGGACTGCAGACCACACCGCATTCGCTGGTAATGGTATAGAATCGACAGGTACAACCTTTCCGAATACCGCATGACCAAGAGCCAAACCAAGCACTGCACCAAAATACAATTTAAACAACAGCATCATGGCATCCATGATCCTCGCAGTTCCTGATAATAAGTCACGAGCGGCTAACTCTCTCAAGCCTATAGTTAGCGCAAGCCCAGGAACAAAGACAATAATTCCAGAGAGAATGACTACAGGGATATTAATACTTGCATCCACTTTAACTATTGCACAGCATAAAAAAGCACATAATGTTGCCGCTAATGGTTCAAGCATTTCAGCAATTTTCGCTGAACGCTCAGCAAAGAACGTCAGTCCAAATACAATAAAACCAAGTAATGCAGACCAAAAAACATCATTCCAACTGGTGTCCATTAACATAGCAAATGCTCCAGCGGATAAGCCAAATGCAAATAATGTTAACCAAACACCATAAGGATTTGGACGATTACAAATATCTTCAAGCCTATCTAAAGATTCATTCAGATTTCGTTGACCAGAAATAAGCTCCTCGACCAGTTCATCCGCTCTTGCTAAAGAACCAAGATCAAGCTCGCCTGGTTTAACCCGTGCAAGGTGGTTATACTCTTGTTCCGCATCATGATGAAGCACAAACGTCATTGACGTTGGTGAAATAACAAAGTTCCCTTCTAGCCCTAAGCTTCGAGAAACCTTTATAAGGTGCGCTTCTAATCGATAAGCAGGTGTACCAAACTTATGCAGAGCTTTACCTAACTTAATAATAAACTTACGTTTTATGCGAAATTCTTGATCGTTCAATGTCAATCATCCAACTGTAAAGAGGTCCTTAATGAATCTACCAATGAGCATAGATTACATGTATTAAAATCGAGCGAATTCTACCTGAAAATTTAATGATGATCTCATACTCTTTTAGAAAACAAGTAAAATAATTTTCGATAACGCCATCAATATAATGCCTATTTTTTACAAATAGATGGCATATATTAATAATAGGGAAGTGTTTTAAGGTAAGTGTAGATTCTAAATTAATTAATCTTTCCCAAAACGAAAAAACCTCTAGCATTGCTGCTAGAGGTTTGTCGATTTTTG
>JBMYXI010000027.1:0-39109 GCA_049608225.1 Parashewanella sp.
AGTTAACCCTCTTGCCAACGTCACATCACCGGGTGCATTACTGCCAAATTGAGCATTTTTATAGTATCCCATATGAGTAACAGCCATGAATACATCTGCCTTATCGCCAACTTCGTCCATCACTTTTCGCGTTTCATCAACAGGGTTTGTGAAGTTGTAGTCTCCCACAAACTGAGGATTACCAATGGTTTTGGTATCAGGTGTTGTTAATCCCAAAATGGCAAGCTTAAGATTCCCAATTGTGAAAATTCGATATGGAGTAAAGACCCTCTTTGTCGCGTCATTGGCTTGATAAATATTGGCGGATAATAACGGAAAATTAGCCGTGCGAGCTTGTAGATCAAGTACTGCTCTAGGATTATCAAACTCATGGTTTCCCAACGCCATCGCACTGTAGCCCACCAAGTTCATCCCTACAAAGTCTGGAATAGCGTCTTGTAAGTCCGATTCGGGTACCCCAGTGTTAATGTCACCGCCAGACAGCAATAAAACTGTACCGCCATCGCGGGTTACTTCATTTCTAACTTTGTCAACAACGGCTTTTCTTGCCGCCATACCTCCTTGGCCATCGCTATCGACCCAGAACCGTCCATGATTATCATTAGTATGTAAAATCGTAAACTTAACGCAATCGCTGCCCACAGACTGGCAAGTTTGCGCTTTTTTATTGCTGCTGCCACAACTAAATATAACAGCGCAACTTAGTACGACAACGACCACCCTAATCAATTTGTTTTTCATAAAGACAACCTCATAACTGATAGCAATTCATGCTAATAGTCAGCCCTGACGATGAAATAAATGGATCTAACTTAAATTCCGAAAGTTAGATAATAGAAGCTATACTCTTGATAGTTGAAGATACGACTTTCAAAACTCTCCAACGTTGCACTTTCAAGGTTTGTAGGCGCAAACTAGCAAATTAATATAAGCTTTAGCTACACAGAATATTCAACGCTGAGCCTGCATCTTCAGGTCTCATGAGTAGTAAGCATAGGATTGCGTAAACAGTATTAAAGTGAAAGATAAACAAATACAATACTTGACTCAAAAA
The DNA here is from genome assembly GCA_049608225.1 of Parashewanella sp. Classification (GTDB taxonomy): domain Bacteria; phylum Pseudomonadota; class Gammaproteobacteria; order Enterobacterales; family Shewanellaceae; genus Parashewanella. Next base: position 1,055 of record JBMYXI010000027.1, read on the forward strand.
GTGACACCTTAATCACACTCTGTTCAAAGAGAAAGCAACATTATTTTACTTGTGGGATTGAGTTAGATATCCAATTGTTGATGCTTACATTCTCCTACTCTGAATAAGTACCAATTCACATTTGATACTAGTTCCCTTGAGCATAAAACTCGTAAATATCCATGTTCTTGAAAGCTTGAAACAACATAGAAAGACTCATTGCTTGTTTCACTTAGTTTACTAATGATTAAGCTAACGGTACCTAAATAACCGACCACTTCCACATCACTGTATTTACTTGGGTCAACCTCCATAGGTGTTGAATCCACAGATAATCGAGTCCAACGCCAATCACCAAATCCTTTTGCTTCCCACTGATGAGTCGTTCGATTGAATGCCTTTAGCCAAATTGTTTCAGCAATTGAGCCGAATTCACTGGTACTATTGTAAATATCTACTGTCGCAGCTTCAGTAAATAAACCCATAAAAAAGAAAGATGCTGCTACAAATGTCATTGCTAATTTATTCATTGGCTGTCCTTAATCAATGTGATTAACGAATTAATTCGCTTTGACAATCACACCGCCGACAAGGTAACGAGCTATTGTATTGTATTAAGGTGGCGGTAACGTGGGCACCAAATTAACTTTAGTTAATCATGTTCCAATTTATTGTTTATCCAGTAACTAAACATAAAAAAAGCAGCCATAAGGCTGCTTAAACAGATGGTAAATGACTATCTATTATCTTGAGGCTTAGATACAGGGTTATCTAACTTAGACTCATAAGCGTCTGTCGGGATAAAGGTTAATCCTGTTGGAACTTCTTCAAGCTTCTGATTTTGCTCTGTTAAGTTTTTAACATACTCAATCATCACTTGGTTATCAATAAACCCAGAGTTTTCAATATCACCGATTTTATTTTCTTTAAATACTGTATATCCATCCTTGCCTGACGCAATATATGAATTAGTTGCTATACGGTAATTTTTAGTCAGGTTAATCGCCTCACAATTTCCTTTAACAACGCCCTCTGGGCAAACTTGAAGCTCTTCGATTCGCGACCCTTCATCCGCTTTGCCATTATAAGTAAATTGAACATTGGCGAACGTAGGGAAAGCACCGTCTGATTTTTCAAGTGCATAATTAATGGAGGTTTCAAGCAGTTTTTTTACATTTTCACCACTAAGCGTAACGATTGATATTTTATTATTAAAATACAATAAAGTACCAACAATATAACCGGCTGTTAAGCCTTTTTCAGAAGCACGAATATGATCGCGAACACCGCCATTATTGGTGATAGCCATATCAACATTCATATTATGATTATTTAACTTCCATACCATAGAGGTGGCAACCTGAGCGCCGGCTTCTGAACCAGTGGTTGGCAAGGATGCGCCATCAGGACTGCGCTTAACACCAGGTACGCGAACATGATCAAGACTTCTAACATCTGTCGGATCATTAGCATCGTTAACTTGCCCTATAACAGTGCCTTCAAATTCTGCGACTTTTGGCTTATAAACACCATCAATAATGTCACGTACCACGCTGTCTTCTGCTGCAATTTCGACGTTTGTTTGCTTACTTACAAACTCTTCTGTTTTTATTTGATCTTCAGAGTTAAGAGCGACGCGTTTTTTACCATCGTATTTGTGCTTAAAATCGTTTGCGATTAACAAGGTATTACCGCCATTACAGCTGGTAATTTCACCATTTTTAAATGCAACATCGAGCTTACCCACGGCCTCTGCATATTGGCCTGCCTGAACAACACAGGTTTTGGTCTTCCCATTTGGATTGGTAAACATTTGCGCATAGGAAACGTTTGACTTCCCTAAACCAAGGTTTTCAAAATCGCCGAGTAAAGTGTGTGAATGCCCGCCGACAATGACATCAACACCGTTCACGCCTTCAGCAACTGCAATATCTCGCGTTAAGCCAATGTGACTAACCATTACAACTTTATCGACACCTTTGCTGGTTAACGTATCCACAGTTAACTGTGCTGATTCAACTTCTTTTTTGAATTTTAAATCTTTTCCTGGTGAAGAAATCGTCTCTAAATCTTCTAGCACTAGGCCAAAAATACCAACTTTTACGCCATCAAACTCTTTAATGGTATAAGGAAGTAGATTATCTAGCGCATTCATTTTTTTATCTGCGCTTGTATCCATATTGGCCGCTAAAAGTGGGAAGTTAATTTTTTCGATAAAGTCAATTAACGGTTCATTACCAAAATCAAACTCGTGGTTACCGACAGCCATGCCATCGATCCCCATTTCATTCATCAAAGTCGCATTACCTTGCCCTTTGAGCAGACTGAAGTAAAGTGAGCCTTGGAATGCATCACCACCATGAAGGGCGAGAAATGGTCTATTTTTATCTTCGGCATCTTGTCGTAATGCTTTCAATTTTTTGGTAATTCTTGGATAGCCACCAGCACTGGTTCTCACTTTAAAGTCCGCTGCGTTTACCTGCGCGGTAAAATCGAGATCGTGTGCATCAAAATTTGAATGCGTGTCATTAATGTGTGCAATTGTTAATTCAAACTTGGTTTCTGGTTTTACTTCAGACTTTGTATCACTACCGCAACCTGTTAACGCTGCTAAAACGGCTGTTGCCACTAAGCCCTTGACTAATTTACCACTCATGTTATCAACCCCTTGATTTTATATAACTAAAATCTGATATTGTTTTTTATATGAATTCGTATTGATTCATTGAGGCGGATATTAACAAAATTCACATCAGACAGTGGCAACATATACTCAAAATTGTGATGTTAACCCATTATTTTATATAGACTTTTATATCAAGCATGTTTCAATGAAAGAACAAGGCATTGAAAATAATTAAAGTTAATTTTTTCACAAAAAAAACACTTAACTTTAAATGAAAGTTAAGTGTTTAATGTTTATTGAATTATTGTTTTAGCGTTTTTCTAGAGTCAATTGTTCTAGTTAAAAAACAAATAACTTTAATACGAATAAGTTATATATTTAAATAAAAGGTTACTTGATTAAACGTTGTGTGATCCATTGCCCAATTTCACTCAATTGTTGCGGTAACACACTGTGAGGCATTCGAAACGACTTCCATTGTGATTGGTAGCCAGCATCCATAAGAGCTTGATAAGCCATTTTACCAGCTTCAATTGGAACTACAGGATCTTGGTCACCATGATGTTGTAAGAATGGAGTCTCTTTATTAGCCTCACTTATACCTTCAGGCAACGCATCACCATTAGGCAAATAACAAGATAACGCCATAATTCCAGCCAGCTTTTTAGGATAACGTAATCCAGTAAATAAACTCATTACGCCACCTTGGCTAAAACCAGCAAGAATAATGTTGTCAGCCGAAATACCTGCATCTAATTGGCTCTGAATAATTTGATGAACTTTAATTTCAGACTCTTTAACACCAGCTAAATCAGCGCGATCCAATAAGTCCATACTTTTAATGTCATACCATGAACGCATCACCGCGCCATCGTTAATGGTTACAGTCTGTTCTGGTGCATGAGGGAAAATGAATCGAATTGAGTGTGACTCATCAAGCCCTAGCATTGGCACCACTGGCGCAAAACCCGCACCTGAGTCACCTAAACCATGCAGCCAAATTACACAAGCCGAAGCCACTGATTTTGGTTCAACAATAATTGCTTCATTAGGAGATATAGACATCTATTTAACCTTTTTTACCTACTCTTAAATCTATAACCAACACTATACCATCCTCGTTACTTTTATGATCAGTGAAATTCACATACCCACAAGGAAGGAGGTCGAATGAAGCAATTAAAATATACTCCTAGTATTTGAAGATGCTGGATTTAAGCGAAAATTAATTTCCCTTTGTAATAAGCCAGCTCTTCGCAGTAACAGTAATTTGATCTTAAGAAAAAGAAACGCAGTCACTACAAATGGCTGCACATTATTAATCAATGCTGATGACCACCTACACCATGAGCGTGACCATGAGATAGTTCTTCAGCCGTGGCATCACGAACGTCAACAATTTCGATATCAAAAGTCAATTCGCGACCTGATAATGGATGGTTGGTATCAATGGTCGCCATGAACTTCCCTACTTTAACAACGGTGACTTGTCGTTGGCCTTGATCAGTATTCACCATGGCTGTCATGCCAGGCTTCCACACCTTTGCCCCGACAAGATGCTTCACTGAAACTCGCTGCTCAGCACCTTCTTCACGCTCACCGTAAGTTTCTGAAGCCGGAAGCGTCACGGTAAAGCTATCACCCGCATTGTGTTGCTCAATGGCTTTTTCAACACCCGGAAACATATTGTTGTGACCATGTAAGTAAGCAATCGGAGAATGACCTTTGCTGGTTTCAATCTGTTCGCCTTTTTCATCTTTTAAGGTGTAATTAAATTGAACAACACTGTCTTTGGTAATTGTCATGATAAACCCTGTTCATAAAAAGTTGACGCAGATTAGCAAAAGATAAGGATTTGACCAAGAAATTTACTTCTTGGTCATAGAAGGGTTATAGCTTAATGTTTAACGCGCGAAACGTTGAGGGATCAGGAAAGCCATCTGCAATTAGATTTTTGCTTTTTTGAAACCCTTGAATCGCCTTAATGGTGTTACTTCCTAAGATACCATCAGGCTTGCCGACGTTATAACCTAGCTTAGCCAGCTGTGTTTGCATGCTTTTAATGCTACTACGTTTCAACCTAGGCTGTTTGGGTGGTTGTACAACTAATGGTGTCGCACCGACTATTCTATCCGCTAAATGCCCGACAGAAATTGCATAAAACTTGCTTCGATTCCAACGCATTATGATATTAAAGTTATCATATGCCAAAAATGCTGGGCCTGTGTGCCCTGCTGGTAAATACAATTTAGCTTTCATATTCGCAATGCTAAGTTTGCTGCCATTGGCTTTTTTAATGCCTTTTTGTTGCCACTCAAGCAGTGACAATGGCTGTTTAGCGTTAGCGAGCGAGTAATCAAAATTAGCAGGCAGCTTAACTTCACGCCCCCAACGCTGTGACGGCTGCCATCCCAGTTTATGTAGATAATTGGCAGCAGACGCTAATGCGTCTTTGGTGCTTCCCCAAAGATCAGCAACACCATCCCCATCAGCATCAACGGCATACTGGACATAAGTACTGGGCATAAATTGTGTGTGGCCCATCGCGCCAGCCCATGAACCCACCATTTTGTCGTAACTCAATTTATTCACTTGCTTAAGCTTTAGCGCCTGCATCAGCTCCTTAGTGAAAAACTTTGCTCGTCTTGGTTTGCAAGCAAGGGTAACCAGTGAATCAATCACTGGCATTTTTCCTTTATAGCCACCAAAGTTGGTTTCCAATCCCCAAAAAGCAAGGATATATTGGCCAGGAACCCCATACTGCTTGGTAAGTTTATCCAAAAATACTCGATGGCTTTTCCAGAGCCTTTTTCCTTTCGATATACGCCAATGATTCACTCTTTTATTAAAATAACGTTCAAAAGTATTGGTAAACTCTGGCTGATTTTTATCTAACTTAACGACCTTAGGTTTGGGTTTTACTCTATCAAGTGTCTGTTGAATCGTCGTTTCAGTAATACCTTGAGTTTTTGCCGTTTGTTTTAATTTAGCAACACAGGTTTTAAAATCATTCTGCTCTGCTTGAGCCGAAAAATGCAAAGCAAATAACGCAACCCCTAAAAATCCTATCGTTTTCATTGAATGAAATACTCCATAAAAATGCGCTATATCAACTGGCATAGAGTATAATGCCATCAATCATCAAATTACCATTGAGAATACATTATGACAGATACCACATCTACCCTGACCACTTTCGTTACTGGCGTAGAAAAAGAGCAACATTTATGGGCCTTACAAGACAGTACTGGTGAAGGTTGGGTGGTTTGCGATTCATCACAATTTGAACAAACTGATGTCATGCCTCTTTGGTCAAGCGAAGAACTTGCACAAAAAAATTGCACTGACGAATGGCAAGATTACCAAGTTGCCTCAATTTCATTAAATGACTTTCTTGAGTTCTGGGTGAGTGATTTTAATGACGATGGCGTAATGGTTGGCCTTAATTGGCAAGTTGACGGTGAATGCTTGGAAATTGATCCGATTGAACTTGCCAAACAATTAGTGGATGTGGAAAAAGAGCAGCACTAAGCGAATGAGCTACAGCTAATTAAATACATGCAAGTGAACGAAATTAAAATCACGTTCACTCGCATTAGTTGTAATACAACTTACTAACAAACCTCGTATTAAGCACCAGCTAAGTGTCTTTGTTTTTTACAATGCTTTTTATCCTGCTCTTCTTCTCGCTAATAAATCAATCGCGGCAACATAATCCTTTCGATCTTCTGCAACGGCTAAACTTCTTACTGACTTTTCTTTAGCATTCGGTGGAGTTTTATCGGGATCAGCACCATTTATCAGTAGACTCGCAAAGCACCCAAAGTACTTTTTATGATAAGCTTGCTGCAATAATGTACTATCGTCCTCGTCTACAGATGTAGGAAATCCGAATTTTTGAATTAAACAACCCAAAACTTTTTCATGATTACGTTCAACTGCCACTTTTAATTCCTGCATTGTCGCCTTCGCACCATGGTTTAACAATAACTTGACTGCATTAAGTCGGCCATATTTCACAGCAAACTCCAAAGCGGTTGTGATTTTATCGGTACTGACTTCAGCTGCATCAGCTCCATGAGCAAGTAACATTTCCATCATTTTAATATTGTTGCGCCCCATCCCTGCGTCAGCCCCAGTTGCAATCGCAAGTAAACTCAGACCGCTTCCCAAAACGGTATTAGCCGATAGTCCTGCATTCAACAAACGTTTGACACTTTGAACATCCCCATTCTCGATGCAAGATTGTAACTGTGTGTAATGCTCAACAAATGTGTTCAACTCTCGAGCCCGATATCGATGTAAAAGACTAGGTTTTTCTAGACAATTATTACTACAACAACAAAAAGACTCTAATCGACCTGCTTTAGATACTGGTTGGGTATGGTAAGTTTGCCCTCGGAACTGAATTGTGGCTCCTTTAAACGGTTCACTGAGCTGAGGATGTTGAATTTGTAATTGTTGAAGCACCCTAGCATTAGAAGAGGTATTTGTGGGGGCTGCAGCGGTCATACTATATCCTCCAAGATTATTAATTACAGCCATTGCAACACATTAATTTATAATACATAAATAGCAATATTTTCTATAATAGAGCTTTCTTCTCATTTTGATGACATTCCTTATAGCTATTTATTATTTTCACTCACCACTCTAGGCCTTGATAATCTAATTTCAGAACCATTTAGATTCAGGTTATGACAATGCGATACAAACACTCTCTGACGGTCCTTTCTCTGGTTGCATGCATAGTCACTTCACATGTTGCTGTATCAAAGCAACTTACTCACTCCATGATTGGCTCAGGCAGCCTTGATGATCCTGTGGTATTAAAAGATGGAAAAACACAATCTATTACCAATCTTAGTAAAGGAAGCTCAGAGTACTTTATCTACCGCGTAACCAAAGACACGATAGGAGGGATTGAGCTAGGCACCGATTATGACAGTGATACCCAAATGTTCATTAAACAAGGTGCTGCTCCTACTGCTACTGATTATCAATGCAAACCTAAGGTAGTGGTAGAGCAAACAGAGGGGCTTAAATACAAGTCACAAACTTGCTCATTCAGCCATATGGTAAAAGGGGATTACTGGGTTTTACTTGAGAGTTACTCAAACATCAAAAAAGCCGCCATCGGAGCAACGTCAGAAGATGTCAGCGACAATCCTTTCAATCAACGATAAACGAGGCAGTCAATGAAGTCATCTTTACTTTTATTAAGTTGCTTACTCGTCACAAGTCATCATGCTTTCTCTTCTGAAAGCGTTGCAGCTTTCCCCTGCTTAACAAACGCACAAATCCAAGGTGACGGCACAATCGATTCCCCTTATCGGTTACAGAACAATACTCTTTTTTGTAACTTATCACTAAGACCCAACGCAACATTGCATTTTCGATATCAACTGACAAAAAAAGCAGACGGCTTATTTAAACTCACATACAACCTTCAAAGTTCAGCAAGTTTTAATGGAGAACTTGTTTTAAAAAACAGTTCACATAATGATACGTGCGTTGGCTACCCTATCCACGAAACCTTAGGTGGAAAGCAAGTGATCAGTCAATATTGTACTCTTGGGAACATGCAGGCTGGCGAATGGGACTTCACATTGAGTACCAGCGAATCGCAACAAATCACTGGCGCAGCGGTTATTGCGACTATGGTTACCTATCCCAATGTCAATCCATTCAATCAGCGGTTGGATGAAAAAGTAAACAGCCAGCCACAATAAAGGCTGGCTCAACTTAAGCATACCTAAGTTAACTTAACAGCAGATCTCTTAGTCGATCTTGTACAGTATCAACGAGAACATCTGGTTGGAACTTTGAGATAAACTTATTACAACCGACTTTTTCTGCCATTGCATTATTAAAGCTGCCACTAAGCGAGGTATTTAATACGATATGTAATTTTGACATAGCGGCATCACTTCTGATCTCAAGAGTCAACTTATAACCATCCATTTCAGGCATTTCTGCATCGGTGATCATCAACAATAGCTCTTGGGCAACATCAATGCCTTGATCACGCCAACCTTTCAACATTTTCAAAGCTTGCAAACCATCTGTCGCTTCAATCACTTCAATACCAAGCGGACTTAAAGTATCAATAATTAAGTTACGGGCTGTCGATGAATCATCCACCACCAGAATTTTACGGCCGATCATTTCACCCAATAAGGTTTCATCTAATACATCATCAGAAACACGCACATCATAAGCAATAATTTCTGCTAAGACTTTCTCAACATCAATAATTGAAACCAGCTTATTCATACCTTCATGCTCGATACGAGTTATCGCAGTCAAATAACTATTGGGACCAACAGATTTCGGTGGCGGCAGCACATCACTCCACGTCATATTGATAATGTGTTCCACTTTCCCCACAAGAAAACCTTGCACCGAACGGTTATATTCCGTGATGATCAAGTTAGCATCTTCATCATCAGTAAAATGCGAAAAACCAATTGCTTTGCGTAAATCAATAACTGGGATCGATGAGCCACGAATATTCGCAATACCTGAGATGTGAGGGTGACCGCCGGGCATAACATTGAGCTTGGGAAGCTTAACCACTTCCTTTACTTTAAAAACATTAATTGCAAATAATTGAGTTGCATTAATTTTAAAAAGTAACAATTCCAAACGGTTTTTCCCGACCAATTTGGTACGTTGATCAACACTATCAAGGACTCTCGTCATTCCCTGCTCCTACAGTTTTAATGATGGCTACTCGAGCTTAGGGAATTATATCTAAATTACTTACAAAAACACTACATTTTATAAGATAAAGTTCACATTAATCCGCTGTTTCACACCTTTTGCGCTAATGCGATGCCAGCTAAATTTAACAGATTTTTTTCTTTTTGGACGCGAAAGCCATTCATATTTAATTGAGCAATCAATTCTTGATGATCAAATCGGTTATGTTGCGGATGTTCAAACATAGAGTTGGAGAGTGGATTAGTGATTGCGGTTCTATATAGATCTTCGATCAACAGAAACCCATTCGGCTTTAACACGCGATGAACTTCTTCAATGGCTTTTTGCCATTTAGGGATATGGTGAAATACAGCAAAATTGAAGACCAAATCAAATTGATTATCAGGAAATGGTAACAATGTTGCATCTGCTTGAGTCGCTGCTACTCGCACATCATCAATGTATCGGCTTTTTGCTGCATGCACCATATCAAAGTCATAATCTATCGCAGTGATATATTCTGGATGAAAATGCTCTCGAATTAACCGTATACCATTACCGTAACCACAACCAATTTCTAACGCCATGCCCGTATCCAACGGCACATTATCAAATAATGACTTTAATAGTGGCATTTCAATGTAGTTTTGAACCCAAAAACGAAAAGGATGACCAACAACCGATTTTTCAAATTGATTTAGTTTCATTGTTTTCTCCCCGACTAAAAAAGCTACCTTTTTTATAGATAGCTTTTTAAGTCTAGTCGATATTAACTGAAACTCTGTGACTTAAATCCCAGATAGTGCTTCTTGGCACAGCTCGGTAATTCGCTTCCAATCTTCATTTTCCATGGCATCGGTTGGAGCAATCCAACTTCCGCCAATACAATCAACATTATTTAAGGCTAAATAATCTTTGTATATCGCAGGAGTAATACCACCAGTTGGACAAAAACGGATATCAGATAGAGGACCTGAAAACGCTTTTAATGCACTAACCCCACCAGATGCTTCTGCTGGAAAGAATTTAAAATGGTTATAACCTAATTCCATCCCCTTCATCACTTCTGAGATGCTTGCAACACCAGGGATCAATGGCACTTCACCCTCAATTGCCGCTTTCAACAATTCCGTGGTCGCGCCTGGAGTAATAATAAATTCAGAGCCTGCATTAATTGCTTGCTCTAATTGCTGTTCATTAAGTATTGTGCCTGCACCGACAAGCGCTTCAGGTACTTCTTGTTTAATTTTTGCAATCGCCTCTAAGGCACAATCCGTGCGTAGGGTAACTTCCAAAATATTAATGCCACCTGCTACCAAAGCTTTCGCAAGCGGAACGGCCTGCTCCAACTTATTGATAACCATTACAGGAACAATTGGGCCGCGTTTAAAGATATCAGCAGGCTGAATTTTCCAATTATTTTGAACCATATTTTTCTTCCTTAGTTATCGATAGCTATCAATATTCTTCGTCAATCGCTTGAGTGCTTCTTGCGCCCGTCTCTGGACTGCTCAAACTGGCACGCAAAGCACCAAAAAGCTCTCTGCCCATACCATAACGTGACTTTTGTAATTCAATCTTTTCTGCACAGCGCTGAACTAGTGTCGTTTCATCAACAAGCAAGCTCAATTCACCGGTTAGTGCATTCACGCGAATTAAGTCACCATTTTGAACTTTACTGATCAAACCGCCATCAATGGCTTCAGGCGTTAGATGAATCGCGGCAGGTACTTTGCCTGAGGCTCCAGACATTCGCCCGTCGGTCACTAAGGCAATCTTAAAGCCTTTGTCTTGTTGAGTGCCCAGTATCGGCGTTAGCTTATGAAGTTCCGGCATACCATTGGCTTTCGGTCCTTGCCCTTTGACAACTACTACGCAATCTCTATCAAGCTCGCCTTGCTTGAATAACACATCCAGTTGGTTTTGATCATCAATAACAATCGCTGGTGCTTCGACTACTTGGTTGGCTTGTTGCACGGCTGAGACTTTAATGACTGCGCGCCCCAAGTTGCCTTTCATCAATTTTAAACCGCCATTGGCTTGGAAAGGTGCGGCAACCGAAGTGAGTACTTCTTTGTCATGGCTTTCACTAGGGCCATCAACCCAAGTTAATTCACCATCAAGTAACTTAGGTTCTTGAGTGTAGCGACGTAAACCATAACCTGCGACAGTGTTTACATCTTCATGCAGTAATCCTGCGTCGAGTAATTCTTTGACAAGATAAGCCATACCACCAGCAGCATGGAAATGATTGATATCAGCATGGCCATTTGGGTAAACTCGGGCAATGAGCGGCACGACATCCGACAACTCCGAGAAATCATCCCAATTAATAATAATGCCAGCACAACGTGCCGCTGCGACCATGTGCATGGTCAAATTAGTTGAGCCACCCGTTGCTAATAATGCGACAATGCCATTAACAATTGAGCGTTCACTCACCACTTCACCTATTGGTGTGTATTGACCGCTGTTTTCGGTTAAACGACACACTTGCTGCGCAGCCTTAATGTTTAATGCTTCACGTAGAGGATCGTCAGGATTAACAAACGAAGACCCCGGCAGTTGTAACCCCATAACTTCAAGCATTAGCTGATTCGAGTTGGCAGTACCATAAAAAGTACAGGTGCCTGCACTGTGGTAAGAGTTTGACTCTGCTTCGAGTAATTCTTCACGTCCAACCAGCCCTTGAGCAAATTGTTGTCGTACTTTGGCTTTCTCCTTATTGGGGATCCCAGACTTCATCGGTCCAGCAGGCACAAACATCATCGGCAAATGACCGAAACTCAATGCACCAATCAACAAGCCGGGGACAATTTTGTCACAAATCCCTAATAATAACGCACCGTCAAACATATTGTGTGATAAGCCGACGGCTGATGACATCGCAATAATTTCACGACTCAATAAACTCAGCTCCATGCCTGGTTGACCTTGAGTCACACCATCACACATTGCTGGCACGCCACCAGCAACTTGAGCAACACTGCCCACTTGCTGACAGGCTTTTTTAAGTAAATCAGGGTAATCAGCGTAAGGCTGATGCGCAGACAACATATCATTGTATGCGGTAACGATACCTATGTTAGCCTTATTTAATTGACGTAAAGATGATTTATCATCAGGGTTACAAGCAGCAAAGCCGTGAGCCAGATTGCCACAACTTAAACTACTACGATGAACACCTTGTGTTTGTGCATCCTTCAATGCTGACAGATAACGCGCTCGCGATTGTTTGCTGCGCATAATGATCCGATCAGTTACGGATTGGACTACTGAATGCATTTTGCCTCCTAAGGGAGCGTTCTCAATTAACTTTTCTCATTTGCTCGTATCTTATTTCGTTTTCCAACGTTCACTCTTTTCGCCCTGCTTGTCCGCTCTCAAGAACGAGCTTGATATCAGCAATAACAAATTCACATGACCAATGGAAACTCTCTAAGCACTCCAATACACATCTAACGGTGTTTTATGTTGAGCAAGCACCGCTCGTATTGGCATTGAGTAAACGTCTGTATTTTCTAGAGCTTGACGATACACCGCCAGCTTTTGCTCACCCACCAAATGCAAGAAGATTTGACGACTTGCTAGAATTCGAGTTTTGGTGAGGGTAATTCGTTGGTGAAGAGCGGTCGTCGGGATAACTGCTGCACAGGAGTTATCACTGGTTAACGCATTAACTAACTCACTACGCTGGGCACAAGGAAACCAAGAACAAGTGTGACCATCATTACCCATACCTAAAATAACCACATCAAAGCGCTGCGGGAAATGATGCAACTTTTCATCTGCCATTTGGCAACCTTCTGCTGCCGATAAAAACATGTTTTTAAGCCCTGTAAACTTAGCGCAAGCGGCTTTATTTTTTAATAAATGTGTTTTCACCAAAGCTTCATTAGAATTCGAACTCGTTACATCTACCCAGCGTTCATCCGCCAGCGTAATGTATACGTCAGACCAATCAATGGGTTTGTTACTTAATAATTTAAACAGCTCAACCGGTGTTGAGCCACCAGAAACGACTAAACTCGCTTTACCGCGACTATCAATCGCCTCTTGTAATAAGTCGGCAACTTTATCTGCTAAACGCTGCGCCAACTGCGAAGCGTTATCAAAAGATTTAAATACTGTTTCTTTCATCACGATTGTCTCTATCTACGCTCTCTGTATCAAAAAAGCCAGCGCGTTACTCGTCCCAAGAACGTCCGTCTTTACTGATCAACGCCACTGATGCAACGGGTCCCCAGGATCCTGCTGGGTATGCTTTCGGTTTTTCGCTGCTGTCTTCCCATGCCTCAATGATGCCATCAACCCACTGCCACGCTTGTTCGACTTCATCTCTACGAACAAACAGTGCTTGATTACCCAACATAGCCTCATGAAGTAAACGCTCATAAGCATCAGCAATGCGATCACTTTTAAAGGTATCAGAAAAACTCAAATCCAGTTTTGTGGTTTGTAAACGCTGCTTTTCATCAAGTCCGGGCACTTTATTCATCATCTGAATTTCAACACCTTCATGAGGTTGCAGACGAATGGTCAGTTTATTCGGAGGTAAGTTCCGATAGCTTGAACGATATAAGTTGTGCGGCGGGTTTTTAAAATAAACAACAATTTCAGAACTCTTGAACGGCATACGTTTACCACTACGAAGGTAAAACGGCACCCCTGCCCAACGCCAGTTATCAATATCTACTCGTAGTGCAACGAAGGTTTCAGTAAGCGAGGCCAAATTCGCACCATCTTCTTCCAAATAACCAGGCACAGCCTTACCATTTAAAAAGCCATTACTGTATTGACCACGAACCGTATTTTCATAGACATTGTCTTGGTTAATAGGACGTAAGGATTTCAACACTTTCACTTTTTCGTCACGAATACTATCGGCATCTAAGTTAACTGGCGGATCCATAGCCACTAAGGTAAGTACTTGCAGCAAGTGATTTTGGATCATGTCGCGCATTTGACCCGCTTTATCAAAGTAACCCCAACGACCTTCGATCCCTACTTCTTCGGCAACAGTAATTTGTACATGATCTATGGTTCGATTATCCCACTTGGAGGCAAATAAGGAGTTGGCAAAACGCAAAGCAATGAGGTTCTGAACCGTTTCTTTACCTAAATAATGATCGATACGATAAATTTGAGATTCTTGGAAATAAGTAGAAACTTGATTATTAATTACTTTCGATGACTCAAGATCAGAGCCAATGGGTTTTTCAAGTACGACTCGAGTGTTTGATTGAATCAAACCTTGCTTATGCAAGCAGTAACAAATGTCACCAAACAAGGAAGGCGGCGTCGCAAAGTAATTCACCATTACCCTTTTTTCAGGTTCGAGCAGTGTCTTAAACTCTTTATAAGACTCAACCTCAGTAAAGTCTGCACCAATATAAAAACAACGTTCTACAAATCGAGCTAAGGTGTCATCACAAAGCTGTTCTTTGACGAAGGTCTTGAGTGCGGTCGTCACTAATTCATGAAACTGCCCACGAGAATAGTCATCTTTAGCTACGCCTATGACGCGAGTATCAGCAGCCAGCAAATTGGCTTTATCCAGCTGATATAAAGATGGCAACAACTTTCTACGTGCTAAGTCTCCTTTAGTCCCAAAAAGAACAAAATCACAAGGTTTAGCTTCTGATGTTTTTTTGCCCATTATTCAATCACTCTCCGCTATTAGAACCGCGATCATTTAACGTATTTCCGTTACCAATGTCGTCCCACCGAAATTGAATATCCACATTGGTAATGAATATAGTAACCGCTCTGTTTTTGAAAATACCCTTAAGCTTACAACCAAGACACTTTCAAAACTATCGCGACACACTAATTAAAGTAATCTAGCCCAGCATTGAAGGCTTAACGATAACCGTTCGCTGAAATTTTAAATTCAAA
Organism: Parashewanella sp.; assembly: GCA_049608225.1. Classification (GTDB taxonomy): domain Bacteria; phylum Pseudomonadota; class Gammaproteobacteria; order Enterobacterales; family Shewanellaceae; genus Parashewanella. Next base: position 16,263 of record JBMYXI010000027.1, read on the forward strand.
ACTGATTTTGTTGTAATATAACAACGAAACACATTAAATGCACTTAGAAAACAAAAATAGTGAAATTTTCTCCGCTAGCCAGAAACAATGGAAATCTGTTATTCTTTTTTGTAGTTAACTTACTGTTGAAATAGCAAACTTTTCATATTTTGATTAAAAGTGTCATTGTAAAATGTTGTTTTATGTCATAGAAAATGACAAACAGATGTGATATTCGGTTTTCAAAAAAGAAAATTACATCCTACACCCTGAAAGTTATAAGCACTTTATAAACATATTGTGCTGATATTCAGAAACAAACAGTAAATAAAATTACATACTCCAAAACAGAGCAGAATACGTGTATGAATACTCTTGAAAAGGTTCAAAAAAGCTTAGTGCACTTTAGCAAGTCTGAGCGAAAAGTAGCAGAAGTGATTTTATCCGCACCACAAACAGCCATTCATTCCAGTATCGCAACCTTAGCTAAAATGGCTGATGTGAGTGAACCCACAGTTAATCGGTTCTGCCGCCGCCTTGATACCAAAGGCTTTCCTGACTTCAAACTGCATTTAGCACAAAGCCTTGCTAATGGCACACCTTATGTTAGCCGCCATGTAGAAGAAGATGATTCACCAGATTCTTATACCACAAAGATTTTTGAATCGACCATGGCATCATTAGACACAGCCCGTCAAAGTTTAGATGTGAATGCCGTCAATAAAGCGGTTGATATTTTAACTCAAGCAAAGAAAATTTCATTTTTTGGACTGGGCGCTTCCGCTTCTGTGGCGCACGATGCACAAAATAAATTCTTCCGTTTTAATGTGCCAGTGATTTGTTTTGATGATGTATTAATGCAAAAAATGAGCTGCATTAATTGCAACGAAGGTGATGTCATTGTATTGATTTCACACACAGGAAGAACTAAGTCATTAATAGAAATAGCAAAATTAGCGCGAGAGAACGGTGCAGCCGTGATCTGCATCACAACCAGAAATTCCCCACTCTCTGAAGAATGTACGCTTGCAGTAACCATGGAAGTTCCTGAAGATACTGATGTTTATTTACCAATGGCATCTCGCTTAGCACAGCTAGTTATCATTGATGTTTTGGCGACAGGCTTTATGCTACGCCGAGGCCCAAGATTTAGAGAAAACCTACAGCGAGTTAAAGAAGTACTCAAAGAATCAAGAACAACAAAAGATACCATACTGTAATATTTTACCATTATTGAGTTAGGCAGCTCGATTTTTTTCGTTCTGCCAACTTCCTTTCAAAAATTAGTTGTTCATCACAAAAATCTCTCTTTTCTGTATCTCATTTTGATGTAACTTTCCTACAAAAAGTACGTTTCTTTGTTAAGATAACCCTAGATTTCTTTAGATACATAATCGGAGTACTCCATGTTCCGCAGAACTAAGATCGTAACTACTTTAGGTCCAGCGACTGATCGTGATGACAACCTTCGCAAGATCATCAAGCAAGGTGCAAATGTTGTTAGACTTAACTTTTCTCATGGCTCACCAGAAGATCATTTACAACGTGCTACTCGAGCTCGCAATATCGCAAAAGAGTTAGGTGTGCAGGTTGCGATTTTAGGCGACTTACAAGGTCCTAAAATTCGTGTATCAACATTTAAAGATAATAAGAAAATACAACTAGATTTAGGCCAACCCTTTATCCTTGATGCTGAATTAGATAAAGGTCAAGGCGACGAGAAACAAGTTGGTATTGATTACAAACAGTTACCAGAAGATGTAGTTGTTGGTGATATTTTGATGCTTGATGATGGTCGCGTTCAACTGAGAGTTGAAAAAGTAGAAGGCCCCAAGGTGCATACCACAGTTACCGTTGCAGGTCCGTTATCAAACAATAAAGGCATTAACAAACAAGGTGGTGGCCTTTCAGCAGCTGCGCTAACTGAAAAAGATAAAGCTGACATTATTACTGCAGCTAAAATTAATGTTGACTATCTAGCGGTCTCATTCCCAAGAACGGGTGCCGATTTAGATTATGCTCGTGAACTGTCAAAGCAAGCAGGTCATAATCCAATGATCGTTGCCAAAGTAGAGCGTGCGGAGGCGGTTGCAACACAAGAAGCAATGGACGACGTTATCAAAGCTTCTGATGTTGTTATGGTTGCGCGTGGTGACTTAGGTGTGGAGATTGGTGATGCAGCGCTAGTTGCGGTTCAAAAGCAATTGATCAGCCGCTCTCGTCAATTGAATAAAATTGTCATCACCGCGACCCAAATGATGGAGTCGATGATCACCAGCCCAATGCCAACACGTGCTGAAGTTATGGATGTGGCAAACGCGGTATTAGATGGTACCGATGCTGTGATGCTGTCAGCAGAAACCGCTGCGGGTGACTATCCAGAAGAAACCGTTGCAGCAATGAGCAATGTTTGTTTAGGTGCAGAGTCTCACCCTAGCATTACCGTTTCGAAGCACAGACTAGATGAAACCTTCTCAAATGTAGAAGAAACTATCGCTCTTTCTACTATGTACGCCGCCAATCATTTAAAAAGCGTTAAAGCGATTATTGCACTGACTGAGTCTGGTGCGACACCGAAATTGATGTCACGCATTAGTTCATCGTTACCGATTTTCGCATTATCACGTCATGACAGTACTCTTGCAAAAATGGCACTTTATCGTGGTGTTAACCCAGTTCACTTTGACTCAACTAAGTACGCTGCAGATCAACTCGCAACCAAAGCCGTTGAAGAATTAAAACAAGCAGGATTCTTAAATACAGGTGATATGGTGCTGATGACCAAGGGCGATGTCATGGAGACAATTGGTGGTACCAATACCTGTAAAGTTTTGGTTGTAAATTAATGTATTAGTAGTAGTTGATAGGAAGGAAGCTTCTTTCTTCCTTTCTATTTTCATCACAAAATCGTACATCCATTTTTTTCAACTCTAGGTTGGGTAAAAATAAAAAGTAACATAAGAAATAAACCTGCTCTGAGGTGATTACAGCTAAAACCTTGCTTTAAAACAAACCTATCTACTAGCTTATTTACAATGAGTTCATTAGTTGTATATTTTATACGTTGTATTGATTTATTTGCTTCTAATACAAGTAAGGCAGGGCATTTTCCCATTTCATGATGGTCAAAAAAGAAAAGCGTTCTTGTCGCTTCTACAACTAAAGGCGGAAGCGGCTGACGTTGCGTAAATGTGTAAAAATCACTCACAACCTCTCGCCTCAATACCAATTGATTAGAACAATTGGAAGCAGAGGTATTCTCAATAGCATGATAAAAATCATGCCCGTAAAGATACCAAGTGGTCATCAAAGTAGAGTCGTGATAATTTAAGATGCTAGTAGAGATCCCAGCGACATAGATGTTATAGCGAGCAGCAAGGTTAAAAAAGTGCATATCAAAGCTATCAAACGATGGCCAAATCAAATAATTATGAGGCTTTTTAAAGTATTCTGAAATACTCACAGCTGCATAAAAGTAATTATGAGTATAATCTAGCCCCTGAAAATACCTACGTTGCTGCTTGATTATCAAGCAAACATTTTCCGATACATTAGTACTGTCAATCATCGCAATTTCTTTTAAAAAGCCCACCAAGGCATCTAAACTCATGCGCTCAGGTATGTTCGCATTGTCAGGTAGAGAGTAAAGATTTAACGTATGCTTCATCAGCATATATTTCGTAGACAGCACAAGTGCTTGCTTGTATTCTAATCTTGGAAACTGTTGTTGAAATAATTTAATTTCTGCAATCAAGCCGTCAAAATGCTTTTTAGCTTCTTCAGGTACCAATGTTAAATCTACCTCTAATGAAGCGATAAGGTTATCTAAAAGTGGGTTTAACTCAGCTAAATATAAATTCTCATACCCTTTCTTACGTAAGTGTTGCTGTATTTGTCGTACTTTTAATGAATCTTCAGCTTGGATTTCAGCGATTAGTGGATCAGAAGTAACGTCGGTAAAAGTAGGCTTAGATAGTGTAAGATATTGCTCGTATGTAATCCCCCATTTCGCTAATGCTTCAGTCAATTTTTCAACATAAAGCTGGCTTAATTCATCTGTGGGCATAGTTAACGAATCATCGAATGTTAAGTGACCATTGACGATGCTATCAACAATTTGAGTAATTAATGTTTCGGAGTCGCTCGTTGACTCACAATCGAGCATGGCTTGTGAAATACGAGTCATATCACATTGAGCAATGTTCATCTCTAATAAACATTGTTTGACAATATCTGCAGTCTTATCCAAAACCTGAGTTTTTGAAAGCTTAACCACTTTGCAACGGGTTGGCTTTGAAGTTGGATGATCAGAAGCCGGAAACATAAGTTCGGGCAAATATGAAGTCTCTATCACAAGGCAAGCCTCGAGAGTTTTACGGAGTAATTTAAAGTATATGTCTCTGCGTTGGTCTCTCCAATTAAACTTCCTTCACAAAAAATTTACTATGGGCTGTAGAATATTTAAAACTTAAAAGGAAGCCTCTAGCTTCCTTTTTTATAGTGGATCCCATGTAATTGGCACTCGCTCTTCTTCATCCCTGTAGGTTTTTATAAATTCTTTTTCAATAGTTGATTTTCCTAAAAAAGGCTCAAGGCGAACCTGCACAGATTCTATTGTTCTATAAACACCACATAATGTCGGTGTTTGACTGCAAAATGTGACTTCTAACACATCACTTTGACGCACTGTAAAAAGTGAAAGATTTTCACCTTTATCATCAACTCCTGATAAACATATACTTTTTTTTGAATGGTTAAAGGTTGTTCGCCGCACACTTGCAAAATACAAGTAATGATAAAGCAATTGTGTTTCAGTTAATTCAGTGCGACTACAACGCATTGCTAAAAAATCATCAGTTTCAGGGGAATTAAAAAAAAGCTTGAGCCTATCGGCAGACGCTTTTTGACCATCACACATGATGTAATGAGCTCTCCCTTTATTAAAGTGGTAAACCGTTCCAAATTCAGTTGATTCATATGCTTGATAAACACAACCACCTTTTTTTAAAGCCATTTCTTTTAACAAGGTGCATTTCCCTAACGACATTGTTTGAGCCATTGGGAAAAAAGCATAGTCAATCGGCAAAACTAATGATTCACTCATTGCGAAAATACGTATCCATATAATTAACAACCTCATGCTGTCCACTATCCATTGCAAGACGTAGAGGCGTACGTTCACTTTTATCAAAAATACTAGGGTCTGCTCCTTGATTCATTAACCACATTACACATTCTTTGTGCCCATGCAATGCAGCGAAATGCATGGGCGTTCTACTAGTATCTTTGGTCGATATTGACAAATCTGCACCAATGTTCGATAAATGCCGTAAGCACTCCAACCTTCCTTTTCTAGCAGCAAGACTGACAGGAGTGTATCCATCGAAACTGACTTTATTTACAAATCCTCGCCTTGAGTCACAAAGAGCTTTCAAAGTGTCTAAATTGCCATGTAATGCTGCAATGTGAAGAGGCGTATGACCACTTTTGGGAAGGTGACATTTTTCATCAGGTAAGTATGGGTTAATTATTTGGATACAAGCTGAATTTCCATACGCTGCGGCTTTGTGTGACAAGGTATAGCCGTCCGCACAATCAATAAACTCATTAAATTTTATTTTTTGGTCCACTGCTTTTGAAATTAGAGAGCGTAAAGCCTCTTCATTAGACTCTTCGACTGCTCGGAATAATTGATAGACTAAAGTTTCATCTCTGCTTTCATTTTCATTTCTTAATAGCTTAGACACGCCAACATCTTCTTCAGATTCAATATTGATAGAGCTGTAAACTAATTTTGCAGCTTCCATCTCCCCAGCCCTAACGGCAAACAAAACATCATAGTGCGTAACAGAGTCGCAATGCTTTGCCATTAATGCAGCATTCAACTCACGAACAATTGTTAGGCGACCTTCTCTTATTGCGTAACGTAAAGGAGTAAGCTTAAAGCTATCGGGTTGTTGGATAGAAAGCTCACTCACATCAATGAGCGTTTTTGCACATTTAAAATGGCCATTATTGACCGCTAAGTGCAAAGGTAGTCGAAGATTATGATCCAACCTTAAATGATCAGCCTTTACAGCTAACAGTTTTTTTAACACATCAGGTTCATCACATTCTGCAGCTAGATGAAGTGCCGATTTGCCTTGAGCATTTTGTACATTTGGATCTGCTCCTGAGGCTAATAGCATGTCAATAAAGTCCACAAACGAATTTGCCGTTGCAAGCATTAATAGTGTATCGCCACTTCCATGGTCCATATGGGCATCAATATTAATTGGTTGCTTCAATAATTCGCGAACTTGTTCAGTATCACCATCTTTAAAACATTGGTAAAACTGCTTAAAGTCTGGCAACTGCTGTTTGTTAAAAGATACTGCAAACATTGCAGCTGTAGTATGAGAGGGCAATAAAAGAACTAATGGTTGTGAACAGTCTTGAACTTTGTTTAAAGTGGGGCAATCAGGAGCGTTAGGCATTTCGATGCTATTAATTCTATCTTGATAAGCACGTTTCTGTAAGTAAACGCCATTTTTATCAGTAAAATACGTTTCAAAAAAACCAAAATTTTGATATTTGAGTTTTGCACCACGTGCTGTTCTGTGCACTGAGAAAACATTATAGATTTTATCACCAAACTCCCCCCAAGATACCATTAGCAGTTCTTTATGCTGGGCGATTACTGTAATTAGTTCTGAAGTATATGAGATACAAATCTGATGCTCTTGTGTTTGCTCAAGAGCGGCAGTTAAAGAAGTTGCCATGATGTATATCTCCACAACTTAACGAGTTGAATAGCAAGCATAAAAGGAGAAGATAACTTTACTTACGATTAACTAGAATAACACTTAGCATTTAAGCTCAATAAATCATTTAGTTATATTTTATTTTGTTGGTAGAGCAGTTGGCCCTTTGACTTCCTTTTTTATTCACCTTAATCATGCATTAATAAATCAAATTCCATCCCCCTTTCATTTCTAGCTTATGCTCTGGTCAACTAAATCAGAAAACGTCTAGTCAATAACACAACGCTAGAGGGCGTTCCCAATTAAAGACTTTTTTGATTTGTTACAGCCTAAAGGCTGAGTTTATTTTTTGTTTAAACTGTGTTGTCAAACGTTCGTGTAGAGTAACTACACTTCACATTTTCCGCCTTGTTTAACCTAAAAAATTAACAGCAGCAAATCAAAAATCTAATTGAGAACGGCCTCTAAGCGACTTAGAAAAAATTAAAGCTTCATCATAAACATTGAAATCTTGATGATTCATATCAATGATATAGTAAAGGAATACACAATGGTTATTGATATATGGGCTCAGGTAAAGTTTCTAACTTGGCAGCCAAACAAGTTGCAAGCCAATACTACGTTGATGCAAACACAAAACAGATTTTAGAGCATTGTCGTACTCAAATTGGAGATTCAGACTACTATGAATGTATTTGCGAATTTAAAACCGAAGAAAACGGAAGCACTAACAGCCAGAAATATAATGTTCATTTGTCTAAAGATGGCTATTTTCGAGTCGAAGATCACAGGATAAGAATTGCTTTCTTTGAATTTTTCCTAGCATTAGTACCGAGAACAGTACGTAGAAGCCACGAAGCTAACTTATTAGAAGTAAAGTTAAATTCACTTTATGCCGTTTCTTTCGAAAAACAACCTCCAGAAGTAGTATCCTCGTATCCACCTCACCAGCAGGCACCAGCTCAAACTAGGATTGCACTAGAGAAAAATTCATTACTGACGACCATGATGTCCTTCAATACTATCCCTGTATATACAGCAAAAGAGGTTGTAGATCCAAACGACCCAAGAAGTGAATGCGTATACTTACCTGACGATGTTAAAGAGTTCTTACAATGGCGTCGCCAAGTGAGATATAACCCAAATGATGCAAGCATTCAAAAAGTAATGAAAAAACTTCAAAAAGATTACCCTCACTGCCAATTTGCTACAGTTAAGAAAATTGTATCAAACGCATTAACCCGAACAAAGATTATTCATCCAGATGAAGTTAACTGCTTACGTCAGCTACAACAAGTCGTTCATGAAGAATACACTGCTGCCTACCAATTCAGAAAGCAAGCAGAAAGTGAACTTATCCTTGACTCAAGAGTCATCTCACATTTAATGAATATTCCTAGTGTACAAGCACAGTTAGCCGCGCAAACTAATGAAATAAATCAACAAGAAGTATTAACCAACCTGTTAACCTTCAGCCTGCTTTCAAAAACATCACTCACCCCTAGCCAGGTTGTTTTTCTCAATGAAGCGAAAAATGCTTTAGAAAGCAATTCTCGCTTAAAGAGGATGGTCACAACTCATATCAATCAGAGAGCCATAGCTAAAGCTGAAGCTGAAGCTGAATCGAAATCGAAACCTAGAACTAGAGCAAAACAACAAGCTGAGTCTAAACCTAAAAGTAGACCGAAAAAGCAATCTCAATCTGAATATGCACTTGATTCAGATCCTAAATCTAAAACCAGACCAAAACCCAAACCTACGAATAGGCATAAAAAAACAATAGTAGAGTACAAATAGTTAAGTAAAAATACACTCTAGAAAGCTGAGGAAAATCGATAAAACTCTGAAATTAACCACCACGCAATAAGAAGTGATATAAAAATAGCAAACCAAAATGTGCCCGGTTGCTCTTTTCTATTAGCAGACTTCATTGGCCCGTATTCACCAGATTTATAGATCACATTCCCCGTAATCAATCCTGAAATAGCGCAACCAATAAGAAAAAAAGGTAGACCTAAAAAGTAGGCTTGCCAATGATTAAACCCTATTCTCAATCCTCCGATAAACATACCAAAAGCGGTGAAATAGAGTGACAACAATGGATATTTTGCCGATTTCTGTTTCATGAACTCATCCGAAAAAACAGTATTGAACCTAAAAACATCAGTTGAACACTCGCTAATTTAATAATCATCTGAGTCTATCAAATTTTTTGATTTTAACATTAACCTAATGAGTGAGCCGTTCTACGCCCACAAGCTTGCTAAAATGTCCGCTAGCTGTGTTGTGATTTTTACAAGTAAAGCAACTAGTTGCTTCAAGCTACGCCTTGCTATCAATCATTTTTTTCCGCTTGAAAACGTAGCCAACTGATGTTTTTTGGTTGAAAGATAATAATCTTTATTTCCGGGTTGTCACATAAAGCTGTGACAATTTATTTAGGCAAGAAAAAAGCCACTCAAAAATGAGTGGCTTCAATAAAATTCAGAACTATAGCTTGTCAAAATCGTCGACGTTAATAGCTGCGATACGCAATTCATCGGCATGAATGAGTTGATCAAATTCATCTTGGGTGATCACAGACGCTTCAAGCGCCAGTTCATACAAGGCTGAACCTCTTAATTTACGCGGCAACTTGCCATCTTTCTGCGCTGATGCCATTTTTTGTTGGATCGCTCTGCAATCAAACATCGCCAAGAATGCATTTTCAACTTCAGCTACGCCGCCTTGATCACCATCATAAATATGGCTTAAAAAAGTAATACGATCTCTGGCAGGACTCGGCTTCGACATGGCTGTTGCAAGCTCAACCGCTTGCTTATCTGTTGGTGCAGTGAAGTGGTTACCGATTGGAAAAATCAGTACTCTAAGCTTGATAGCAAACAAACGATTTGGAAAATTACGAATCGCCTCTTCCAATGCTTTTGCAGCTAAATGCAAACGCTCACGCATGACATAATGAACAATAGGTAAATCGTCTTGTTGATGACCGTTATCTTCGAACATTTTTAACGTTGCTGAGCCGAGATACAACTGACTTAACACATCACCTAATTTGGCAGAAAGCATTTCTTTACGCTTCAAATCCCCCCCCAATACTAACATCGACACATCGGTCATAAATGCCAGTGCAGCAGATAGACGTGACATATCTTTATAATATTGCTGAGTATCGCCTGCAACAGGACTTTGCGCTAATCGACTGCCAGATAAAGCATGCCCAAATGATGCTCCAGCATTTCGCAACGCGTAACCAATGTGGCCCATGAGTAATTTATCAAAACGATCTTCAGCAGCAACCTTATCGGTCATCATCGCGGTTTCCATTTCAGGAATAACATACGGATGACAACGTGTCGCACCTTGACCAAATATCATTAATGAACGGGTTAGGATATTTGCGCCTTCAACCGTAATCGAAATTGGCAAGCCTTTATAACCATTACCCAAGTAATTTTTAGGTCCTAATTGTATTGATTTACCCGATTGAATGTCCATCGCGTCATTAACAACACTGCGCCCCATTTCTGTCATATGATATTTGGCGATCGCGGTCACCACTGACGGCTTAACCTTTAAGTCAATACCAGTTGTAGTCAAACGACGCGCAGCTTCTAACTGATAGGTATTCCCGATAATACGAGCCATCGACTCTTGAACACCTTCGAAACGACCAATGGATAAACCAAATTGTTTGCGGACGTAACTGTATGCTGTTGTTGTTTGGGTGGTTAAATGACCTGACGCGGTTGCAAGTGCTGGTAGTGAAATGCCACGACCCGCTGACAAACATTCCACCAGCATACGCCAACCTTTCCCCGCATATTGAGGACCACCGATGATCCAATCTAACGGAATAAATACATCTTTGCCTTGGGTAGTACCGTTCATAAAGGCGAGCCCCATGGGATCGTGACGGCGGCCAATTTCAACCCCTTTATGATCGGTTGGGATCAAGGCACAAGTGATGCCCAGTTCTTCTTTGTCACCAAGTAAGGCATCAGGATCGCGCATTTGAAAGGCAAGCCCCAATACCGTTGCCACTGGCGCTAAGGTGATATAACGCTTGTTCCATGTAAGCGATAAACCAAGTACTTCTTCGCCACTCACCTCTTTACGACAAACCACACCCACATCAGGAATACTACCAGCATCACTACCCGCTTCAGGGCCTGTTAATGCAAAACATGGGATGTCCTGACCGCGTGACAAACGCGGTAACCAGTAATCACGTTGCTCATTGGTTCCATAATGAGTCAGTAATTCGCCTGGGCCTAGTGAGTTTGGTACCATCACAGTTACCGCCGCGCTCACACTGCGAGCAGCAAGCATAGAGACAATGGTTGAATTAGCATAAGCGGAAAACTCTTTACCGCCATACTTTTTAGGAATGATCAGCGCAAAGAATCCTTCTTTTTTAAAGTATTCCCATAACTCTGGCGGTAAATCACGACGATGATGAATAATGTCATAATCATCAATCATAGTCAGTGCAGTTTTGACTTGTACGTCAATGAAGTCTTTTTCTTCAGTGGTTAACGCAGGCTTTCCATAACCATGCAGTTTATTCCAATCAGGACGGCCTCTAAATAATTCACCTTCCCACCATACATCACCCGCTTCCATTGCTTCACGCTCTGTATCAGAAAGCGGTGGCAACACTTTTTTAAAAAATGCAAAAGCTGGACGGGTAATTAATTTCATTCTTAATTGTCTGACGCCAAATACAACGCCGATGAGAATTAAGAGCAGTAATACGATACTCATAGCAATACCTTTTGCCTATTTATCAGTGCGATTAACATCAACAACAGGGACAGCAACCCCTGCAGCCATATAAGGGATCAACTTACGTATCACGTCCTCAATATTGTTTTGTTCTTTAAAATCTGCCGAGGCAATATCAATTAATGCATCTGTCGACGCCATGGTGAATACAACAGTACCGAGCGTAAAGTGCAGTCGCCAAAACATTTCCGCTTCAGGAATGTGAGGCGCGCAAGCCTTTACTGCATTAATGAATAAGTTTAGCGGCTCTCCATAATGGGTGGTCATAAACCAACGTAAATGACCTTGGCTTTCAATGTAGCCTCTGCCGATTAATTGAAGAAAGTTACTGGTTGCCTCAGGGCGGATATTGGTCAATTCCAACAACGGCTGAACTAAGCATGAAAACACTTCTTCAAGCGTGGCTTCCCCTTGTTGTTCAAGCGTCGTAATCGACTTTTCAGCCGCTGGCATAAACACATCTAAATACCGTGCAAGCACCGCGCGAATCAACTCTTTCTTTGAACCAAAATGATAATTAACAGACGCCAAATTGACTTCTGCTTTACTGGTGATCAGCCTTAACGATGTCTCAGAAAACCCTCTTTCTGCAAACAATTTTTCAGCGGCATTTAAGATTTTTGTTTTGGTATCTATTCGTGCTGACATTCCATGATCTTCAAAATTTCAAACGTTCGTTTAAAATTAAATCTTCAGCGTACAGATGTCAACCAAAAATGTCGTGATTCTATAGGCTTTCGAACACACGTTTAAAATGCATAGCACTTATTCAATTAGAACATAAACATAGGGAGTTTGATGATTGTTCCCTTCCCTTTGTTTCGGTAAACTAGGCCGACAGTAACAATGAGGAAACTCTAAAATGAAAACCTTCAATCAGCTACCTGCTCGATTGCCATTGGTTATCGCATTAGCACTAGGTATAAGTGCATGTGCGCAACAAGAGCAAGCAACAGCAAAAACAGACTCGAAACCGACATCAACGGAAGCGAAAGCTTTCATCAAACACTCAGAACAGAAACTTGCAGCTCTTTCTATTGAAGCTAATCGTGCGGAATGGATTTACAGCAACTTTATTACTGAAGATACTGCAGCACTCGCAGCCGCTGTCGGTGAAAAATACACCGCAAATTCAGTACAGTTTGCAACAGATGCAGCTAAATATACCAATGTAAAATTAGATGCAGTTAACGAACGTAAATTAAACGCCTTGCGAACCAGCCTAGTATTACCTGCGCCACTTGATCCAAAAAAGAACGCTGAACTTGCTAACATCAGTGCTGAACTAAATGGCTTATACGGCAAAGGAAAATACTGCTTCAAAGATGGCAGTTGTAAAACTCTGCCGCAACTATCTGCAATAATGGCAGAATCTCGCGATCCACAACAACTGCTTGAAGCTTGGCAAGGTTGGCGTGAAATATCAAAACCAATGCGTCCATTATTCCAGCGTGAAGTCGAACTGGCGAATGAAGGTGCGCGTGATATTGGTTTTGACGATTTATCCGTCTTATGGCGTAGCCAATATGACATGAAACCACAGGATTTTTCTAACGAGTTAGATCGTCTATGGGGACAAGTAAAACCTTTATACGATTCACTTCACTGTTATGTTCGTGGTGAATTGAACCACAAATACGGTGATGCAGTCGTACCAAAGCACAGCCCAATTCCAGCACATTTGCTAGGCAATATGTGGGCGCAAACTTGGGGCAATATTTATGATGAAGTTGCTCCGAAAAATGGTGATCCCGGTTATGATTTAACCAAGTTACTTGCTGAACATAAGTACGACGAAAAGAAAATGGTAAAACAAGCTGAAGGTTTCTTTACTTCACTTGGTTTTGAACCATTACCAGAAACCTTCTGGAGCCGTTCATTGTTCACACAACCAAAAGATCGTGATGTAGTGTGTCACGCATCCGCTTGGGATTTGGATAACCTTGATGATATTCGTATCAAAATGTGTATTCAAAAAACCGGTGAAGAATTTAGTGTGATCCACCACGAACTTGGTCACAACTTCTATCAACGTGCGTATAAAGGTCAACCTTTTATCTTTAAAAACAGTGCCAACGACGGTTTCCATGAAGCCATTGGTGACACCATTGCGCTATCGATTACGCCAAAATATCTAAAACAAATTGGGTTGCTAAATACTGTACCTGATCAATCTAAAGATATTGGTTTGTTACTCAAACAAGCATTAGACAAAGTGGCTTTCTTACCCTTCGGTCTAATGATCGATCAATGGCGTTGGAAAGTATTTAGCGGTCAAATCAAGCCTGAAGATTACAACAAAGCTTGGTGGGAATTACGTAAGAAATATCAAGGCGTAATGAGCCCTGTCGCTCGTGATGAATCTGATTTTGATCCGGGTGCGAAATATCACGTTCCGGGCAATGTGCCTTATACTCGCTACTTCTTAGCCCACATTCTGCAGTTCCAATTCCACAAGTCGTTATGTGAAATTGCTGGCGATAAAGGACCTGTTCACCGTTGTTCTATCTACGGCAGTAAAGAAGCGGGTGCGAAGCTGAACAAAATGCTAGAGATGGGTTCAAGCAAACCTTGGCCTGAAGCCTTAGCCGTAGTTACCGGCAAGAAAGACATGGATGCGCAAGCAGTCCTTGATTACTTTGCACCATTGAAAGTGTGGCTGGATCAGCAAAACAAAGCCAAGCACAACCAGTGTGGTTGGTAAGTTTAAGTTATCCAAGATGTAAGAGTCTGTATGTTACAGAGCCTTTTCAACAATAAATTTGCTCTTTTCCAACTCTTACAGGGAACTGACAGCTTGTTAGAAAACAGGTTGTCAGTGTTTCACTCAGCACATTCGTCACATAAGCACCTTATCTCAAGTTGTGGGCTTATTAGGCTAAATCCTACTTGCTTGACATTCTGACTTAGCTCATCAATTGTCGCTTTGTTTATATGAATTTCTTTCACCTTTCCACATTGCTGACAAATTAAAAACTGAGGAACGAGGTGTTCGTGTTCACAAGCAATGTGAGAACAAGCTACATACTTATTGCTTGTTTGCAGCTTATGCACGAAAGATACTTTTTCTAGAAATGCTAAGATCCGATAAGTCGTCATGATGGGAAACTTTTGCTGAAATTGTTTAGTACAATAGTCAGCCAGCTCATAGGCTGAGATCGCTTTTTCAGAATGAAGCAGCCCCGCCAACAATTGTTTTCTTTTTATCGTTAATCGTGCATCGTTGCTTTTACATTTTTGTTCTGCACGTTCCAATATATGATCAAGGTTTATCATTATTCTTCTCCATACAAATCAAGTAAGCGTATCTTTAGGTTCCTCTTAACTCATCTCATTAACATACTGTAATTATTTAGGCTCTATCCAACATTTAGTTTACTTTCCTCTGGTTAACCAACCAAAAAGATAAGTAAAGTTATACTCTTAGATTCAAACAGTTAACTGTTCAATGAAAAAAGACATATCGGTTCTTGTATCTGCTCTTATACAAAGTGTAAATTGGTAACGAGCTGTTTTTGGAAAAGTGACTTTATTAACCCCACCATAGCTAGCTTGTTGTAACTTAATGTTTTTTCCAACTTCAACAATAGTACTACTTTGCTCTAAAAGTACCTTACGCCAATCTTTCGAAGCCACTTTAAATTCAATTTCTTCTCCCATTTCGAAAGACTGATGCAAAACATACTTCCCGTCTCCCAGATAATTGAATTCATTTGTATGATCTGTTTGCCATTGATTAGCCGATATTCTCAAAAAAATGGGAGCATCAAAACAGTCAAAATCACTTTTACTGGCAATCAGTGTAAGTTCATCGTGTTGTTCTGTTTTATATATCACGGTTGTGAACGGGCTTACCGATTGATTGTGTTTTTCTTCATACGATTGCAATAAAGTAAGCGCTCTATCGAAATTATGTTTTTGTGCAAGGTTGAATGGTGTTTTTTTTAATTCATTTTCCCAATGAATATCTGCTCCTTTATTTAATAAAAGCTCTATAATTTCGAATTTTCCCTGCTCGGCATCATTGGATGCGTGAAATACCGCAAAATGCAATGGAGTTGATTTTTTATGCATTGTTGGGCTATTGACGAGCGCTCCCTTATCTAGAAGAGTTTGAACCACAGACAATTCGCCTTCTCTTACGGCTTCCATTAAGGGTGTGATATAAGGAGAGCCAGAGCAGCAAGCGTTGACGTTCACTCCTCGTCTTTCTACCGCAAACCAAAACGATGTGAAATGTAAACCAGATACTACTTGTTCTTGATATTCGCGTATATAATCACAAAGCTCATGACTGCGATTTAAGCTGCTCTCTAAATGTTCAATTAACGGCTTTTGTTTAAAGTAGCTCTGGGCGCCTTCTGTAAACCGCCAAAAGCAAGGGGGTGAAATCTTCCAGTCATAATGACCATGACAATGAACGCTATAAACGCATTCGAATCCATTCTTGGTTGTTACTATAATAACTTTTCGACCAGCGGACTGTGCAAAGTTGGTTAACTGTTTAGAGTCAACATGGATTTCAGGTTCGTTGCATTCCCAATGACTGCATTTTGTCTCTGGATATTTTAAAGATGAGGTAAAGTCAAACTTAACAATCGAGAGCATATTAAAAAAGAGAAGTTATAACGTAACAGTAAAATTACCATTCTCTACACACATCCAGAAATTAATTATTTTTCATTTTGCTCTCTGAGTTTCTAAACGGCATTATTTTCCACATTTTCTAAAACTTAAACACCTCAAAGGTATTGAGATCAGCCTCAGCAATTCGATCATCCCATTGGTAGTCTTGTTTCACTTTGGTGGTACTGGTGACAGCGCCTTTTTGGCTCCATAAACGATTGCCATAAAACACGTAACCCAGTTTTTGTAGATCTCTCACCATTAATTCAAGTTGAGTTTGATTTTCTGCGCCCACTACCTCTTTCCAAGGGGTAAACGCGGTGATCGGATAATCTAGTTCTGTGACTGGATTATCAACTTCACAGCCATGGTGTACGACTTTTTGAGCGCCTAAACTGGCAACGCCACTGTTTATTTCATTTCTGACCGCTAACGTAAATGCAGTGACCCGACCAAAGTTTGGCAATACAAACTGGCGCTCTTTACCACCAACCGCTTTAGAAACTGCAGCAGCAGCTCCTTTAAAACGACTACCGCTAGTATTAGCTATCGCTGAAAAATTAGATAAATGCGGCGTCACTGAAAATAAATCATAATCCGCGGTCAGCGGCAGCCCAGTTTGCTGATCCGCCAACACTAACATCACTTGCCAGTCTTTCTGACCATGGCCAAAATCTTTTTCGGTAAACACCCAAAAGCCTTGATTCAATTTAGGCACCTTACGGATCATTTTTACCGATTCCGTCCGATACTTCTTAAAGGCTAACACATGATCACCCGCAGCCATTTGCTGATTTGGGTATAGTAAAAAATGTACGTTTGGTTTGATCGGACTAAAAACAAACAGGGTTCCATTCTCTTGTCTGATAGTTTTCACCTTACGTTGTTTTTCTAACTCAAAAATACGTTCTCTGGAAATAATTAACGGCACTGCTTTGGCATAGTTTCCTGCAATACTTTCTTTAACTTTTTTATTGAATCCAGCAATATCAGCATCAGGCTTAGTTGCTAATTTACTAAATGCTTGATCGCAGCAAATAAAACCAGACTGTGGTCCCCAGTTGGAGCTCTTGCCTTTTACATGTAAATCTTTGGTTGCAAAGCCTTCTTCGATAAGTGAGGTTGAGTCTGGATTAACAGGTCTCACTAATATGATTGCGTTATTACGTTTTGCGACATCAAACATCACTGCGGCATGAGATGAAACTACGCCAGATGCTTCAACAGCATTACTTGAATATTTCATTGAGCTAACCTATTGCACTATTCACACCCGCTTGCTATGCGACTCGAGCGTGATTGGGATCAGATTTCATGACAAACTAGCAGAAATAAAAGAGCCGTAGAATCGCGTGGTATCACAGAATCAAAAGTTAGACACACTTTGTAAAGATTAATCACTGTCGATATAAACCACTTTGCATTATAGTTTGCATAAAATGGAATATGTAATGGTTTTATGCGATTTATACTAACTTGTCTGCTTGGTTTATTTACTGGTGTGGTGCAATCATCCACCCTTGAGTCAACACCAAAATCTATCGGCTCACAACTCAATCAGCTATATGCAGAAGTTGTTACTTCATTTTCACAGCTGGACATTGAAAGACTTTCAAGTGTGTACGATGAAAATGTCATCTATTTACCCGATCATAAGAGCAGTAAAATCATTCAAGGAAAACATAATGTCACCCTTGACTATCAACGTTATTTTAATCGATTAAAACAAAAACAAGTACAAGTTGAAGTCGGGTTTAGACTTACCCATCGCGATATCACCCCGGAAAGAGTGACTGACGTTGGCTATTATTTAATTCGCTATCACCCAGCTAAGCAGACTGAGCAACCCATTTCTGAGTTTGCTAGTAAATTTATGATCATCAGCAAACCCGATCAAAACGGTGACTGGCATTGGTTAATGGAAATGAATGATACAACCAAATCTGAAAATTACCATCAAGCTACAAGTACACCATCTTTATTTTTCAGTAACACAGAAAAGCTTGGGAAGCAGTAATGATGTCGAGCGATTTATGCCCATGCAACTCAAAAAAATTATACAGAGATTGCTGCCAACGCCTTCATAAGCAACAAACGATCGCATGCTCACCTGAACAATTAATGCGTTCTCGCTATTGTGCTTTCGTAAAGCAAGAATTTGAATACATTATCGACACCCATGCTCCTGAATTTCTCAATGGACTAACTGTCGACCAACTGAATAAACCTCCTTTACCACAATGGCTAAATTTAGATGTTATCGACGCAACAATGGATAACGAGCAAGGCACAGTAACCTTTAAGGCTTGGTATAAAATCGGGAAAAAAGTTGACGTCATTTTTGAAAAATCCAATTTTGTTCGACGAAATGATCACTGGTTTTATACTAACGGTGAGCATTTTGAAACTCGACTTCCTGAGAGAAACGAGCCTTGCATTTGTTTAAGTGGTAAAAAATTCAAAAAATGCTGTGGAAGGTAATACCCATTGCAGCGCTGCAATAAGTAATAAAAAAATCAATAAGAGTAGAAGTAAACAACAAGTATGTTAAATAATAAAGTCTGCCTAGTGACGGGCGGCAGTTCAGGTATTGGTTTAGCCATTAGTCAACTGTTCATTAAAAACAATTACCATGTAATTAATCTTGATATTAAACCCAGTGATTTTGGTGAATTTCATCATTGTGACATGAGCAACTTTGATCAAGTTTCACAGACCATCACCAAGTTGTCTCAACAGCATCATATTGACACACTCATATTAAATGCGGGCATACATTTTTCGGGCACCATTGAGGACACGCTAGAGATAGATTTCGATCGAATATTTAACCTTAATGTCAAAGGAGCTTACGCGGCGATAAAATCGGTTATTCCTAGTATGAAGCAGCGTAATTTTGGCAACATTATTTTAATGGCATCGGATCAAGCTTTAGTAGCCAAGAGTAACTCTTTTGCATATAACCTAACAAAAACGGCTTTGGCTTCTATGGCGAAAACTACGGCGATTGATTATGCCAAGTACAATATTCGCGCCAATGCCATTTGCCCTGGTACCATAGAAACTCCGTTATATCATGATGCGATCGACAATTATTGCCAGCGTTCAGGTGCTGACGAAAATAAAGTGCATCAAGAAGAAGCACAACTACAACCACTGAACCGATTGGGGCAACCCGAAGAAGTGGCTGAGTTTGCTTTATTCCTAGCTTCAAACAAGGCTCGGTTTATTACTGGCAGTTTGCAGGTTATTGATGGGGGCTACACCGCTCAATAACCGTACTACCTTGCTTTTGTTTATTAACAAATTGATTAAACTCAGCCTCGCGAATAGCGGGGCTGTATAAAAATCCTTGTGCTTGATGGCATTGCTGTTGTTTCAAAAAAGCTTCCTGCTCAGCATTTTCAACGCCTTCAGCGGTCAGAGAAATGCCTAACGCTTTAGCCATTGCAATAATCGCGCTAACAATTTCACGGCTTTCAAGACTCGAATGAATATCACAAATAAATGAACGATCAATTTTCAGTTTAGAAATCGGGAACTGTCTTAAGTACTGCATCGAACTGTAGCCGGTTCCAAAATCATCAATGGCAATGCCAACGCCTAAATCAACCAATTCTTGACATAAGTTAGTCGCATAATGAATGTCTTCCATCAGCTCAGTTTCGGTGATTTCCAACACTAATGACTGAGGTTTTATTTGATATTGATTTAAAACACGCCAAACATCATCAAACAATGTGTCACTAAAAAACTGCTTCGCCGCCACATTTACGTGCATAGAAATATCTTTATTATAGTGTTGCCACACGTTAAGTTGGCGACACGCAGCTTCTAATACCCATTGACCAATTTCATTAATAAGCCCTGTTTTTTCAGCGATATCAATAAAACTGCCCGGATACAACACCCCTTTTTTAGGATGGTTCCAGCGGATCAAGGCTTCTGCACCAGAATAGTGACCAGAATCTAGATCTCGGAGTGGTTGGTAATATAACTCAAACTGTCGATTGGCTAATGCGTGGGTTAAATCTAATTCAACTTGCGCGTTATTTTCATACTCACTCAATAATTTTTTATTAAACAATTGAATGCGAACAGTCGATTTCTCTTTAGCGTGCTGCAACGCAATATCTGCACTGGTCAAAGGTGAAACGAGATCGACGACCGCCGCGATATCAACAATCGCAATCGCCGTTTTCGGTTCAAATGATTCTTTTACCGTATTCGATCTTAAGGAAAGCTGTTGATAAAGCTTCTCTGTTAGCATTTGCACATCACGGGAGTAGCAAGCACCTTCAATCAACAAAGCAAATTCATCACTGCCCACTCGTGCAATCTCAGTAACGTGATTTATATCAGCAAAGTGACGCAGTCGGCGCGCTACTTCTTTTAATAAGCTATCACCACGAGCATGACCATAAGTGTCATTAAAATGCTTAAACCCAACAAGATCAATCAATAACAACACACCTTTTTTAGTTTTTTCTAAGACTTGATTAAAATGCGTCCGATTAAACAACCCCGTTAATGAGCAATGCCATGCTTGATGCTCTAACTCTTCTTGATAGAGATATCGAGCGGTGCAATCCTCACTATTCACCAGCGCATATAAATTACCTTGCTCCGTGGTAAAAGGACTGCATTGATACCGAACCCAATAATGCTCGCCATCAGCACGAGTTAATTTTATTTCACTCTGGATTTGCATCCCTTGCTTAAGGCGTGCCCATTGCTTAAAACTGTGTTCTGGCTCTTGTTGAAAAATAATCAGTTCTTGCACGCTGTGACCAATGAACTGCTCTGTTGGAACCCCAGTTATGGTTGCATAGGCTTCATTGACATACTCGACAATATCCGTTTCTAAATTCACCAGCATGGTTATTTGTTTGGATTGCTCAACCGAGCTCTTAAGCAATGAAATAAACTCTTCATTTTTATAATTATTTTTTGTTGCTAGCGTTAAAGCAAGTTGATCGGCAATTTGACAGGCAATAAAAATTTCACAATCCGTCCATTTTCTTTGCTCATGAATAAGGCTTAAGTGCAATACACCTTCAAGCTTGCCATTAATTCTTATGGGAACATCTAAGAACGAGCCAATATCAAACGGTTCAATATAATGCTCTTTAAATTCTGCGACTCTTTGATCTTTATGGGCATCAGACACGTCTATATGGCGACTATTTTTAAGCACCGCAAGATATTCAGAATAAACGCTAATTTTGATGGATTGAGCATTATCTTTTACGGTAAAAGCACCACTGTGAGCAACGAGATCCAGTTGATTTTGCTTAGGATCAACCAGCCATACATTGCAGGTAGTGATATCAAGATGTGAGAACAGTAATTCAGCTGCTAACTCAGACGTTGCATCAAAATCGCCGTGCTTTTTAGCTTCTGAATTTACAATTGATTCAACGAGATGCTGATATTTACGTTGTCCCACTCAATTTCCTTTCACTTATGCCATTCATATCAGTAGTCATGCTTGATTTAACTAGGGCACAGCCAACTTACAGAACATTGTACTTATTAAGTACAATAAAAACTAGAGCAAAGACTCTTAACTCAACCCTTGTCGCAATTGAAAAATCATTTTCTCTGCTGCAACGTCAAAGTCAATTTTAAGTTGCACTGTTTCTTTTATCTTGAGCAAATCACATTGAACATTTGTAAAGCTTTGTGTCGCAGCATCGGCAAGTTCTTCTGCTTTTATCTCTGCGTCCTTACCAGTAAACACCAATAATAAACGGGTATCGTTTTCATTGATCACTGCACCAATATCAGCAAAAGCACCACAAGTGTTACAAGTATCATTTACACTGCTGACTTGAGCTTCTTTAATCACTTTCATCATCATTATTAATTAATAAGGAATAAATAATGATTATAAAAGAGCGCTTTTTGAAATAAACTGATGTAGATCACGCTAACGCTATGATTTTAGATAGGGTTCTTTGTTTCTCAAGCAAATCAATGAACGGCGTTGAAGTGTTAGGCTGCTCTATTTCCATCTTTAAGTGTTTTCGAGCAACATGCACATCACAATTTTCAAGTACTTGTTTCAACTGCGAACCAAGCTTACCACGATTAACTAAGGCTTCAGGTTGAATACTATTATTTAACCGAAATGCCGTTAACCCTTGCGATTGAAAAGCTGCTGCATGAGTCACGCTCTTCGGTGATTCAGATAAATCAGCAATCAGTACTTGTTCTTTGGGCAAACGAAACTTTTTTCGTAATTGAGCATTTTCATTCGGTTGTTCGACCAATTGAAATTGCGCCATATCACGAACATCTTGCGACATTAATGACAAGATCAATGAAAAATCACGGCGACGATTCGATACTGTCGCCGTATTTAACGACGTACCGACATCCAGCTCATTGATTAACGCCTGCGCAACTTGCATAAAAAACCAACACAAAAACAATCTACTAATAATTAATCGACCTAATTAAGCGGAACTTTAGTGATAAATTGAAATTGGCTCTTTACATGCAGAGCAAATCTGACTACTATTGCCGCCGCAAATTGAGGAGGGGTTCCCGAGTGGCCAAAGGGATCAGACTGTAAATCTGACGGCTCCGCCTTCGAAGGTTCGAATCCTTCTCCCTCCACCATTTTGCTCACAAAATATGAATAAATAGTCATGGAGGGGTTCCCGAGTGGCCAAAGGGATCAGACTGTAAATCTGACGGCTCCGC
>JBMYXI010000028.1:0-38855 GCA_049608225.1 Parashewanella sp.
AGAGGTATAAAAACAAAAAATTCAAACACACAAGCTCAAAGTCTGTATTATCTTAGGTAAACATTTTAACTGTGTAATCTTTCTAAAAATGACCATAAACGAGCAATGCTATTTTAATAAAGAGTTTTTTCCGATATCGATTGACGATGCCAAGCTGACGGTGTTCAACCGCATTTGGAACCGTTTAGCCCAAGCGGGCTATTGGTGGGACGCCTCCGAAAAAAACGCTATAGCTCAAGTTATCCGCGAAGCTAAACCCCGTCCAGTATATGACCGCAAGCGTAAATCTGTCGCTGAGTTAGTGCAAACGTCAACAACTGGTGTACTTTCTCCGCTAACCATCGACACCGTTGAGCGAATTGTCACTGAATCTGGACAGTTAAATAGTGAATGGGCGAGGGAAGTCATCGAGCATTTGGGCGAAGGTGCCTATGCCGAATTGATCGGAATTACGATTTTATTGCTACCAATCGATTTATTCAGCCGCTACTTAGGCGTAAAGCCAATGCCTTTGCCAACTCCATTAGCGGGTGAACCAAGTTGTGAGTATCCAGAGAACCTACGTGATAATGGTGCTTGGATCCGACAAACCAAACAAGCGATTGATGACAAAAACTTAGTCAATGTTTCGCGGGCAATTAGCATTTTACCGATAGAAAATGGTTTGCGCCGAGACTTGGTAGAAGCCATGTATATGGAAGGCCACAGTTTCTTCGATAAAGTCTGGGGAAACAAAGCACTATCTCGTCCTCAGCTGGAAATTCTCGCGACAAAAACCTCCATGATTAATGAATGCTTTTATTGTGCCAATGGACATGCAGCCATTCTGGATATCGTTGCGAAAAAAGTAGGACAAAAAAGCGACCTTAACTTCCTTAATAATGCTTCCATTAATAATGCGATTCCGCAAAGCGGCTTACTATTAGATCTAGCAGAGCAAATTAACCGCGATCCAGAGTCGGCAATACAATTTCACGGTCAACTAACCACGGCTTTCGGCGAAAAAGGACTGATTGAAGTGTTGGCAACGATAGCCATATTCAACGGACTGAACCGCACCTCTGATCCTTCAGGCGTGCCAATGGAAGAAGTTCTATTAGCCGTGATGGGAAAAAAAATCGATCAGCTGGCGCTTTCGAGTTATCAGGGAGTGAATTATATTCGTATACCGAAAGGTTTAGAACGCATTAAAATTCTTCTGGCATTTGCTTGGAGAAGATTGTGGAAAGCAGGGCAGTAGTAGTTGGTTACTTATTATTGCCGTTCTTAATGTCGATCAAAGACTGCATCTTTAAACCTAAGATCATGATTTATCTTGCTTACTTCTCTAAGTGAAGGACGTTGAATAGCCCGCTTTACTTAGAAAAGTAAGCAAGGATGCTTTTCCCTTTATAGAGAAATGCCATGACTTTCAATTGCCGCGATTGTTGTTGCAGCTTGTTTATCTATGGTTGAAAGCGATCTGCATACATATAAAGCTTGGAAGTTTGAACAATCCCTGACTCATTAAATATTTTAGATAAGGCAAGTAGTATTTGGTTTTAATCACGGCGTTTCAAATGTCAGCCAAACACTACCTGCCCACTAACTGGCTATTAGAGCTACTCAACCCTCAATACATTGAGCATGAGTGAAAATACATGATTAATATAGGTACAATGGATTTCTATATTGATATTTAAAGCTTACCCGTGAAAAATTTCAGATATTCTCAATTGGATTATTCGATGAATGGGAAAGATATTATCTAGCTGATGTGCTTGGTTTATCTGACTTATCTCTATCTCTCGATAGCCGAAGAAGGTTTTGAAAAAGCTCTTGGTAAAATTGGCGCAACTTTAAGTGTTTTTAGGAAGCGTCAAAAGAAATATTTATAGAATACATTGATGAAGCAAACAAGTTTTTTGATAATCTTAGTATATCTCTCGAAGAAAATCCAAACCAAAAGTTATAGTTCTTAACCCTGACCAGTATCGAATGTAGCCTATATCGAACCTCTAGACGTTATATAGCTGTCGCACTTCAAACTTAGGAGTTTTTGTGAATCGAGTAGTAACCCAAACCATAGCAATGATATTTGTTATTGCTTTAACGACAGTTTTGGCTTCTTGTAAAAATCATGATGCGATTAATTTTGAATCAAATACGAAAGCTGAAATCATTGACTTTATTGATGGAAATGCTGGGCAAGTAGTTTCAATTGCTGTCGTAGATTCAGAAAATATTTATCAATACCATTTAGGGACGTTAAGTAATGGAGATACTCCTAATAACCAAACAATATACGAAATAGGCTCTATAACCAAAACGTATACAGGGTTAGTTGTCGCTAAAGCCATTCTTGACGGTAAAGTGGAACTTGATAAAGATATTCGTCATTACCTCAAAAATGACGAATATAAAAATTTAGCGCTGTCCAATCAATATATAACTTTACGACATCTTATGACTCACACCAGTGGTCTCCCTCAAAATTTTGCTTACACCAGTGAAGATAAAGCAAAAGGTATTGCTTTTGAAAAAATGTCAAAGTATTCCAGAGAGAATTACTTTGATGATCTTAAAAATGTGAAACTTAACTCTGTACCTGGCGAGAACTATCAATATTCCTCCGTAGGTACTAATTTAGCTGGATATATTCTTGAGTTTGTTTACCAAAAACCTTTTGCATCACTAGTCTCTGAAATCATTACGACCAAAACTGGAGAGCAGGGCACGAAATTCAGACGTACAGACTCGGAGATAAGTGAAGTTACAATAGGAACAGATGGAAATGGTAATCAGATGCCTTTGGCTAGTGCATATTGGTTTGCTGATGGAGGGTTAACTTCAAACGTTGATTCTCTCACTCATTATATTCGACATCAATTATCCTCAGAACCTGAAGTGGCTATTTCTCATCAACTTCTGGATGAAAGCTGGACTGGTCATGGCATGGCTTTCTCTTGGAACACAGATAACTATGATTCAGATGAACAAATGCTTTACCATAGTGGCGGCTCAATGGGGACGTCTAGTTGGCTTGCCATTTATCCGAAGAAAAAGGTAGGTATTTTCATCGTAACAAACTTCGCAGGTAGAAATACGCAGCCAAAGTTAGAAGCAATTTCTGATAATATTTTTGACTATTTAATGGAATATAAAAAAGCCTTAAAGTAGTTGGCTCAGCTTCGCTTCGCAGTCAACAATTACTCACCACTTAAGATTCACATGAAGGTTTTAAGTTAAAGATATAAGTAAAACATGAAACAGAATTTCTTCAGTAACTCTGTATTCTAAAAATTTTCGTTAAAGGCAGGTTAAAAACTTAATTTCGATCCACATCATCTAATAAAACCATATTAAATAGCCTGATTTAATCATTCGCAAAAGATTTAGAGTGAGATTCTCAATGAGTCCACAAATTCTCGATCTAGGTGGCACTATACAAAAGAAAGGTTTTAGTTGTTTAAGCAATACACGATTTAACATAATATAGATTGTGCGCATAGATATGTTATAACCAAAGAAGAATTGTATATCCCTAAAATCACTTAAAAAACATCGTGCGCTACGTTACTGAAATCATTTTTTCAGACCTCAACTACACAACCAGCCACACAGCGACGCGTCATTTTTGAGCAGATTTAATTGTCTATGCTCTGTCATTCGAATCATATAGAACGACTCAACACCCACAACTGACATTTGTCAGACTTTATCATGAACAACATTAGTCGGTGACGAATATGTTTCATATCTCATATTTAGCTTGTTTTTAATACAACAGTGCAATAAATTAAAACACTTGTTTAAATAAATGATGAGATGATTATGTATCCTTACAAAGCCCCGTTAGATGACATGGAATTCTTGCTTGACGAAGTCTTCGATGCAAATTCATCCTGGAAACAGTTTCCTTATGTGCAAGACAACTTAGATTTAGAAACGGCCAGCGCTATCCTCCAACAGGCTGCTACGTTAAGTTCAGACATGCTTTTTCCGATGAATCGCGCCGCAGATGAACAAGGCGTTTCATTTGCGAATGGTGCTGTAAGCACACCAAAAGGTTTCAAATCCGCATATGCCGAATTTGCTGCTGGCGGCTGGGTTGGTTTTTGTGGTGATCCACAGTTTGATGGCATGGGAATGCCTAAAATGCTGGGGGTTCTCGTTGAGGAAATGAATTACAGTGCCTCGAATTCTTTTACTCTATATAACTCATTAACGGCTGGCGCAGCATTATGTATCAATGCTCATGCCAATGATGAGTTAAAACAAATCTATTTACCTAAAATGTATTCAGGTGAATGGTCTGGCGCCATGGCGATGACAGAATCTGGCGCGGGTTCTGATTTAAGCCGAATTAGAACATTGGCAACCAAACAAGATGATGGCAGTTATTTGGTTAGCGGTTCTAAAATATTCATTACTGCTGGCGAACACGATTTAACCGAAAACATCATTCATTTAGTATTAACAAAAACACCTAATAACAATCGGTTATCCTTGTTTTTAGTGCCTAAAGTTTTGCCAAATAAGCACGAGAATAATCGCATTTCAGCCGCATCTATTGAGCATAAGATGGGCATTCATGCTTCTGCTACTTGTGTTATGAATTACGACGATTCTGTCGGTTTTCTTGTTGGTGAAGAAGGTAAAGGTTTGTCTTGCATGTTCACTATGATGAACTATGAACGGTTAGCCATCGGCATTCAAGGACTGGGTAATACAGAAATGGCTTACCAAATGGCAGCGCAATACGCGAAAGAGCGCGAACAGGGCTATCGCTTTGATGCAGAAACGCAAAAGCAAGTCCCCTGCACTCTTATTCATCATGCCGACGTACGCCGAATGTTACTGATGATTCGGTGCTTTGCTGAAGCGGGACGCGCTCTTGCTGTTTATACTGGGCTACAGCTTGATATTGCCAAGTTTTCTAACAGTGAACAGCAAACCCTTGCCACCAAATATTCGCAATTATTAACGCCTGTGACCAAAGCGTTTTTCACTGATCGCGGCCTAGATATGTCTGTTATGGCACAGCAAGTGTTTGGTGGCCATGGTTATATTCGTGAAACAGGTATTGAACAAATTGTGCGTGACACTCGAATCGCACAAATTTATGAAGGAACAAACGGTATTCAAGCTCATGATTTTCTTGGGCGGAAAATCGTTTCCGATAATTGCGTGACCTTAAAAACTTTCATTGATGAATTAAAATTGAATATGGAAAATTTTAAAGTCAATGCTGAAAAAGTTGTATTGCTCAACCAAAGGTTTGAAAGCTTGGTTAGCATTGCTGATAACATAACCCAGCGAAGTAGCTCTGATAGTTCGATAATAGGAAGCAATTGTGTTAACTATTTGGATGCCTTTGGCTATTGTATATACGGCTATTTTTGGTTGCTAATGCAGCATAAAAGCCAACCACTGGCTAATGAATTAACGAAATCCAAACAATTACTGTGTGATTTTTATTTTAGCCAAATATTGCCTAAGGCTGACGCCCATATACTGCAATTACAACACACTAAAGATGAAGTGATGACGATGCCTGAAACCTTTTTTTGATCTTTGAAAGGTAATTCCAACAAAACAATACGCCGCAGTATCACAATCGCGGCGTGTTTTGTTAGATTTTAGTTCCTTTAATACTATAAATTAAGGGCACATTTTGATCGTTATGTTTTAGGTAGAATTTACCCTGCTCTTTTTCTTCCAACCCATCAAAGCAATTATATGGACTGTATGGATATTCGTTGAAGCTATTGATACGAATACCAGCCTTGATCAACGCGTTTAACACTTCGCTGATCGGGTGCGGCCATAGCACGACTTTTGATGTTTCAGTACCGCTATTTTCGGTATAAGTTTGTTCCTCTTCTATATCTGGTTCATCTGAGCTGAAATACGAATAACCACTAACAATATCGTAAACGGGATGAAATTCAGCTATGTAAAACATGCCGCCTGATTTTAATGAATTGGCGATCACTTGCGCCCATTTATCTAAACAAGGCAACCAGCAAATAACACCATAAGAGGTAAATACAATATCGAACTCAGTTTTTGAGTTTTCTCCGAATTGATAAACATCCGAACAAATAAATTCAGCATTAAGAATGTTAGACTTTTGCTGTAGATCGCGTGCAGCCTTAATCGCGGAATCTGACAGATCAACCCCTGTCACTTGTGCACCTAATCTCGCCCAACTTAAGGTATCGAGTCCGAAATGACATTGTAAGTGCAACAACGATTTATCCGTTACATCACCGATCTCTGATAATTCAATTGGGTTTAAGACATTTCTGCCCCCGAGAAAACCATCAACATCATAAAAGTCAGACTTAACGTGCACCGCTGTACGTTTGTTCCATGTGTCTCGATTTATTTGTAAGTAATCCATTAATTAATTTTTCCTATTAAAATAAACGCCAAATCCAAAGTAAAATGAATGACGGAAGCAATATCACCATTATGGAGCACATAATGTTAGCTATTGCTTTTAATACCGAAAAACCTTGTGCTTCCGATATACCAATAACATAAATTCGCAAACTCAATAATAATCCTGTGATTTGAAGGATCAGTGCCGTAATAACGGCGATCCATTCCAGTGTTGAGTCAATAGACAAGGACTTATCTGAAAACACAAAGGTTTGATCAACTAAAATAAGTATCAAAAGTGTAATTGCGGTACTAATGACCAGCGGTAAATAAGACCAACCTATGGCTATTCTTATGTTGGCAGTGGAGGCTTTTCCACCAAGCCATCGCCCTGTCCACCAAAGCAAGAAAGCCGACAAGTACAAAAATATTACCCCAGAAATTGAACCAAAAATCAATGCGGTAACAGTCGAGAGCAGTGCTGTAATGAGTGTATCCGTTTGACCATTTGAAGTGAGATCTTCTACCGCTTGAATAAAGCCGTACATTGCGGCAAACAAAATAATAATATTGGATGACTTATTAATTAATAACTTTTTAAAGGTATATCTTGGCTTGAACCAAATTGATTTCCAAGGATTAAACTGGCTGAGCATGAAAAATATCCTACTTCTCTTAATAAAGAAGAAAATGAGCCCAGATGATATAAGTTGGTGTCATTTGTTACAACAAGGTTAACAATAAATATTTCATCAAGTGTGGAACTCCGTTCTGCTAAAATGTAAAGTAACAAACAAATTGAACTAATGATTTGTTATTATGTTCTAATTAAACCATTTCGTACTTAGAAAGGATGATGAAATGAATCAACAAACGCTTTACTCTAGCCAAGCGTCAACGCTAGAAGTAAATAAAATGCTTCGCAACACTTATATGTTGTTGTCAATGACTCTAGCTTGGTCTGCTGTATGTGCGGCGATTTCAACTGCCATTGGTATTGGCCCAATGATGTCGATTGGTCTTTCTATTGGCGGTTTAGTGCTGCTATTTGTAACATTGAAGAAAGCGGAAGGTGCATCAGGTATTTTTTGGATTTTCGCCTTCACGGGTGTTGAAGGTGCATCCTTAGGCTATATCCTAAATCACTACCTTGGTTTAGCAAATGGTCCTTCTTTGATCATGCAAGCCCTTGGATTAACCTCAGCCATTTTTGTTGCGCTTTCTGCTTATGCGTTAACCACGAAAAAAGATTTCTCGTTTATGCGCGGCTTCTTATTTGCTGGTTTAATCGTAATGCTGGTAGCTGGTGTTGTTAACATATTCCTTGGTAACAGCATGTTGTTTATGGCTCTGAATGCAGGTATCGCATTGCTAATGACAGGGTTTATTTTATTTGATACTAGCCGTATCGTTAATGGTGGTGAAACCAATTATATTCGTGCAACGGTTTCTTTGTATCTTAACTTCTTAAACTTGTTTATTGCTATTTTGAACTTACTTGGCATGAGCAATGATGATTAATTATTAATTATCACTTCTTAATTAGGGCGATGTGTAAATCATCGCCCTTTTTGTTTGTTATTTTCTCACCAATGTTAGAACGAAACTTACTGGCACAGCACTACTAATGCTAGATAACTTAGCAATCGCTTTTAATGAATCTAATCCTTTAGTGAGATTAAAGTCAGTCGCGTTGATGATCACTGGCTTGTAAGAGGTTACCAATATTTTAGAATAAGAAAGTTTTGCAATGAGTACTTCAAGATTTACCGTTTGCACTCTGCCGTGTAACGCCAATTGACTGGCGACTTGTATAATTCGACTGTCACCTTGTTTCATGCCATTGACAAGATTTTTATCTATGTTTGCTGAAAGGATCACTTTTGGATATCGTGTTACTTCAAACAACATACTTTGCATGCGCTCATCCCGTATATCGATATTGGTATCGACACTCGATAAAGGAATCGTCAATTCAAAATGGCCATCCGATGACAGTATTCCACGTAACTGATCGAAAGAATGCACTTCACCGATTGTCGATTTTTTTACGGATATAAAGCTTAATTTAGATTGCTTAGGCGCAACCTGCCATTCATGAGCCTGAACCATTGTCGTTGTCATTAACAAAAACAGCACTGATACCCAAAATTTCATTTTAATTTCCTCATAGTTACTAGTCGGTACAGCATAGCAATAATTAATATCTCGCAGTTAATATGATTAAGAAATATAAAATAAAAATCATTTGTAAATCATTGTAAAAGCACTGGTGCAATTCGTATATAGCGATAAATTTAAAATTATTATTTTTCTATCGAGAGTTGAATATGTCTGCACAAGCCGTTATCG
The DNA here is from genome assembly GCA_049608225.1 of Parashewanella sp. Classification (GTDB taxonomy): domain Bacteria; phylum Pseudomonadota; class Gammaproteobacteria; order Enterobacterales; family Shewanellaceae; genus Parashewanella. Next base: position 8,722 of record JBMYXI010000028.1, read on the forward strand.
CTGTAAATCGTTTTGGTATGGGCGCAAGACCAAATGAATTAGCCCAAGCCACCCACTCGCCCCAAGATTTTTTGATCGAGCAATTACAACCCATTACCTTTAACGAATCATTACCTAACTCAAGATCGTTACTTTTACATATGGCTGATTTTAGGCAGCGTAAAAGAATGCTTAAAAATAACCCTCAATGTGTGTTAGAAAGCAACCAAGTGAATAATAAACAATTTAAAGGCAAAGCCAAAAAGACACGTCGATTTTTCAGAACAAGCTATAACCAACTCTGTGCTGATTCACTGGTGCGTTCAATCGAATCCGATGCCAGTATGGCGTGGCGGTTACTGGATTTTTTCTCAAATCATTTCAGTGTAACTGCACAAGGACCAATGATGACGGCACTTGCACCCACGCTGGAAAGAGAAGCGCTAGCACCGAATTTATATGGAAAATTTTCTGATATGGTGTTGGCGGTGATGCATCACCCAGCCATGTTAATTTATCTCAATAATGAACGATCATTTGGCCCAAACTCTAAAATAGGTAAGCGCGGCAAAGGGCTCAATGAAAACTTGGCACGTGAGCTTATGGAACTACACACATTAGGCGTTAACGGTGGCTATACCCAAGCCGACGTGATTGAATTGGCAAAAGGCATTAGTGGTTGGGGGGTGGCAAATCCATTAACAGATTATAAGACGGGTTTTTTATTTCGTTCCTCTGGTCACGAGCCTGGCGCGAGAGTGTTATTAGGTAAAACATACCAGCAACAAGGTGAAGCGCAAGGCATCACGATGATCACTGATCTTGCTAATCACCCTGCAACAGCCAAACACCTCTGTTTTCAGTTAGCTAAACACTTTATCAATGACAAGCCTGATCAATCTTTGCTAGATAAACTAACAAAACGTTGGTTAGAAACACAGGGTAACATCAAAGAAGTCATAATAGCCTTGATAAAAGCAGAAGAATCATGGCGACCCATTCGACAAAAGTTCAAAACGCCGCGCGAATTTGTTGTTTCGGCATACCGCGCGTTAAATCTTAAGCCTGATCTAAAACAACAAACTGCATTGATTTGGACGCTAAATACTCTGGGGCAGCGTCCTTTTAATGCAAAATCGCCAGAAGGTTATGGTGATGTTGAGGCGGATTGGAACGGCCCGAGTGCGTTAATGACTCGGGTTAACTGGGCGTCACAACTTGCTAATAAAAAGCGACGAATAAATGCCGCCAGCCATAGTAAGCAACTTTTTGCAGATCAAATATCACAAACATCATTTCAAGCCATTAGTCGAGCAGAGAGTAAACAAAGTGCGCTGACATTATTGTTAATGAGTCCAGAATTTCTTAGGAGATAAGCATGAAACGCAGACAATTTATAAAGATACTCGGCAGCAGCATAGTGTTAATGCAAAGTCCAAAGTTAGTATTCGCACGCTCAAATACTATTTTGGATACATCACAACCGAAAAGGAATTTTGTGTGGATAATTCTTAGAGGTGCTTTGGATTCTATGCATACTATCATTCCTGAATTTGATTCTGAATATAAACAATTAAGGCCAAACTTAAGTAAGCAAATAAAATTACCGACTCTGCCGATTGATAATGGGTTTGCACTTCATCCCGCGCTTACGAATTTACACCAATGGTATCAGCAAGGTCAGTTCGCTCCCATTGTTGCCGTTTCAACTGGTTATAACAGTCGTTCACATTTCGATGGCCAAGATTACCTTGAAAGTGGCAGTGGCACACAAAATGTAAAAACAGGTTGGCTAGCCAGAGCACTGGATCAGAAAAACTCCAGTGCGATATCGATCACCAATTCTACTCCAATAACGCTTCGTGGCTCCGACAAGGTCAATACTTGGTTCCCTTCCAACTTTAAAAGTGCCAACGCTGATGTGTTCGCAAAGTTAGAAACTATGTATGAAGAGCATCCAACATTGCTCGAAAATCTTCATCACGGCCTTGCCCTCAAACGAAAAGCACAAAATATTAAATCAAACAAAGGTAATAGAAATTTTGCAACTCTTACTCATGCTTGTGGAAAATTGTTGATCGCGAGTCCAAATATGGACTGTGCTATGTTAGAAATGACAGGCTGGGATACTCATAATGCCCAATCTTCAAGATTAGAACGACAATTGTCGGAGCTAGATAAAGGCTTACAAGCGTTGAAAGGAAGCTTAGCTGAACAATGGTCGAACACTGTGGTGGCAATAGCCACAGAGTTCGGGCGCACCGCAAAAGAAAATGGTACTGGCGGCACAGATCACGGCACAGGCAGTGCACTTTTTTTGGCCGGTGGTGCGATTAATGGTGGCAAAGTGCTAGGTAAATGGCCAGGATTGCAACATGATCAATTGTTTCAGCAGCGAGATCTACAACCTACATCTAATACGTTTGATTGGTTAGCAACCGTACTGAGCCAACATTGGCAGCTTTCATCAAAACAAATCGCGGCAAGCTTTCCACATGCAACTCTATATTCAGAAAAATTAGTCGTATAAAATGAGTGCAGTAAAAAGATAACAAATACACGCATTGGATACGATCTGTTATTATTAGCGTAGAATTATTTTAGACCTTTTTACGGATATTTCTCGTTGACGATACATCACAATGCAGATTTACAATCTATTGCGCTTTGTCACAGTTGCGATCTGGCAATTTCAAAAAGTGCCCTACCTTCCAATGTAAGGGCGCTTTGCCCTCGCTGCCACACGCCAGTTTATGATTCTCCTTACTGCACGATTAATGGTATTTTGGCTTTATGCATTACTGCATTAATACTAACAATACCTGCATTTTTCCTGCCTATTCTGGAGTTACATTTCCTAGGAAGTATTCGTAGCGCATCAGTGGTTGATGGTGCGATGGCCGTTATCCATCAAGGCTATTGGATTGTAGGGATTTCGGTGATCTTAGCTGCTGTGGTTGCCCCTTTTTTATTATTAATTTCAGTACTGGCGCAAGTGCTTATTATTAAATTTGCAATTAATCAGTCCTTTTACCGCTCTATTTATCGATGGTTATTAAAAAAGCAAAACTTGATGAAACAATTCTCCATGCCAGAGATATATATCATTAGTTTATTAGTGACCACCTTTAACTTAGGTGACTTCGCAGATATGTATTTTGGTTTAGGGACACTTTGCTACACCTTGTTATTTATCATAATGATCTTTTTGCAACGTGAGTATAAGATTTCATATATGTGGCGGTATCTAAATGACTGAACAACACGTCGCCAATACAAATAGTGATCTGGTGCATTGTCATAGTTGCAAATCAACTAACTTAATGACAGCAGATAATTGCAGTTTTTGCCAAGAACCGCTGACAAAACGTGATTATTTGAGTGTTCAAAAAGCGTGGGCCTTATTGATCACTGCTGCAATTTTACTAATACCTGCCAATTTATACCCGATAAGCTTGATAACCAAACAAGGACAAGTGCGGTCAGATACTATATTTACAGGGATCCTACATACCGTCGAATTAGGTATGATCCCCATCGCAATCATACTCTTTATTGCCAGCATCTTAGTGCCTTGGCTAAAAATTATCGGATTAGCCACATATTTATCAGCCATAACCTTTAAATTACCAATACCGAAACGCATTTTAATGCGAGGATTTCATATCATTGAATGGATCGGCCGCTGGTCAATGATTGATTTATGTGTGATTTCACTGACAGTCGCACTCGTTAATATGGGGCAATTGCTTGATGCACAAGCAGGTCCCGCTGCAACCCCTTTCGCACTTGTAATTTTGTTTACACAGTTAGCCGCGAAAGTTTTGGACACTCGTTTACTTTGGGATCGAATGGATACTGACCATGATTCAAACTGAAACACCTAAGATTGTTAAAAAGAAACTTTTTTCACCTGTATGGCTGCTTCCAGCGATAGCACTCCTTTTAGGTGTTTGGCTGATCATAAAAAGCGTGCATGATGCAGGTGTAGAGATCACCATTCACTTCCCCAATGCAACCGGTATTGAAATAGGCAAAACACTGGTCAAATATCAAGGCGTTAACGTTGGTAAAGTTACCGACATTGCTATCGATAAAGGTTTAAAAGGTGTACAAGTAACGGTAAATATGAATTATCGCGGTGCCCCTTTTCTGAATGATAATACTCAGTTTTGGTTGGTCAGCCCTAAGGCAAGTATCACGAAAATTGAAGGGTTAGATACCCTATTTTCAGGCAATTATATTGCAATAAAACCCGGAGATGGTGATAAGCGTTTAACTTTTAACGCCAGCCTAGAAGCGCCGCCGACAATGCCAGCAAGCGAAGGAATGTTACTAAAATTAACCGCTGATGATCTTGGCTCGTTAGATATAGGCTCGCATGTATTTTATCGCCAAATTCCAGTAGGCAATGTTGTTAGCTTTCGTTTAGAAAATCAAAACCAAGTTTCAATTAGTCTGTTTATTAAAAAACAGTATGCCTACTTAATTAAACAGAATACCCGTTTTTGGAATATTTCAGGCGTGAAATTAGATGCATCCTTGTCTGGCGTCAAACTAGAGACTGGCAGTTTAGCATCGCTTATTGCTGGTGGAATTACATTTAACTCCCCGACTTTAGCAAAACAGGCGAAATCGGGTGATACGTTTATTTTATTTGATTCCAAAGATGATGCGTTAGATGGTGCTTCATTCAGCCTAGTAACTAACAATGCAGATGGGATACCAATAACAGCAAACATCATGTATCGCGGCGTTAAAGTCGGTCGATTAGTTTCACGAGAGTTGACCGAACAACAAGTGCGATTATCAGCAGAACTAAGTTCAAAGTATTCTAGCTTACTAACGGCTAACACACAGTTCTGGATTGAAGGCGCGGATCTGTCTCTTTCTGGTGTAAAAAATGCTCAGCGACTGCTTACAGGTTCCGTTATTCAATTACTACCTGGAGCAGGCAAAGCGAAAAATGTTTATCCATTACAGACCAAAGCGCCTGATCTCGCCAGTGATAAAAAAGTATCGATAAAATTAATTGCGCCTAGTAATTTTGGGTTATCGCTAGGCTCAGTCATTAAATATAAAGGCATCGAAATTGGCAATATAAGCCAATTGCAATTAAGCCCTACACTTGATCACGTTGATTTTACCGCTGAAATTAATCCTGAGTTTTCTCCGCTGCTAAATGACAGCAGCTATTTTGTGCCTCAAGCTGCGGTTGAAGTTAATGCTTCTCTTGATAATGTATCCATAAAAACAAACGATTTAAAATCGTCGATTACTGGATCACTGAATTTAGTGACTCGTGTTAATGCTGCAGAAAAACATGCTGAAACTTATACTATTTTTGCTTCAAACGCCGCAGCAGAAAAAGCGACAGCAGCATTAAATAGCGTACAAGTGTCGCTTCGCAGTGCTAATGCTGCCAATTTGCAGGTCGGTTCCCCCGTGTATTATAAAAAAATGCACATTGGTCAGGTAGATGACATTAATTGGCTGGCTGGCAGTGATTCATTTGCCATTAACTTATCAATTAATAAATCATATGCCTCACTCATCTCCAGAAGAAGTGTATTTTGGCAAAACAATGCAGCACAAATAAAAGCAGGCCTTTCAGGGGTTGATATAAAAGTTACGCCATTAAAAGGTGCATTAAAAGGCAGTGTCAGTTTAGGACTTCTCAGTCACACCCCCGAAACAAAATCTGAGCTGTTATATGACGATGAAGTAATGGCGGTTAATCAGGCAAAACCGATCAAGCTTACATTAGCTGCTACTAGTCGTATTACGGATAACGCAGCCATTAAGTATCTTGGCTTTAAAATTGGCGAAATACGTAAGATAAGTCTTGATGCGGATTTAAAAAACATCACAGCTTCTGCTTATTTATATGGACAGTATTCCGCTCCATTTATGAGAAACGATAGCCATTATTCTCTAGTTGACGCCCAACTTTCACTTGCGGGGATAAAGGCACCTGAAACCTTGTTAACCGGTGCCTATATTAATGCGAGTTCGGGTAAATCAACGACACAGAAAACCCAATTTACAGTGAGTAATAACAATGCTTCAGCACTCGTGCCTGAACATGCTGTTATTATTTCACTGATAAAATCTGAGCTGGGTTCGATTACTGTCGGCACTAAATTGTTTTTTCGCGGTATTAACATTGGACAAGTCGATAGTTACCAGTTATCAAAAAATGGGGATGAAGTGATTATTAAAGCACATATCACCTCGAAGTATTTGCCCTTCGTCAATACCAGCAGTCGTTTTGCGGAGCGTTCAGGTATAAAAATCGATGCGGGAATTTTTTCAGGCGTGCAAGTTGATACAGGGTCAATTGAGAATATTCTTGTAGGCGGAATTGCTGTAACATCTGAAGCGAAAACCGATAAAGCCAATGCCATCAAAAATGGTGATCAGTTTATTCTGAATTAACCTGATTTCGGTTTCAAAAGCCTATAAAAAAGAGAAGCTAATTGCTTCTCTTTTTTATGGGGATTGTTACTCTCGCCCCGGTAATTTTTTCCAAGCAACGGTGTTTCTTAAATACACAGGCGCAATGTCATCAGCTATCGTGAACTCTTCGGTATCTGCTCGCAATGCTAAAGTTAACATTTCTTGCGCCGACGGTAATTTAGCCGACTCATTGATTTCTGTGATTGATGTTATCTTTGTTAATTGTGGATAGGTATCAAATCCTGTTCCGCAAAGTGTCAGTTTTCCACTTAAGTCTTCTGGAACAAAAACATCTTCTGGCTTACTTACCATTTCATCGCCTTGTTGTAACAGCTGACCATTCTCAACAAGATAAAGACACCAGTACACTTCCCCCATTCTGGCATCAATGGCACATAGTATCTGAGTAGCGCCCTGCTCTTGGGCTTTGATTGCCATCGCTTTTAGTGTTGAAATACCTATAACTGGCAGATCATGGCCTAACGATAAACCTTGTGCCATGCTGGTGCAAATACGAATACCGGTAAAACTGCCCGGTCCACGCCCATAGGCTAAACAATCAATATCGGCTAACTCTATTGCTGCCTGATTAAGTAATTCATTGACAATTTTTAATAATTTTTGACTATGCTCTCTAGGTGCAATGGATTCATCTACATAAATTTTATTGTTTGAATAGAGAGCGACTGAGCATGCTTCAGTGCAAGTGTCGATGGCTAAAACAGTATTGATTTTTGACATAAAACGTCGATTACTCAGACTTAAATTTAAAGCGTGAATTATACCCTTAACCAATGAAGATGCAATTTCAGCTGTGATAATTGTTAACAGCTCCGTTGCTGGTATTAACCGCCAATGAAGAAACATTCATTAGCCATTAGCACAATTAAAGTTCAATATTCGTGTTATCAGATACCTTATGAGTGTGTTCATGCTAACTGCTGAAATACTGTCGACACAACTGGCAACGAAAAAGTTACCGCAACACCCTACTGCTCCTGTCGACGCGCTGTTAACAAATATCAAGGCACAACTGATCCATTGCACAAGTTTAGAAGCCCTTTTTCAAGTATTTTATCGTAACCAACACAAGCTTACTGCCGACGCTCAATTAAATTTTCAAACGATGGTTCTTGATACCTTAGTCAATAACGATAATTTGAAACTGCAGTTACTTGATTGGTTATATAGTCAGCAAGATTTAAAGCGGATAAACAGTTTTGTCGAGTTAATTGATTCTCCAATTTTTTCGGCAGAATATTTAAAATTATTGACCTGCCAAGGCACCTTGTCACATAACGACAGTCGATTAATAGAACCATTAATTTTACAGTACTTAGAAGCTGGGATTGTGCATGAGCAATTTTCGGAGTCCATGTTAGAATCAGCAATGTTGAAGAGTATCGCTGAAGACAATGTCGCCGCGGTTAAAAAGTTAATACATGCAGGCATTGCGCTGGAGCGAACCAAGGATTTCCATTTTCCTTGGCTGCACACATGTATATTAAATAACAGCTTAAACGTGCTGAATGTTCTTATTTTGCTCGGTATAGACATCAATAAAACAGACAGTTTAGGACGTACTGCCTTGCATATCGCTTGCGCTTATAATCGTCAATTGCACCTCAAGCATTTATTAGCAGCCAATAATATTTGTATTGATGTGCTTGACCACAATAATGAATCTCCATTGATGACAGCGGTGCAGAATGAGTCATGGCAATGCGCGCACACATTATTACAAGTCGAACCGCTAAATTGTTGGCAGCAAAACATTAATGGCATTAACCCTGTTTTAATTTTGATTTTAAAACATCAACATGAGTTATTAGAGTTATTGCTGAGTAAGTCAAATGCGGGTTTGGACGATCAATGTTTATTGAGTGCTGCAACCAATAATAGTCCTCAAGCAGTAAAGATATTAATGCAGCAACATCAATATTCTCAAGATTGCATTTTTGAGTCCTTTTGTATTTCGATTAAGAAAAACTATGTGCAGGTAGTTCAACAGCTGTTGATGTGCGATGTAGAAATTAATAGGCAAAACTCGCAAGGCGATACTTTGCTACATATCGCTACATTAGAAGGAAACTTAAAAATCATCATGTTATTGCTATCTCAACCAGCTATTGATCCTTCAATTGTGAATAACCAAGGAAACAATGTCGTTGCCATCGCGACGTATAGACTTGAAAACCTAAGTAAAAACCAGCAATTAAATGCAGCAGCAAAAATGGAGTATCAACAAGCGCAAGAAGTACTGTTATTATTAACCAACCTTATAAAACGCAAATACCTATAGCTCCCTTTCAACATTCTGTAAGAAAATTACGTTCCTTACATCAAAATGCCATTTAGATCACAGATTTACCGCGCATATGTAGTTAAATTTGTAATGTAAAGAACATTTAGCCAATTGCTGAATTTCAGCGCATTATGCACTTGAGCTAAATGCTTTTAATAGGAAATAAATATGACTGTAAACAATGCTCAAAAGCTCGACTTATTAGTAGACAGAGTCGCTAAGGCGCAAGAAAAATTTGCTAATTTTAACCAAGTTCAAGTAGATAAAATATTCAGAGCTGCAGCATTAGCCGCAGCAGATGCCCGTATTTCATTGGCAAAAATGGCCGCAGAAGAAACACGCATGGGTGTAATTGAAGATAAAGTTATTAAAAACCACTTCGCTTCGGAGTATATTTACAACAAATATAAAGATGATAAAACCTGTGGAATTCTCGATGAGGATGCGACTTTCGGCACCATTACCATTGCAGAGCCTGTTGGATTGATTTGCGGTATCGTGCCAACAACTAATCCAACATCGACGGCGATTTTTAAAGCATTGATCAGTTTAAAAACTCGAAATGGTATTATTTTTTCACCTCATCCAAGAGCTAAAAACTCAACGACGACTGCGGCTAAATTAGTTCTTGAAGCAGCCGTTGCCGCAGGGGCTCCCAAAGACATTATTGGCTGGATTGATGAGCCCAGTGTTGCCCTATCGAACCAGTTAATGACACACAACAAAATGAACTTAATTTTGGCTACTGGCGGACCAGGCATGGTGAAAGCTGCCTACTCTTCTGGAAAACCAGCTATTGGTGTTGGCGCTGGTAACACACCTATCGTCATTGACGAAACGGCGGATATTAAACGTGCGGTAAGTTCAATCTTAATGTCTAAAACATTCGATAATGGTGTGGTTTGTGCGTCAGAGCAAGCGGTCGTGGTGATTGATAGTATTTATGAACAAGTGAAAGAGCGCTTTGCCAGTCATGGAGGGTATTTGCTATCGGAGAAACAAACCAAGGCGATGCAAAAAGTAATATTGGTCAATGGTGGTTTAAACGCAGACATTGTTGGCCAGAGCGCCGTAACAATCGCGGAAATGGCTAACATCGAGGTGCCACCAACGACCAAAGTGCTCATTGGCGAAGTTACAGCCATTGAAGAAGCTGAAGCATTCGCCCATGAAAAACTGTCACCGCTACTTGGTATGTATCGAGCTGACGATTTCAACGATGCTCTCGAAAAAGCAGAGGCATTAGTCGCGTTAGGTGGCATTGGACACACATCTGGGTTATATACTAATCAAGATACTCAAGCTGATCGGGTGAAACAGTTTGGTTTTAGAATGAAAACTGCGCGCATTCTCATTAATACGCCAGCCTCTCAAGGTGGTATTGGTGATTTATATAATTTTAAATTAGCACCATCACTGACCTTAGGTTGTGGTTCATGGGGCGGAAACTCTATTTCAGAAAACGTTGGCCCTAGCCATTTGATCAATAAAAAGACTGTTGCAAAGAGAGCTGAGAACATGCTGTGGCACAAACTCCCTTCATCTATATATTTCCGTCGTGGCAGTTTGGCTATCGCACTTGAAGAGTTAAGTGAAAAACGCCGTGCGCTTATCGTTACCGACAAGTTTTTATTCAATAACGGTTATTGTGACGAAACCATTAAAATACTTAAAGCGCAAGGTGTTGAGACAGAAGTGTTTTATGAAGTTGAGGCCGACCCTACTCTCGCGGTCGTAAAAAAAGGGGCGGCAGTGGCAACCAGTTTTCAACCCGATGTCATTATTGCACTTGGTGGCGGCTCACCAATGGATGCTGCCAAAATTATCTGGGTAATGTATGAACACCCAAATGTCGATTTCGCAGATTTAGCTTTGCGGTTCATGGATATTCGTAAACGCATATATAAGTTTCCTAAGCTTGGTAAAAAAGCATCAATGGTGGCGGTGCCGACGACATCAGGCACTGGTTCTGAAGTCACTCCGTTTGCTGTAGTGACTGATGAAATCAGCGGTCAAAAATATCCGATTGCCGATTACGAATTAACACCAAACATGGCCATTGTTGATCCAAACTTGGTGATGGATATGCCTAAATCACTGACAGCATTTGGCGGTATTGATGCGATCACTCATGCATTAGAAGCTTATGTCAGTGTCATGGCTAACGAATACAGCGATGGTCAAGCGTTACAGGCGCTGGATTTACTGATTAAATATCTACCAGAGGCATACGACAAAGGCGCAGATGCCCCAATAGCAAGAGAAAAGGTTCATAATGGTGCAACCATTGCTGGTATCGCTTTTGCTAATGCGTTCTTGGGAATTTGCCATTCTATGGCACATAAAATCGGTGCTGAATTCCATTTAGCTCATGGACTGGCTAATGCGCTGTTGATTTCAAATGTTATTAGATTTAATGCTACTGACTTGCCAACCAAGCAGGCAGCATTTAGTCAGTATGATCGCCCTCAAGCGCTCTGTCGTTATGCTGAAATTGCCGATCACTTACGCTTAGGCGGTGATAATGACCAGCAAAAGGTTGAACTATTACTTGAAAAAATTGAGCAAATAAAGCAAGCCATTGGTATTCCAAGATCGATTCAAGAAGCAGGCGTTAATGAAGCAGATTTCTTAGCTAAGCTAGATGAAATAGCTGAAGATGCATTTGATGATCAATGTACTGGCGCAAACCCTCGCTACCCGCTCATTGCTGAATTGAAACAATTATTGTTAGTCAGTTTCTACGGCACCAAATATCAAGATGAATAGCAGCATTGACTCCAATTAACGGTGTTGATAGAAACAACAGTTCAAAGTTGTTTTAAGACTCGTTAATTGGAAGTACTTTAGATCGTGGATGCTCAGTGCAGGAGGTAAAATGTACAAGCTTCCACGTACGCCCTTAAATATGCTTGAGTATATTTAATGTGCAGTTAATGACCTCTTGCATGATACTTTTTATTATCTTACATAATAAAAAGTAATTGAGCTAAAACAAGTTATGCTGACAAACTATGACATTACTTACCACTGTAACTATTCATGTCAAGTGAATGAAGTATATAAAGTTGTAGTAGAAGATCCTGAACAGCAGCTTAGGACTGAAGAAGAAAGTGCATTAGTTGAACAAATTAATCAGAAGCAAAAAATAAGTGATTTACCAGATAGAATTAAAGCCATCGAGCAGATCATGGCAACAACGACAGTTAGCTTATCTTCTAAAAGCAAAATAGAGATATGTCAGTTACAACTTCAAAATTATCTTGCTCTTCGTGACCGTCTATATGAAATGACCGATTCAGACGAAACTGTTACTTTTGCATTATTTTGTAATAACAGAGCCTTGATATGCGCAAAGGCTGTAGTTGATTTGTATTCACCCTATGTTGCTCAAGAAGCTTTTGAGACATGCAGAAGCCTTTATCTGGATTTTCTTAAAATCGCTGATCAGCTCTGCCAAGAGCAACAACAAATTGTATTATTCGATTACATTAATCAGTTTACACAGCAACAAATACGAATATTTACAGATAGTCCTCAACCGAACATAGTTGTAGGTACGAGTTCACTAAAATTTTCTCGCGATCAAGTTTATGATTTGATTAAAGCAGATTTTAATCATGGTAAAAAAGAAGCACTACTTTGTCGCATCACTATGCTGGAAAGCGTACTTGAAAAAACGATAACAGACGCTGAAGCCGAAGCAGCACTTCAAATCTATTTATCAGAAAAATATTTTGAATACACCCTTCTGCTCGATAAATCAAAGTGCCCCCCTAGCATGGATTGCATTAATACCATTAGCTGTAGAGGGTTGCAATTGTTACTGAATTCTAAAACAACAAAGCGGTTAAAAAATGTTGATACATATTTCAATGCTGCTCACCATCGTTGGCTTGGGTATCTTACTTCACAATGTTACAACTCAAATGAACTCGAACTCATTGATGTGGCTGTTAATCTTGTAAATCAAGTTGAAGATGTCGCTCACCAACTTGACTTGATCACAGATTGTCTCACGGTGCAAAGGCCAAAAAAATATCCAGTTCAAGGTAAACGAAAATTTAACGATAGCAATGTAAGTGTTAGTAAAGTGACTAAGCATAAGGCCGATTCAAGATCAGTAAGCGGTAAGTCTGGAGAACTACGTCAAGCAATAAGACGAAAATGGAATCCAGCGCCCTCAGATTTAGCTTGATGATAAAACAGACTTCGTGCTGCATACTTCAACAGTTAACGTCTTAGCTGATATTTTATTTTTTGTTCATTCGTCAACAAGCCGTGATTGAGTTACTATCAAATTTTTAAGTCATGTTAAAACCATTCACTCTGTTCATCAGATGGTTGGCTAACTATTGGCTATTGATAAGAGAACCCATAATGACTGATCAATTTATAAAATCCAAAGCAGCAATTGCTTGGGGACCAAAACAGCCTCTTGTCGTTGAAGAGGTTGATGTAATGCTACCTAAAAAAGGTGAAGTATTAATTAAAGTAGTTGCTTCAGGTGTTTGTCATACTGACGCATATACTTTATCAGGTGAAGATCCTGAAGGGCTGTTTCCCGTTATTCTCGGGCACGAAGGTGGTGGTATTGTTGAGAAAGTCGGAGAAGGCGTTACCAGTGTTCAAGTCGGCGATCATGTGATCCCGTTATACACACCGGAATGTAGGGAATGCAAGTTCTGTCTATCGGGTAAGACCAATCTTTGTCAAAAAATTCGTGAAACACAAGGAAAGGGGTTAATGCCCGATGGTACCAGTCGCTTTTACAAAGACGGTGAGCCAATTTTTCATTATATGGGCTGTTCAACATTTTCAGAGTATACCGTATTACCTGAAATTTCTTTAGCCAAAGTGAATAAACAAGCGCCACTAGAGGAAGTCTGTTTATTAGGCTGTGGTGTAACAACAGGCATTGGTGCGGTTATGAATACAGCTAAAGTTGAATCTGGTGATACTGTGGCGATTTTTGGCCTTGGTGGCATAGGCCTATCTGCTGTTATCGGAGCAACTATGGCTAAGGCTGGACGAATTATAGCGATCGACATTAATGAAAGTAAATTCGATTTGGCCAAACAGTTAGGGGCGACGGACTTTATCAATCCTAAAGACTATGATAAACCAATACAAGAGGTTATCGTCGAACTTACAGACGGTGGTGTTGATTATTCATTCGAGTGTGTGGGTAATGTAAATCTCATGCGCTCAGCTTTAGAATGCTGCCATAAAGGCTGGGGCGAATCGATCATTATTGGTGTAGCTGGCGCAGGTCAAGAAATTTCAACAAGACCGTTTCAATTGGTCACTGGCCGTGTTTGGAAGGGTTCTGCTTTTGGTGGTGTTAAGGGGCGCTCAGAGTTACCAAACTACGTTGAACGTTATCTCGCAGGCGAATTTAAGTTGAGTGATTTTATTACTCATACTATGCCACTGGAAGGTATTAATGATGCCTTCGAGTTAATGCACCAAGGGAAAAGCATTCGTAGTGTCATTCACTTTTAATCACTTAGGGCCTGTTCACTCAAATATAAGGAACAAGAATGAACATTGAGAACATAAGTGCGAACAAAAGCTTTGGTGGCTGGCATAAACAGTATCGTCACCAATCACAAGTCCTAAATTGTGAAATGCGCTTTGCTGTTTACTTGCCACCACAAGTGACGAACGGTAACAAAGTGCCTGTTTTATACTGGCTTTCTGGCTTGACCTGCACCGATGAAAACTTCATGCAAAAAGCGGGCGCACTTAGAGTCGCTTCGCAGTTAGGTATTGCTATAGTCGCCCCAGATACCAGTCCACGCGGTAACAGTGTTGCTGATGATGACGGTTATGATTTAGGCCAAGGCGCAAGTTTTTATGTTAATGCAACGCAAGTTCCTTGGTGCGATCATTACCAGATGTATGATTATGTTGCTTCAGAATTACCACAGATCATCGAATCAAAGTTTCCAGTCACAAAGCAACGTTCGATTGCTGGGCATTCAATGGGAGGCCATGGTGCATTAACCATTGGAATGTTGAATCCAGAGCGATATCAATCAATTTCAGCGTTTAGTCCGATTTGTAACCCAATAAACAGCCCTTGGGGTAAAAAAGCTTTCACAACTTATCTAGGTAACGATAGCAATGCTTGGAAAAACTACGATGCCAGCGAACTAATTCAAAGAGCGACTCAATTTGTACCTATTATGATTGATCAAGGTGCTGCCGATGATTTTTTAACAGAGCAATTGATGCCAGAAGTATTAATGGTTGCTGCTAAAAAAAGCAATTATCCATTACAACTTAGCTATCATGAAGGTTATGATCATAGTTATTATTTTATTGCGGATTTTATTGAATCACACCTTTGGTTTCATTCCAAACACTTGCAATTGTAACAATCTGTAATCAAAAAAAGCCCTGTAACAACAGGGCTTAATCACTATTTCACTCTTGCGCTAACATGCCCTTTAGCACGATGTCATTATAACTCACTAAGCCAAGGATCCGAGGGCCATCAATCACAGGCGCTTGAGATATTGACAAATTTTCAAATAAGCGTGCAGTATATCTAACATCCATATAACCATTAACTGATACTAATGGTTTTGTCATTATTTCATACACGTTCACACGTTCAGGTGCACGATCTCTCGCCAGCACTTTGCGGGCAATGTCGCTCATTAGTACCATGCCGAACTCATCAAACTCACTACGTTTTTTTACAAATAACACTTCAACATTTTTCGCGATAGCAATATTGATAGCTTCTGCAACGGTTTCAAGACCATCGACCATGGCAAAATTTTGTGTCATTACATCGGTGTTTCTGATCAAAGCATTTCCGACTATGTTTTTCATACCAATTGATCTCCAAGTTGTTTAGTTAACGCATCAACCTGATGAGCAACGCCAACAGCATCTTCTACGTTAATTTGTATGGCAATACCTTTGCCTGGCTCGGAATCAAACTTCCCTGCTCGGCTGATTTTTTCTAAAATTTCTCTACTAATATGCTCTTCAACTAAAAATAACATCACATCTCGCTGAACATCCAAGGTTAACCCCATAAAGGTTTTCTTTTGTTTGATGCCCTCGCCCCTTGCATGATTAATCACCGTTGCCCCTGTTGCACCGGCTGCTCTTGCCGCATCAAGCACTTCGTCTGTACATGCATCATCGACAAATGCAATTATCAATTTAAAACGCATCAGATGACTCCTTTTTATTTTCCTTTGAATTTAATAACTCGACAATTTGTGCATATGCCATGACAGAAATTATGGGGAATAAACTGGCAAATGCGATTAAACCAAAACCATCGATCAGTGGATTACGTCCTTCAACATTGGTTGCTAACCCCAGCCCTAGCGCCGCAACTAATGGCACAGTGACTGTTGATGTTGTTACGCCGCCAGAATCGTACGCTAATGGGATCACCATTTTTGGCGCGAAGAATGTCTGAATAACAACGACAATGTAGCCTGCAAGTATGTAGTAATGAATTGGATCACCCACGACAATGCGGTAGCAACCTAAGCTGATCCCTATGGCGACACCTAACGCAACAGATAGCCTTAAACCTTGAACGCCGATTGCACCACCGGACACTTGATTGGCTTTTATCGCTACAGCAATTAAGGACGGTTCCGCAATTGTGGTACTAAAACCAATAGCAAAGGCGAAAATATAGACCCATATATAATCTTGCCAATGGGGGGCGATGCCTGATGATACGCCAATAAACTCTGGTGACGTGAGCTGTTTTGCCATCATTTCACCAAGTGGAAACAATGCCATATCAAGCCCAACTAGAAAAAAGCTCAAACCTAAAATTACATAAATAAAACCGGCAATCACTTTTTTGGGATTCGATATTGGTCGCTTTAACACACCTAATTGAAATCCAAATAAAATAATTGCAATTGGAACTACATCTCTAACTGTGAGCAGAAATGTATTCATAAAGGATTCTAAAACATTCATCCCATCACCACCATGCCATAACAAAGTACAAAAATCATCGGCGTTAAGCTTGCGAATGCGATTAGACCGAAGCCATCAAGCATAGGGTTACGCCCTTTAATTACACTGGCTAATCCAACACCTAAAGCTGTGACTAACGGCACGGTGATCGTTGATGTCGTTACGCCACCACTGTCATAAGCTACCCCAATAATACTTTCTGGTGCAAAGCTAGTTAATATCATGACTAAGACATAACCACCAATGATCAAGTAATGTATTGGCCAGCCTTTTAATATTCTTACAACACCAAGTAGAATTGCCAGCCCAACAGATACCGCAACGGTTACTCGAAGCCCCAAGGCATAACTGTCTTTGGCTGCTTGCGTCGCTTCAATCGCATTTGCTTGTGCCGCAACAGCAGCTGCTTCACTAGCGACGGCGGTTAATGCTGGTTCGGCTATGGTGGTACCAAAACCCAATGCAAACGAAAAAATAACCAGCCAAAAAATACTGCCTTTTTTCGCCAAAGCTTGTGCCAGCGACTCACCAATAGGAAACAAACCCAATTCAAGCCCAAAAATGAAGAATGTCAGCCCAAAGATGATCAAGACAAATCCAGTGACAAGTGCCACCAAATCATCTGGTGATTGTTTTAATACAAATACTTCAAAAAAAGTAATAACAACAACAATTGGAACTAGGTCGCGAACACTACCTAGCATCGATTTAAACAGGTTGGCCAAAGCTTTCACATACACTCCATTACAGCGACAACTTCTAACAGTCAATAAGACAATGATATCTTCGCTTTGAACATCAAAGCTTGATCTAGATCACGTACACCATCCTATTAAAGAGAAAAATAGATGTATTAAGCACAAGATACTGTGTAACTTATATGAAACGATTTAGCCACAAAGTAATGGCTAAACCGTTATCAAAAAAATTCAAATTCTATGACACATGAGTTATGCCTGGGTTGAGACAGTAAATTGCTCTACTTTTTTAATTAACGCCACGGTTTCACTGGAGAGTTGTTCATTAAGTTGCACTATATGCTGTGAACTTTGCATTGAACTATTGTAAAGCTCATTAATTGCATTAGCATTTGAGCTCACGTCTTCAGTTACCGTCGATTGCTGTTGAGTCGCCGTCGCAATTTGTGCATTCATTTCGTCGATGGTTTGAACGCAACCGACAATTTGACGCAGATCTTCACCTGCTTTTTTCACTTCTTCGACACTTTCATCAGCTTTAGATAAACCACGGACCATAGCCTGAACCGCTTCTTCAGCACCGATCTGCAACCTTTCAGTCATGCTTTTAATGTCAGACGTCGATGTTTTCGCTCGTTGCGCCAAGCCCCGAACTTCATCTGCTACGACGGCAAACCCGCGACCCGATTCACCCGCTCTAGCTGCTTCGATTGCTGCATTAAGTGCTAATAAATTGGTTTGTTCAGCAATACCTGAAATCACATCCAGCACCCCAACAATGCTGTGTATTTCTTTATCAAGCAAATTAATGGCATTAGAAGCGGAATGCATTTCTTCAGCTAAGCCACGAATTGAGCTATCGGTTTTCAGTACTTCAACATTACCTTCAGCGGCTTCTTTATTAGCTTCTTTTGATGCTTGCGCAGCGTCTACGGCATTACCTGCAATTTGGCTAACGGTTGCGCTCATCTCACTCATTGCCGAAGCAACTTGCTCAACCTCTCCTTGACCTTTAGCAATATCGTGTTGCATTTGCAGGCTGTTACTATTGAGCGACTGAACCATAGTCGATATTTCTTGGGTACTAGTACGCGTGTTGACAATAACTTGTTCAAATTGCTCCATCATCGAATTAAATGAGGTGACAACCTCACCCAACTCATCCGTTGAGGTATGATCAATTCTGACGCTTAAATCCAGTTGTTTACCTACAGTATTAACTTTGTCACTTACCAGCTTAATTGTGCGACTCAAATAACGAGCGATAACAAAGCTTAACATTAACACCAAAGATAACAGAATAAATAACGAACAAGAGGCAGTGAATAAGACACTATTTGCAGAGTTTAATTTCTGCTGTGTTCTGCTGAGAATGCTCACCGACATCACTTTTTCGAATTGTCGTAGTAAATCAATGCGACTCGTTGCAGCCCTAAACCATGTCTCTGGTTGAGTGTTATTAATTTTATCGATATTTTTGGTGGTAATGATACTTCTTAATTGCGCCACACTTTTAATTGCAGAGTTTGCTAATAGTTGTTGAAACTTCTGATTGTCAGTAACGGAAGCAAGTGCAATAAAACGTTCTTGATAACTATTTTGTTCAGCAATAAGTTGAACGATGCGCACAAATTTACTGTCGCTGTTACTATGTCCAAACATGGAAGATGCTATTGCGCGTTCAATACCTGCTCTTTCCTTCATTTGCAAAAATGCTGCAAAGCTGGCGACTTGTATTGATACATCATGATCTAAAGCTTGTTTAGCCACTAAATCAATAGACTTAAGTAGTTTTTGATTCAATTGTGAATAAAACTGTACCTGATCTTTTCCAGAAATACTTAGCTCGTTAACGCGTTGTCGAATGAGGGACAATTGAGACAGCTGAGTCTTGATCAGCTGCAAATCATTACGAAGTTGATTAGAAAAATTATCATTATGTTTCAAGAAATCTCGTAACTTTTCAACTTCTCCGTCCACTTTAGACCTTTGCTGCGGTAACGAATTCTTAAATGAACGTCCTTTACTCCCTAAAAAGCCTGCGCTCATACCACGTTCTTTTTGTAACTGATGCACAAGATTACTATTATGCTCTGCTAGTTTTGTGAGCTGCAATACTTCTTGAAGGTTTTGTTTTTGATTAATTTGATCAGTGATGATGATTCCAGCAAATACCAAACAACCAATCAAAAAAGGGAAAATGACTAAACTTAATTTTTTAGAGATACCTAAATTTGCGACCCATTGCCAACTCATATACTTACTTCTCTGATCGTCCGTTCACATTTGCGGCTAAAGTAATTGCTCTGGCTTAGAGTGTAAAGTAACTGTTAAATAAACATGCTCAAAGATTGACCTAGTTCGATGTAAATTTGACATCGATCAATGTATACAGACTAATGTACTGAATACAGCTCGATTTGGAATAGATAATTCTCAATAAATTGATACAGTGCAAATGACACTGCCGTTATACACTGACAAAGCTAGATATAATCATTTTTAAATAGTGCAGAATCAAACTACCCTACGCACCTTTTGTCACCAGCCCAGTAGCTGATAATGACTGCATATAGAATTTTCCTTAACAAATAAGGTAAAATGCATTATCAACAAGTTAAAATCACAATTATGAGCAAATTTGTTATTCAAGTGACCTCGAATGCCTATGGTAATAGTGCATCGTTTCGTGCCATTGCATTTGCCAAAGCTTTATTGAGTCGTGGCCATAGTATTACCCGCGTCTTTTTCTATCAAGATGGCGTGAGTCATGCCAACGCGCTACTTTGTCCCGCTGCTGATGAATTTAATATCCACAAACAATGGCGACAATTGGCTCAGCAATATCAGCTTGAATTGGTGTGTTGTGTTTCAGCTGCATTACGACGCGGCGTCGTTGCCGAACAAGAAGCGAATGAAGAAAACCTTGCTCAATTTAACGTTTGCCCACCGTTTAAAATGGCGGGTTTAGGTGAGTTGGTAACAGCGATCGAAACCTCGGATAAATTGGTAACATTTTAATGAAAAAGATTTGCTTTATATTTCGCACAGGGCCAGCTGATAATGCCAAAGGGCGTGAAGCGTTAGATCTTGCTATGCTCAGCGCAAGTTTTGATCAACACGTCAGCCTATTGTTTATCGATGAAGGTGTTTTAAACTTGCGTAATGATCAGCAACCTGAATTGCTTGGAGGTCGAGATTACATATCCACCTTTAAAGCCTTACCTTTATACGATATTGAAGATATTTATTTATGCAATCAATCATTAGGTGAATACGACTTATCTAAATCTGATTTAGTGATTGACGCTAAATTAGCTGAGCCTATTCGAGTAAGTAGCCTAATTAAAGAAGCTGATGAGGTTTTGGTCTTTTAATGGACATACATTTTATCCAAACATCACAAAGTAAAGATAATGCACTGCAATTATGCCTACGTTACATCAATGACAATGATCTAATCATTCTCGCAGGAAGTGCATTGCATTGTTTACAAAAAGGTTTCCCTGTAGATACTTGGAAATTCGGTAACGATATCGATTTTCGAAAATTAAATATTAAAGTATTAGCTGAAGATGCCAAATCCATTGCCGTCAGTATTAGGTCATTCCCCTTCGAACAGATTAGTTACGCTGAATTTATTGAATTATCACTGACATATAAAAAGGTTATTAGCTGGTGAGTAATAAGATACAAGTTAATGGCAATGACGTTGCTGTTGATAAACAAGGTTATTTATTAGATTTTAAGCAATGGTCAGAAGATCTTGCTAAGGTAATTTCTGAGCAAGAAAATATTGAATTAACTCAGGCGCATTGGGAAGTGGTTCGATTTGTACGTGAGTTTTATCTCGAATACAAAACTAGCCCAGCAATTCGAGCGTTAGTAAAGGCCATGGCACTGAAATTTGGTGCCGAAAAAGGCAACTCTAAATACCTTTATAAGCTTTTCCCATTGGGTCCAGCCAAACAGGCAACTAAAATAGCAGGATTACCTAAACCAGCTAAATGCATTTGATCATGTGAATTTAATGATGTCAGTCGGTTATGTTTTTGTTCATCAAACTTTAAGCACATCAACAAGTCTATTGGCATCAACCGTATCTAATTTCTTCAGTTTCTCATGTACTGTAAGTCGTTCAGATTGGCTTAATATCGCCCACATATTTTGTGCTTTCTCATTAGAGGGTAACGTTCGAACAAGTGCATTAACAATACTTGTTGTTACTATTGTTGCGTGTTCTCCTAATGCTTTAAGGTAAGCTTGCCTGTGTTTTCCCTGAGTTTTAGCAAAAATTGCCATTAAATATCGACTAGGGTCAATTGCAGGCGTTCGGCATTGCATGTATTCGACAAAATCTTTGCCGTAGTCTCTAACTGAAGCCGCTATCACTGCTAGCTGATCAAACTTATTATTATAAGCCAATATGAACAACTCAAATGTTTTGAAGCTTGCTGATAAAGGGATCAAGTTTAGATATTCAGTGTAAGTACTGCCTGCAATATACTCAGCGACGATTTCTGGGTAACAGTCCCTAATTGCCCACACTGCTTCAAATGATAGTTGTCGACACCCTGCACTAACTACTTCAGGAGTAGCCGTTTTTATGAGGTGAGTGACCCTTTCCAGTTTAATTTGCTCAATTGTTTCCTCCTCTTCCTCAATGTAATTTTGTTGCTGTTGTGACTCTGTTCTCGCCTCTATAACACTTTGCTGAAGCTGTTTATGTTCGTTTATCAACAAGGCCATTACTTGTTCGGTAATTACACTTTTGCCGCAGCTAATAAGCCAAATAAACAGCTGAGAAACTTTAATATCTTGAGTGAGACCATTTACCAAGTCGGCTGGAGAGTCCCCATAAAATTGAACTAATTCATCGACATGGCTGCCAAGGAATAAATCAACAAGATCACCGGAAACATTGTTGCCATCAACACCCTTCTCTGATTCTTGCGCTAATACCCACTTAACCGTTGCCGCTGTTACGTGTAGCAATTCAATCACTGTTACTTTGTGTTCACCAAGCACAGCCATTACTTCGTCAATATCTTTTAATATTAAATAATCAGTTGCAACCACTGGTGATTGTTTGAATAAATCAATCAAACACGTCGTTGGCAGCTGTTTTAGCTTACATGTTTGATAAACTAATTCGCATTTTTGCTCAGATGCTCCGACATCATTGAGTTTTGAGGCAATCCATTCACCATTACCCTTGCTTGTGAACATTAGTTTGAGGATAAATAATTTAAGATCATCATCAACCTGTTCAAATATATCGTCACGCTGCTGTAAGCTCGTGTTATTCAATAGCTGTCGAGCCTGAGATACTTCAATTTCCCTTCTTTGAGCGAGTGAACCATCGGAGTTAGCACTATTTTTATCGGATGCGCATGCTAATACAAGCGCAGTAATATAGAGTTTATTTGGTAAGCTTCGCGGATATACTGAGTCGAGAATTAATGAAAGTAACTTCGGGTTTTCAATAACCATGTTACTAAATTCGTGCTGTTTTTGTGTGCAAATTTGTGAAAATGAACCTTGGGGAATACATGGTGCACTATCAACAGAGTCAATAGCAAACTCGCCTTGTAATATTAACATCATACATTCATGATTATTAAGATCCTTTACAAAATCAACAACCATATCTACAGTCGGGAATAACCATTGAATCGACTGTTTAGTCGTCAATAGTCTTAGTAGCTGAATTTTCAATTCAGGCGCGCACAACTTAACACTTGCTAATATCGTGCGGGTGTCAAAACCCGCAACGAACTCTATGAGTGAATTAACTTCTGACGCACTTTTTTCTTCACTTACTTCATCTGCACGTAAGCAACTCATTAAAACTCTATTCAAAGCTGCTACATCGAGTCGATCTTTAAACGTTTGTAAGATCTTGATATTTCTCGGGGCGCTAGATTCAGCGATGATAGCCAAATTGTCTGGTGTAACAAACTGATTTACCAGTGTTGTATCTTGTTGTATGGCTGTAATAACAATTTCTGGGCAATCAGGATTTTGAATAATAGATAACAGTGCAGCGTTATCTATATTTTTGAATATTTCAGCTAGTTCAATCGCGGTCATTTTTGCTAATATTTGCATTATCACTGCTGAGTTTTGGCTATCTATGTTTTTAAGCACTGTGGCAGTGAGCACATGCGATCTTAATTGTGGCTCTAATGTGATTAAGTCTCGAGATGTCTTTGAACATTGTTCAGTTGTAGCAAACTGTAATACATCACTCGGTTGATATTGAAGTAAAACCGCTTTCTGAACATCGACTGGTGCCTCTGTCAATAGCAACTGAGCCGACGAATAGCTGGTATTCCATTCTGGTACCGCCACTTTATACGCATCACAAACCCATTGCAGATCCTGCAGGAATAACTCCTTAAATTTTGCAGGACAATTATAATGGCTTAGCATAGGCAGGAGATTTTGTGCAGGACAATTTTTTGCAGCTTTAATAAGCGTTACGACATCACATCGAGCACATATATCCCAAGTTGCGGGATCTTGCGTCGCTAACAGCGCAGTCATGCTTCTCTCGGTAAGCAATGAACTATCGACTGTTTTAAGTAACTTGCAAACATTTGTACTTAACCCAGGACGACTTGCAATTACAACATCCCAACCATCGTCGACTATTGCATCCTCGTCCTTAGAAACAATGGAAGATGCTGATACAGAACCGTTAGATTTATGACATTCATGCAGTATTTGTTGCTCGATGATAGCAATGCTTGCTTGGCTATTTTGCCCATTCACCGTTTTATTTATTTTAGCGAAAAGTTTGACCTGAGCTTCGATAGTAAGCTGAGACATCAAATTCACTCTTAAATAAGATGCAGTTTGTCCATTATCATTTTGTTGGTCCCTTACTAAATTATATGGTAACTGTTGCTGCCAAACGTTCGAGTGTAGAACTTTAATTTGATCTTCATGACTAAGGCTGCTAAACACCTTTACTGCCTCAGCAGGATAGTTATAACTAATAGCCGCTAGCCAGCTAACTAAAACTGTAAGTTGAACATCATTAAATGGTTTTATATTACCCCAGAAATTTTTATTATTGGCTACGGCATTTTTCAACCCCTCTAGAGCCTTTAGTGCCGCTATCGGAGAAGAAGCACACATAACCATTACTTGAGATACATTAACATCCTTTTCTATTATTGAACGATTCGCTAAAGCTAACCAAGAAATAAACTGATCTAGCTCTTCTTCACTTGCCTCCTCAAGCACAGTGATGAACTCATTACCTTGAATGGCTTGATTACCCCAAATCATCTTGCAACAATCAGGTTTGAAATTAGGTATATTTGACTTTACTGTTCCTGGTAGCGCCTTATAGTAAGCAATCATTCTCTGTGGATAAGAATTGAGTATTATCCATAGATTACTAAGCAACTCTTCTGGAATATGCTCCCGTGCGATATACAAATTCACACAAGTAGCTAAAGCGGTCAGCTGATCATCAGTTAACCTTTCATTTAAGCATGCCTGAAAATATAACTCATCCATTGAGTCTACAAGTGTTGGACAATGAAGCCTGATGAACTTTGCTGAGGCAACTGGAAATTGTGCGATACATGAAACAAGGACTTGCGACTTAAAAGAATTATGTTTTATTAACCCACCTACCCCTGAAATAGCAAGCTGAGTTAATAGATGAGCGCACTCAACACCATCTTTTTGTCTAGCTAGGGCTTGAGGTAATAATATCGAAAGTATGGCAATTTCTTGATCTGTCGCTTTGAGCTGATCAGCCCTAAGAGTTCCACGCTCACCAGTATCTAGACAAGGCATCTCGAACGCATAAATGACCCCCATAAAACTATCGTTAAGCCTAGCTCTTTGGATCAGTGATGGTCCGACTTGCTTTAAATGCTTATCAGACCAAATTGCAAAATGTTGCTGTTTTACATACTTAACAATATCTGACAGCAAAACAGAATCATTTTCCAACGAGTGACACATTACTGAGACAGCTAATTTTTTGTGTAATGAGTATTTTTTCATTTGCAGATATCTTATAACCAGATGCATTTTTTCAAAAGAGGATGAAGCCAGCTCGCCCCCTAAGAATTGTGCAAATGCATCGGGATTACACTCAATATCACACCAAACCTGTTCAGGCAACGCATTGAGCAATCGACTTGCTTCATCAAAATCAATCGATGAGCTGGCAAGCAAGTTTTGACATAGGTATAAACAGTTTGGTTGATCAGCAGGTAAGCTAGCTACAATTTCTGTTAGTGCCAGTGCATGCTCATCTATACAAGTCGCTAATTCGGCTGTGAAGTTGGGTTGGTTTTCAATACATAACCAATTAGTCGGATCTTGTTTAATGGTCTTTATTACATTGTCATTAGCCAGTAAGGTCGCGAGTGCAATTGGTGGCAGGCTACGAAAAAGTTGTTTTGGGCAGCACTTAATTAACTCTAACAACTTAGGCAAGTCTTCAGATTTTAGTTTATTAAAATACTGAATAAAATCGTCATTAACGACCACCGCTTCCCACACGGCTAATGGCTGTTGTGGTTCATTGGCAAGCAGCGAGAAGTAATCCAGTTTTTGCGCAAGTCTAGCCAATAATTGAGGACTAGTTGTACAATTTAGTAATTTGTTTGACTGACTTGCATCCTCAATCATCTTGCTAACTTCTGGTTTGGCTAAAAACGTTTCTCTAAATTCACTGGGAAATTTTTCTAAAATCGAAACGTCAGCTTTTGGAATGCCATTATCTATTTGCCGTTGAAAAGCGCCAATAAAAAGTTCATTGACGACTAATTGGTAGTAACTTACTGGAAGTAATGATAATAGCTTTGAATTTAGCGTATCACATACATCATTTGGTAGGCTTGAGAATCCATTATTAATAAGAATAAGCTGCCGAAGTTGATCAGCGTCACTCTGATTTAGATTACTAACCCACTTTTTGATCTTATATTCTTCAACATTGTCAACAAAACGCTGCCAATTCTCTTTTTTTCGAGATAGTGCTAATAAACAAGTTAGATCGTACTCATCTACAAAGTCACTTAATTGATTCTTGAAACGAGTGTCATTGAAAAGCAATTGTTGAACTCTTAAAGGCAGGCTCTCTAATAACGGTTTGACTGTATCAGAACGATTAACGTAATGCGGAATTGCAGTTAGCAGCACCATCAATATGAGTTGCTCATAATTTTCGTCGGGTAACAGCTGCATTACTGTTGCCATAGATAAGTCATTATTAGTAGCGTCAAGGCGCACGACTGGATCTTGATAGCTTTGCCCACTCACTTTCCATAACTGCTGGCACAACTGAAACGACTTCTCAGAACCGTCATAAACATCAGGGGCTTCATGATTAAAATCAAGCTTTGATGCAAAAGCGGCGAGAAAATCTATCCAGCCAGTTATTTTGATAAATTGCTGCCAATCTAGTTTATTCGTAGATAGGAGGAGTAACCGTTGTGGTTCACAGCAAGCGATCGTTTTTATTTTTATAGCAACAGTATCGGAGGCGAGGATTTCTGCTTTTAAATCATCAGGGAGGTGAGTTAACAGTGGGTTATTAACCAGACTCAAGTGAGCTTCATGTTCAAGGAACTCTCCAATTACTGCAACGTATAGTTCTTTAACAACGGCTTGATAATTTTGTTTGGGTAAACGCATTAATACACTGAAAGCAATCGAACCAGCAATAACATTCTGGGTTGGTTCTGGATCTGTAAAGGCTTTTCTTGACTCTATATCATGACAAAGTGCTAATTTATGGCTAAATGAGAGAGTATTGATGAACAAATCACAGATTTTTTGTTCGCCAATAATAGTTATCATTAACTGCCAATCATCGGCAGAGTCAGTAATACGTAAAAGCCCGCTAAGCGAAACAGTTTCCTTTTTCAACAACACAGAAAAGGCATCCGACTGGATTAGTTTTTGTGCTAACTCACTTGGCATACCTGCAAACAAAGGCTGCTTAACCTGCTCAGCTTTACAGTTGGGCATAGTCAACTCATCCATCATTTGTTGTAATAAAATGTTGCGTCTTATTTGCTCTGCTTCCTCATTGGGCATAGCGCTTAACAACCTCACCACTGGATGCATATTCATTACTGATCCTGAGATTCTGAATTGGATGAGTTGTTGACACAAAGCATGGTTGGCACCACAGTCACTAAAGTGTTTTTGCAACAGTTCTTCAATATTACTCAGTTCTAATATCGCCTTAAGAGACTTATATTCATTTGTTGTCGGGCAGAGTGTGAGTAAAACATTAACAGGATCAGTTTGATAGGCTCGATTAAGCACCTCCTCAGCAAATTCACTGGTGAGCATATCTTGCCTATACCGCTGAGGGACATTATCAATCATACATGGTGTATATTGAACTTGTGCGAGTTCACGCTCCAAACCCTGAGCAAGAACATAATACCTATAATCTGGACTCTTTCCGTTTGGATCAATTAAGTCGATTAAAGCGAGTGCATTTTCTGGGTTTAACCTTGCAAGATCGTATAGCTTTTCCCCTAAAAACTCTAACGTTTGTACCTTTGTTTGTTTAGATTCTAATACCAGCCCCTCCATTCCTGTATCATCCGCATTCGCTTCTAATTGATGAAGTTGGTTAATTACTTGACAGCACTTTGCTGGTGACGATCTAATCAGTACTTCAAGCTCTATATCTAATTTTCTCGCGGTATTTGCTGCAACCGTAGCTGATACAGCATTAGAAGCTAAAATTTCGATAGTATATCGCTGTATCAATTCACTCACAGCCACTGTTTTATCTGCTCTAGAGGCCACTTCGAATAGTTGTAACTTTGATAATGAGGCTTTAAAGCTAGCAGCGCTAACCGCATTAAAATTCAATTGCCCTTTTGTAACCGATGCCTGATATAATTGGTCATTTATTTTCAAAATCACACTTTCATTACCATCAGTAAAGTTCGGCAATGTATCAAGGGTAAGATATTGAGATTGAGGGCTAGTGGATTGTGATGCTGCTGCCATAAATTTAACTCGCTTAAACCATATCAATAGCAAATATTGCACATGATTTTATTAGTGAAAGAATGCAAATGCATGAATGCTAAGTCTATGAGGCAGAGTATTATCTTCAATATTTGTGAATTTGAATTAATTTGTCGTTAAGACAACGCATCTAATTGCTAGATGGAAAGAAAAAGAGGAAGTCGTTTAATTTTGAAGCAGGCAGCTCGAACAATCAAAAAAGTGGAGTCATTGCCTCCACTTTTTATAAATCTAACAAATATAGATATCAATAACCTATGGCTGCAGCGCCCGGTCGCCTTGTGTCTGCCGCACCATAAAAGTAACCATTTTTATACATAATCGATTGTGTACTCCCCATAGAGTTAGGCGCCGTAACGACTTTGTGGCCTTTGGCTTTTAACAAGTTAATGGTGTCAATATTCAGACCTGGTTCAATCAAAATCTGATCTGGTAACCATTGATGGTGGACACGAATCGCTTGCGTCGCTTCTGCAATGTTCATATCATGGTCAATTACATTCAACACCACTTGCATAACGGTAGTGATGATGCGACTGCCGCCCGGACTGCCCGTCACTAAAAATGGCTTGCCATCTTTCATAACAATGGTTGGCGTCATTGAGCTTAACGCTCGCTTTTTTGGTGCAATCGCATTCGCTTCGCCTCCCACTAAACCATAACCATTTGGCGATCCCGGTTTAGCTGAAAAGTCATCCATTACATTGTTGAGTAAAATCCCCGTACCTTTGGCGATGATGCCCGAACCATAAGAATAATTGAGCGAATAGGTGTTAGATACTACATTGCCAAATTTATCCATCACTGAAAAATGCGTGGTATCAGGAGATTCTGGTAATGCTGGCGTTCCTGGATTTACATCTTTAGAAGAACGAGCCTTTTCAAAAGAAATTTGCGCAACGGTTTGATCGGCATACTTGTCACTGGTAAGCCAGTCTATCGGGATATTATTAAAGTCTGGATCACCTAAATGCTTGCTTCGATCAGCATAAGCTTGACGCATGGTTTCACTCATTAAGTGAATGGTTGCCGCAGAGTTATGTCCCATTGTTTTTAGATCAAAATGCTTAAACACATTAAGCATTTGTGCAATGTGAACGCCACCAGAACTTGGCGGTGGCATGATCACTAACTCATGATCACGATAATTAGTACGAACGGGCGCCCGTTCAGCCACTACATAACTTGCCATGTCTTGCTTAGTGATCAAACCATTATTATTTCTCATATCAGTTACGATACGTTTGGCAATTTCACCTTGATAAAAAGCACTTGGTCCTTTATCTGCAATTTGCTGCAAAGACCATGCTAAATCTTTCTGATAAAGCGTATCACCGGCTTGTAATGGCGTGCCATCTTTACGAAAAAAAATGGCTTTAGCTTCGGGGTCTTTTGCTAAACGTTTCGCTGCATACACAAGTGAAAACGCTAGATCATCAGTGACTTTAATACCATTCTTAGCTAACTTAATTGCTGGTGCTAGTACTTGAGCTAGACTCATGGTGCCATGATCTTTCAACGCTTTGGCGAACGCCGCTACAGTGCCGGGTACACCAAAACCTTTACGAGTGTAGCGCACTGTATGCTTATCGACACTGCCATCGGGTAAAATATACATGTTGCGGCTGGCTGCCGCGGGCGCCATTTCTTTATAGTCTAAGGCCACGAATTTGTTTTTGTCAGCTAAA
>JBMYXI010000029.1:0-38095 GCA_049608225.1 Parashewanella sp.
GATTGTTCTATCTCTGTGAGTGCTCACACAGATTTGCTTGATATATTGTTAAAGAACATCAATCAATCTTACTGTTGATTGCCTGACGCCGTGTCAGTGGTTGCGCATTATAGGGAGCTTAGATTTTTGTGCAAGTGCTTTTCATTAAAAACTTCAACTTTCCGCACCAACCGACCACCATTCAATCAAAGTGGTTAAAATTCAAACTACAAAACACTATTTTGCTATATTTTTAATCAGGTTAGGAAGTGACGCAATGCTATCTATTACTGAGGTCGCACAATCACTGCTGGCAATTTCTTTACCACTACGTACTAGCACACGAGTCGGAACACCTGCCGCGGCCGCAGCTAACATGTCATCATGTTTGTCACCGATCATAATCGATTGCGAAAAATCAATCTTTAGAAACTTTGCTGCGGCTTCAAGCATACCTGCTTTTGGTTTTCTGCAGTCACAGTCTTGCTTATATTCACCTAACCCTTTTTCTGGATGATGAGGACAATAATAGATGCCGTCTAGCTCAACGCCTTTATCGACAAAATTCCAATCCATCCACTCTGTCAATGTGTGAAAATCATCTTCACTGTACATCCCTCGTGCAATACCAGATTGATTAGTAACAACGACTAGCTTATACCCCATTTCTTTTAACTGTTTGCAAGCTTCAAATACACCTTCAATGTATTCAAAGTCATCGACTTTATGTACGTAACCATGATCGACATTGATTACGCCATCTCGGTCTAAAAAAACTGCACGGCTCAAGATTTGCTCCCATTTTGATGAATTGCCACGCATTATACCCATTACTGGATTAAAAGAGAAAATACGATGGAGACAAAAAAGGCGACAAAGTTACCTTTATCGCCTTTAGCAAGTGTCATTGCTTTATTCTGGAATAGAGATCCTGAAAAATAAGGTATACAGCACAGGCAGTACGATCAGTGTAAGTACTGAAGCAAAACCTAACCCGAAGATGATCGTTATTGCCATCGAGCCAAAGAAAGCATCTGTTAATAACGGCAACATACCTAACATAGTTGTGATCGCAGCCATTAACACGGGTCGAACACGACTCACCGCTGAGTCCATCACTGCGATATACGGATGTTTGCCGCTATCTAATTCAATATTAATTTGATCCACCAGCACAATACCATTTTTAATAACCATACCAGTTAAGCTCAATAATCCTAATAACGCCATAAAGCTGAATGGTGCATCAAACAGTAATAATCCTGCTGAAATACCGATAACAGACAAAGGTACTGTTAACCAAATAACTAAAGGTTGCCTTACTGAGTTAAACAAGAACACGGTTATCAAAAACATCACTAAATAGCCCATAGGTATTGAACTAAATACCGCCTTTTGTGCATCTCCAGCGCTTTCAAATTCACCGCCCCACTCTAAGCTATAACCCTCGGGTAATTTAATAGCTTCTATATCAGATCTAATTTTTCTGAACACCGAATCAGCCGTTTCATTGACACCCAATCTAGGATCCGCCATCACTGCAATCATTCGCTTTCTATCTCGACGAATGATCAATGGGTTTTCCCATTCCGTTTTAAATTCTGCAACAACTTGGTTTAACGGTACATAACTTGATGTTTTTTGACTCCAGATTTGCAATTTAGACGCACTGTCTGCATCTTGCCTTCCGTGTTCAGGCCCCCGTGCCACTACTGGATAAATATGACTGGTTTCACGAAAACTACCAATTACTCGACCACTAAAATTAGTCAACAATGCATTATCAATATCTGATTTGGTGATACCAAGTGACAACGCTTGTGCTTCGGCCAATTGAGGACGAATAATGGTAACTTGATTACGCCAATTATGGCGCACGTTATCCGCGGCCGGCTCCTCTATCAAAACTTGTTTAGCTTTTGCAGCAAGTTTACGAAGTACAACAGGATCATCGCCATAAAATCTTGCTTCAATTTTAGCTGCAGGTGCTGGGCCATTTTCTAATGGTTTTAAACGGAATTTAGCTTGTGGGTAATTTGCTCGTAAATAATCTTCTAGCTTGGGCATATAGAGAGCTAGTGAATCCAGATCTTTCATTTCGATAATGAATTGGCTAAATGCTGGATAACCTTTTTCTGGTGCGTAAGGTAACACGAAACGCTGAGCACCTTGTCCCATAACCGAAGTAATATTAACCACGCCCGTTTTTGTATCAGCTTCTTGCTTAAGTAACTGCTTTTCAATCTTAGAAATAAAGCGCTCATTTGCCCGAATATCTGTTCCCTCAGGTAGCCAAACATCAACAAAAAATATCGGCGTATTAGAAGCAGGAAAGAACACATTTTTAATGGAGCCAAAGCCTACAATCGCACTAAATAATGCGGCAATAACTAAGGTGATGGTAATGGCTCTATGATGAATCGCACGATACAGTATTGCTCGATAAACATTAAACACCCAGCCTTTATACGGATCTCCCTTCTCATCATCATCTTGAGTTGATTGGCCGTCTTTAAAAGCGATATTGCATAAAAACGGTGTCAGCGTCATTGCGGTTATCCAACTGATGAATAATGAAATCAGCAAAACATAAAATAATGAGCGACAAAACTCCCCCGCTGCGTTTTGCGACAAACCAATGGGCGCAAAAGCAATAATGGCAATAATGGTCGCCCCCAACAATGGCCATTGAGTTTGTTTAATCACATTTTTTGCTGCTTGTAGCCGTGTTTGACCGCGCTTAAGACCAATGATTATCCCTTCGGTCACCACAATAGCGTTATCCACCAGCATGCCAAGAGCAATAATCAAGGCACCTAATGAGATAATTTGCAACTGAATATCGAGCACTTTCATAACGATGAAAGTACCTAAAATAGTAAGCAACAAGATCAGCCCCATCAGAATGCCTGAACGCAAGCCCATAAAGATCAACAACACAACAATCACAATGGCAATGGATTCAACGAGATTGATGACAAAGCCTGATACCGTAGTTTCAACCACAGATGCTTGATCATAGATTTTATGTAATTCCATACCGACGGGTTGATGTGATTGCAACTGCGCAATGCGTTGTTTAACCGTGTTACCTACATCGACTACATTGACCCCCGTCGAAAACGAAACACCTAATGAAATCGCAGGCGTACCTTGGTTGTGGTACAGCACATGTGGCATTTCATTGTCATCTTTATAAACCTTGGCAATATCTTTTAAGTAAATTAGCTTAGTACTATTTGGCGGGCTGACTAATAGATTTTCAAGATCAGTAATGCTCTTGAACTCACCCGTTGGGTGAATACGAATTCGGCGGTCATTGATGCGAATACTACCTGCATTGGACACTACGTTTTGTCTAGCAATAATTTGGTACAGTAAGTTTTGATCTAAACCTAAGCTAGCTAACTTTTCCGGAGAGACTTCAACAATGATTTGTTGAGGTACATCACCGACAACCGAAACTTTTTTTACCCCTTTAACCAAGACTAATTCACGGCGTAAAAAATCAGCATAGTTACGTAAATCACGGTAGTTATAGCCATCACCTGTCATGTTATACAACAAACCAAAAACATCACCAAAATAGTCGATGACTTGTGGTGGTCTCACACCTTGAGGCAGTTGCCCTTGTAGATCGTTAACTTTACGGCGTACCTCATCCCATACTTGTGGCAAGGTTGCTGCATCATACTTATCGAATACTTCGATTTCTATTTGGGATAAACCGGCACTATTCACTGACTTAACATGCTTAATGGCATCCAGCTGTTGAAGTGCATCTTCTAAAGGTAACGTGACTTCTTCTTCAACTTGCTCCGGTGAAGCACCTGGATAAGCGGTATTGATCACCGCTTGCTTAATGGTAAATTCAGGAAATTCGAGCTGCCCTAGCCCTGTAAATGAAATAATACCACCTAATAGCAATATTAAAGCAAACATCCAGCTCACGACTTTATGTTTTATCGCATATTCAGCAAAGTTCATTATTTAAACCCCTCTTTCCCATTCTAGTGGTTTAACTTTCTGATCTTGATGCAGCTTATGGATCCCTGCGATGACAACTTGCTCTCCCGCTTTTACACCTTTGGTTATCTCAATGCCATTAGCAGTGATTTGACCAATAGATACTTGACGTTGCTCAACACGGCCATTTTTGTAAATCCAAACCAAACTCTTACCATCTTCATCACGTTTTTCAACCGCGCTCAAGGGAATAACGACATAGCGCATTTCAGCATCGCTTTGAGGTAACATGAAATTAATGACTGCTGTCATACCTGGTAATAATGCAATATCTTTTGGTTGAGGTAAGCTGAACACCACCTCATAAGCCTGTGTGCCTGGTGTTACTTGAGTTGCGAATTCTTTTAACGTTACCGGATAAGACTTAGTGTCACTCCCCACAAACTCAGCGGTACTCTTTATGCTTTTGTAGTGCTCATTTGCTAAATACTTTGCCACTAAACTTTCTGGAATTTGCACTTCCAAATCAACCGTGTCGTTTTTTTGCAATGTTAATACAGTTTGATTAGCACCAATGACTTGAAAATTCTCAGTAGCTACTTTTGCGACAATGCCATCAAATGGCGCATACAAATTGGTATAACCCAGTTTATCTTTCGCAATTGATAAAGCAGCTTTAGCTGACTTTAATTGTGCTTTTGATGCATCAAACTCCGCAGGAGAAATCAGCTTTTGATTGAGTAACCTTTGTGTACGCTTAAAGTTTGACTGCGCTAAATCGTAATCAGCCTCACGATTCAACAAATTGTTTTTCGCATCTTTGGTTTCTAACTGTGCCAATAACTGCCCTTTAACTACCTTACTGCCCTCAAGTGGTGGCCTTTTTTGCAAAACGCCAGCCATGCGAAACGAGAGTGCAGCTTGTTTATTCGCAGCAACCTTAGCAGCAAAACTTCGTGAACTGCGGTTAGCCAAGCTCGAAATGGTCATCAATTTGACTGGTTGAATGACTGCTTTCGTTTTAAACTCTGCCTCTTCTTTTCCACAAGCAACTAGCAAGAATATGCTTAAAAACACTAAGCTCATTTGAGGTAAATATTTCATAGATAAATCCACAGATTATTTAATTAGGGTAATTATACTTAATTATTCTGTTGCGCTATATGGGATTTTACGAGACCATCTGTTGCAATAATTGGAACGTTGAGAAGCTAATGAAAACAGAAGATATCACCCTGTTTCATCGTATCGTTGAAAATGGCGGTGTTAATGAAACAGCCAATGTGCTGCGCATACCAAAATCAACATTGAGTCGCCGTTTAAAAGCACTAGAAGACGAACTTTCTTTAAAGTTATTTCATCGACACGGCAGAGAGCTCATTCTCACTACTGCGGGCAGCCACTTTTACCAAAAAACCCGTGGCATTATGACTGAATTAGATCAAACTATAAGTGATTTAAGTCACGATGAAGCACCGCTTACTGGGAGTTTACGACTCCAAGTTTTACCCATTCCCGAGGTTAAATCGCTGTTTGATATCGTCTTTAACTTTATGGAACTACACCCAAAATTAAAAGTAGAAGTTTTTGCCACACCTGAGCCGTTAGACATGATCAAACACAGTTTAGATGTCGCATTTCGAATAGATAAACAAATCGAAGATGCGGATCTGGTTGCCAGACCTTTATTTCAAACCGAAGTTCATTTCTACGCTACCCCTGAATATTTAGCGCAATATGGAATACCTGTTTCCGTTGAACAATTAAGTCAACATCAATGCATTATGTATCGTTTTTTGAATACCCGAGTATTTAACGAATTACCAGAAATTGGCAATGTGATGGGTGTAAAAATGAATGGCAACTTATTAACTAATAGCGTTTCTTTTGCCAAACAGGCAGCTCTTCGAGGAAAAGGCATTGCTCTATTGCCAAAAGAGTATGTTCAAAGTGAAGTTGCTTCTAAAAAACTGATAAAAATATTACCAGAACTGGATTCAATTTGCGGAAAATACAACATTGTTTACCCTTCAAGAGCTTTTTTAAGCCTTGCCGCCAGTCGATTCATTGACTTCGTTATTGAACAATTAGAGCAAATTCCCACAGATAAATTCAGCAAAGATGTGGATGATGCTTATTGGTTCTAACTTTTTAGCTTTAACTTAACGAGCTAACCCATCAACTGAATTTTATGCTCTTCGTCAGGTAACCAAATATCACGAATATAGCGAAGTCCTAAACTGGCTAGTACATGTTGAGAGCCCGGATTCTCAGGATGTACGACTCCCATAATTCGGTTGATACCAAGCGTATTATAGCCATATTCAAATACAGCTTTAGCCGCTTCTTTGGCATAACCCTTGCCCCAATATCGAGGAAAATAGGCATAGCCAATGTCAGCAAACGGCAAAAACTCTCGTTTTGCTAAACCACACATGCCAATGGCTTCACCGGTTTTCTTAAGTTCAACAACGTAATAGCCAAAACCAAACTGCTGATAACTGGTTTTCGGTCCATTCACTAAATAGGCTTTTGCATGCTCAATGGTTCGGACTTTATTGTCACCAATGAATTTTAGATATCCTGGAGTGTTCAGTAATAAATGGATAAAATCTTTATCATCATCATTCATTCTACGTAACGATAATCTTTCAGTAGTCAAAAATGACATCAACACCCCACCAACATCTATCTAAAGTTACTTAGAGTATGGTCAGATTATAAGTATCTCGCAAAGTCATGACCATTTTTAAGTGGCTTTATCGGTGCACTAACGGCTGGCGTACCAATATATAAAAAGCCGACAATATCATTATAGTTATCAATCCCTAACGCTAGCTTAACGTCATCGTTAAATGCATAAGTTCCTGTTCGCCAAATTGCGCCAAGCCCTAAACTGAACGCGGCCTGTTGCATTACCATAGCCGCGCAGCCTGCAGTAATGGTTTGTTCAATTTTCGGCACTTTAGGATGCTGTGAATATTTAGTCGCTATGGTGATCACCATGGGCGCTCTAAAAGGCAATTTAGCCGCTTTTTCTATCACGGCTGTTTCCGCTTTCGCTAACGTTGCAGCATGAATATAAGCATCCGCTAACTTTTGTAAACCGTCATCTTTAGCAATAATGAACTCATAGGGAGTTAAACTCGCGTGATCAGGCACTCTGGTGGCAGCATTTAAAATAAACTCTAACTGTTCATTGGTTGGTGCAGGAGTGGTTAAGCGTGGAGTCGATTGGCGAGTCAATAATAGTTGTTCAGCGTTCAAAATTGATTTTCCTTCATTAGCAATATATCGCTACCTTAACAGAGTTGCCAAAAACAAAAAATCCCGCAAAAAGTGCGGGATTTATCATAGAGTGGCTGAAACAGCTTTATGCTATTCCATTTCGTTTAGCAATAAAGTAATCAATACTGGTGTATTTACCACCACCCATAAATAACAAGGCAAACAACATCAAGAAATAGGTCACAGCGAATTCAATGCCGTTATTCAGTACCACGAAATTACCTGAAGACGTTAACCAGTCATAATTACCGTTGTCTTGCAGGATTTCTTTCGCTCGAGCTAATTTATCCATTGAAGCAATTACTTGATCGTTTGCTAACCAAGACCCCGGATCCGCAATGGCTAACCAACCGTTATCCCAGTGAACTGTCACGGCAGCAACAAGCATAGTAAACATCATAGGAATGGCGACGATGCGTGTTGCAAGGCCAATAAGCAACAGCGCAGACCCCACGAGTTCAGTTGTTACAGCTAATGTTGCTAATAAAGCTGGAGCAGGAAGACCTAAGCCCCAATCGGCATTCCCAAACCAAGCGACAGTGTCACTAAAGTGAGCAAATTTATTATAGCCAGCTTGCATCAACACTGGCGCTAAATAAATCCTCAATGCCAGTGGTGCGAGTCCTTCAATGTTACTTATCCAGCTGAGCGCTTTTTGATATAACTGAGTGAAGTTCATGGTTTGTCCCCATTAAATATTGGTATTCGTTTTTGCAAAAGACCTTACTACACATCACTGTCTTTCAGTCAAACAGAAACTTTTAGTAACAGCCTGTTTTAATTAGGGCTATTCCCTAATTGCTTCTTGTAAACTATAGCTCAATTTTTACACCTTTCTTGCTTTGGCACTTTAAAATGCCTTGGCTATTGAATGATGAGCGCAAATACAGATAAAAAAATGCTAGCTGGTTAACAAATTTCGCACCTAAGTTCCGATATTTTGTTTTTAGCTAGTGAACAATATGCGTTGCTGTGATAGCATCGAATACACAAATTGGTAAGACCAATTAGCCAAGGTGTTATTGATTTACCTGAAGTGCTATTACTAATGATCAACCAAGCTAACAGTGAATCATTAGTAATAGTATTCAAATCAACTTACTAGAAAATTCTGCGTTTTTTATGAGTTGAAAATAAGTTTTGATTATTTAAGGTAGCAATATGAAAACAGAAAACACTGAGCTATTTGCCAATGCATGGGAAAACTTTGCTTCAGGTGATTGGAAATCTGAAGTTAACGTTCGAGATTTCATTCAGCAAAACTATGCCCCTTATGAAGGCGATGAATCATTTTTAACTGGTGCAACGGAAGCGACGGACAAGCTTTGGCAAAAAGTGATGGCAGGCATCACCCAAGAAAACCGCACCCATGCGCCTGTTGATTTCGATACCTCGATTATTTCTACCATCACTTCACACGATGCTGGTTACATCAATAAAGATCTCGAAACTATCGTTGGTTTACAAACCGATGCTCCATTGAAACGTGCTATTTTGCCTAACGGTGGTATCCGTATGGTTGAAGGCTCGTGCAAAGCCTACGATCGCGAACTTGATCCAACCATCAAATACGTTTATTCAGAGTTACGCAAAACTCACAACCAAGGTGTGTTCGATATTTACACCCCAGAAATTCTTGCCTGTCGTAAGTCTGGCGTGTTAACAGGTTTACCCGATGCCTATGGTCGCGGTCGTATCATTGGTGATTATCGCCGAATCGCACTTTATGGTATCGACTACCTAATGCAAGATAAGTACGACCAATTCACGTCACTACAAGCGCAATTTGAAGCTGGTGAAGATGTAGCTAACATCATGCAACTGCGTGAAGAAATCTCAGAGCAACACCGTGCTCTGGGTCAAATGAAGCAAATGGCTGCAAGTTATGGCTTTGATATTTCTCGCCCAGCGCAAACTGCACAAGAAGCCATTCAGTGG
The DNA here is from genome assembly GCA_049608225.1 of Parashewanella sp. Classification (GTDB taxonomy): domain Bacteria; phylum Pseudomonadota; class Gammaproteobacteria; order Enterobacterales; family Shewanellaceae; genus Parashewanella. The sequence continues at coordinate 9,172 of JBMYXI010000029.1, forward strand.
ACCTATTTTGGTTACTTAGCCGCAGTAAAAAGCCAAAACGGCGCAGCGATGTCATTAGGCCGTACATCTAGCTTTTTAGATATTTATATTGAACGTGATTTAAAAGCTGGCCGCATTACAGAGCAGCAAGCGCAAGAAATGATTGATCACTTCGTGATGAAACTCCGGATGGTTCGTTTTCTTCGCACACCAGAGTACGACGAGCTATTCTCAGGTGATCCAATTTGGGCGACAGAATCCATTGCGGGTATGGGATTAGATGGACGTACATTAGTAACTAAAAACAGCTTCCGTTTTTTGAACACGCTTTACACAATGGGCGCAAGCCCTGAGCCAAATATCACTGTACTTTGGTCTGAAAAATTGCCAGAAGCGTTCAAAAAATATTGCGCTAAAGTGTCCATTGATACCAGCTCGATTCAATATGAAAGCGATGACTTGATGCGCCCTGATTTTAACTCAGACGATTACGCCATTGCTTGCTGCGTCAGCCCGATGATTGTCGGCAAACACATGCAGTTCTTCGGTGCTCGTGCTAACCTTGCAAAAACGATGCTATACGCAATTAATGGCGGTATCGACGAAAAGTCGAAAGCGCAAATCGCGCCGAAAGCCGCTCCTATTACTTCAGACGTGTTAGATTACGATGACGTGATGTCTCGGTTAGATAACTTGATGGATTGGTTAGCAACACAATACGTCACAGCTCTTAATTCAATTCATTATATGCATGACAAGTACAGCTATGAATCGGCATTAATGGCGCTGCACGATCGCGATGTTCGACGTACTATGGCATGTGGTATCGCTGGTTTATCGATCGCTGCTGATAGCTTATCCGCCATTAAATATGGCACAGTCAAACCTGTACGCGATGAAGATGGCATCGCCGTTGATTTCGATATTTCGGGCGATTATCCAAAGTTTGGTAATAATGATGCGCGTGTTGACGACATTGCTTGCAATCTAGTCGAGCGATTCATGTCGAAAATTCGCAACAAAAAAATGTATCGTAATGCCATTCCAACACAATCGATTCTTACGATTACTTCCAATGTGGTTTACGGTAAAAAGACTGGTAATACACCTGATGGACGCGTTGCAGGCGCACCATTTGCTCCGGGCGCAAACCCAATGCATGGCCGCGACGAACAAGGTGCCATTGCCTCGCTAACATCAGTGGCAAAACTGCCATTTGCACACGCTCAAGACGGTATTTCTTATACTTTCTCAATCGTACCTAATGCCTTGGGTAAAGATGATGATAGCCGACGTAAAAATTTAGCAGCATTGATGGATGGTTATTTCGCTCATAATGCCAATCGTGAAGGTGGTCAGCACTTAAACGTGAACGTGATGAATCGAGAGATGTTAGAAGATGCAGTAGCAAACCCTGACAAATACCCACAACTCACTATTCGAGTGTCGGGCTATGCTGTTCGTTTTAACTCATTAACGACTGAACAGCAACAAGACGTGATTGCACGTACCTTCACCAACACTTTATAAATGCATTGGTAAGTAATCGCGACAGTTAAAGCATCAACTAAGCATGTTGATGCTTTAAGCTATTTTTCTACTGATTTTTCAATTAGCTTTAGAGTAAAGTGAATTGAAAAACTGTCAGTTAATGGAATTAGTATCACTATGGCAACATTAGGCCGTATTCACTCTATCGAATCATTCGGCACCGTTGATGGTCCGGGCATTCGCTTTATCGCCTTTATGCAAGGCTGTTTAATGCGCTGTCAATATTGCCATAATCGCGACACTTGGGATCTTCATGGCGGTAAAGAAATCAGCGTCGATGAACTGATGGAACAAGTGATCACTTATCGGCCATTTCTAGAAGCCAGCAATGGTGGTGTTACCGCCAGCGGTGGTGAAGCAATATTACAAGCCGATTTTGTTGCTGATTTTTTTAAAGCATGCAAAGCTAAAAACTTGCACACTTGCCTAGATACCAACGGTTTTGTGCGCAAGTACACAGACAGTATTGACCAACTATTAGATAATACTGATCTTGTTCTACTTGATATCAAACAGCTTGACGAGGAAAAGCACATTTTGCTCACTAGCGTCAGCAATCAAAGAACATTACAGTTTGCCGAATATCTAGCGAAGCGAAATCAACCAACATGGGTACGTTATGTTGTTGTCGGCGGTTTTACTGATGACATTGCATCAGCGAAACGTTTAGCCGAATTTATCAAGCCAATGAAAAATGTCGAAAAAGTTGAACTTCTGCCTTATCATGAGCTTGGTAAACATAAATGGGAAGCGATGGGTGAACCCTATCAATTAGATTCAATCTCGCCTCCGGCAAAAGAAGTCATGGAAGCCATAAAAAGCGTATTTACCGAGATGGGGATTAACGCAAGTTATTAGACTCTGGTTTATGATCAAATGCCGATCATAATTCTTCCCAATAGCTGGCATCAAGACGTTCAAATGCTAGCTTAAGAAGAATAGCCATATCGTAATAACAGGCATGAGCGCTAAGTGGTTTACATTGAATGCCTTGTGACACCATTTTTGCACTTAATTGTTGCCCCCAATCGAATAAAGTAAGCGGCAACGGGTGCTTGGCACGCCAACCAAGCCAAATTAGGCCTTGCAAGGGTAAGCTCAAAAAGAACAACCCGTAGCAAATCGCCTGAGGTAAACCAGCCCAGCCAGTAAAGTATAATTGAGCACTGCTTGTAACGATTGCAATAAACGGCATTGCTAAAATAGCGAGTTGAGTAGCTTTAACTACTCGATACTCTGGGAAAAAATAACCCAACTGCTTAACCATGGGCCAAGTTTTCATATAACGATAACCTTGGCGAACTTTTGCAAAAATACTCATGGTTTTTGGGATCTCCTAAATACGGAATAATTTGAGCATAGCATATCAGATGATATTGCTTAACGAGTAATACAGACTCAACAATGAGCGATTAACTGACAGCAAAAATAAAAGGTTTTACCATGTCAAAACAATATGTATTAGTTCTAAATTGCGGCAGTTCGTCGTTAAAATTTGCTGTTATGGATGCGCAAACGGGTGATGATCAAATTTCAGGTCTTGCTGAATGTTTTGGTCTTGAAGATTCAAGAATAAAATGGAAATCACAGGGTGAAAAACATCAAGCTGATTTAGGTGCTTTTACCTCGCACCGTGAAGCCATTGAATACATAGTCGATAACATATTAGCAGCACAACCAGAACTTGCGACGCAAATTCAAGCCGTTGGACATCGCGTAGTGCACGGTGGCGAAAAATTCACTCATTCGGTCATCATCGACGATCATGTACTCCGAGGCATTGAAGAGTGCGTTTCTTTAGCGCCACTACATAACCCTGCACATTTGATTGGTATTCGTGCAGCAATGAGTTCTTTCCCAGCTTTACCACAAATCGCTGTGTTTGATACGGCATTCCATCAAACTATGCCTGAAGAGGCCTACACTTATGCCCTGCCTTACAAATTGTATCGCGAGCATGGTGTACGTCGATACGGCATGCATGGAACCAGTCATCTATTCGTCAGTCGTGAAGCAGCTAAAGCACTTAACAAAAACATCGATGAAACCAATGTTATTTGTGCACATTTAGGTAATGGCGCATCAGTTACCGCAGTAAAAAACGGTAAAAGTGTTGATACCTCGATGGGTATGACTCCGCTCGAAGGATTAGTGATGGGGACTCGCTGTGGTGATCTTGACCCTTCGATTATTTTCCACCTTGTCGATCAGTTAGGTTATAGCATTAATGAAGTAAATAACTTACTCAATAAACAAAGTGGATTACTGGGTATTTCAGAATTAACCAACGATTGCCGTGGTATTGAAGAAGGCGTTGAGCAAGGTCACAAAGGCGCAACCTTGGCATTGGAAATATTTTGCTACCGTTTAGCAAAATACATTGCCTCATATACCGTACCATTAGGGCGTTTAGACGCGATTATTTTCACAGGTGGTATCGGCGAAAACTCAGCCTTAATTCGTGAAAAAGTGTTGAATCTGCTCAGTATTTTCAATTTCAAAGTCGATGAGGAGCGTAACTTAAACGCTCGCTTTGGCAATGACGGAATTATCACCGCTGATGACAGTACCATAGCTATGGTGATCCCAACCAATGAAGAATGGGTTATCGCGCAAGATTCTATCAAACTTATTAGCAAGTAAGCTTATTCACGCCATGCTTCTGCATGGCGTTTTTAATTTTCGAGGCATTTATGACACGTAAGATTATGCTTGTTCCCATGGGAACAGGTGTTGGCTTAACCTCTATTAGCTTAGGTATGGTTAGAGCCTTAGAACAACATGGTGTTAAAGTTCAGTTCTTTAAACCTATTTCACAGCTTAGACCAAACGACCACGGTCCAGAGCGTTCAACAACCATTCTCAGCCACTCACCAACCGTTAATCCATTAGAACCTTTGGCAATGGCGCAAGCCGAGTCGTTGATCCGTGAAGATCACACCGATATTCTGATGGAACAAATTATTGCTCGTGCGGCAACTTGCGCGACCAATACTGAGATCTTAGTCGTTGAAGGTCTAGTACCAACGCGTCAACATCAATTTGCTGATGAAATAAATTCAGCCATTGCCAAAGCACTCGATGCTGATGTCGTGTTTGTCGGCACACCGGGCAATGATACGCCGACTGAATTTGTTAATCGTCTCGAGATCACCCATAAATCATGGGGTGGCAAAAAAAACAAGCGTTTGCTTGGCGCTATTGTTAATAAAATTGATGCGCCAGTGGATGATGAAGGCCGAACCCGCCCAGATTTATCTGAAGTGTTTGATCCTGATAACAATAAAGTAGAGCATACTAAGTTTGAATTACCGAAAAAAGTCCCAGTCAAAATTCTCGGTAAAGTGCCTTACAATATTGACCTTGTTGCTCCGAGAGCATCGGACTTAGCCAAACACCTTAACGCGGTAATTTTAAATGCTGGCGACATGCACGTTCGTCGTTTACGTAAAGTGACTTTTTGTGCTCGCAGCATTCCGAATATGGTTACTCATCTTAAGCAAGATTCATTACTGGTCACCTCAGGCGATCGCTCAGATGTTATTGTGTCAGCTTGCCTTGCTTCCATGAATGGCGTCAAAATTGGTGCGCTTTTATTAACAGGAAGTTATCAACCTGAGCCTGAAATCCTTAAGCTGTGTGAACAAGCTTTTGAAACTGGCTTGCCTGTGTTTTTAACTCACACCAATACTTGGCAAACCTCGTTGAATATTCAACGATTCGATCATGAAGTGCCTGTGGATGACTCCGTCCGTATCGATTCAGTTCAAGAATATGTTGCTAATCACATCAATGAAGATTGGATCAGCAGCATAACTCAAGGTACTCAGCGTGAACATAGGTTATCACCGCCTGCATTCCGCTTTAAACTCACTGAGCTTGCCAGAGCATCGAAAAAATCGGTGGTATTGCCTGAAGGTGAAGAGCCTCGTACCGTTAAAGCCGCAGCGATTTGTGCTGAGCGTGGTATTGCCCGTTGTGTGTTGCTTGGAAATAAAGACGAAATTTTACGCATAGCAGAGCAACAACAAGTGGAATTAGGTGACAATGTCGAAATCATCGATCCGAAAGCCGTGCGTGACAACTACGTTGATCCTATGCTTGAGCTTCGCCGCCACAAAGGCTTAACGGAAGTAGTTGCCCGTGAGCAACTAAAAGACAACATGGTATTAGGCACTATGATGTTGGCGCAAAACGAGGTTGATGGGATTGTTTCTGGCGCAGTAAATACGACAGCAAATACTATTCGCCCACCGCTTCAGCTCATTAAAACCGCACAGGGCTCAAGCCTTGTGTCTTCCATTTTCTTCATGCTGATGCCTGATCAAGTGTTTGTTTATGGTGATTGTGCCATCAATCCAGATCCCAACGCAGAGCAACTGGCCGACATTGCGATTCAATCAGCTGATTCAGCCAAAGCCTTTGGTATTGATCCTAAAGTTGCCATGATCAGTTATTCTACGGGGACATCTGGCACGGGCTCGGATGTAGAAAAAGTACGTGAAGCAACAGAAATTGCCAAGGCGAAACGTCCAGACTTAATGATTGATGGACCATTGCAATATGACGCAGCGGTTATGCCAAACGTTGCTCAGTCTAAGGCGCCAAACAGCCCAGTTGCAGGTCAAGCAACGGTATTTGTATTCCCTGATCTAAATACAGGTAACACTACCTATAAAGCAGTTCAGCGAAGTGCAGATTTGATCAGCATTGGTCCTATGTTGCAAGGCATGCGCAAACCTGTAAACGATTTGTCCCGTGGGGCTTTAGTCGATGATATTGTTTATACCATCGCATTAACCGCAATTCAGGCAACTCAATAAGTTGATTTACTCTTTGGAAATAAGCACTTTTCGATTAAAGGTGCTTATTTTTTCTTTGCCTTATTGCGACTATGCTTGGTGCTTCTTGTCGCTCTTGTCTCGTGACCATGACTATCTTCAATAAATTGAGGTGAGATAGTTTGCTTTAAATCTTTTATTTGTTGTGCTGAGTAGCCAATGCAATATAACCTTACTCCGGAATCAGGACTATACCCCGCGTAACCTTCCACAGTAAGATTAATCACAACAAGTTTATTATTACGTGTAAAGCAAGCCAGCTGTGGCTCTTTTGTACGGTCATTGCCAAGGCACAATATTAAAATCGGATCTGTTGCCACTTTGATCATCGAAATCAATGTCTCAGGCGTTGGTTGACCCGCTAAATAGATAACGCGGTCTCCATTGCGTTTGACTACTTTTTCAGCTGACCTTTTAGACACAAGGACTCCTTTCCATGGGTATTCGCATGGTTTTATATCTGTCGTTTTTGAAACAACAACACCTTTATCAGTAAGTCCTGCAGTTAATTGCCCTCTTCCCGCTGCGATCTCAACTATTGCCTTACCCAATACATCAAAAAGTCGGGCTAAGTTTCCACAGCATTGCTGGCTCACGACTTCATAAACTTTCAACTTCTCTGAAAGTAACTGTTTGCCAAAGTTAAATATTGCACAACGATAAGCTTGTCCTTTAAATGCAAAAGTTGGGCAATAAATACCTCCGGCAATCATGGTTGTTTTATAACTAATAGTCACATTACATGTTTTTGCCAACGCATGCATTGGCGTAATGCTTTGTGGAATATCTTGATTGACAACAGCTAATAAAAACTGAGTCCATTCAATAACAGCATTTTTCTCAGCAGGATTAAATCGATTTTGCTTGATGCAATCTTTTAGATATTCTGCAAAAAAGAACAAATAAGTTGTTGCTGGTACGCCATCTAGACAGATAAATTCTTTATTCTCCTCCATATTTTTTTTAAAATCAGGAAGAAAACTTTCATCATAACATGCTGAATAACTTCGATATACTGACTCTAAAAACATAAATTCCGGTAAAGGTTTGGTTGAGCTTTCAGTTTTATCTGCAACTATGGCAGCTTGGCTTAGCAAAAAACGTTGAGTCGCCTTCGATTGGGGAATTCTATAAACATCTCGAATATGAAATCTCTGCCTAATTGTTGCCGGAAACATAACTAAGGAGGGCTCACGATTCATTTCATCATAAAATCTAATAAAATGCTCTGTAAGTTTCTGCTGTTGCTCCTTATCTAGGGCCATCTCAAGAGAAATCATGTATACATTTCCATTACTCACAGACACCATTATTCCATCTTCATCCCCTTTCCACTGTATCGCCTGCGATAACATATCCATTTCAACCAAATTTGTTTCATCAATGCTTGGAGATGTTGCCATGCTCTCTTCCTTTTTAAGTTAAAAGTTTCGTATCTCAACATTAAATCAACTATCTGACAGAAAAGAAGCAAAGTGAATTATTTTTCATTTAACCTTAACGCACCTTAAAAAGTAAGAGCTGTTTATTACAAATAATCATTAAGATAACAGTATCAGCCTTCGACTTATTCTTTTAGTAACTAGCAAAAAGATAAAGCATAGATCTTGAGTAGTTTTGATTCAGCTTTCATTCATCATTGTAGGAATACTATTGCCCATAGTGGCTATAGGAGAACAATTATGAAACAAGGTCATCGCTTTATTTTAAAAATGTTGTTGCTATGTTTCGCTACATTTCAACACAACGCGAATGCCCATTGGGATGATGCATACAATGCAGATGAAAGTTCTTTACCCGCCAAAACCGACTGGATGAATGATATTCCAGATACAACTCCTTTAAGAGAGTTATCAATTCCTGGCACACGCATATCTGATGACGACTACTTCCACAAAAGATACATAGAAGAAATGCACCAAGTCATGAGCATTAACAACCAAATAAATGGTGGCATTCGTTTTATTGAAGTCAGGGCGCAATTAATAAACTCAACCATCTCATTAAGTGACCCTTATGATTATTATTTTCAAAAAAAAATACAAGGGCGTCATAGCGCGATGGATTCCTGTGGTGACCCTGGGATTATATGTAAAACCTATGAATACGCATCAAAGGATCTAACTGGCTGCAAAAAAACTCTCACTGCAATAGACGGCACTTTAGAGTATCCATATGGAAGTCCGTTATCATGCGAATATAGCTTAAGAAATTTACTCGACACCTTGCGAGCTTTTTTATCACAGCATCCTTCTGAAACGATTTTACTAAAAATGGGTGGCGGAGGTGATATCCACAACAATAGAAGCTATGACGAAATACTGAATCAAATAATTAATGATTACTCAGACATTATATGGGCGCACGATTCTGATAACCCGACTCTCGGCGATGTCAGAGGAGAAGTGGTACTTATCAACGAGCGTTCGGGTGGCAAATCTAGTGGGATCCCCTATTCAAGTTTTAGTGTCCAACCAGACTTCCATATGAACACCAATTGGGATTTGTATCACCGCTGGGAACTCATCAAAGAAAAACTTAATGCAGCAAAAGACAATAAACAGTTCGGTATTATAAATTACCTCACTGGCTGGGGTGGCAGCTTCAGTTATTTTGTCGCCAGCGGACACTCCTCTCCCCAGAATGGTGCTCCTCGGTTGTTGACGGGTAAAACCACTCCCGGATGGAATGACGACGTTGACTTTCCACGAGTTGGTTGTTTAGGTTCTTTATGCTCAATTGCCTTCGAAGGCACCAATATACTCACCAAAGAATACTTACAAAAGTACCACCCAACTTACGCAGGAATTATTGTTGCGGATTTTCCTGGTTCAGGGTTAATCCAAGCTGTAATTGATGCAAACCAACATAAATAAACATCAATATTAGTGAGAAAATTATCATGTTAAAAAAATACGTATTACCTACTCTCGTGGGGATTTGCTTATCATTTACCTTTCACGTTTATGCCCATGACGACGGGGCTTATAATGCAGATAAACATACCCTTCCTGAAAAAATGGATTGGATGAAAAACATACCAGATAACACGCCATTAAAGCACATGTCGATTCCAGGCACACACCGCTCTGGCTATGCCTTAAATAGACCAGAAGATGCGTCTCAGGCCATGGATTACATGGCTCAAATAAAAGGTGGAATACGATTTATTGAAGTTCGTGTTCAGCATATTAACTCTACCTTATCCGTTTTTCATGCATATGTACGAGAAGATGATCAAGAGTGTCTTGCTGGTCGCTGTGGCCCAAGATATGTGAACCTATATGAAACTCGTTGCAATTACGGTTGTGGAAGACATCCTGTATACAATATGAATGTCAATGACGACATCTATACCGTGCAATACGGCGATGGGTTTGGTGACGAATACCGTTTATCGCAATTGCTTTCACAATTAGGCGAATTCTTAAAAGCACACCCATCTGAAACGATTCTACTTAAACTCGACCCCGATTATACTTATGGCGATACCTACAACAATCGTGGGTACAACGATAGTTTACGCGATGAAATTAACCGGGCTTCAGATGTCGTTTGGACTAGAGACACAGAAAACCCTACGCTCAAAGACGTTAGAGGTAAAGTCGTTATCATCAATAATAAACCAGACTATAACAGTCATGAATTGTCCTTCCGAATGTCAGATTTTAATGTCCAACCAAACTTTAATATGGGTACGAATTGGGATTTGTATCACCGTTGGGAACTGATCAAAGACAAGCTAGAGAAAGCTAAAGATAATAAACAATCAGCCATCATAAACTATTTAACTGGTACAGGTGGCAGCTATAGCTATTTCGTTGCCAGCGGTCATTCCTCACCGCAAAATGGCGCACCAAGACTAATGACGGGGAAAACTACTCCAGGATGGAACGATGATGTTGACTTTCCAAGAGTCAATTGCTTGGGAGCCTTATGCTCTATTGCCTTTGAAGGTATGAATACGCTAACTATGGAATATCTTAAAAAGAATAAGCCAACGTATGCTGGCATTATTGTGGCGGATTTTCCAGGCCCTAATCTAATTCAAAGCATCATAGATTCAAACCCCAAAATAACCAGTAAATAGATTTATTCGGCGGACGAACTGTTCGCCGAACCTATGGGCTGAGCCTAAACCGCCTTACTCTGCGTTGAAAACACTTTATTTAGATGACTAAACTACGCTGTTTCCGCCTTGATTAAGGAGATTTATCACTCAGCTGAATTATTAAACAAAAATCAACAGCCCCTAATCATCACCTTTATGATAAACCAACTTTCTTTGCCCTTGCTTGATGCAATTTTTTATAGCTCTCAATCAAACGTAAATGTGGTTCAATGCCTTCAAGCTTCATACTGGTTGGTGTTAAGCCACTAAAGCTCACTTCGCCCGTAATAGACCCCACCACTTGCTCCATCACTTCTTCGCCAAACATGCGAGTAAAGTTATGGATAAAGTGCTCTAGCTCAAGTTCATCATCTAATACCACTTCTAATGCCGCCTGCATCGCTTGGTAGAATAAGCAACGGGCGACAGTGTTATCGTTATATTGTAAGAACTCTTCCACCAGCTCAAGTGCCGCTTCAAACTCGCCTAATGCTAGATAGATAAGCAATTTGAGTTCAAGAATCGTGAGTTGTCCCCACACGGTATTTTCATCAAATACGATACCGATCAGAGTTGGAATATCAGTGTTGTTATCCAATTCACTTTCTTCTAAACGCTCTACTAAAACAGCGAGCGCATCTTCATCTAAAGAGTGAATATTTAGAATGTCGCTGCGGAACTCAAGGGCTTTGTTGGTGTTATCCCAAATCAAATCTTCAACTGGATACACTTCTGAGTAATCAGGCACCAGAATACGACATGCCGAAGCGCCAAGCTCGGTAAATTCAGCCACATACACTTCTTTGCCCATATCAGCCAAAATACCAAACAAGGTTTCAGCTTCTTGCTCATTGGTACCTGAGAAATCCCATTCACAGAAGTCATATTCCGCTTGGTTGCTGAAGAAACGCCATGAAATAACACCCGTTGAATCAATAAAGTGTTCAACAAAGTTTTCAGGCTCTGATACCGCTAAGCTGCTAAAGGTTGGCTTAGGCACATCATTTAAGCCCTCAAAACTACGACCTTGAAGCAATTCAGTTAAGCTTCGCTCTAATGCCACTTCAAAGCTTGGATGCGCGCCAAAAGAGGCAAACACACCGCCCGTTCTAGGATTCATCAAGGTAACACACATTACAGGGAATTGACCACCGAGTGACGCGTCTTTAACCACAACAGGGAAACCTTGTTCTTCAAGCCCTTTGATACCAGCAACAATGCTTGGGTATTTTTCTAATACGCCTTGTGGCACATCAGGAAGAACAATTTCTTGCTCGATAATTTGTCGCTTAACTGCTCGCTCGAAAATTTCCGATAAACACTGCACTTCAGCTTCTTGCAGGTTATTCCCCGCACTCATGCCGTTACTTAGGAATAAGTTCTCAATTAAGTTAGACGGTACATAAACCGTTTCACCATCGGATTTACGCGTATACGGGATCGCACAAATACCGCGGTCAATTCGACCTGAGTTGGTATCAACTAAATTTGAGCCAGCAAGCTCACCATCGGGATTGTAGATTTCTAAACAATAGTCATCCATTAAGCCTGCAGGCAATGAATCATCGTCTTCAAGTGGAAACCACTTTTCATTTGGATAATGTACGAATTCACTATCTGCAATTTCTTCACCAAAGAACTGATCGTTATAGAAGAAGTTACAATTTAGACGTTCAATGAACTCACCTAATGCCGAACACAACGCACTTTCTTTGGTTGCGCCTTTACCGTTTGTAAAACACATTGGCGATGCGGCATCACGAATGTGCAATGACCAAACATTCGGCACTATATTACGCCATGATGACACTTCAATCTTCATTCCAAGCCCTTCAAGCAGCTCGGTCATATTGGCAATGGTTTGCTCAAGCGGTAAATCTTTACCCAGAATATACGTGCTACTGTCACCTTCAGGTGCACCCATCAGCATGGCATGAGAATCGGCATCAAGGTTTTCTACGGTTTCGATTTTAAATTCGGGTTCGGTCTGCACCACTTTTTTCACAGTACAGCGATCAATAGAACGCAAAATACCTTGGCGATCTTTTTCAGATAAATCTTCTGGCAATTCAACCTGAATTTGAAAAATCTGGTTATAGCGATTTTCAGGGTCAACGATATTGTTTTGTGATAAACGAATGTTATCCGTCGGGATATCACGCGCTTTACAGTACACCTTTACAAAATAGGCGGCACATAAAGCTGAAGAGGCAAGAAAGTAATCAAATGGGCTAGGCGCTGAGCCATCACCTTTATAACGAATAGGCTGATCAGCGGTTACCGTAAAGTCATCAAACTTAGCTTCAAGACGAAGGTTATCAAGAAAGTTTACTTTAATTTCCATTAAGTTTGTCCAAAGGAGTACGCTTTGAAAGCGAAAAACAAGAATGTGAGAGATTATCCCTGTTTTTAAGATAAGTACCACGAAAAACCTGAGTTATTTCATTAAAAAGTCATGAACAAATAATTTGTGTACAAACATTAACCTGGTAAGGTATCAAATTTAATATCTAAAACAATAAGCTCCTTTAAACTGTATTGTATCTATGCCATTGACCAACGCTTATGCTAAGTTCACTTACAAGTTGTTTTACAAGCTGTTTACCTATTCAACAAAATTATAAGGATGAGAGCTTAGAGGTGACTCAAGTTTTAAGCCAGCCTTTAACTCAAGTTCTCAGTGAAACTGATGCAGATGGGCACCTGAAAACATTTTCAGAATTGCTACAACAGCAAGAGCAAACAGCTTGCCCTAGCTCTGGTCCATCGGCACGTACGAGAACACAAAGATTGCTGCAACAACAAGCAATCATTCAGTTTGGACAAAACTATGTGATTGATTGCTCCAAACTTGCTTTTTCCGATCTACTGATCTCCTCTTACCAAGTATCACCTGTGTTCGCACAATGCGTAGAGCGCGCCATAAAGGAAAACCAACACATAATTCAAACCCGAATACGCGAGTCTGGTATAGCAAGTAAAAGTGAGTACCTTAAGTTAGTCGCTGCCTCAGATATGCTTTCAGACATCCGAAAGTGCATTAAACCATTAAGCGATATTGGTGCCGAAATAAAGAGGCTAAGAGAAATGCAAGGATCTGTTCAATTGCCTAATTTAAGTGAGATTGCCGAAGTACAAACATGGTACGTACCCAATAGACAGATCAAAGCTATACCTTATTATCAACAATTATTTAGTCATCAGGTTTATAATTCAATCGCGCCAACGGAGACACCAAGTGCGGATTTTATCTCCGACGATTTATTTCTAGAAGCACTGGAAAACTGCGCACAAGGGCGATTTTCACCTCTGTTATCTCCAAAGTTTATTGGCTTTGTTCCTTCGATATTTGCTAATGAATGGGCAAAGCCTCACAGCTTTCGTGAAAGCAACTGGTCATTGAATTTTCCACACGGCGAACCCTCTCATATACTTCAACCTATTATCGCTCAAATAAATTCAGCCAACATTGAGTTTATCGTCGACAAGGGTCTATGGTACGATTTTTTTGATATGAACCATTATGGAACGATATCAAAAACGTCTTTAGTTGAAAATAATTCAAATATTGATGTTATTGCGGTTGAGATGAGATTATTTGCAAATTCACCAGCAGCTATGCAAGAAAACTTATCGACGGGGGCTTTTTCCTCGGCCCTGCAAAGCTTATTAACTCACCCACAGTTTAATGACTTTTTACCTGAGCTTAGTGAAAGTTTAGGTATACCAGATCTTACTAAAAATAAACTTAAAGAAATCATTGATAATATTTTAATACTGGAGTTAGCCATAGCTAGTCAAACGGCTAAGGCTCAGTGTGAAATCCAGACTGTATTTCCAAACATTAATTTGCATGCCTTAAATCACGATATTTTGATGAATTTCGGCTTAGAACAAAGTCAACAGCATGCAGCCATTAGACATAAGGCTTTGCAGCATTTTCAAAATAAAGATGTTGTCTTTGGCTATTATCAAGTTCCCAAATATGATGCGAAAACTAACTGCATGATACAAGAACCAAAATATATGCCAATAAAAAATGAGGCTGATATTCAAAAGTGCACATCTTTTGTTGTGCTCCCCAAAGACAGCCCGAGATTAAAGGATCTTCCTCAACATGTTTTAGACTCTCAATAGGTCAGTTCAGAGGGCTTTATCAATTAGATTTTTTAATTGAGAACACCCTCAAGAAACAAGCTGAGCTATTGATTCTTTATTTTAAAGTTCGCCCATGGCGAATCAGCAGGCACAGCTCCAAGTGTCGGACTATTATCCCTTGATATATCAGACGAGTTATCAGCGAATGTATCCACATATAATTGCTCAACTTTATCTCTTGCCCACTGTTGCTTTCGAAGAAATTTAAGTGATGATTTAATACTGGGATCACTTTTAAAACAGTTGATCGAAATTTTATCTGCTAATTCAGTCCAGCCATAATGTCCTTGCAATTCAGTAACCACTTTCTCAAGAGTGATCCCATGAAGCGGATTATTTTTCTGCACGATTTATTCCTTAATCTTATTCATCTTTGGTACATTTAATTTTCAGAAAAAAGTGCAATTAAGCCTGCTTCATCCATTACTTTGATGCCGAGTTCTTGCGCTTTCGCCAATTTCGAACCTGCAGATTCACCAGCCACGACGCAATCGGTTTTTTTAGATACACTGCCAGCAACCTTAG
Source organism: Parashewanella sp. (assembly GCA_049608225.1). Taxonomy (GTDB): domain Bacteria; phylum Pseudomonadota; class Gammaproteobacteria; order Enterobacterales; family Shewanellaceae; genus Parashewanella. The sequence continues at coordinate 24,337 of JBMYXI010000029.1, forward strand.
CACCTAATTCCTGCAAACGTGCTTTGGCATCATTGCGATTAAGCGTAGTTAAGGTACCTGTAAGTACCCAAGTTTGATCTTTCAAAGGCTGTGCATCAGCGGATACTGTTTTAACTTCAGGCCAATGAACACCTGCAGTAATAAGTGCATCAATCACTTCGTTGTTATGAGATTGAGCGAAGAAATGTTCTACGTGTTTTGCAACGATAACACCCACATCTTCAACTTCAATAAGCTGTTCTGCGCTTGCCTGACGTAATGCAGCTAGTGATTTGAAGTAATTGGCTAAGTTAGCTGCTGTAGCCTCGCCCACTTCGCGAATACCCAGTGAATACAAAAATTTGGCAAACGTGGTTTGCTTAGATGCCACGATGGCATTCACAAGATTGGTTGCCGATTTCATGCCCATACGCTCTAACATAGTAATAGCTGACGCAGATAAACCAAATAAATCCGCAGGTGTTTTCACTAACTCTTTGTCGATAAGCTGCTCGACCACTTTATCGCCCATGCCATCAATATCCATGGCTTTACGTGAGGCAAAATGCTTGATCGCTTCTTTGCGCTGCGCTTCACAAAACAAGCCTCCACTACAGCGAGCTACCGCTTCACCTTCTAATCGCTCAATTTGACTGTCACAAATTGGGCAATTGGTTGGGAACACAATTTCTTCGGCATTATCTACACGTTTTTCCGGCACAATAGCGACAATTTGCGGGATAACATCCCCAGCTCGGCGAATGATCACAGTGTCGCCAACTTTGACACCAAGTCGCGTAATTTCGTCAGCATTATGCAAGGTTGCATTTGATACGGTAACACCACCAACGAACACTGGCTTTAAACGCGCAACCGGTGTTAATGCGCCTGTTCGACCCACTTGAAAATCAACCCCTTCTAATAAGGTCATTTCTTCTTGTGCTGGAAATTTATAAGCAATGGCCCAACGTGGCGCTTTTGCCACAAAACCAAGTGTGTTCTGCTGCTCAATGGCATTGGTTTTAATCACCACACCATCAATTTCAAACTCAAGGGATGAACGTCGATTGAGTATGTCAGCATAATATTCCGTCACTTGGGTTAAGGTTTCACAGACTTTGACTTCATCACTTACCGGTAAGCCCCACGACTTTAACTGTTGCAGTTGTTGAAAATGACTTGCTGCTAATTGCCAGTTTTGTGGCTCCACCACACCTAATGCGTAAGCATAAAAATCGAGATTGCGATTGGCCGTAATACGACTATCTAATTGGCGTAAACTACCCGCTGCAGCATTCCTTGGATTAACAAAAACTTTGTCATTTTTTGCTTTTGCAGCATCATTCAAACGATTAAAGGCGGCGTTAGGCATAAAAGCCTCACCACGAACTTCAACCAAAGGCGGAAAATCTCCACGCAAACGCAGCGGAATTGAGCGAATGGTTTTTACGTTCTCAGTAATGTCTTCACCAATATTGCCATCACCACGGGTTGCCGCTCGCTCAAGTAAGCCATCACGATATAAAATACTGACTGCGAGTCCATCAAGCTTAGGTTCGCAGCAATATTCAATCGCACCAACTTTATCTGTATTACGTTTATTAAATGCTGCAAGATCCGCTTCATCGAATGCGTTATCTAGGCTTAGCATAGGTTTTAAATGTGTGACTTGTTCAAACTTAGCGAGCGGTGCACCACCAACCCGTTGCGTTGGTGAATCCGCTAATACCAATTGAGGATTCTGTTGTTCTAATTGTTGTAACTGCTTAATAAGACGATCGTATTCAGCATCTGGAATGGTCGGATTATCATCGACATAATAACTAATATTGTGCTGATTTAAGCTTGCGGTAAGTTCAGCGATCTGTTGTTCAATAACCTTCATTGTATTTGTCTCAACAAGTATTTCGTCTCAAAAAAGGCCGCAATTGCGGCCTCAAAAGTCTGCGGGATCGATTAAAAATGTTTCGCTAAAAAGTAACGATCATGATCTTTGGTTAATCCGTCTACCTTGCCAACGATTTCAAACCCTAACTTTTGATAAAATTCAGGAGCCTGCACCGATAAGGTGTCCACTTGGGCAGCAATACAGCCTCTTTTCCTTGCTTCAACTTCTGCTTGCTGCATCACTTGTTGGCCCAAACCTTGGCCTCTTGCCGATTCATCCACCCACAATAGATCAACTAAAAAGTGTTGATATATCGTTCTGCCCGACACACCTGCAATTATCTCATTGTTTTTATTGCGCATAATAACGGCAATAGGTTTTGCTGGTTCAGAACCTAATCGTTGATGATTATGCTTTCGAACACCGGCAATCAAGGTATCAAAAATCGATTGACTAGGTTCGTCAATCACTTCCATGTCGGCCAGATTGTTAAAGGCCATTATTACGCCTTAATCCGTCTTAAGTAATCCATTTTTTTCGGCTCATCCCAAGGCTCACGTTGACCATCCATGACGACAGCATCGAGATCATCTGCCATTTGTTGCGCGGCATTAAGCATAATCGAGAAGTTTCGCAGTGCATCACCGTGACAAGGCAGACGCATAAACATAACAACGCCATGCGTAGTAAACTGCTCCATAGTGTCAGGATCAAACACCCCTGGATTGACCATGTTGGCAACCGAAAATAATACCTTACCTGTACCTGAAGCATCTTCGTGGCGATGAAAAATATTCATGTCGCCGAATTTAAGATGCATACTTAACATGCTTGGCAACAGTTCAGCCCCTTTAAGTTGCTCACTGTTTTTTGCCATCACGTGTAGCACCAATACATCATGTGGATCGGGCAATTCTTGTTCTTCTGGCTCAACGTCTTCTGCTTCAGGCATAGCTTGTTCAGGCTCATCAAATAAGCTTGCTTGAGCAGGTTGTGTTGGCTCAACAGCTTCAACTTGATCTTGTTCAAGTGATGGTTCAATGTGCGCTGAAGTCTGCTGACCATTCTTACCTTCTAAAGAGGGTTCCAGTTCAGGTGTACTTGAGGCTTCTGCATTTACGTTAAAGTTTGGCTCTTCAACCTGTTTAATCGGTTTACTCTCAGCTTTAATCACTCTGACTTCACCAATACCGTGATCATCAAAACCGTCATGATCGCGATTTAATGTCTTGCTTGGTTTTGGTTCTACTCGCTTCTTGTCTTTAATCGTATTGGATTGTTGACGGCGAATGGACCAAACACCATGAATTAACACACCTAAAACTGCTGCTCCACCTAAAGCCGAAAATACCAATTGTAGATCTTCCATTCTTTACCCTGTCTTATCCTATCATTATCCTGCATCAGCCAACGCGACGGCTTCGTCAATATCAACGGCAACAACACGAGAAACACCAGCTTCATGCATAGTTACACCAATTAATTGCTCTGCCATTTCCATGGTAATTTTATTATGGCTGATATAAATAAACTGTACCGTTTGCGACATCTCTTGTAGCAATCGGCAGAACCGCTCAACATTCGCATCGTCAAGCGGCGCATCAACTTCATCCAACATACAAAAAGGCGCTGGATTCAACCTAAAAATCGCAAACACTAATGATAAAGCGGTCAGCGCTTTTTCTCCACCTGAAAGTAAATGAATTGTACTATTCTTTTTGCCCGGTGGTCTCGCCATGATGGTGACACCCGTTTCTAAAAGATCATCATCAGTCAATGCTAAATAAGCACTACCGCCACCAAACACTTTCGGAAACAACATTGATAAATCTTCATTCACTTTATCGTAAGTCGCTTTAAAGCGGCTTCGGGTTTCTCTATCAATTTTACGTATCGCTGCTTCTAAACTTTCTAGTGCTTGTGTTAAATCATCATTTTGTTCGTCGAGATACTGTTTACGTTGTTGCTGCTGATCAAATTCCTCTATCGCAGCCAAGTTTATGGCGCCTAAGCGAGCAATTTGATTGCGTATTTTATCTAAATTTTGTTGCAATCCCTCAACCGATGCAATGTCGTCAAGTTCCGCCATCACATCTTGTAATTGAATGTGTTGTTCTTGCAACAATTGCAATTGGCTGTTGGCTTGACCTTTAACACTTTCTCTTTGTAACTTTAACTCGCTGATGGTACGAGTCAATACTTCAATCGTCTCGATATATTGTTTTTGCTCACTAATTAATCCGTCAATTTTCTTTTGCAAATCGACTTGCTGTTGTCGATTGTTATCAAGAAATTTCTGCTGCACTTTCTGACGATTTAATAAAGCAGCCAGCGTATCGTCTACGCTTGCTATAGAAGTTGACGCTTCCTCTGCCACGCTCTCAGCCTTATTTAACGCAGCGATATCTTGACTGATTTCATCGACTCGTTGCTGTGTTTGTTGTATTTGCTGAGTCAAAAGTGCGTGTTGTGTCATAACTTGCTGTTGTTGCAGCGTAAGTTGTTCGCAACGAGTTTTATCTTGCTGCAGTTGATACTTCGAATCTTGCAGTTGTTGCTGCAACTGCTGACATTGCAACTCCAAGGTACTCAATTCATCATTGTAATCTTGCTTATTGCTTTCGAAACCAAGCAATGTTTGTTCAGTTTTAGCTTTTGTTGCCTCAAGTTCGGACTTTTGTATATCGAGCTGAACAAGTTGCTGTTGCCATAATGCCAATTGTTGAGTAACTTTTTGATTTTGTTCAGCGATGGCTGTCTGTTTAGACATTAAACTTGCTCGACTAATAGCAAAGTCATTCACTCGCGTCTTAATTTGGTTAATGTTATCTTCTAACTGACTGCGTTGAGCAAACATTTTCGTTAACTGATTGGTTATACTTGTTATTTTATCTTCAGCTTGCTTTATTTGAGTAGCCAGTCGCTCTTTTTCTACCGTGAAACTTAATTGTGATTGTGAGTTAGCCGACTTTTTCAGCACAAAACCCACACCAACCAAATAACCGTCTTTAGTGACATAAAGTTGCTCAGGCTTCAATTTATCGACTTGCGCTTGAGCTTGTTGCAAATTATCAACACAAATGACCTGAGATAACCAAGGTAATAAGTTCACCTGAGCTTGACTGAGCAACGAGTGCTTACTGTGATATTTTTGTTCTATAAAGCCAATGCCGCCGATATTATCTGCTGAGATAACCTCTGCAGATAACAGTTCACCAAGCAACACTTCCAACCCTTGCTCCCAATTGGGCTTAGCTGTTACCACCTGCCAAACTTGTTGCGCTTTTGATGGCGAGTGTTCTGCAAACCATTGCTCGATAAATTCTAACCGAGATTGATTCGCAGTATATGCCTTTTGCGTCGCTTGAATGAGTTGTTGTTGCTGCTCTATTTCAAGCTTGAGTTGCTGATAGTTCGAATCACAGTTTTCTAGTTCACGCTCCGCCTTACGCGATTTTTCCACCAATAACAATAATTCGCTATCTAGCCCATCATCTTGAGGTAAACCTATAGTCGCTATCTGTTGGTTAATACCATCATGTTGCATAACTAGCTGTGTTAATTGTTGTTGTGTGTGTTCTAATTTTGACGAAATTAATTGATGTTCATTTTGTTGCGATGACTGCTTAGTTTTCAATTCTGAAAACTGAGATTGCGTTTGCGTCAATGTTTGTTGTTGCAGCTCAACTGCTTGTTGCTGTTGATCGACTTTTTGTTTTTGTTGTTCAAGTTCTGAGTTTATGGATGATAATTGACGCTCAGTGTTTTGATGCTCAGCGCTAAACGAAGCTACTTGGTTAGAAAATTTTGTGTGTTGTTCACGATATTGCGCTAACTGAATTTTTGATTTTTGATCAATTTGTTGTTGATGAGTAATTTGTTGTTCTAATCGAGCAATTTCAGTACTTTTATTATAAAAGTCGGCAACCTGAGTCTGCTCTTCCTGAGTTAAGTCTTGCAGTTGCAACTGTAACTTTGTTAGCTCGTTTTCTAGTGTTCCATGTTCAGCTGAAACTTTGGCTTTTAGCGTCTCTTGCTCATTAATCTTACTCGAAATCGTTTCAGCTTGATTCAGACAATCGGTGTAACGCATCACCAGCAGCTGCGCATGCTGTTTTCTTTCTGATTTTTTTAGTTCACGATACTTAAGCGCCGATTTAGCTTGAGATGACAGTTTATCTAGCTGCGTTGTCAGTTCACCACGAATATCCCCTAAACGGTCAAGATTATCTCGAGTATGCCGAATACGATTTTCGGTATCACGGCGACGTTCTTTGTACCGAGAAATCCCTGCAGCTTCTTCAATAAACACACGTAAATCTTGTGGTTTCGACTCGATAAGTCGAGAGATCATGCCTTGCTCGATAATGGCATAACTACGAGGCCCTAAACCTGTCCCCATAAATAAATCAGTAATGTCTTTACGGCGACACTTTTGACCGTTTAAAAAATAATTAGATTCACCATCACGGCTGACTTGACGTTTAACAGAGACTTCCTGATAACTGGCATATTGTCCCGCCAATCGACCCGATTGATTGTCAAAGCTGAGCTCAACACTAGCAACAGAAACGGGACGGCGAGCGTTAGAACCACTAAAGATAACGTCAGTCATCGCGCCACCACGTAAGTGCTTAGCGCTACTTTCGCCTAACACCCAACGTACGGCATCAATCACATTTGACTTACCGCAGCCATTAGGCCCGACAACACCGGTTAAGGCTTTTTGAAAAGGGATTTTTGTTGGATCAACAAACGACTTAAATCCAGCCAGTTTTATCTGTTTTAGTTTCATTAATAGGCTGATATACCGATGTTAGTTTTATTTTATCTATTTATAAGGCTACTTTAGCAAAGCCCCTTAACTTTTGTAATGTTTTTATTTTTAGTAATTAATAATGTTTCATCTAAATTTAAGCACGAGTAAAGGGGGTACCATCTAAAATAAGTCATATTGCTCTCTATATTGGCATCGCCCATGACGACCCAAATTTCAACATCCGATAAGATGTTATTAAACACTTATTATCAACAAATTAAAAATTTACAGAACGGACAGCAGGTGACAGTAAACTTTAAAGGTTTTGGACGAGCACCAAACCAATATCGAGTCTCTGTTATAAATAATGAAGTGACGGTGCAAAGATTGAGATTTTTGGGATTTTTCGCCTCAGATCCTGTTACATTAAGCTATTCACACGAACACAATCATAAGAGTTCTCAACTGCTTGTTTTTTACCTTTGCCAAAATATGATTCATCACGACGTGCGTTCTTCATCTGCGGAAAAAGCCCTCCGTGTTGTTACCAATGTCGCGACAGATCAGCAGACAATAAAGTTTGGTGATGTGTTTTCTTGCCAAAGTGAAAATAAGCTCAGAGAAGAAATCAGCAAACAGCCGAATAATATTCAGGCGCACGTACTCCTTCAACTCGCCCGCTCCGAGGGTCGAGCTGGGGCGGGAGGCTCCGTATTAAGCAAACTGTACTCGAATAACCCACAGCAAGCTAAGATGGGGTTTGCAACAGCATTATCACAATTAACGCTCGACGACGAAATAAGTCGACTTTGCTTCAATGTAGAGCTCCGTACATTGATATCAATATTTAATGACATTAATCCAGAACTTACCGCACAAGCGGTCAATGTCATTTGGAAACAAAAACCTGACTGTATTTTACAGATATTGCCGATCGTCCAATCGGCCACAGGTTTTCACTACTCTAATAATGAAGACAAAACACGCACTTGTGCGATTTGGAAACGCTTAGAACCACAAGTGCAATCAGCTATTAAAAACCAAATTCCAACAGAACAACGAGCTTCGTTTATTGCTATGATCAATTTACAATAGTAGTTTTCATTGAGCATGACGAATTCGGTGATCGGACACATGATTGGATGACCAGAACAAATAATTTAGGTGCTGTCATTTATTCAAAAGCCACGGCACCGATAACTGCCCCGACGAAGCAAAGTTCAAAAATCAAGCTATTCGAACATCGATTCTAAATACATCATTATCTTTTGACTTTATACACTGCCAATTTTCGGCACTGCAAATTCGTTCGACGATGATCAATCCTATTCCTTCACCTTGTGTTTTTTTATCTTCTACGTACTCGTTTTCGATGGTAAAGCCACTATCGTTGAAACGTAAAAGTACATCAGAATTGGTATGCTGAAGCGCGTTGCGGATTAAATTATCTAACATAATAGAAAGCGTATTAAGAGATACATTCCAACGCACATCACTTATTTCACAATCAAGTCGAGATAATTGCTGATCGGTATAGCCTAGACATAATTCATTATATAAACGTGTTAAGTCAGTCTGGTCCATTCGGGTTAAACTATGCTGATGTTCTTTACTCTCACGACCAAGCCATAAAAAAGTTTCAATCAGCATCGACATACGTCGCGTTGCCGTATCAAGTCGTTTATATATCCTATTATTGAGTTCTGTGTTTTTAAGCTGTGACTCAAGCAATTCTAAATTGCCCCGCATTATCATTACAGGAGAGCGCAATTCATGACTGGCAAATCGAGTAAACTCTTGCTCTCTTTTTACAAACCCTCTTAAACGTTGCCACATTTGTGAGTAAGCAAGACTCAATTGGCCTATCTCATCATCACGGTCAATAATCGGAAACTTTTCAGCATTGATATCTATCTTTTTAACTTGTCGCTGCAAGGTTACAACCGGACCTGCAAACTTTTTAATGAGTAACCACATGATGATGAGCGCAATGGGAGTTGTAGCAAGAGAAATCACTACCCATTCCAGAAAATCGGTTATCCGTGCTCGTTGCAAACTTTCTAAAGGTCCTCCGTGTAAAATCACCATAAAGTAAGGTTCGTTGGTTTCAGGCATTCGTCCCATGTAAACGGATGGAAACCCCTGATAATGATACAAGCCGACCTTTGTAGGCATATTTTTCACAAAAGCAGGCTTAGAAGGAGGCAAATATAACTCAAATTCGTCACTTCTTAAGCTGGGTACATCACCCAGTTTTTGTTGCATTCCTTGTTCAAAGTGATGAATGGCTTGTTCCATTTCTGTTTGTGTTGGAGATATGAGCGTCACCGCAACTTGCCAATAAAGTAAAAAGACAACCATCACCATGCCAAAAAAGTACAGCGAGAAAGAAATGAGCATTCGTTGCGCAAAATTGAGTTTCAAGATGGTGCCTTTAAGCCAATACCTTGCCCTCGAATCGTTTCTAACACATTCGATGAGAAAGGTTTATCAATAATTTGTCTCAGTTGGTAAATAAGACTTCTGAGACTATCACTTTCAGGTGGTTCATCCCCCCACAGCTCATCTTTCAACTGATCTTTAGAAACAATCTTAGGATATTGCAGCATCAATATTTTAATGATTTTAAATTGAATACTACTTAAGGTTAATCTGATGCCCGCTCTTTCTACCCATTTTTGCTCCAAATCCATCACGATATCGCCATGCTTTATTTGTGTCAGGGAATGTTTAGACAGACGTTGACTTAACGCCCTAATACGACAAATAAGCTCTGACATATAAAATGGTTTTACAAGGTAGTCATCCGCGCCTGCTTCGAACCCGTTGATTTTATCTTCAATTGTATCTCTGGCGGTTAAAAATAAGATAGGTGCGGTACAGCCTTTTTGTCTTAATTTCTGACAAGTAGATAATCCATCAATGCCCGGCATCATTACATCTAACACGATAACATCGTATTCATTTTTTATATGTAGATTGCAAGCCTGTTGACCGTTTGAAGCACAATCAGTCTGCATACCTTGCTGTTCAAGGTTATCAATGATGGTCGACAAAATATCATCATCATCGTCAACAACTAATACTCTCATGGAAATTACTTATCTCATTGTTAAATCAATAGCTCAACGATATCGGGTTGACTCAAGAATTGTTGTGGACTGGCCGTCGCGCCATAGGCTCCAGACTGAAAAACAGCAATTAAATCACCAACTTCGATTCTAGGAAGCATGACTTTTGCGCCTATGATATCTAATGGTGTACAAAGAGGACCGACTATTTCAACTTTCTCTGATGCCTGCTCAAAATCAAGTAAACGGCTAGCATTGAGCAATGGATAATTTTTTCTTATCACTTGACCAAAGTTACCCGAGTTAGCCAAATGATGATGTAAACCACCATCAGTAACTATGTATGTACTGCCTCTAGATATTTTTTTATCGGTTACCCGCGATAGATAAACCCCCGCCTCACCGACAAGATAACGTCCTAGTTCAATTATAAATTTGGCTGTCTTAAGCGATTCAGGTCGTGTCGCCAACAAACGAGAAAGATTATTAGCGATAGGATTGATTTCTAATTCAGTCTCATTGGAAAAATACGGAATTCCGAAACCACCACCAATATTAATGTGCTTAAGAGGAGTTGTTGCGTACTGCGCCAGCTGCGCCGCTAATTCAAACTTTTTATTGTGGGCATCCATTAACGCTTCAGCACTCAAATTTTGTGAGCCTGAGAAAATATGCAAGCCGACCCATTCAACATAGTCTTCATTTAAGCATGAAATAATGTCAGGCAATAATTCGCTATCAATGCCGAACTGCTTTGGGCCTCCCGCCATTTTCATGCCTGATGATTTTAGTTCGAACTCGGGATTGACTCGAAATGCAACCTGCGCTCTTTTATTAACTTGATGAGCAATGTTGTAAATACGCTCTAACTCGGTCACCGATTCAACATTAATAGTGACACCCGATGATATCGCCGCAGTCAGTTCAATTATCGATTTCCCTGGTCCTGCACAGCTGATCCTCTCAGGCGCTATGCCTGTCGACAGTGCCAGCAACAGTTCTTTGTGGGAAGCCACATCCAAACCATCAACTTGAGGTGCCACACAATGAACAACCGCTGGCATAGGGTTCGCCTTTATTGCGTAATGTAACTCAATCTCTTGAGGTAGTTGCTGTTTTAAGCTTGATATTCGTTGACAAATTTGTTGCCTGTCATAAATATAACAAGGCGTTTGACCTGCTATACCCACCAGCTCATCAACCGGTTTACCCGCAAAAACGAGTCGATTATCTAAAGAATCGAGATCAGCTAATCGGACATGTTGATTATTCATTTGCTCAGTTCTCAAAATGCTAGTGATCAAGGTGTTGATTTTCAAAATATTGTTGATAATGTTTATACAGCCACGCTCTATCGGGTTTGCCATTACTATTACTGGGGATTTCAGTGAGCTCAATAATCGCAGTTGGAACCATAAAGCTTGGCAACTGTTGTGAGCAAACGATGTTAATTTGTTGGCTTACTCCGTCTAATGTTGAATCAACAAACAGCAGTATGGCTTGACCAAGTTCAGGATGCGGCACGCCTACCGCCACAGCTTGACTCACAAGCCCTGAAGCAAACACAACCCCTTCGACCTCTTGTGGACTGACTCGATAGCCAGAGGTTTTAATCATTTCGTCGCTGCGTCCGACAAAGTAGAGAAAGCCATCCTTATCTTGCTTTACCATATCACCAGACCAAACGGCAATTTCCTCCAGTGGCCCTTGAGTTAACGCTTGTGGTAGTGGCTTGAATCTCAACTGTGTTTGCGCTTTATTCTTCCAATAACCTAAACTCACTAATGGCCCTCGATGCACTAATTCACCGACTTCATCCGCTGCACATTTATCACCGTGACGATTTAACACCATTAATTCAGCATCAGGAATGGCTTTTCCCATCGAATCTGGACGAGAACATGCTAATTTAGGCGATAAATAGCTTGAACGAAATGCTTCTGTTAAGCCGTACATTAAAAACAACTCCAGTTGCGGGAATTGTTGATGGATCTTTTCCGTAACATCGGTGGGCATCGCCCCGCCTGAATTGGTGAAATACCGCAGCGTTTGTTGTGCAGAATCGGGCCATGACATATTCATCAGCTTGATCCATAAAGGTGGAACCAAAGCTAATCCGCTAATACTTTGTTTCACAACCTGCTTGATGATGTCTTGTGGGAATAGATATTCCATCATGTAGCAACTACCACCCGCGACAAAAGAAACCGTAAGCTGGCTAAAGCCGTAGTCGAAGCTCAAGGGTAACACACTCAATACTCGATCGGATGCTTGTTGTTTTAGATAGCATGCAACACTCTTGGCACCGCAAACCATATTCTGATGACTCAGCATCACACCTTTAGGCTTGCCTGTGCTGCCAGAGGTATAAAACAAGGCGACTAGATCAGTGGAAATCATTGTAAACGGTTGGCAAGTCGTCGTCTTAGCCGTCGCTTGTTGCCATGTGTGTACTGCAATATCGCCAAAATCTGAAACAACATTGTCAATCAAGATCACCTGCTCCAATTTTGCCAACTTATTCGCCGATAATTGCTTTAAACGCGCAGAGTTGGTGATCAATACCTTTGCATCAGAGTCCATTAAGATATGCTCTGCTTGTGTCGCTTTTAAAATTGGGTTGATCGGAACAAAAACTAAACCAGCATGGCTGGCAGCAAAAGCCGTTATCACTGCTTCAAATGATTTTGGCAAATAAATGGCGACCCTGTCTTTATTCGCAACCGAAAAATTTAACAAGGCCGCCGATGTCTGGCGCACTTTTTCTGAGAGCTGCTGATAGGATAACCATTGATCTTTATAGCCTAACGCCAACGAATCGGGTGATGTTGCAGCCTGATCTAAAATCAAGTCATGTAAATATGTCATAGAACTCATTAAGATTGTAATTCGGGCCAACGATTATAAGACCAATACCATTGTTCACAGTGAGAAGTAATTACTGATTCAAAGCGCTCATAAATGCTTTGCATCGCTATTTGCATCTTAGTTTCACTTTTTGCTATAGCAGCTTCAGAAACGGTTTCAAAATGCACCTGATAACGACCATTTTCTGCAAGGTACGAGTAAGCAAATAACAATGGTTTATTGCCCATTGCTGATAACATCGCTGAACCACAAGGGCCTTTGGTTTTTTGCCCAAAAAAAGTCACTGGAACCTCATCAGCGAAATGATCCGCATGTAACGTCACAAAACTTCCCGCCTTTACTGCTTTAACTAGTTTGAAGAAAGAGCTTTTGTCACGTTTATCAACACAGTCAATGCCTGCTTGTTGATAAATGTCGGTGCCTGATTTTAAAAATTTGGGGATTTTTGACAAGGTTGTAGAATGATTCGACATCCGAGAAACCGCTAACGCCACCACTTCATAGCAACTCATATGCAACGTTGAGATACTGGCACCAGAACCAGACTCGAATATCTTTTTGGCTTTATCGTCCATGGTAATATCTACAGCCAGCTCATTCATCCAAAACGATTCAAGCAATCCGAAGCAAATGGATTGATAAGAACGACGAGCGATGTCATGAGCTTGATTTTTTGAAAGCTCAGGCAGACCAATTTGCACATTAGCAATCGCGCGTTTTCGCACCTTTTTAGAGCAAGTAAAAATCAAGCCCGCGAGAAAATCTGAAACGTGACGTCGACGATGTCGAGCAACAAGTTTCAATAAAGAAATGAACCCGTTTATTAGCAAGTTTAGCGCTTTTAATTTCATAAAATATTTACGCTTTTTCGTGAGAAAAAAATTCGATTAAACTACCGAACGTTTCGAAAGCTTCCGCATCAAGATCATCCGATACCGAAATACCTAGACGTCCTTCAATTTCAACTAACAGTAACATGATTGCCATTGAATCAAGTTCTGGTATCGCACCGAGCAATTCAGTGTGTTTATCGAAGGCATTTGTCTCAATACTCAAGACTTCAGCAAGGATGGATTTTAGTTCACTCTCAATTTTCACTTTAACAACCTAAATATTTATATAGACTTAATTTCTAAAACAGCTATTTTATTGAATACTATTAATCAGTAAGCCATTATCGAATGATAAAGCGCA
>JBMYXI010000030.1:0-37433 GCA_049608225.1 Parashewanella sp.
ACATAAACAAACGATAACGCAGCAGCTTTCTGTTTCAAGAGAAATACCAATTTACGCTGTCTTCGATGCTTTTGAGCGCTTCCTGTTCTGTGCTGTGAGCAGCTTACTTAGATGACTAAGCTTCACTGCTCACGACTTGAACAAAAAAACGCTCAAACAATACAAAATTCAATCAAAAAAGATCGGCACGTCCTAGTAAAATACTATCACCACTAATAAGGGTATTGCGATATAAAAACTGTTTAAAAATATTATATCTCTCCATTCATTTGTATGACGTCACTTGGGAGCCACCAATGTCGAATAAATTTTTTCTCATCCTAGCTACTTTGTTTTTTTCAATGCCCTTTCAACAAGCACATGCAAACATCGATGAGTTACCTTTGTTGCCTATGGCGACCACCAACAATGCGGTGACGCAAGTAAACAGCAATGGTACTCATTATTTACTCAGTTTCATGGGGCTTGGTAAAGGTAAAACCTTTCGCGATATTCACAATAAAGCTTGGTTACTACCATTAGCTCCTTCGACCAGCTGGCAAGCATTACCCGATGTTCCTCATGTGGAGAAGGTGTCAGGTCGACTTGCCAGTATTGCAATTGGGATTAATCAAAATGCATATATCTTCGGTGGTTATACTGTCGATAAAAATCACCATGAAGTCAGTACTAATGACAACTATCGCTTCGATGTAACAACACGAAAATATACGCGAATTGCAGATATGCCTGTTGCGGTAGACGATACTGCAGCGATTCAATATCAAGATCGCTATATTTACTTATTCAGTGGTTGGCACCAAACCAGTAATGTTAATTTAGTTCAGGTGTACGACACTCACACCAACAAATGGGCTCAAGCCACCCCGCTCCCCATTGCTGCTACTTTTGGTTTAGCCGTAGGCGCTGTTGATAATAAGTTAGTGCTGTGCGACGGAGTAAAAATTAAAATAAATGAACATAAAAAACGTGAGTTTGTCTCATCGCCCATGTGTTTATTCGGTGAAATTGATCCTAACAATCATTTAAACATCGATTGGCGTTCTTTACCTCATTACTCAACAGCATCACCAACAACAGCGCCTTTAAAGGCACATTATCGTATGGCGGCAGCTGGGGTTAAACAAGCAGGGAAATTGGGGCAAATCTACTTCATTGGCGGTAGCGATAATCCCTATAACTACAATGGTATTGGCTACAATGGCAAACCCAGCCAACCGTCATCGAATATGTTTCGTTTTGATTTAGCCAGCCATAGATGGATAACACCCATTAAGGTAAATAAGGCCAGCATGGATCATCGTGGCTTATTAATTTACAAGCAAAACTTAATTCGTATCGGAGGCATGACAGAGCATCAACATGTGACAAATCAAGTCATTGTCGACCCACTGCCAAAACTTTGATACAACACCTGCAGATAACATCATAAGGACTGACTGATGAAAGTGGAAATGATCTGCACCGGCGAAGAAGTACTTTCTGGCCAAATAGTTGATACCAATGCGGCTTGGGTTGCCGACCTGCTGATGGACAATGGCATTGAAATGCAACATCGTGCCACCGTTGGCGACAGGCTAGAAGACTTAGTTGCGATTTTTCAAGAACGTAGTCAGCACGCGGATGTCATTATCGTCAATGGTGGTCTTGGCCCTACATCCGATGACTTATCAGCTGAAGCGATGGCAATTGCTAAAAACGAGCCACTGGTTGAAAACCAGCAATGGCGGCAGCGTTTAACAACTTGGTTCACTGACAATAATCGTCCTATGCCACTGAGCAATCTAAAACAAGCCTTGTTACCTGCATCTGCAATTATGGTCGATAATCCCGTGGGGACAGCCTGCGGCTTTCGAGTAAAACTTAATAACGCTTGGTTATTTTTCACCCCTGGTGTGCCATTTGAGTTAAAGCGTATGATGACTGAGCAATTCTTACCATTTATTGAAACTGAGTTTGCAGCGAAACAAGCATCAAAAGTCGAAAAAATTCTAACTTTGGGAACGGGCGAATCTACACTGGCTGAACAGCTACAACAGATTGAATTAGTAGATGGTATTAACTTAGGATACCGTTCATTTTCACCTTATATCGAAATTAAAACCTTTGCCCGTGGCGAAACAGCCATTGAACAACTGCCACAATTGATCAGCAAGATCAAACAACAGTTAGCTGATGCAGTGGTTAGTGAGCGTTTTAGCTCGCTGGCAGCAGAACTGCATCACACTTTAATATCATCCAATAAAACCTTAGCGATCGCAGAGTCTTGCACTGGTGGCATGCTCGCCAGCCAATTAATTGATTTCTCTGGAAGCTCAGCTTATTTAGACCACTGTGTTGTCAGTTACAGTAATGCCGCAAAAACCAAATTACTTAATGTTTCAAAGAACACATTAAATACGGCAGGCGCAGTTTCTATCGCAACAGTGGAAGCCATGGCAACGGGAGCTCGCGAAATCTTAGACAGTGATTTTGCATTAGCCACCAGTGGCATTGCGGGACCCGACGGTGATACACAAGACAAACCAGTAGGAACAGTAGCCATTGCCCTTGCAACTCGTGACGTGGTCTATAGTCAATTACTGCAACTTCCCCCTCGCTCGCGCACACAAATTCGTAACACAACCTGTGCAATTGCTTATGACATGTTGCGTCGAAAGTTAAATAATGAAGATGTAATTGTGAATTATGCTTCATATACGCTAAAAAGCTAAACAACTTCAGAACTATCAGACTCATCTATAATCTATAGTAATATAGGTATAAGTGGGTCGCATCATGTTAAAAACAGACAGCTTTAGATTTAACGGCAGAGGTTTTTCACCGCAAGAACTCGGCGAAGTTCTATCAGCCAAAGAACATGATGCTTCTCGTTGGCGCAAAAGTACAAACGATGGTTTGTTCACAGCCTTAAAGAAATTTTTTGGTTCAACTGAAATCAAACATACACAAGCTAAATTAGAGTTATATGACTTCATACATGAAACTTCAAAAGGAAAACTAAATGAAGACAGTAACGATCAAGTCTCTGAACAAAAAGAAGACACACCATCAATAACCGAATCAAATTCTACGCATGCTACTACTCTGACTACAGATGCAATCTCAAATATTTCCGAAGAAGAACTCGAAGACTCTTGGGCTGTCATCGAAAATGAAGTGTTAGATGGAGAAGGTGGCGATCAAGTCTCTGAACAGAAAGAAGACACGGCATCAATACCTGACTCTGATTATGCTGCCAGCGCGACTTCAGATGCAGGCTCAAATACAGACTCAGGTTACGGCTCTGCCATTGCAGTAGATACAGATACTGAATCTGATTTCCCACCTACCAGAGAGGTAAAAAAACAATCTATCTATCAGAACTTTCTTGCACTGCGTAGACTTTTACCTGATGAGGCACAAAAACTAACATTAAAAATAGAGCCAGATGAAGATACGAGTGGTATTTACCATGTGACGTTAGCCATTGCAGGACATGCTTTTTTCAATAAAAAAATTCGACAATACGCGCCTCAAAATAAAGTGACTAATGCCGTGTATGTCGAGCCTGAAATTCATCCTGATTATGCAGAAGCAAAAGCATTAGAATTAGCTATAAAAGTTCAAGATACCTTAGTTAAATATCCACTACCGAACAGTGAAGCAAAGCTTTTGCAAGTACAACAAGAGGTGTCTGAAGCCAATAGAACTAACCGCCTAAAGCCTGAGGAGTTAGAACAACTTCACCAGCTATCATTCAGTCGTTTCTCAAAATCACTAGTCAACCCTAGCCGAACCCATGTCGCTTTTAATGTCATATACCAAGATGGGCAGTCAGCAACACTGTGGTTACCGCCAGCCATGGCTCAACATATAACCTCTAATGAAAATATTAATCCGCCAAAGCATTTTGTTCAAATACTCAATTTCACTGCCTATACCGCACTTGATAAAGCAGCCCTCTTGTTTTATCAACACAATCTAAAAGCAGATATCGAAAACTTTAGAGGGGAAGTCGGTATCTATAAGCCTAGCCACACATTGGTTCACAAAAAAGCAAGAAAATTACTGGAAAAGGTACACATTGAAGAAACTGATTTAAGTCAGTTAGTATTGCCGTCCAACACCTACCCACACTCAGCAGAATTATCGAAATTAGTTATATCGTCTCATAATCATTAACCAGTATTTCTCATTCCTGCTGCAACGCCTGCTATCGTCAACATTAATGCTAACTCTGCATTTTCAGAGGATTTGCCTTCTTTTCTGGTACGGGCTAATAGCTCCACCTGTAAAAAATTGAGTGGGTCAACATATGGATTTCTAAGCCTGATAGATTCACGACTCCAAGGCGTCATCGACATCAGTTCTGTCTTATTAATCAATGTCAGTAAGGTTTTGACATCTGATCGGATCTGAGCTCGTAATTGCTTCCCTAAATGATGCAATTCTTCATCAACTAAACAATTTTCATAATATTGTGAAATACTTGGTTCAGCTTTGGCGTAAACCATTTCGAGCATAGATAATCTGGTGGAAAAAAACGGCCATTGTGTCACCATCTCCCTGAGTAATGTAGTTTTACCGTGGTTGATCACTTTTTGTAATGACCCACCAGCACCTAACCAAGCTGGCAACATTAAGCGATTTTGGGACCATGCGAAAATCCAAGGAATTGCACGCAAACTTTCAATTCCGCCATCGACTCTTCGCTTCGCAGGACGACTACCAAGCGGTAATTTCCCTAATTCAATTTCTGGTGTTGCATTTCTAAAGTAACGTACAAAGTCGGCTTCTTTTCTGACCACATTACGATAGGACTCTACCGAATCATCCGCTAAAAACTGCATACACTCTCGCCATTCTTGCTTAGGCTCTGGGGGCGGTAACAATGTTGCTTCAATCACTGCCGAGGTATACAGCGCCATACTTTTACATGCCAATTTGGGCAAGCCAAATTTAAAGCGGATCATTTCTCCTTGTTCAGTTACTCGAAGCCGACCATCAACAGTCCCCGGTGGTTGAGACAAAATCGCTTGATGAGACGGACCACCACCTCGACCAATACTGCCACCGCGTCCATGGAACAAAGTTAATTTCACGTTAGCTTTGTTACAAACTTCAACCAATTGCTCTTGAGCCTGATATTGCGCCCAAGCCGCTGCGAGCGCACCTGCATCTTTGGCTGAGTCAGAGTAGCCAATCATTACTTCTTGATGACCTTGGGTATATTGCTTGTACCACTCCACATCTAATAAACGTGTAATGCAATCTGCCGCTTGATTCAAATCATCTAAGGTTTCAAACAAAGGTACAATACGTATTGGATACTGACACCCCGCTTCTTTAAGCAATAATAACACTGACAGCACATCAGACGGCTGACTTGCCATCGAAATAACATAAGATCCCAATGCATCTTGAGGTTGTGCCGCGATCTCACGGCAAGTATCCAGTACCTCTTGAACATCATCCGAAGGACACCAAGCATGGGGAATTAAAGGCCGTTTGTTGGCGAGTTCGGCCAATAAAAACTGCTGCTTTTGTAACTCACTCCAGTCTTGATACTCTCCAAGATCTAAATATTCCACCAACTCTTGAATCGCTTGATAGTGCCGCTCGGAGTCTTGGCGGATATCTAATCTCAGCATATGAATACCAAAACAAGATAATCGCCTTAATACATCAAGCAATTTACCATTAGCGATGAGCTTCATGTGACAATCGCAAAGGCTCCGATATAACAAAGAAAGCGGTTTACTAAGATCATCTTTGTGCCAAATAAATGCGTGTTTATTTAATGAAGGTTGATTATGCTCAATCCGCCCTTCTAAATATTCAATGGTTTGCTGTAACCTTGCTCTTAACTGGCGCAGTACCACTCGATAAGGTTCTACTTGATGTTGAACATAAGCCGAGAGTTCATCGTTGGCTTGCTCCATCGACAATTCAGCTATTAACTCGTTAATGTCTTTAAGATACAAAGTCGCAGCGGCGCGGCGATTACGAGACAGTACTTCTTTAGTCACTTTTGCCGTAACGAAAGGGTTTCCATCTCTGTCTCCACCCATCCAGCTAGAAAAACGAATAGGTGCAACATCTAAAGGTAATGACAAACCCAATTCGGCTTCTAATTTATCATTTAACTGCCTAAAAAAGTCTGGCACAGCCTGCCATAAGGACACTTCGATGGTGGCTAAGCCCCAACGTGCTTCATCTATCGGTGTTGGTCTTTGACTGCGAATTTCATTGGTATGCCAAATTTGCGCAATAAGTTGCCGCAGTTTCAAATTGATGTTGGCTTTTTCTGCATCAGATAATTGCGGGTTTTCTTGGGCGGATAGACAATCAACCACTGCAGCGTATTTTTGGATTAATGTTCGTCTGGAAATTTCGGTAGGATGTGCAGTTAGAACTAAGTCGATATTCAGCTCAGCTAAGCAGTCGGCAATATTATTTTTGTGCTTAGGATTGGCGGCGATACGCCTAAATAGTTGCTCTAATGGATCTGGCGAACAGACTTTTTCGTCACAGTCTCTGCTTACACTATGAAACTGTTCCGCCATGTTTGCCAGATTTAAAAACTGATTGAACGCCTTAGCAAAAGGAACCAGCTCTTCGTCCGGCAATGCCGTCAGTAGAGCCAGCATTTCGGTTTTCGCTTGCTCATTATCGTTACGTGATTCTTTGGCAAGGACACGAATTTGTTCAACCTTATTTAAAAAATCTTGCCCAAGATGATCGCGCATGGTGTCACCGAGGATTTGTCCAAGGTTACTCACGTTGGCTTTTAAAGAAGAATACATTACTGAAGCTTGGTCTGTCATGAACACTCCTGCAACTATTTAAAGTCAAGTGATTCACTCTACATCAACTAGAACAAATAGCATACAGACACGACCAATAAAAATGACTTATCTCAATTACAAGACTTTTTCTAACAAAAACTTATGTTCTGCAACTGAGTTCATTGATTTATTTAGCTCAATCACTTGATATCCTTGCTTTACTAACAGCGTCAGCATAGCAGGAAAGCAATTTTGAGTTTTTACTTGTGTCAATGTAAAACGATTTTCTCTGGCCCATTGCTCTTGTCGTAATAACATTGTTCGAGCCAGACCAAGTTGCCTGAAATCTTGGCTTATCCCACCTATCCAGCTATAAAACACATCATTAGATAAAGCATAGCCCAACTTAAAACCTGCTAATTCACCCTCGACAAAACTGAGTATTAACAGCATTTGTCGATTTTGTATACGTTGTTTAAGCGTGGCTGCCGTCATCGAATCTCGTAACTCAGGTACCGTATCAGCCAGACTTTCTATTTGTTTACACGCATATTCGGATAGTTCATTAATCAAACTCATTTCAACCCGATACATTAGCAAACCACCTTTTAACGCATAATTATCTTGAAAAATGAATTATATCAAAACAATTCATCTGGTAATACCAGCTGGCTCACAGAATTTTATTTTTCAATTTTTTTACTCTGTATATTTAAAACCGTTATTGATTCGGTACAAAATTCGATGCAAATAACGTAAATTACAATTTTGTTACATATTTAATTCGTGAATTTACATTTTATCGCGTCATATTCGGCATTACCCTCAGTATTTCTCATTCTTTAGTGTTAAAATTCTAAACTTCATCGGCAGTAATGTGCATTTGACAATTTGGAGGTTATACGCGGTGATTATGCAGTCAGGGTCTACAGAGGCGTTTTTAAAAATTCCTGTAAGCCAACTTTCAATTGGTATGTTTGTCGCCAAAATAGGTCACAAAAACAACAAGATTAACATATCAAACGCAGGTCAAATTCGCAATCGTAATGACATCATCAAACTAAAACGCAACGGAATTGCTTTTGTTTTGGTCGATGCAGAACGCTCTGATCCCAGCTGTGGATTACAGACAGCGAAAAATAAAACTTCAGCTTCATCTACTAATGGTAAAACATCTAAGCTAACCCGTAGCCACAAACATCAACAGGCAAAAGAATTAATCGGTGAGGCCAAGGAACTGATACAAAAGGTTCTTAATGAAACCTTCGAGGGCAAGGCTATTGAAGTTGAGCCTTTCGAGCACCTTGCTGACAACATGATCAAATCCGTTATGCGTGACCAAGATGCCATGCAGTGCATTGCAGCGCTAAGAACAAAAGATGCATATCTTCTTGAACACTCAATCAATGTTGCTTTTTTACTTACAACTTTTGGTAAATATTTAAAGCTTGAACAAGACATGCTTCGCCAATTAGCTGTAGGCGGGCTCTTGCATGATATAGGTAAAATATACGTAAGAGACAGCATTTTACATAAACCCGGTAAACTCACAGACGAAGAGTTTATTGAGATGAAAAGTCATCAAGTTCATGCCATTGATATCATGAAACAAACTTCTGGTTTGTCCCAAATCAGTAAAGATGTGTGTTTAATGCATCATGAAAAATTGGACGGGAATGGTTATCCAAATGGCCTTAAAGGCGAACAACTACCTTTACACGCACGTATGAGCTGTATCGTCGATATTTATGATGCGCTCACAGCGACGCGCTGCTATAAAGAAGCCATGAGCCCTGCTGCTGCCTTTAAAATTTTAACTAAGCTCACTCCATTTCATCTTGATAAAAGTTTGGTGTACGACTTTATTCGTTGCATCGGTATTTATCCAGCAGGTTCATTAGTAGAGTTGTCTGACGGTCGCATTGGTATCGTTTGGAATGCCAAAGATCGTGATGCACTGCATCCTGTTGTTAAGTGCTTTTATTCACTAAAGAATAAACGCTATGTAACTGTAGAACATGTAGACCTATTAGAATCGGATCTGATCATCGAAAAAGGTATTTCACCCTGTTCGCTGGATATCGATCCCACACCTTTTTATTAGATGGGCACTTCCAACACCACTTTCAACCCATGAGGAGAAATTTGTTCAGCCCAAATTTTTCCCTTATGCGCTTCGACTGCAGCTTGCGCGATCGCCAAACCTAATCCCCAACCTCCGGTTTGTCTATCTCTTGCCCAGTCAGGACGATAAAAAGGTTGAAAGATTGCTTTAAGCTCTGATTCCGGCAATCCAGCTCCGTCATCCATAATCACAAGTTGTAATTGTTGATCGATAAGCGCGATATTGAAATCAATATTCACTTCTGCATAACGTACAGCGTTTCTTAATATATTTTCCACAGCTCGACAAAAGAGCTTTTCATGCAAAGCCAGCACGATATTATCTTCGATACTGACATTAAGCATTTTATTTTGCTGTTTTGCTTCGAATTCGGCGTCAGCGATAACTTGAGCAAGCATGTCATTGACTGTAACTTGCAGCTTAACTTCATTCGCGTTTACTCCAACTCGAGTTAGCGTCAATAGCTCTGCGATCAAATGCTCGATCTGCTCTGCTTCATAGCCTATACGTTGCGTTTCGATCGTATCAATGCCTTTTTTACGAGCTAATGCCAGTGCTAGCTGTAACCGAGTTAATGGTGTACGTAATTCATGAGAAATATCCCCAATAAGCCTTTGTTGCTGCTTTACCATAGTTTCTACAGACGTTGCCATATCATTGAACGCATTGGCCAACTGACCAATTTCATCAGCACGTCTCAGTGTTTTAGCATCCACTCTGCTGCTTAAATCTCCCGCGGCTAATTTATCTGCACTGTACTTCAATAACTTAAGCGGCTTGCCTAAGTGCCAAGCAAGTAAACCACATACTAACCCTGATAAAAGAATGGCGAGACTTAATGTGAGTAATTTATTATCGCTAAAAAATAAAAACCAAGGTTTAGGATGACGATTAGGAAATTGCCCATAAAGCGCGTAATTTTTCCCTTTAACATTAAAACGATAGGGCCCAAAAAAGAAATCATTACGGAACTGATGTCGAATCGAATGCCCAGCATCTTCAGCCATAAAAATAAATCGAGTAAGTGTTCTTGGTGGTCGTGGTTTATTGATAACCCTTCCTGTTTCATCCACAACATACAATTTAATAGGACGGCCACGTTCATCTCGAATACGTTGCCATTTGCGACTTTGAATAAACGAGAGTAATTTGGGATTAGATTGAAATTTATCACTCACTTTGATTAATAAATTTTCTAAATGTGTCGGCAAAGGTGCACGATCATGTTGTTCTTGCAGTAAAGGCAAAAGTGCTACCGTCCCTAAAATTAGCGAACTGCATAGCCAAAAGCCAAGTAACAATTTGATCAATAATCGACTCGCCATTTATTCTCCATTTATCTTTAATTCAAGGCAGCCAAATATAGCCCTTTCCTCGAACTGTCTTTACTCTCGGCCGCCCGTCATCTCGTTCAGGTATTTTCTTCCTAAGGTTAGATAAATGCATATCTAAGCTGCGGTCATAAGCCATTAATTTTTTTCCAAGTACTTGTTGGCTTAAGTATTCTCTATCGACCATTTCACCGCAGTGTTCAATAAGTGTATTGAGCAACGCAAATTCTGTTCCTGTCAGCTCAATTTGCAAGTTATCACACAGAACTTCTTGTCGGGTGATATCAAGATAAAGATCGCCTTGATGACGGACAGTAGCGGCTTTTTTTTGTTGCTGGGTTACTTGGCTACGACGAAGTATGGCTTTAATTCTTGCAATGAGTTCTCGATCATTAAACGGCTTTGCTAAATAATCATCCGCACCAATTTCAAGACCAACAACCTTATCAATATCTTCTCCTCGTGCAGTTAACATTAACACAGGCGTTTGTTTTTGCTGTCTTAACTTTCTTAATAACTCAAAACCATTAAGCTTAGGTAACATCACATCAAGTAGAATCAAATCATAATCAAGTGACAATGCTTGTTGTAACCCAGCCTCTCCATCTGTTGTAGCTGTAATGTGAAAACCTTCAAGTTCCAACAATTGAGTCAGTAGGTCGACCAAACCTAGATCATCTTCTACTAATAGCAATTTCATTTATAGCCTCCCTTATTTTTTAAATTTGATACAGTTTAACAAGGATATAGCTAGTAGCAGCTATGGCTGAGCATTCTTTACATTGCTTTACTTACTCTTAAACCAAACTTACATTCAAACCCTTACACTAACTCCAAGCAACACAACATATTCAAGCCCATCAGCTTAATTTATTTGAAAATACAGCAAAGCAAATGAGTGCGAATAAAAAATCAGGAGTTAATATGAACAAGTTTACTAAAACAAAACTCGCAACACTGTTATTAATTGGTTCAAGCTTGCTTGCTACTGGTGCCATTGCAGGCCAAGGTGGCTGGCATCACAACCACAATGATACAGGTAGAATGTTTAAGATCATGAGAAAACTTGATCTCTCTGATCAACAAAAACAGCAAGCAAGAGAATTAATGAGTAATTTTAGAAAGCAAAATCCATTTAAGAGCATTAATAAAGAAGAACGTAAAGCTTACGCAGATCAAATTAAATCGCTCGTTACTGCAGAAGAATTTGATCAACAGCAAGCTGCCGATTTGGTTGAGCAACGTAGTCAACTTCGTCAAACCTATGCAGTTTCAGCATTAAAGCTACGTCACGACTTATACCAAATACTCACCCCCGAGCAAAGGCAAAAAGCTGAACAAATAAAACAACGCCACCAACGTCATTAATTCATACTCTTTCACCACTGCTGTGACTTTTCAAAAGTCGCAGCTTCTTTTGACCCACTCGACTGTTATCCTAGAAGTCAGAAGATATACTTATGAGCGGAACAAATTTTCGCATAAGTGCCATGACATCAGCTTCTAAATATGACTTTTGGGTAAAATTCGCCAGCCGCGCTTCAGTAATGACCGCGTTTATCTTAATCGCCTTAAAATTATTCGCTTGGCTTTATTCAGGATCTGCCAGTATGTTTGCATCACTGGCCGACTCTTTTGCCGATGCTGCCTCTTCGATTATTAATTTTATTGCAATACGCTATGCATTAGTTCCAGCTGATAGTAACCATAGATTTGGTCATGGCAAAGCTGAACCTCTTGCTGCATTGTCACAATCAGCTTTCATTCTTGGTACTGCATTCCTATTGTTTTTCTATGGTGGGGAGCGACTATTATCACCATCACCCTTAACCAATTCTTATATCGGTATCTGGGTCAGTGCTATTGCTATTTTATTAACTTTAGGTTTAGTTCTCATCCAACATCAAGCGTTGAAACACACTAAAAGTAAAGTTATCGCAGCAGATGCTTTGCATTATAAAAGTGACTTACTTTTGAATGCATCGGTACTTGGGGCATTAGTATTGTCACAATACGGATGGTGGTGGATTGATGGTTTATTTGCCATCATTATTGCCGCATATCTTGGCAAACAAAGCATACAATTGGCGTATGATTCGATCCATGAGCTCATGGATCGTGACTTAGGTGAAGCCATTCAACAACGAATCATCGATATTGCGACCAAAGATCCTTTAGTGCTCGGTTATCATGATTTACGAACTCGCCAATCTGGTAAACAAGTATTTGTACAATTACATCTTGAATTCGATGGTTCACTCAGTTTAATAGACACTCATGCCATTGCGGATAAAGTCGAAAACGACATCGCCGCTTTATTTGACCATGCTGAAGTTCTTATTCATCAAGATCCTGTAACAACAAGCTTTGCCGAATAATAATGAATAGTATGCAAATTATTCCGCCTTCAAACGAGCCCAATGCCCGATACCAAGCATAGTTAGTTGGAGCAACTGCTGTATCATTATTTGGTACCGCAAGCAGCACGATAAGCATAATGCCAGCTTGAATTAATATATAACGATATTGCTGCCATTGTTCCGCAATGCAACTGAATACAAACAGCCAAACGAGCATTGACACAAATAACGTTTGTTGTGATAAATAGTGGAGAGTAATAAACGCAATCAAGGTTCCGAACACGACCCCTGCGAGCCGATAGCTTAACGTTTGATGACTCTTTATCAGTGAAAGCTGTGAAGATATAACTGACGCGGCAACAATAGCTTGTACGTTATAGTCCTGCCAATTCATGATATCGTTCACAGCGAAAATCACACCGAATACCAGCAAAAGTTGAACCGCATTAATGCAAGCAGTTTTATCCCACACGAATATATGCTTTTTGACAGTTAACCATGACACCTTATGCTTTATTTTTTCACATACTTTCGAATCTTGGCTAACATGCTTAAACAGCTCCCAGAACTCTCCTTTAACAACGATTGCCACCCCAGCGCCAATCAGTACATCAAGCATCCAAATTTCACTATTTAGTAATGCTTTTTCTGCCGTTCTAGTGACTTGAGTGGCAAGTGCAACACCCAAAATAACGCTGGCTATCAACATCGCATAATGCCGATCATGTATGCTGCTATAGTAAGCAAGAATAAAAATCCACATAACGTATAACATGATCTGTAGCCATTGATGCTCAAAACCTAACACCACTATCAAGCCAACTATTGATACTGCAAAAGTAGCACCTAACACACGTTCTAATGACTTAGTGTGGATGTCTTCACCGTAAGCTTTCATAAGAACATAACAGCTAATGACACTTAAATACGCTGAACTGAGTCCAAGCCATTGACTGATAATTGCAGCCGTAGCTGTTCCGATAACAATTCGTGATGATTGACCAAAAAATTTGAACAAACTAAACCTTATTTGAATAAATGATTATCTTCTCAACTTAACTATAATGCAGCTAAACAGAAAATTTCTTCTGCAGATGCTTACATCAACAATAATTATTGTTATCGTCAGATAAGACATTGCTATAGGAAATTGCTTTAATGACTGAAATTGGCTTAATTCCAAATATTCGTGCAGCACAAGCACTGGTTGACTACTTAAAAGGACAAGGAATTGCTTGTATTTTAGAGCCTGTTGCCGATGATATTTTATTATCGGTTATCGATGAACAGCACAGTGAATTAGCCACTTTAGCCTATGAGCATTTTATGAGTAACCCTAACGATCCTAGATATTTACAGGCTTCATGGGAACATGGAGATATGCGTAATCGCCTTGACTATGGTTCATCTAGCAAACCCATTTTGGCACAATTTCTCGCAGGTAGCGGCCCACTGACATTAGCCATTTTTATTAGCTGCACGGTCATTTTCGCTTTAATGAACTTAGGTTTTGCAAATCAAGTTTATTCTTCTTTATCCTACTTTGGTGCTACTGGCATTGAGCAATCGCAACAGTTATGGCGTATCTTCACTCCAAGTTTATTGCACTTTTCCTTTATGCACATCAGCTTTAATTTACTTTGGTGGTGGTATTTCGGTGGGCGGATCGAAAAACACCTTGGTGTTACCCCATTGCTCACCTTATTAGTTATCGCTGGCACATTACCAAACATTGTTCAGTACTATTTAGCAGGTCCCAACTTTGGCGGTCTGTCAGGGGTTGTTTACGCCATCATTGCCTATGTGTGGGTAATGAATAAGCGTAAACCAGAATCCGGACTCACCATTCCGCCGGCATTAATCGGCTTAACCTTAGTGTGGATGATACTCGGGTTTAGCCAACTTTTGCCTATGCCAGTTGCCAATGGTGCTCATTTAGCAGGCTTTATGATTGGTGTCTTACAAGGCTGGTTTGATAGCCGTAAGCAACACGGTAACCTTGGGTAATTAACTTAATTCGAGAACTTTACGTACCAGTTTATTAATGCCTGTGTGCGCCTCGGTGATCGACTGAGCCAACATATAGGCGGGCGTACTTACAATTTTGTTTTTCGCATCTACCACAATGTCTTCAACTGTAGCATTGTGATGCGATCCACCCATATCATTAAATGCTGTTGCCGTTTCTATATCGGTTCCGATCGTACCTTGAACACCATTGCCATAGATCTTTGGGATCATAACTGGCGCAATACAAATAAATCCAACAGGTTTTCTGGCATCTTTAAATTGATTGATCGCATCACTCACCAATGGCGATATTTCACATTCAGCACCACTTGTCGCAAAGCTACATAAATTTTTAGCCGCGCCAAAACCACCCGGGATCACTAGAGCATCATACTTATCCACTTGCAATTCAGTAGTCTTTTTAATTTCACCGCGAGCAATTCTCGCCGACTCAACCAATACATTACGAGTTTGTGTCTGTTGTTCTCCAGTTAAATGATCGACAACGTGCATTTGATCAATATCAGGAGCAAAGCATTGATATTTTGCTCCCGCTTGTTCAATAGACAAAAGAGTTAGTACAGATTCATGTATTTCACTACCGTCGAAAACACCACAACCACTGAGTAATACTGCGACTTGTTTCATTATTTAATTTCCTTTAGAAAAAATGTTAAATAAATGGTTAAAAATTAGTTGATTTGATTAAAAAACATGCTAACTTAGAAAGGCAAACCTTAGCTACAATAAAACGCATAAAATCAAGGATGAAATTAATGCAAACAATAAAAATCCACAAATTACGATGCTTTTTCAATCTGTTGTCCCCATAAACAAATAAACAAAAAAACATTTAAATTCATGCATATAATCAACACGACCTTTAGCGATCGATGATCGTTAAACAGGATCTGATTACATAATTCACAGAGTTATCCACAGAATGATAAACAATTTATCGTGGCTGATTTTTATTGTCTGTGGCATGCTAGCAACCAGTTCTTCCATCTAAAATTAAATTGTAAATTATGCCAACGATCGCTGAAAATCCACTTGTCCTTGTTGACGGCTCTTCTTACCTTTATCGTGCTTATTATGCACCACCACATTTAACCAATTCAAAAGGCGAAGCAACAGGTGCTGTGTATGGCGTTGTAAACATGTTGCGTAGTTTACTTAATAAGTTTTCACCTTCTCATATCGCGGTAGTATTTGACGCGAAAGGCAAAACCTTTCGTAATGACATGTACAGTGAATACAAAGCGCAACGTCCCCCAATGCCTGACGATCTTCGTAGCCAAATTGAGCCCTTACATCGCATTATTAAAGCATTAGGCTTGCCATTGATCTCAATTCCCGGCGTTGAAGCTGATGACGTCATCGGTACGATTGCAGTGCAAGCCAGCAAAGAAGGTCGCAACGTGTTGATCAGCACTGGCGATAAAGATATGGCACAACTCGTTGATGACAACATCACACTTATCAACACCATGACCGATACGATTCTTGGACCTGATGAAGTTGCAACTAAATTTGGTGTCGGGCCAGAGTTAATCATCGACTTACTGGCTTTGATGGGCGATAAAGCCGACAACATACCAGGATTACCAGGCGTTGGTGAAAAAACTGCATTAGCCATGTTAACTGGGGCTGGTGGCGTCGAAACCATACTGAAAAACCCAGATGCTATGGTTGAGTTAGGTTTTCGTGGTGCTAAAACCATGCCTAAAAAAATTCGAGACAATGCAAATGAGTTAAAGCTGTCTTATGAACTCGCAACCATTAAACTTGATGTTGAACTTGAACAAGATTGGCAACAACTTACTCATCAACCAGCAGACAATGATGAACTGATCAAATGCTATGGTGAAATGGAGTTTAAACGTTGGTTAGCCGAATTACTGGATTCTAACTCAAACGTAGCCTCTGCAACTTCTACTTCTGATGACGACAATGAGTCTCAGCCTGAAGCGATTGATGCAAACTACGAAACCATACTGACTCAAATTCAGTTTGATGAATGGCTTGAAAAATTATCAAACGCAGAATTAATTTGTATTGATACCGAAACTACCAGCTTAAATTACATGGAAGCGCAATTAGTTGGATTATCCTTTGCCGTAGAAGCAGGCAACGCTGCCTACCTGCCCTTAGCGCATGATTACATGGACGCGCCCGAACAACTCGACAAGGCAAAAGCACTTGCAGATTTAGCACCGATACTTGAAAACCCTACTATCAAAAAAGTCGGCCAAAACTTAAAATACGATATCGCCATTTTAGCTAACGAAGGCATTAACCTTGGCGGTGTTGAATTCGATACCATGTTGGAATCCTATGTGTTTAACTCGGTTGCCTCCCGTCACGATATGGACGGTATGGCACTAAAATACTTAGGCCATAAAGCCATCAGTTTTGAAGAAGTTGCAGGCAAAGGCGCGAAACAGCTTACCTTTAACCAAATTCCACTGGAAACGGCTGCACCTTACGCAGCTGAAGATGCGGATATCACCTTACGTTTACATCAACACTTATGGCCTCGCTTACAAAAAGCGCCAGAACTTGCCAAAGTATTTACCGACATCGAATTGCCTGTGCTGTCGGTATTGTCGAAAATGGAGCGTAATGGTGTATTGATTGACTCAATGCTGCTTGGGCAACATTCTCAAGAATTAGAGCAAAAAATACATCAACTAGAACAAGATGCCTACGAGATTGCTGGCGAAGCGTTCAATCTTGGATCGCCAAAACAATTACAAACACTGTTTTTTGAAAAACTCGGTTATCCTGTTATCAAAAAAACGCCGAAAGGCGCACCGTCGACAGCAGAAGAAGTATTAATTGAATTAGCCTTGGATTATCCACTGCCAAAAATTATCTTGGAGCATCGGAGCCTTGCTAAATTAAAAAGTACTTATACTGATAAACTGCCATTAATGGTCAATGGCAAAACTGGACGCGTTCACACCAGTTATCATCAAGCCAATGCTGCTACAGGTCGTTTATCTTCAAGCGAACCAAATTTACAGAACATTCCCATCCGCACAGAAGAAGGTCGCCGCATTAGGCAAGCATTCATCGCTCCAGAAGGTAAAAAAATCCTCGCAGCGGATTACTCACAAATCGAACTTCGGATCATGGCACATTTGTCACAAGATAGAGGCTTGCTCACTGCATTCGCTGAAAACAAAGACATTCACAGCGCCACCGCCGCAGAAGTATTTGGTGTTGAATTTGCAGAAGTAACGACCGAGCAACGTCGCCGAGCAAAAGCGGTCAACTTCGGTCTCATTTATGGCATGTCGGCCTTCGGGTTAGCCAAGCAATTAGATATTCCACGTGCTGAAGCGCAAAGCTACATTGATACTTATTTTGCTCGTTATCCTGGCGTTAAGCGCTACATGGAAGAAACTCGTGCCGAAGCTTCTGACAAAGGTTACGTTGAAACCTTATTTGGTCGCCGCTTATATTTACCTGAAATTAACGCACGAAATGCCATGCGTCGCCAAGCAGCAGAACGAGCCGCCATTAACGCACCAATGCAAGGTACGGCTGCTGACATCATAAAAAAAGCCATGATTTTAGTCGCAAACTGGATAGAAGCGGAAACAAAAGGTGAAATCACTTTACTGATGCAAGTACACGATGAATTAGTGTTTGAGGTCGATGCCGAGCAAGCCGAGTCGCTACAAGCCAAGATATGTAACCTTATGGCACAAGCAGCCAAATTAGATGTGCCGCTACTTGCAGAAGCTGGTCTAGGTGATAACTGGCAGCAAGCACACTAACAAAGCACTTTGTTAGTGTGAAAGGCGAGCTTAGCTCGCCTTTCTCTTTTTAATTTTGATTACAAAAATGTATCTTTAA
Organism: Parashewanella sp.; assembly: GCA_049608225.1. GTDB lineage: Bacteria > Pseudomonadota > Gammaproteobacteria > Enterobacterales > Shewanellaceae > Parashewanella. Next base: position 18,464 of record JBMYXI010000030.1, read on the forward strand.
CGTTCGAATATTGAACATTTTCGCAGCAAGCTCGCGATCTGGTTCACATTATTGGATTGATATTGCAAAAACTGTTTTTCAATTGAGAGCGAGTCACGTAATATTATCGGCGTAGGGTACAGAGGTTAAGATGTTCTATCTTTCAGACCTTTATTATCACTTTGAAAGTGAAGCCAAATTCTGGCGCCCCAGCAGAAAACTGCTGGGGCTTTTTTTATATCTAATAAAAGATTATTCGCCTTCAACCAGCTCACGATCAGCATACCAAGTAGACAAAATTGACAGTACTTTCGGCTTACCAAATCCTTTTAATGACGAAAATGCTTCTACTTGAACCGAGCTTCCATAATCCGACAATTTTTTACGGACTTCATTGACGGTTTTCATCCTAGCACTTTGGGCTAATTTATCGGCTTTGGTTAACAACGCCAATACCGGTAAATCTGAATGCACGCCCCACTCGATCATTTGTAAGTCCAGATCTTTTAACGGATGTCTGATATCCATTAATACAACCACACCAGCTAAGCATGTACGTTGTTGTAAATACTCACCTAATGCCTGTTGCCATTTTTTCTTCAATGCCAATGGAACCTGAGCAAATCCATAGCCAGGTAGATCGACTAAACGACAATCGTCATTGATCTCAAAAATATTGATCAGCTGAGTTCGGCCTGGGGTTTTACTGGTTCTAGCAAGACCCTTTTGCTCGGTTAACATATTTAATGCACTGGACTTTCCAGCATTTGAGCGTCCTGCAAATGCTATCTCTATACCAGATTTTTGTTCTAGGTGTTGTTCAAGATGTGCAATATCTGGTGCACTGATCAGAAACTTTGCTTTACGGAAATCTAACTCAGGGTCAGCCACGGTTTACTCCAACTTTTGGTCACGCAATACTATAATTATTCAGGGATTGCTTACTTTTCTACGATTTCGTGTAAAATATAGGTCGAGCATAAAATAATGATATCTGCTCGTAATTGAGTAAGTGTGCAATATATTACCATGCTTGCAGGTAATCCTAGTAAGCTCAGGACAATAAACTTAACAAGAAGTTGGAACGCCATGAAAAATTTAGCTCTTGCGCTGTCTATTATTTTTGCCGTGATCTCTACATCAGCACTTGCTGAAGGGAATGCGGAGGCCGGTAAAGCGAAAGCAGTTATGTGTGCTGCTTGCCACGGAATGGACGGTAACAGCATGATCCCTTTGTACCCTAAGCTGGCTGGTCAGCATCCGGAGTACTTAGCAAAACAATTACACGACTTTAAAGCTGGCTCGGCATCTGCTGGTAAAAAAGGTCGCTTTGATCCGATTATGGCTGGATTTGTAGTCGCATTGACCGATCAAGACATTGAAGATATTTCTGCTTTCTTTGCAACTCAGAAGATTTCTGCCGTTGCTGGAGCAAAAGGTTCTGCTGCAGGTGAAAAACTGTTTAAAGCAGGTGACGTGTCACGTGGAATTACTTCATGTATGGCTTGTCATGGTCCGAAAGGTAAAGGTATGGGTTTAGCAGGTTTTCCTGCTGTTGCGAGCCAACAACCTGATTACTTGAAAAGTCAGCTAACAAAATTCCGCTCTGGTGATCGTCATAACGATTTAAACGGAATGATGAGCGATGTGGCTAAAAAACTTACTGATGCAGATATTGATGCACTGGCACAATACCTTGCAAGCTTAAAGTGATTTAGACAAAACACTTTAAGATTAATCAGTTACAAAAAGGGTGCATAATGCGCCCTTTTTTGTGCATGTAAGTTTATGACTATTACATTAGAAAATCATCAAGTTTACGTTTACGTAAACTTTCTAAAGGTAAAATTGACATTTAATTTCAACTTAGGTTTAATGCGCCCTGTACCGAGATAACTCCAGCTGTTCTAAAAAAATAAAAAGTTCCAATGAGCAGGTTTCGGTAACAATACATTTAAGATATAAGAATAAAGTGAATCAATAACAATAATAAAATTACAACCGCTCACTAATAATAAAATTAGAGTCGAGGTTTTACTTTAAAGCCCAGGTTAGTAAAATTTGTAAGGAACTGGCTAAATTTGGCCAATACGCATACTTGCATTACCTTACACAATAACGATGCTCATTGGATTTAAATTTGAAGGAATCAAACTTAAATTTAATATTAAGCAATCAACAACAAGGATGGTTAACTCTGCATCAATGATGATGAGCCAAAATGCAATCGTTCATATAAAATTGCATATGGGGATGTCGAATAACGACAATTTACAAAAAAGGTCTGGATGACCAATAACAATAAGGATGCAGGGAAAGCTGTAAAAAAGAGACCGACCGGGAGAGTCGCAAAGCAAGTACGGATACTTGGGATCAAGAATAAAGTGCCAATGGCACTGTGCTATAGGCGACAGATTACTCTGTCGCCTTTTTCTTTTTTATTTCCATAACATAATGTCTTGAGTCACAATAAGTTACTTTGCTTATTTTATGAAGTTGAATATGGATATGCTTGTTTGCCCTCTTTGTCACCATAGCGCGCAGTGGTTTATGCAAGATAAAAAACGCAGTTATTTTTCGTGCAAGCAATGTGAGTTCATTTTCGCGGATCCTAAGTCTCACATTCCATCAAAAGTGAATACCACAACAACGTCTGAACAGAAGCAACTCGTTTCATTTTTGCTATCAGGTATTAATAATATCGAGCTGCAAAATGCAGCGCCATTGAATATACTGAACTTCGGGCAAACAATTGAACAACAACATATGAGTAAGCTCAATCGTTCACGCCATAATCTCAAGCAATTTAATCCATTATATCCTGCTCATTCGAATGAGCTTACACAACAATATGATCTTATTGCCTGTCATCAAATCTTATCAAAACTCAGCCAACCAGCGAAAGAATGGCAACTACTACAAAGATTATTAAAGCCAAATGCCTTGCTTGTAATTGAGGTTCCTATACTAAGTAATATCGAACAGTTTCATTGTTGGCCAAATAAAAAAGCCCTACAACATATCGCTTTTTATCACGCGAATACCTTTCAATTTATCGCTCACCATTTCAATCTTGAGCTTGTGTACCAACAAAAGAATTTAGTGTTATTACGAAAGCAATCTTAAGATTGTTCATGGTATAATCGGCTTAATACTGACTTTTACACTAAATTTGTTATGCCAAGAAGTAAGAAGACTCGTAAAGTAGGTGAAAACTCACCTAAACAAGCACCAAGAACCAAGAAACAAGACAGAGCCATTACTGGCAAGAAGAAAGACAGTGGCAAAAAGTCAGGTAGCCGCCATGACGAAACTCTGTTAGTTAAACAGTCACAAGGCACTGGTGCGATTCAAGCCAAAAAAGATCCTCGACACGGCAGTAAAAAACCGGTTGCGCTCACTGTCGAAACGGCGAAATCAATTCAAAAAGCAGCTAAACCTAAACAGCCAAAACTGACTGATGAACAACAGTTGATCAAGCTTGAAGAAGATCCACGCTTAAACCAGTTACTCGATATGTTAGAAGAAGGCCGTGAGCTCAATAGCAATGATCAACAATGGCTAGACAAGCAACTGGATGTTATCGAAAGCTTAATGGATAAGCTTGGATTGAATAACCCTGAGCCAGTAGAGCAAGTTACCCAAGAAAGTGATGATGAATTATTTGCTCGATTCGAGTCTGGTGAAAATGCATTAAACGATTATAAACAGGACTAGGTCGAGCATGCATCTGGGATTGATCATTACCGGACTGGTTATTGTTTTTGCATTAGCCAGTTATGCCGCCTCGTTGCTATTGAAATTACGCAAGCAAAATCAACAACAAGCGCAAGCACGCGAGAAGCAACTTGCTGATGCAAAACAAAAAAAAGAATCGATTCTCACCGACATTCGCTACATTGCCACTGCGATGTTGGAAGATCGTTGCGAGCTATCAGAAGGTGTTGTGCGCATAGCACGTTTATTTGAAGTGTTATCATTGGTTGAGCTAGTTCAGCCCAAGTATCCAAATCTGTTTAAACATTTTGAGGTGATCAAAGATCACCCAATAATGGAACAGCGCAAAGCATTAGATAAAAAGCAGCGGATGCAACTCGATTTAGCACGCATGAAATCTGAAGCAGCACTTGAAGCCGATATCACGTTTGAGCTCAAGGATATCGCCAAACTCGACATATCCAGCATAACTAACTAGAGCACGCCAGTGCTCTAGAGGGCCTCTAGCACTAACCTCCTAGGTACAAGGTCTTTTTTCATTAATTCCAACAAAATGTCATCCCCAATCATTAACATTACCTTGCTTAAACTCACCTTGTCGTAACTGACAGAATGCAACATAATTAAGGATGATAAAATGTTAAAAAAATATATGGTTATTATTGGCTGTCACCAGTTTAGTCGGCTGTAGTGCTGTTCACACCGCAATAAAAAAGAGCGATCTCGCCGTCGAAACTCGCATGTCAAATGTTGTGGTTCTTGAGCCCATGGCGGCAAACGAACGCGTCGTTTATGTCCGAGTACGTGACACCTCAGGTAATGGCTTGCGAAAAGGAATGCAAAACATTCTAGTCAACGAATTGGCAGCGGAAGGGATCCCCACCACACAAAATCCGAAATAAGCAAATTTGATGTTAAACGCCAGCATCCTCCAAGCAGGTAAAAGTGCTGAGGATGATGTAAATTCTGCATTAAAGTCTGGATTTGCAGGTGCAACGTTTGGGGCTGGTGTTGGTTTAGCTGCTGGTGCGCTTGGTTTTTTAGCGGATACTACGGTTGATGATGTTTACTATTCATTCAACCTTGATGTTGAGTTGAGAGAAAGACCGTTAGATGGGGAACAGAACGAAAATGCCTCACAAACAAATACTACCAAGGGAACATCGACACGAGTTCAAAGTAACGTCAAACATGGCAAAATTACAAGTGGATCATTTATAAAACGCGTGTCGTAACGACTGCAAATAAAATGAATTTAAAACTCGAAGAAGCATTACCTCTAGTACAAAAAAAGACAACATCAAGCTTAGCAGAAACCTTGCTTTAACCTATTATCTCTATATAAGAATAAGAGTAGTACTTAAATGCTGCTCTTATTCTTCACTGTCAAAATCACAATATGCTTTAGATCAAAGTTTTCCAATTTATGCTCAGGCATACTTCACACATTAAAAATAACTATCCGCCAAATGAGCGTTGGGAGCATGTGTGAGTTATTCGCCAAACATCAACTGGGATCAAGCTATGATCGAGAAGTACAATTATAGTGGTCCTCGATACACCTCTTACCCAACCGCATTAGAATTTGATGATAGTTTCACTGAGCAACAGCTACTTACTGCGATTGAAACCAGTAAGTCACGCCAACTGTCACTTTATATCCACATTCCTTTTTGTGCCAAGCTTTGCTATTACTGTGGCTGTAATAAAGTCATCACTCGCCATAAACATAAAGCTGAACAGTATCTGGAATATTTAAAGGCTGAGATTGAAAAGCGCGCGTCGTTATTTAAAGATTATCAAGTGACCCAAATGCATTGGGGCGGTGGTACACCAACGTATTTAGAGCCAGAACAAATTTTATGGCTAACAGATTTATTAAAAACCCATTTCAACTTTGTTGATGATGGCGAATTTTCTATTGAGATTGACCCCAGAGAAATTGAATTATCTATGCTCGATACCCTAAAACAAGCAGGGTTTAATCGTATATCTGTGGGGATCCAAGATTTTAATAAACAAGTTCAAATTGCGGTTAACCGTGAGCAAGATGAACAATTTGTTTTTGATCTTATCAATAAAGCCAAAGCACTTGGTTTTCAATCTACCAATGTTGATTTAATTTACGGTTTGCCTCATCAAACCCCCGCAAGCTTTGCCAAAACCATTGCCCGTGTTATTGAGTTATCACCTGATCGCTTATCGGTATTTAACTATGCACATTTACCTGCACGATTTGCCGCTCAGCGTAAAATAAAAGATGAAACCTTACCTTCAGCACAACAAAAGCTCGCCATTTTGCATGAAACAATTGAAGCGCTTACTGGAGCAGGTTATCAGTTTATTGGCATGGATCACTTTGCCAAACCTGATGACGAGTTATCTAAGCTGCAACGCGCGGGTAAACTCCACAGAAACTTTCAAGGCTATACCACGCAAGAAGAATGTGACTTACTGGGTTTAGGTGTTTCTTCAATCAGTCAAATTGGCGATTGCTATGCACAAAACCAAAAAGAAGTGCGTGAATATTATCAATCTATTGACGATTCAGGCAATGCATTATGGAAAGGTTGCTCACTGGACAAAGATGATGAGATCCGCCGAGTGGTGATCAAACAACTTATCTGTCATTTCGAACTGGATATCGCTGAAATTGAAAAGCAATTGGCAATTAACTTTAACGAATATTTTGCAGAAGATCTTAAGTTACTCCAAACCTTCATTAATGATGAACTGGTCAGCATTCACAATGGCGTCATTACCATTAACGCCACAGGCCGATTGCTGATCCGTAATATTTGCATGTGTTTTGATAAATACTTCCGTGACAAAGCTCGCCAGCAACAATTTTCTCGAGTCATCTAATCCAGCCGCACGTTTAATAAGCAGTTGAGTAGTCGGTTGACCGCTTAACTGCTCTTTTCTTTGTTAATGAGCCACTTCTTTCCAGAAATCATCGCTGAAACTATGCCTGGTTGCGATCCTCTTTCGATTCGAATAACACCAATAACATGCAATAGTATTGTCAGTAATAATGTGTACACCGACGCTTGATGGATCAAGCCTGCGACTTTTTTCAGTTGTCTTATGTCAGCCATAGCAACAGGGTTAACCCCTTCATCATCATACGGCTGTATACTCGATGGCGTCACATTGCTGTCGGCCAGATAAATTTGTACAGCACCACCAAAAGGAGGCAAGTAAATATCAGTACCCGCCCTTATCAAGCCGCTACACATAACGACAAACATAAGCGAAAACATAATGACAACAGACCATTTTCCGATAGGGTTTAATCCGATATAGTTGGTTGTTGTTTCATTATTCACCAGCTGTTGATACTGTTTAATTTCTTGGTATGAACTGAGCCGAGAACCTAGCTGAAAGTGCTTGTCACCAAACAGTCCCCACAATATTCGAAGACATAAATTGGTCGCAAACACATATCCGATAATCACGTGTAATTTTTTTATACCAATTTTGGCTGATAAACCACTGATCCCAAGTTCAGGTTTAAACATCATGATCAATCCAATAACGGTGAGCAGTATAATCAGCAATAAATTTAGCCAATGAAAAACACGCCTTGGCGCATCCCACACTTTGTAAACAGTGATCGATTTTTGCCGTACAACAGACATAACATCTCCGCAATCATCGACAAGATGATGAGCTAACTTGTTGATGAATTTAAAGGTGTTCTTAATAGATAAGCAAATTAAATTCCATGCTATTCAGCTGATGCTCAGCTTAAAAAACAAGATCTATTTTTGATAGCTTATGGTGATTTCTGAAGTTGTTGCGGTGGATTGACAAGCAAGAATATCACCTTTCGCTCTTTCTTTTTCAGAAAGAAAAGCATCCTGTCCATGATCAACTTGCCCACTATCTAAGTGACATCGACAACGACCACATAACCCAGCTTCACACGAGTAAGGCACATTAAGCCCTTTATTTTTCATCGCTTGTAGTAATGTTTGACCAGCAGCAACTGGCAGCTGATGTTTATTACCATTTATCCGTACCTGTAAATTTGCTGCGACACAGCTTGTCTCAATGTTGGTTCGACGAGTAAAACCTTCGCTGTAGATCCGTATGTTAGGTACATCAATCGCCATCAATGCCTGTTCAACTTGCATGATAAAATCACCGGTTCCACACAAATAATATTCAACATCATGGGCTTGAGGTGGATATTCTCGGATAAACGCTTGTACGCGTTGTTGATCGATCCGTCCAAAATGCCACGGAGTATAGCTGCTCAGCCATTTGGCATTTGAGTGGCACTCTAACAGAGTGAACCTGTCAGTATATTGTTGTTGAAGGGAGGTTAATGCATGACAAAAAATAGCACTGTCGTGATTTTTATTACCGTAGAGCAAATACAAGTGGCTGTGCTTTTCAGTTTTTAATAAGGTATTGATCATATTAAAAATCGGGGTAATACCACTGCCCAAGGTAAAGAAATAATAGCTTTTTCTATTTTTCTCTGCCGCTGAAACACAAAACCGTCCCATTGGCTGACTGACCTCAAGCAAGTCGCCTTGCTTAAGCTGATTATTCAGATAAGGAGAGACAACACCGTCTTTTTGCTGTTTAACCGTTATCGAAAAATTGTGTCCTTGCTGCCCTTGTGAGATGGAATAATAGCGAATATAACTAACGCCATTGATGAACAACTTAACTTGAACATGTTGCCCAGCTTGCCAAGTAAATATTTTTGATAACGTTGCAGGCACAGTTAAGGAGATAGAAACCGCTACATCCGTTTCAGCTTGTATCGACTCAATAACCAGTGCATGAAACTGCATAGATTTATTCCTCAGTTTTCCAGTGGGGCTGTATATAACGCCACACAACTTTTTGAAAATCTCTAATTGGTTGTTCACCTTTTAATGCCGAAGGGCCCAGCTCAAAATAAGGACTGGCCAACGACTTTTGTTGCTGCTCACACACATAGATATCTTCTTGCATAAAGTCAGCTGAGCCTAATGGATGCTTACTTGAGTGATCATCGTATTTGGCTTTAATACTCGATGACCAATACCCCAAGGATTTTACTCCTTGTTTTAGGAAGCTCATTGATGATGAATTCATGACTTTAGTGCGGATCACTACTTTAGTTTTATCAACCGCAATTGGGATAACATGAAAAACAGACCAAGACGACTCACTCTCACCTAAGCCAATGTTAGGAAACAACATAGGTACCCACGCACCAAGTTTTTCTTTAGGTATATTATCGATTAACGGCAGCAACGACTTGCTTTCTAAACCGTCTGCATATTCCTTAACTAATGGTTCCCAAAATAGATAATGAGGGCCAACAAACCCAAATTCTGCTTTGGCATGGTCATACATACTTAAGGTACCAGAATGCAATTGTGCAAGGTGATATTGATCAATATAATTTTCAACAACAAGCTTCCAATTCGCCTGTATATTCTCAATAACCACTGAATCTTTTGACTCAATCAACTCTTCTACTTTGTGTGGCCCTAAATAGGGATCAATACCATTAAACCAATGCGTGATAGCTTCAGCTTCTGGATCCGCATGCACCCAAATCATGCCTCGCCAAACATCAACTTTTGCAGCTTTCAGATTTAAACATTGCTTGTTAACTTCCCCAAATTCTTGCTGTTGCTTAGGAATAGAAATTAACTGACCTTCAATGTCATAGGTCCAATCATGGTATGGGCAAGTTAACAGCTTTTTATCTTTTCCTTGAGCTGTCAATAATTGCGTACCACGATGGCGACACATATTGTGAAAAGCACGTAAGCGATGATCCCTGCCCATAATGACAATAATATTATTTAGTCCCGCTTGTACCGTAATGAAGTCACCGGGGTTGTTAACGTCTTCCTTTAGTCCAGCAAAAGCCCAAGTTTTAGAGAAAATGTGCCTCAGCTCTAAATCAAAAAAACGCGGATCAGTATAAGCAGCTTTAGGTAAACCATCATTTTTTTGCATAATGATCATCTCTTACTTGATATTAGTAACCACTTACTACCAATGAGGATAAATAAAACAGCTTGCTGCCACTAATCCCCAAACCAGCATAGTAAACCAATACATTCCAGGTTCATCTGCACGGCGATAAGCTTGCCAAATGTAAGCTTCACCTCTAACTAAATCAAACAAAAACCATAAAATTAATCCAAAACCTAACCAATAAGACCAAGGCATAATTTGAGTACCCACTTTTAATTTTCAAAAAGACAATTTATAATTTAACGCGTAACAATCTTAGTTGTCAAGCTGACAATTTAAAGATAACATAACTCAGTTATCATTGACCAATATTATAGAGAACCACACATGGCCAGACCCAGCCTAGCAAAACAACGTCGCGAAGAAATACTCGATGCATTGGAGCTGTGTATTCTAGACAAAGGTATTCAAGCCAGCTCGTTAGAATATATCGCTGAAACAGCCAACATGAAGCGAACCATTTTGCGCCATTACATTGGAAATCGTGATGAGATCATTTGCGCTCTAAGTCAACGTTGGACAGAGAAATTCGCATCTGAATGGCAACAATTGCTGGACTGGTTACCGAAAGACAACCGCTTAGAAGCGCTTATTGATACACTATTTTCTTCTCGTTCAAAGGATTACATAAATCGTGCAGTGATCGCTGAAGCACTATTTTCTGAAGCCAAACGTTTGCCTGATATTAAGCAAGATCAGCAAAAGACAATGAAGTTATCCGTACAATTTATAACTGATGTTATCACTAAGCAGCACCCAACGGCTGACAAAGAAAAAGTGCGCCTTATAGCCTGTGGCGTACACGCAAATTACCTAATGAGTGAGACATTACTGCCTATCGGGTTAACTGACGAAATCTATTCACTGAAGCAAAGTTGTCTACTGCTTATTTCCACGCTGGAATAGCACAAAAAATTATATATTATCTAGTTGACAATATACTTATTGTTTTTTAAGCTGCCCATAAATTACTACTCATGAGTAGGAACAATGAATTTAACAAACTCAATTTTAACCACCGCAGTAATCGTCGCTGCTATCTGGTTATTAGTATTACTACAACCTTCCACGGCTAATGCGATTTCGTCAAAAACAAAGTCATCAATAACCAATTCGTCAACAAGGGAACAACCTAAGATCAACGTTCCACAGGTAACCCAACCGATTGTTGATAAATTAAAGTCTGTAGCTGTCGCCAACACTCCAGCTTTTGAAGCTACAACAGTTTCTGGGCTAACAAAAACGATTCAATTGGCGAATATTGGCAGTTTATGGACTCAGTTTCATCAAGATTCAGCATTAACATCTAAGCTGACTCGAAATCCAAAACAAGTTTTCGTGTTATATCAAAACATAAGCTCAGACTTTCAACAGGCGCAGGTCACCATTGGTTTTGATGTAACAGCTTTAAGGAATGTAAACGCAAGAACGGTACTACCGAAAATATCAGAGTTAACTGTGTTACTTGCGAAAGGAAAATATTCAGAACAACAGCTAGCCAAAGGCTGGGGAAATATAGACTACGCTCGAGGTATCAAGGCTGTGCTTGAAGTGCACTATCTTGACAGCTCAGCACAACCTGAAGCGACACAATTATTTGTGAAGTACCGATAAATAAGCAAAGAGGATTGTCCTGATGGAATTTATGTCGCAGATTTTTTCGTCCGATACCATTATTTACATGGAAACTTGGATTGATGATTATTTCTTACTGCTTGCTTTAGCTGTTTTTGCTATCGAGCTTATTCGTTATGCATTCAAGAAACAATTAACTTGGAATCTAATTGGTGACAGTATTACTAATTACATCACCTTAGGCTTTTTGATTATTTGGCTATTTATAATTGGGTTAGCTTATATTGGTGTCATGTTCTATGTTTATGAAAATTGGAGCATCACCGAATTACCAATTACTGGCTGGACCATTCTAGGCTGCTTAATTTTAGCTGATTTAGCCTATTATTGGGAACATCGATTCCTTCATTCCAATGGTTTTGCTTGGGGCACTCATACGGTACACCATAGCTCACCTCATTTTAATATTTCCGTCGCGTATCGCTTTGGACCATTAGATTGGATGTTTCCACTGTTTTTCCACTTACCGCTCGTCATGCTCGGTTTTAATCCGTTTGTGGTATTAATGTGCGAAACTGTGGTGCAAGTTTTCCAAACCTTATTACACACTGAGGCAGTGAAGAAGTTTCCACGTCCGATTGAAGCATTTTTTAATACACCATCACATCATCGAGTGCATCATGCGACCAATAAAAAGTACATTGACAAAAACTACGCTGGCATCTTGATTATTTGGGACAGAATGTTCGGCACCTTCGCTCGTGAAGAGGAAAAAGTCCGTTACGGAGTGTTTCCTCGGATCAATAGTGTCAATCCGTTCAAGGTGTACTTTTCTGGCTATGCCAAGTTAACACAACAACTATGGCAGGCACCGAGTTGGGGCTACCGCTGGAACTTATTAGTTAAACCGCCCATTTGGGCATGGCAACAAGAGCAAAAAAATAAAAATTAATTCTTATCGAATACGTATTAATCAGTTCATCTGTATATAGGTACAGAGTGATTTTTCAATAAGGGGTCAATCGAGATGTTCCACTTAAACAAATTAGCGATCGCAATCGTCTGTCTTTCACCCGTACTGGCGATATCATCAGTTTCAGCATCTGAGCTAAAATATGACTACGTTGAACTAGGCGGTTCATTTGGTAAAACCGAGTTGAACATTCTTGGAAAACGAGCAGATTTTTCAAGTAAATCACTTAATGCAACATTCCAGTATTCTCCTTCTGAAGGCATTTATATAAAAGCCTTTGCCAGTCGTTTAAAAGTAGATGACGATGCAAACATAAGTGCATTTAAAGCGAAAACAGACAGCACTTCGACGGCTTTTGGTGCAGTTATCGGTTTATACACACCTCTTGCTGATAATATCGACTTTCGTGCTGGCATTGGTGCAACACGAGAAAACAACGATTTTTCTTCCACGCTCACGTTAGGTTCTGTAACCAGTGCTCAAAAGACCAGGCGCAACGATACAAGTTTGTATGTAGAAGCGGGATTAAAGATTGGATTGGACGATTGGGGCGATTTCGACCTTCTGTTTAGTCGTGAAAATGATGCGAACTACTTTACTGTTGACGGTAATTTACCATTATCAGAAAGCCTTGGTTTAGACGTGGGCTACACCTATAGCCCTGACGGCAAAGACCGTGAACGCTTCGGAACATGGAACCTAGGTGTTAGGTACTACTTTTAGCTATTAACACTTAACGAAAAATAAGCCAAAGCCGACAATTCATTAACCGTCGGCTTTGAACTATTAAAGATGGCTGTAAATATCAACAAAGCTAAACAGCCTCTAAACATTAAAATGTTACTTAACTCGGATACCCTCAATCGCCAATTCAAGCTCTACATGTGTGCTTGCAGGACCTAAATCATAATTCATTCCATAATCGGCCATTTTGATCGTAGTATTACCAACAAATCCAACGCGATAGCCACCCCAAGGGTCATTTCCTTCACCTAACTTTTCTATCGGAAAACTAATAGTTTTAGTAACACCATGAAAAGTAAATTCGCCGGTTACTTTGCCATGAGTCGCATCAGAAAACTCGATTTTACTACTCTTGAAGCTCGATTTTGGGTATTTAGCAACATTTAAGAAATCTTTATCTCGTAGATGCTTATCTCGCTCAGCATGATTCGAATCAATACTGCTGGTATCAATCTCAATGCTAATTTGCGCATCATTTGGTTTTGCTTTATCCCAAGTAAATTTGCCATCAAACTTGTTAAATCGACCATATAACCAGCTATAACCTAAATGCTTAATTTTAAAGTTTACGAAAGCATGCGCGCCTTTTACGTCAACTTGATAATCTGCTGCGCTTGCTGTGCTGCTCAGTCCTAAAAGTGCTGCGGCTACTGCCGTCAATGCTAATTTTGCTTTCATAGTTCGTTTTCCTCTTTACGGCAATATCCGTGTTAATGTTTTGTCTTTATCAATAAAATGGTGTTTTAATGCAGCCAAGGCGTGCAATACCACTAAAGCAATGAGTCCCCACGCTAGCCCCCAATGGATCACCCCAGCGATATCTTCTTGATTTTCATGAAAAGCTGGGATTGCACCAACTTCAAATAATTCAAATACGCTAATGCTTCGCCCATCCGCTGTCGAAATGAGATAACCTGAAATCATCAGTATCGTAAGCAGTAGGTATAACAACCTATGCACCCATTTTGCGATTAAGTTCACCGTCTTTGAGTTGTTAGCTAGCTCATCAGGAATTCCTGAAAAATTCCGCCAAAGCAATCGAAAAATTAAGCACATGAATAGAATAATACCCATCGCTTTATGAAGCTCTAGTGACCCTCGATACCATGCGTCATAGTAGCTCAACTCAACCATATATAAGCCCAGCCCAAATAGGCCAAAAATGGTTAACGCCATGCTCCAATGCAATACTATGGATACCATGCCGTATTTGACTTTTGTATTATTCAGCTGCATAAAAAATTCAATGTTATTTTGAGTTGCAATAGCTTACTCTGTCACCAATTGATTTAAAATCGACATATGTGCAAAACTGTTGTGCAAAATAAAACAAAGGATACATCATCAATGATCGGGCAATGGGAAGATTACAGAAGCGCTTTTGAGGTAGCGAAGCAAGGAAGTCTTAGCCAAGCTGCAAAACATCTTGGTATTGCTCATTCAACAATACTTAGGCACATCGATCGACTTGAACAACAATTAACAACAAAGTTGTTTATTCGTCATCAGCGAGGGTACCAATTGACCGAAGCTGGCCGAGTACTCTTGGCTGAAATGCCCCAAATTCAACATCAATTTGCTCGAATGGAGAGTTTAATTCAAAACACTTCCGATGAGCTATCAGGTCAAATTGTCATTACCACCATCCCAACTTATGCCCCTCGACTGCACCCAACAATAAAAAAGCTCCGCCAATCGAACCCTAAATTAAAAATAGTAATGCATGCCACTGACGAAGTGATTCCCCTCGATGCAGGTTCTGTTCATGTTGCGATTCGCCCCGGAAGAAAACCGACCGCAAGTGATGTCATCGCAAAGGCAATAAAAGAAGTCAACATCAAACTATTTGCCAGCAAAGATTACATCGCACAACATGGTATACCAAACAGTATTCAACACATTGATCAGCATTTATGGGTTATGCCAACAGGATACAAACGCAATATCCCTTTCGTTAAACCATTAGCAGACCAATTACCTGCGGATAACATTGTCTATCAGTCAAACCACTTTTCTGATATGGCTAACGCTATTATGCAAGGAATTGGTATCGGGTTTATTGAAACAGAAGTTGCCAATCGAGATCCCAATCTTGTTGAGCTACCGTGGCAAATGGATGTGAAATCGGAAATGCTGTGGTTTGTCTATCACCGTGATTTACGTAAAAGCAGAAAAGTTGATATTTTTTATCAATATATTCAAGCTGATTTGTGCTCAGCGACTTAACACTATGTCAGAGACAAAGCCTTTATCGACCTGAGTAAGTGCTGTAGTGATCATCGTAGCCGCATCTTTTGGGCTCATAAAGCTATCAATAGAGTAATCTACGTCACTGTTTTTCCAAAATTCGGTATTCATACCTGCAGGATAGACTGCAACAATACGGACATCGGTTGCTTTATATTCTTCACGCAGCGATTCAGTAAATCCTCTTACTCCCCATTTTGCGGCACAATACACACTTTCATTCGCTTTACCTTTTTGCGCTGCTGTCGACATCACGTTAACAATAGTTCCGCCCTGTTTTTTTAAGCAAGGTGCGAAAGCTTGACAACAGAAGATAACCGCAAGTTGATTTACCAATAACGTCTGTGAAATCGCCTTACTATCAAGGTCATCAAGTTGACCGAATAATCCTTTCCCTGCGCAATTTATCACTAAATTTGGTGCGCAGCCGAACACTTGCACACTTTCTCTAGCAAGTGAATCAACTTGCGCTGCATCGATTAAATCTGCGACATTAATATGCGTCTTGGTCACACACCTTTTCGCTACCACGTGCAATTTTTCTCGGTTACGACCTGAAAGCACGAGTTCATAACCTAGCTCAGAGAGTTGAACGGCTAATTCAGATCCTAAACCACCACTGGCACCTGTGATCACACAGTACTTCTGCATAATCGTTATTCTTGCTCTGATTCCCACGAAAAAAAGCAGCTTATGCCTAAAATCGTCCATGCGGAAACCGCTGCCCAATACAAGGTAGGGTCTTGCTCTTTATAGACAACATTAAATAAAAAGGTATAGCCGTGATACAAATCCCAACCAGCCCAGCCAAGCAATAGCACACCAATGATTTTCCAAAACATAATCAACACCTATTAATAGGGAGAAAAATATAAAATTAGCATTACTTCCATAAAACCAAGCACCAAGAATAATAACGCAAAGTGCCACCAGCGAATACTGGCTTTTTTCGACAACCAACCTTCTGCTAAGCACCAACTCACAATCAGACCGAGCCACGCCCAATTCGAAGTAATTGGCAGTACCAGAAACGCACCAAGCACTAATGCAAACAGTAAGTTCACCAATATTAAGGCTTGCATATCATTAACCTTTGTTAATTCAATACTTCACTATATCAGCATTTTCGCACTAAATTTAGGGCGTGAACTGCTTTTATCAGCTTGCTTGCTGGTTAAGTTTATTTAATGTGATTTTCATCAAAAAGATACGTAGAGTAATAACTCTTTGTGTTTCCTAAGAGTTTTATTTGACTACAAATTCACTTCCAAACTTGTGGCAAACTTTTTAAGGAGGGGATAATGGCGACGTCTCAATTTTCAGCTGTTGAACCAAGTAGGCGAACCAGTTATTTCGAAAACAACCTTTCTCCTGAACATTCTCATTGGTCCCACCATAATCCAGCAGTGCAATTTCGCCGCTCATACCAAGTAATAACCGATGAAATTAACAACAGCGCAGAAAGCCTTTTTCATAGCCCAAAACAATTAATTGAAAATGCTTCTAAAACGACAGACCATCCCCTTGCATCCCAGACAATACATCTTGAATCACACAGTTCTGCGGAGAGTAGTGGCGATGAACTGATTTCGATTACTGCACAAAATCTCCCAATAAAAAAAGGCAATTTACAACAATGTAAACAAGAACTACCCGAAACCGATCCCCAAGAGCGTATAAAGCCTGCGCCTGATATCGTCACTCATAAACAACGCCCTGAATTAGGTAATCTATTTGATGTGGAAGTTAAAGCAACTAGACCAAAGTCTGCAGCCCCATTATCACGAGTTCAAGCAGCTGATAATGCTCAACATAGACAAGCTCAAGTTGAAAAAATCATCTCTCGTTCCCATTCATTCCAATATGGGTCGCATATAGATAGCGAACTGCAACACACATCACCATTGTACAGCCGTTCTGTTTCAGAACTTATTATTTCCTCGTCTCATGTCAATGCTCTGCAAGAGGAACAAGAGTTCATTAAACAATTAGCAACAGCAGAACTTAAAAAATGGCCAACGACGAAACCGTTACAAAATACAATTAAGCGCCTTAATGCTCATCAAATAAAAGACGCGTTAGCTATCCCTCATGTAATTAACTTGCCCACAAGCCGCCGTCAAAGAACACCACTGCATGTATTCGTAACTTCAATGAATCAGGCTAAGCTTCCGAATCAGTTGACAGATCGTACTCATGTAAAAATGCTGGCAATTCAAAACTTACTTATTGCAAGTGGTGCTAATCCTAATACTCCAGACAAGTTTGGCCATACCGCTCTACACATGATGGCATCAAATACCGACGCCCTCATGTTTTTTTATATCACAAAGCTCCTTGATGCTGGTGCCAACCCAAACATTAGAAACGCTTATGGCGTTGCACCTTGGCAATTTGCGCTACGGAATCCGGTTCAAACAAAAGTAATACCACTGATGTTTGAAAAAATGTTGGTTCAGCTATTACCAATCGACACCCAATTGGAATGTATTGCTTGGTGCACAGTAACAGATAATCAAGATTTGATACCAAGCTCTTTAATAGCATTAGCGACATCCCTTACAACAAAAGAAACAGAAAAATTAACGGTTACACAAGAAAAACAACGGAACATTTTTCAAAAACATCTCCATTATGCAAGGCAGATGACTTCACAACCCACAACTGTAAGTTTAACCAGATATCAGCAAGTATTAACCCAAGCAATTGTAGAAGGAAACTGTCAAGCCGCTCAACAAGCAATCAATGATGGTGCGTTGATTAACTTACCTGATCAGCAAGGGCAAACAGCGTTACACCACGCTATTATCAACAACCCAGTATCCACTGCGATGGTAAGCCTGCTATTAAACAGCCAAGCTGAACCTAACCAAGTTGAATGCAGAGGCAATACCCCCCTATCTTTTGCTGTTGAGCGCCAACACCATGAATTAGTTGCCCTACTTATGAATTACAATGCAGATCCCAATATCGCTAACCTGTTCGGATTCACCCCTCTGCATATCGCCGTATCTAGAAAAGAACCAGATGAAAACACTGTACAACGACTTGTTAGCAGTGGAGCTAACCCTTTCATTTCCGCCAATAACCAGATCACTCCACTACATCTTGTTTTTCTAAGTGGTAACTTCAAGCTACTGACGTTATTGCTGGAAAAAACTCTTCCATCGGAGCTATCTCAAACTGAATTGATTAAATTAGCGACTTGGACTGAGTATTTTGATGCAAAACAGTATATGCCACAAAAATTCATCGACAGACTCATCGACAACGAATTCGGCGAGATGTTCATAGGCATAAATGATAGCGATAGTGATGCTTAGCCCATATTTAAACAATACCAAGACCAAAGCCAATAAATGTCTTTATGTAACGCAATAAAAAACCCAGCACATCGGCTGGGTTTTTTGATAAAAATTTCTGAGCGTATCTTTGATATACAAAGAATTAACGCTTAGAGAATTGTCTCTTACGACGTGCTTTACGGAAGCCAACTTTCTTACGTTCAACTTCACGAGCATCACGGGTAACGAAACCAGCAGCACGTAGAGTAGGACGTAGAGCTTCATCAAGTTGCATCAGTGCACGAGTGATACCGTGACGGATTGCACCAGCTTGACCAGTAGTACCACCACCTTTAACAGTGATGTTTAGGTCTAGCTTGTCTAGCATCTCAACCAATTCTAGTGGTTGACGAACTACCATGCGAGCCGTTTCACGACCAAAATACTCGTCCAA
>JBMYXI010000031.1:0-35069 GCA_049608225.1 Parashewanella sp.
AGCACCTCCCTTACAAGGAGGGGGTCACTGGTTCGAGCCCAGTAGCGACCACCATCTCTATTTTTCATTTCGAATTATTTTTGTTGCTTAGAACAGTAACGATTCTTTCTACCTCACTTTGAATTTAGCAATATTTTTTAATATTAAAAGTAAAAATATGCTAGAAAACAGACTATCTATTTCCAAGTAACGCAATAACAAGCACAACGACAAAAGGAATCGCAAAACCAATGCAGACACCAAGAACTAGCGCAGCATCAACCTCAATAACATAAGATAGCCCAGCGAATACCCCAGCATTGAGCACTTCCCCACCTAAGGTAACAGTTGCACCTAAAATTATTCTATTTCGACACCGACTCGCATCTGAAGCTTTGTAAACACCCGCTTCCATTTCCTTATTACTCATGCCCGCATCAGGCACTGTAGATTGCACAGGCTGTGTTTTATTTGAAGCGCTTGCGCCAGAAGTGCCTCCGCTCATTAACACTTCTTTGATCTTTGCCTCATCATTTCGATGAAAGTTAACAGCATCCCTCTCACCACCAACAGGCAGACTGTTTTCTTCCTCAGGCTGTTGAGGCAAATCAATTTCATCTACATGTGGTGTTGATAGTGAGGGATCATGAGACTCAGACACCTGCGACTCAGATGAGCTAGAAGTTAAAAGACATGCGTCAGGCACATTTGCAATCGAGGTAGTAGACATTGACATAAACAGCGACCAACTAGTTGAATAATACCAATTCCTGTAATCGGTATAACTTGAGCTGATGTTATTCTGTCAATGAAGAGGATACAAATTAAATGTGGTTAATTTATAGACGCCAAGTTAATCCCTCTTGGCGCCTATTCACGCTTTAAAACAATAAAAGCGACTAAGTCGATTGCTTATCTGAATATAAAGCAAATAGCGCCGATATCTTATTTTTAATGTCTTCAATAAACAAATAAATACAAGGTATCAATACCAAAGTAACGACGGTTGCGAACAAGACACCATAACCGAGTGACACCGCCATTGGGATCACAATTTTAGCCTGAGTTGATGTCGCAGACATAATAGGTAACAACCCGATAAATGTTGTTAATGAGGTCAATAAAATCGCTCTAAAGCGACGATTACCTGCATTTACAACGGCTTCTCTTAACGGGATCCCCTGCTTACGTGCGTTATTGATGTAATCGACCATCACTAAGGAGTCGTTCACCACAACCCCTGCAGCAGCAATGATCCCAAACACCGATAAATCACTCAAATCAATTCCCATGATCATATGCCCTAAAATGGAACCAATAACCCCAAAAGGAATCACTGACATGATCATGAAAGGTTGAGAATAAGACTTCAATGGAATTGCAAGCAAAGTAAACATTACCAATAAGGCAATAACCGTATCTCTCATTTGCTTTTGCTTACCGTCAATTTGCTCTTGAATATTACCTGCAACTTCACTCTTAACGCTTGGGTATTTCGCTAACAAGGTTGGAATGAAGTTATCACGAATATCTTTTGCTATTTTGAATGGTTCAGCTTGGCTTTGATCAACCGATGCCCAAACACTGATGGTTCTGTTACCATTTTCTCGGCGGATCCGACTCACCCCATCAACAATTTTCACATTCGCCACTTCTGATAATGGAACTTCAACACCAGCCTGAGTTTGAATTAACACATCATAAACTTGTGAAATGGCATTTCGTTGTCTTTCAGGATAACGAATCATTATCTTGATTTCTTCACCATTACGAATGATACGCTGAGCTTCAAGACCGTAAAAACTGTAATTCACTTGACGGGCAATATCGCTTAAGCTCAATCCAAGTGCATAAGCTTGTGGCTTCAGTTCAAACTGAATTTCATCAATATTTGAACGACGACTATCACTCACATCCCCGACACCTTTCAGGGTTTGTAATTTCGCTTTTAGCTCATTTGACGCAGCAACTAAATCGCTATCATTTTTTCCCTCAATGCGGAACGAAATATCACCATCATCTCTTCTTCCCCCGCCAATCAAGTTATCATCAATAGTCAGTGACTCCATTCCTGGAATGGTTGGAAAATTATCTCGCCAACGATCAGCTAACTCAAAAGTGTTGATAGGACGAAGGCTAGAATCGACTAACTTAGCACGGATCACCCCTTCAGTGCGGTTGCGCATCCTCACGGTCATATCACTTATCATTTTCTGACCAAACTCAGCTTCAACAGCCTTATCAACTTGAAGTAAGCTCTCTTTGACCTTCTTTAAGTTCTCCAAAGTCACTTTTTCTGATGTGCCTTGTTCCATTTCTAGCCGGATTTCAGGGAAATCATGAGGAATTTTAGGTTGTCCAACAAAGCGTACAACCCCGCCGTCAAATAACCCAGCACAAATGATCAAAAAGCCAATGAACATCATGAGCACTGTGTAGCGATACTTCAATGCCTTACGAAGAAACGGCAGGTACACGTTCTTAATAAAAGCGCTTAATTTACTATCAACATGCTTCTGAACAAAGTTAACGCCATTACGTAGCCAATCAAGCGGATTTTTAGAGCCCGGCTTAACAACTTTTGGGGGCTTCATTCTCGCCAAGTGAGCAGGCAAAATTAATTTCGACTCAATTAACGAAAAAATAAGACAAAGAATAACAACAAAACCGATGGCTTTACCAAAAGCACTCGTCGGGCCGCTGGCTAAAGTAATAGGCAGGAATGCTGCAATAGTAGTAAGTACACCGAACGTCGCAGGCATCGCAACCCGTTTAACGCCGCGAATAACATTATCAAGAGTCTGCCCTTTCTCTTCACATTCTGCATGAGCACTTTCCCCCATCACAATGGCATCATCAACAACCACACCAAGCACAAGAATAAAGGCAAACAAGCTGATGACGTTTATGGTGACGTCAATCATTCCAAGCGGCATGAATAACAGAGTACCAAGGAAACAGACTGGCAAGCCAACCATAACCCAAAACGCTAAACGCACACGTAGGAATAGCGCCAACATTAAGAAAACCAATAACGCACCACTTTTCATGCTATCGAGCATCAGTTGTAGGCGACCTTTTAAGTAAAATGTCATATCAACCCAAGGTGCGATATTGACACCTTGTGGCAATTGCTGTTGTTTCTTCTCAAGGTATTGGTTGATCACTTTTGCAACAGAAGTAATCGATTGATCTTTAGAAGCGCCAATAAAAAAGGTGACTGAGTTTTGACCATTAAACTTTGAGTAGTTTATGCCTTCTTGAAATCCATCTTTTACTTTGGCTACATCGCCGAGCTTAATCAGGGTGCCATCGGCTAATGTGATAAGCGGAAGTTTTTCAAATTCATGCCCGTTATAAGCTTGATTTTCAACTCGTAGATTAATAATGCCACTCTCAGTTCGGATCTGCCCTGCTGACATATTACGAGAAAAGTTACGCACAGAATCAGCAACATCCGAGAAGCTCAAGCCATACTCTCGTAATTTATCTTTACTGACTTCAACAGAAATTTCATAGCCTAAGCCACTGAAGTAATCTGCGATATTGATTGACGGTAATTGACGAATTTCATCATGAATTTGCTTACCAAGATCTTTTAACTTTCTCTCTGATAAGTCACCATACAAGCTGACATACATCACTTCTTGACGATATTTTATCCGTGATACCTGCGGTTTTTCCATTGTCGCTGGAAAGGTCGAAACCGAATCAATCGCTGACTTTATTTCTTCAAGAACCACTTGAGGATCATAACTTTCCTCTATTTGAAACCAGCCCGTAGAGCGCCCTCGATTTGAGAAAGTAATGACTCGCTTTAATCCCTGCACTGTTTCAAGTGCTTCCTCAATTTTTATCGTGATCCCCTCTTCCACTTCTTGAGGTGCGGCGCCAGGGTAACCTGCATAAAACTCGACCCAATTTGTTTCCACAGCAGGGAAAAATTGCTGTTTAATCGTTCCAGCAGTTAATAAACCGCCGATGATTATTATCCACATTAATAGGTTCGCAGCGACATTATTGCGAGCAAACCATGCGATTAATCCTTTGTTAGTATCAATCATGATTAATCCTTACTTTTTTGCTCAGTCGAAACGTCTTGCTTCGCAGGAATAGCCGGTGTTTTTTCCGTCAGCACCTCCATTCCATTAACTGGTAATGCAATCGCAGAAGTGATCACTTTATCACCATTGTTTAACCCTGATGATATAACGACATTTGCGCCAGTCTCTCTCAGCACTTTTACCGGCTTTAAGGCGAGCTTTTTATCCTTTGTCATAACAGGTACATGGCCGTCGATCAGCAAACTACGTGGAACAATACTGACATGGCCAGCATTATCACCATTAATGATCACTGTTACATAAGAACCGAACTTTAACTCTGGCTTGTCACTATTTAATCCGTATGGATCTTTTACTTGGGCCACTAAATAAGTCATACGACTGTTTTTATCGACAACACCTTCAGAGCGGATAATCTTACCTTGCCAAATTTCTGTCTGCCCCGCCAATTGTGCTTCAATTTGTACCGATGCACCTTTACCTGAGTCTTTTAAAAAGCGCAGTTCTTTATCTGGTACCGGTAGACGAACTTCAGCAGTATCGATACTGATAATTTTTCCTATCGGATTACCATTGTTTACATATGAACCTAAACCAATATTTCTCGCTTCAATTAACGCATCATAAGGCGCTCGAATAACAGTACGTTCGATGTTTCTCTTAGCACGTTTCAAACTCGCTTGAGCCGACTTTAATTTAGCCATCTCTTGCGCC
This sequence comes from Parashewanella sp., assembly GCA_049608225.1. Lineage (GTDB taxonomy): Bacteria > Pseudomonadota > Gammaproteobacteria > Enterobacterales > Shewanellaceae > Parashewanella. The sequence continues at coordinate 4,758 of JBMYXI010000031.1, forward strand.
AGTTGGGGCTTTCGCAGACTTAACTCTGTTGGTTTACCATTAGTGATTTCTGACCACTCTTTTTCTGCAACGCGTCCTTGAGCTTTCTCAAGTACTAATGCCGATTTTGCATTTGCCAGTTGTGCTTGTGCGTCAATTAAAGCAGCTTCGTAATCAATCGGATCTACTTTAGCCAATATTGCCCCTTTCTTAACGAACCCACCACGGACAAAGGCATCAGAAATATATTGGATTTCACCAGCTACCTGAGCGACCAATTGTGTTTCATATTTTCCAGTAACTACGCCATAAGAACTGACTGTATGACTAAAGGGCACCAATTTGTTATCTGTAACTGACACAATTGGGCGAGCGTCAACAACGGGCTTTTCTGCTGGCGGCTTTTTCATTGCTGAAAAGCCAATAGCAATGGCAACTGCACCACTCAACGCGAGTACGGGGAATAAAACCTGTTTAAATGTGGCCACACTTCTATCCTCATGATATTCATTCAGCGCTAAGAGATCCCTTCTCTTTTTCACGCCCATAGTTTTTATAGGGTTATCATAATCAATATTTGTCTTAAATAGTGTCACGAATTGTAAATTTGTGTGTCAAATGCACACAAATTTAAGTAAAGAAAAGCATTTACTTAAAAATTTTTTAATGCAATAGTCTTCAACGAAATGTTTACACTATCGCCAAATCAATGACAACGACAAACGCTCCCATGAATGCTCACCTCGCGCCTCAGGCCAAGTCCATTATGGCGATTACTCTATTGGTTACTCTGATCAGTGTTTCTGGGATAGCTTTGCCTTATCCAATGTTAGCGCCGCTTTTTCAAGCCGGCACGCATCCACTGACTCACTTTATGTCTCTCCCAACAGAAATTTTATTTGGTATTGTGATTGGTATATATCCTTTAGGCGTGATTATTGGCTCTAGTTTTATTGGCACTTTATCTGATCAATACGGCCGTAAAAAAGTACTTACTTTCACTATGCTTGGCAGTACATTTAGCTACTTATTGACTGGTTTTTCGGCACTATCAGGTGACTTTTTATTGTTCGTTTTTGCTCGATTTTTAACAGGGCTCTTAGAAGGAAACATTGCAATCGCACGAGCAATTGCGACTGATTTACACCCAAGTATTGATAAAACAAAAAGCTTATCTTGGGTTAATGCAATGACGTTCGCTGGTTACTTAATCGGACCATTAACCGGAGGGCAATTGGCTTCTTTAGGGGTTGATGTTGTATTTTATTGGGCCGCGCTGGCTTGCTTTATCGCAACCTTACTTTGTTTGTTTACATTACCAAATACCTTAAACCGAAAAGCTGATAACGCAGAAACAGGTTCAAGCCTACAACTATTAAAAGATAATGCATTACGCCATTATTTTTTTCTTTATTTGTTGTTGATGATAGGTATCAATATCTTCTACGAGTTTTATCCGCTATGGTTAGTAGAAAAGTTTTCATTTAATGCCGAATACATAGCTTGGAGTACTGTTTTCATTACATCTTCGATGATAGTAACCAGTTTTTTTGCGATTCCAATCCTTACTAAGCGACTCTCAAAAGCACAAGGAGGCTTGCTTGGCATGATGCTGGTGAGCGTTTCAATGTTTTTCATCCCATCAATGGAAGATTACTTTTTCTTACTTATTTTTATGGTTGTCGGCATGGGGGTCGCTATTTACAACGGATTTCTTACCAGTTATATCTCAACAAGCTATGAGCACAGACCCCAAGGAAAATTAATGGGGATGTTAGTAACGATATTTTGCGTTGGTAACCTCATCGCTGCGGGCTTAGGCAGTATCCTTTCCTATTATGAGGTGAACTATGCTCTCTTTGCCTCTGCTATTTGTAGCTTGTGCGCCTGCATTTTATTTTATCGTGGACATTTTCACTTAGCTTTATGGCAACGGTCTAAAGATTAAGGTTAATTAATTATGTATCTTTAACGCTTTGTATTTTAATCATTTCAAACTTGAACAATCGATACAAAGCGAATGGTATTTTCAACGTCCGCTATTTCAGCTATCGCCCGCTTAGCTACTCCTGTATGTAGAACCGCATGCAAAGCAGGCATGCTTTCACGCTCAACACCAATTGGAAATCAGGTGTTTCAATATAAAGCGCTAGCAAGTCACCACCATTTTCATACTGAGAGTTCAGTACCTCATAGGCTCACGGCCACTAACAATAAGGCTTTAGATTGTGATAATAGAAAAAACGCCTCTATCCCTGAAAACGACAAACAATTAGCAACCGCCGAACCATCATTTACCAGCTTAACGCTCAGTGGTGCCGGCGCCAAAGGATCAGGATACACCGGGCTAGTTAGCGAGTTAGAAAAACAAGGACAATTAAATAAGCTCAACGAAATCGTCGGGGCAAGTATTGGTGGGATAATCGGTATTCCGCTCGCGCTTGGTATGAAATCATCGGATTTAACCGACTGGATGAGCCAATCATCCCCTAAATTTTGTGCCGAGCAAATGAGGCTGCAGCTTAACACTGTCATTGTTCAATGTTTAGGTGAGCACCTTGATCAAATTGCATCTTATTTACAAGTACATCAAAATCCACTGCAAGATGCACAAGGAAAACCAACTTCGCTATGTGAAGTTACGACAGAAAGCTTACATAACTTAACTTTCAGACAATTAGCCTTGATAAGGCAAGGTTCATTAGAGGGTGAACTCAAACTCAGTAACACCTCTCCTTTGAAACGATTAGTCATATCAGCCAGTGAATATGAACGACGAGAGCTAGAACTGTCTGCTGAAAATTCGCCCAATGTCTCTATTGTCACGGCAGCAATTGCCAGTTCGAGTTTTCCAAAAAAAATGATGCCAGTAGTATTACCCCGAACAGCGTTTGTCTCTGAGCCAGAAAGTTCAGCAAGCAACATAGAACTATCTGATGCAGTGACAACCAATAATACTCCCCATGTTTTCGCAACAGGGAATAACCGGCTTGTGGTCAATCCATTTTCCCGTAAAACGTTACTGAAAACAGATCACACTTTGTCTGATTCACTGTTTGAAATGATGATATTAAAAGCAAAATCCATAGCGACAGGTGTTGATCTGGTTACATCAACACGGCTTGCACGATTTGATGTTCAACAAGCTGTTAGCGATCCTAGAGTACATCTATTATTTTTGAGAGTACCGATTGCTGTAACTGATTTTAAAGCAGGTATTGAGAAGCTAAGAAGTATTGAGCTAGATACAGCAAAACAAACACAAAAATTTTTAACTGAACTTAAGCAACAACCTATCCAGCCACAAGCAATCGAGCAATCTCACTCGCTAACAGCGTTAACACCTGAGCAATATATGCGTAGAAAATATCAATAAGATTTAAGACGCATCCGCTTGTGCTTCTGGCAGTGCGTCTCTAAACCCTTTAAGTTGATGGCAGTTATCCCAGATACGTACAATATTTGGATAAGCATCAAGTGGTACATTAAATCGTTTGGCATTATAAACTTGTGGGATCAAACACACATCAGCTAGCGTTACCTTATCACCAAAACAATATTGACCGCTGTGCTGACTTAACATAACTTCCAGTGCTTTCAAGCCTTTGTGGACCCAATGGTGATACCACTGACTTTTCGCTTCATCTTCTAACTTAAGTTCACCAGAAAGGTACTGCAAAATACTTAAGTTATTCAATGGATGAACATCACAGGCGACGAGCAATGCCATGCTGCGTACAAGCGCTTTATCAATAATATTAGTTGGAAGCAATCCAATATCAGGATAGCGCTCATCAAGATAATCAATAATAGCGAGGGATTGAGTCAACTTAACTTCTGTGCCGATATCCGCATCATTATCAATAAAAGTAGGAACCAACTCTTGCGGGTTTAACGCAACGTAATCTGCTTGGTGCTGCTGTCCACCGTCTTTCACTAAGTGTACGGAAACGTGATCAGCCTCAAGTCCTTTCAAGTTCAGTGCAATACGAACTCGATAAGCAGCACTTGAACGCCAGTAGCCATATAGTTTCATATAGTTCTCTCCAAAAAAAAGGCACATAACGTGCCTTTTCAAATCGTAAACGTTATTAACCTTTGTACTCGACAACTTGTTGATCAATGGTTCCGAAAATATTGTTTCCAGCATCATCAAACATCTCAATGCGTACTCGATCACCAAATTTCATAAACGATGTGCTAGGGTTACCGTCTGCAATGGTTTCTAACATACGTTTTTCAGCTAAACAGCTTGAGCCTGCGCTGCGATCGTAATTAGAAATTGTGCCAGAACCTACGATAGCTCCCGCTCCCATTGGGCGACTTTTTGCTACATGAGCAACCAGCTGCGCAAAATCAAACGTCATATCGACACCCGCATTCGGCTTACCGAACAGTTCATTGTTCAAGTGCGTCACTAATGGCAAGTGAACTTTTGAGTCTTGCCACTTATCTTCAAGTTCATCAGGTGTGATCGCAACAGGAGAGAAACTGCTGGATGGTTTTGACTGGAAAAAGCCAAAGCCTTTGGCTAACTCACCCGGGATCAAGTTACGTAATGAAACATCATTAACCAACATTAATAACTTGATGTGAGAAGCAGCCTTTTCAGCACTGACACCCATAGGAACATCATCAGTGATCACTGCGATTTCTGATTCAAAGTCGATGCCCCACTCTTCGCTTGCTAATGGAATGTCGGCTTTAGGAGCGATAAAGCTATCTGAACCACCTTGATAAACGAGCGGATCAGTCCAGAATGTTGCTGGCATTTCAGCGCCACGCGCTTTACGCACTAACTCAACGTGGTTTACGTAGGCACTACCATCCGCCCATTGGAAAGCACGAGGCAACGGAGATAAGCATTGCTCTTCATCAAAAGTAACTGTATTGTCTAACTGGTCTGCATTTAATGCTTCGTATAATTCTTGTAACTGTGGTTGCAATAAATCCCAAGAATCCATTAGTTGTTGCAGTGTTTGCGCGATTGCAGGTACAGCGACAGCCTTGCTCAAGTCTTTACTAACTAACATTAACTGGCCATCACGGCGACCATTTTTGTAGGTGGCTAACTTCATTGGTTTTCCTTTGTTCTATCTTTACTTTTAATCACTTGATTTTTGTATTGAGTAACAAATTATCATAAGGTGTTTTGCTAATCGATCATTTCTTTTTGGTGATTTTATAATCACGTAATTTATTAGCAATTGCGGTATGGGAGACGCCCAATTTTTTCGCAAGCTGACGGGTACTTGGATAAGCAGGATACAAACGGCGTAGTAAGCTCGCTTCAAACTGCTTCATCGCGTCATCTAAGCTACCTTCGAATTCATTATCAAAATACCCAAAACCTTCAGCATAAGATGGCAATTTTAATTGTTCAGCTTCTAAATCGGTGCCTCCACTGTGCATAGATACCGCTCTAAATATGGCATTTTTAAGCTGTCTAACATTGCCAGGCCATGCATAGTTCAACAACATGTCGCGACATTGCAGCGTTAATTTTCTTGTTGGGCTAGATAGCTGCTGACTGTAGTGCTCTAAAAACATTTCGGTGAGCGGAATAATATCTAATTTTCGTTCTCGCAAAGAAGGAATATGATAACTCAGCACATTGAGTCGATAATATAAATCCTCTCTAAAGTCGCCCGATTGGCACAATTCAGCTAAATTCTTTTGGGTGGAACAAATGATACGAATATCGGCTTTAATTTCTTGATTATCACCTACGCGCCTGAAAGCGCCGTCTTGCAATAATCTCAATAATTTTACTTGAGCGCCGGCAGACATTTCAGCAATCTCATCGAAAAAGATGGTTCCACCTTTGGCTTCGTCTATGTAGCCGCGTTTGACCAATTCACCATCTTGATACAAGCCAAATAAATCTTCTTCGGCGATATTATCTGGTAGTGCCGCGCAATTTATTGCAATAAAAGCTTGGTCACGACGCATACTGGCCTCATGACTGGCTTTTGCCATTAAACCTTTACCTGTACCTGTTTCGCCAGTGATCAACAAAGGGGAATCTAGCTGTGCCATACGTTGAGCCGTTTCTAGCACCGACTTCATTTTGTCACTGGTTGCGAGCACCATTTCAAATCCGACGATTTGATTTTGCAGCGCGTTAAACTGCTTACCAACTCTCGCTGGCGACTTGAGCGACACAACCGCGCCGACGAGAATGTCTTTTTGATCGGCATCAGGTAAATAAATCGGCAAAATCTCAGCTAAATAATCATTCTGACCAATTTGCACCTTGTCAGCTTGAGCAAAAGCATTATCTTCACTGAACCAGCGGCTAAAACTAAAGCCCTGAACCCATTGATTGATCGGTTCACCAATCACCTCACCCTCTGTCAGCCCCAATACCATCAAGGCGGATTCATTAACAATTTGTACTCGTGAACGAATATCAATTGAGAATACAAGATCAGGTAAGGTTTTAAGCAGCGTTTTTAATGAATAATGCTTTTGCTCTGACGGCATAAACGACACGGTTCGAACATCTTCTACACCTTCAACCTTTCTTAGCTGAGGCATTAACTCACTCAATGTTTCAAAGGCGATTTCTGCAAACTGTAAATAAATGAAACCAAAGTTACTGGCATCAATGGCAAGAAGGTTAATTTCATAACGTTCAAGCACCTCAAGAATATCTTTTGCTAAAGCGACTCGGTCGCGGCAACTTATTTCCAAACGCATTGTTGATATATTCCCTTATTCGAAAAACAAATAGGACGGAAAGACGCTAAAAGAGGCTATACGTTAGTGGGTTATTGCGTTTGTGGCAAGTCTTGTTTACAGAACAATTTGTAGCAGAAAAGAAAAACAGCATGCCACTCAATTTAACACACTGTTTTTAAAGATATTATCTAAAAGTTATCGATGATAAAACTTAAATTAGTCAACAAATAATTCTTCGGTTTTCGCCGCCATAATAAAATCATTACGGTGCAACCCTTTGATTGAATGAGACCACCAAGTTACGGTTACCTTGCCCCATTCAGTTAAAATCCCTGGGTGATGGAACTCTTCTTCAGCAAGTTCAGCAACTTTATTGGTGAACGCCAATGCTAGTTTAAAGTTCTTAAATTTATAAACACGCTCTAACTGCATGATCCCGTCACGAACTTCAACGCCCCAGTCAGGCACCATACGCACTAATTCACCAAGCTCTGCATCCGTTACTTTTGGCGCGTCAGCGTGGCAGGCTTCACATTTCATTTTCGCTAATTCTGTCATCATTCTGTTCCTAAAAGGTTTTTACAAAAAGAGTCTTAAAAAATTTTGTTTCGTACTTTTTATCGATCGCTTTACTTACCGATCGTTTCATTAGGGCGTGTTGATCTTTCGTGCTTATTTTTGCAGCGATAACTTGGTTGTTTTATGCAAGTCAGAGTTTGTGTTGTGTAGCCACTCTACATAAACAAACGATAACTCAACAGCTTACTTAGATGACTAAGCTTCACAGCTCACGCCTTGAACTCAAAGGCGCTCAAAAAGCACAAAACTTAATCCTAAAAGATCAACGCGCCCTAACCAATTGATTTGTTAACTGGCTTTAACTTTGGGTTCAAATTTTGGCGCAAACATACCCAGCTCTCTAGCTTTGGCTACCGCGCCCATGATGTCCATTTTTACGATCTCATCTAAAAAGTCGATCCCATCAATAACAAAATAAATAGGCTGCATGATGTCAATTCGGTAAGGCGTTCTTAATACATTGAGTAAATCAAACGGTTGACGTTCAGGCTCATCGCTTAACGCGTACATAGTTTCACCAGGGGAGCTAAGAATACCACCGCCATAAATTTGTAAATCATCACCTTTACTCTGCATCAAACCAAATTCAATGGTGAACCAATACAATCGCGCCAAAAACACCCGCTCTTCTTTACTGGCGGCCAAGCCTAACTGCCCATAAGTATGTGAAAAGTTTGCAAATGACGGGTTTGTTAGCAATGGGCAATGTCCGAAAATTTCGTGAAAAATATCAGGTTCTTGTAAGTAATCAAACTCTTCTTTGCTTCGAATAAACGTCGCAACAGGAAATTCTTTATTTGCCAGTAGCTCAAAGAAACGTCCAAAAGAAATCAGTGCAGGTACTGCGGCAGTTTTCCAGCCAGTTGTTTCTAGCAAAACTTTATCAATTTCACCTAATTGTGGAATTCGATCTTTAGGCATATTTAGTGCCTCAATACCGTGCATATACTCTTTACATGCTCGGCCAGGTAAATTGATTTCTTGTCTGGCGTACAATTGCCGCCAGATATCATGCTCCTCATCCGAATAATGGATAAAACCAGTTTCGTCAGGTTCACGGGCAATATATTTTGTTGCTTTGCTCATAGCTATTATTCTCTTTATTGCTCAATTTACGTCCCTACATACTGTGCCATGATCACAATTTTGTTAACCGTTTCCTGACAATTGAAATCCATGTTGAGCATTTATTGTGTATTAAAACCTTTACAGTAGTTGTTAATTTGACGATTCATCAAACCTAATCTTGACCGAATTCAACCACAAGCACCAACTAACAATATGTTTTAAAATAAATTAATCGAGACGTAGTGAGTAATTGAATATTTTTATCAATTAAATCAATTTTTCTGATTACATTTTTATTATTAAAGAATAAAAGTAGATAGAGCTGAATTCCCAGAGCAAGTACAATAGTCTAAAAAATGGTAGTTGCTCATAAAGTGAAAAAACAATGACAGTATTAGTGACAGGTGGAACAGGGTACATAGGTAGCCATACCGTTGTAGAGTTATTAACAACCAATACAGATGTGATCATCATTGATAATCTTTCAAATTCTAATTTAATTGTGCTCGATAGAATTCAAGCGATTACAGGTAAGCGCCCGACATTCTACCAAGGCGACGTCTTAGATAAATCATTATTGCAAACCGTTTTTAGTGATCATCACATTGATTCTGTGATCCATTTTGCAGGGTTCAAAGCCGTCGGTGAGTCCATGCAGGAACCACTAAAATATTATGAAAATAATGTTTCTGGCACAGTAACTCTTTGTGAGGTAATGACTGAATTTAATGTGAAGAATCTAGTGTTCAGTTCAACCGCTACTGTTTATGGTGAGCCAGAGTCGTTACCAATAACCGAATCCTTTCCGACGGGGAAAACGCAACATCCTTATGGGCGTTCGAAATACATAGTTGAAGAGATTCTTGCTGATCTTGCTGCTTCCGATGAAAGTTGGAACATTGCGCGTTTGCGCTACTTTAATCCAGTCGGTGCTCACAAAAGTGGACTCATAGGTGAAGATCCAAATGGTATTCCCAATAATCTGATGCCATTTATTTCTCAAGTTGCTGTAGGCAAGCGAGAAAAGGTATCCGTGTTTGGTGGCGATTATCCGACTCATGATGGAACGGGCATTCGTGACTATATTCACGTGGTTGATTTAGCTATCGGTCATTTAAAAGCCTTAGAAAAACTTACTACCAACCCAGGTTTAATCACTTATAATCTAGGTACAGGCATAGGTTACAGTGTACTTGATATCGTTAAAGCTTTTGAAAAGGCTTGTGGCAAAACATTAAATTACGAAATCACCGATCGGCGTGCTGGAGATATTGCAGAGTATTACTCTGATCCAAAGTTAGCAAAATCTGATTTGGGTTGGCGAGCTACTCATTCTTTAATCGACATGACTCAAAGCAGCTGGCATTGGCAATCTAATAACCCCAATGGTTATAACGGATAAGGAAACACTACATGGCAAGCGGTTTTAGCCACAGTCGACGCAGACTATTTAGACGTAGGAATGATGATACGATTCGTCCACCATGGGTCAAAGACGATATTGATTTTGTTGATCTATGTAGCCGCTGCGACAAATGCATTTCTGCTTGTGAAACTCAAATAATCTTTAAAGGCGATGGCGGTTTTCCTGAAATTAATTTCAATAAAGATGAGTGCACCTTTTGTCAGCAATGCGCTAATGTTTGCCCTGAGCAGATTTTCGACACTCAACAACCGAAACCTTGGTCGCTTGTCGCTAAGGTGCAACCAGCTTGTTTAGCGAACAATGGCGTATGGTGTCAAAGTTGTAAAGATGCTTGTGAGCCTGAAGCCATCAGTTTTGCCTATTTACTTGGAAAAACCCCTTTTCCTGAAGTGGATACCGATCTATGCACAGGCTGCGGCGCTTGCCTCTCTCTGTGCCCTAACAATTCAATTTTGTTAAACAAGCAAGATTGAACATTTTTTTCGCACAGGTTAACATCATGAAACCTTACACAAATAGTGAACTATGACATGTTTGGAAAAAAAAGCTCTGCTGAACTCACTTACATCGCACCAGGCACAAAAATTTCTGGTGACACTTCCTTTTCCGGTGATACCTTAATTGGCGGCAGTGTAACTGGAAATGTGTTGTCCAATGGAACCATCACCATTGAAGCCGATGGCAAAATTGATGGCGAGGTAAAATGCGAGGAAATCAATATCTCTGGTCATTTTAACGGATTGCTTTCTTGTCAAAAAGTCACTATTACTGCTTCTGGCATCTTTGAAGGCGAAGTGCACAGTAATAGTATTGAGATTTTTGATGGCGGCCAATTTATTGGAACACGCTTAAATGATCAATCTTCGCCCAAAACCGAACCACAGCAAGAACAATTAGAAGATGTTATTCCACTCGGGTTTGAAGAAGTTCCTAAGCTTTAGAGGCTATTGGCTTTTTTCTGCCTTAATAGCTGTACAAAATCCGTTAACTCTCTATCTGCGCTGTCTCTTGGAATATAAAAATGATATCCCAGCTCATCATTGAGTAAAAGACAGCGTCGTCCAAACATGCCCAGCACGCCACGATAACGTTCTTCATTGACAGTGAGTGGCATAAATTCATGATTAAGGTGGTTTTCTAATACCTGCTCATCATCTGATTGGGCACCAGCAGTCATCATTAACGAGCGCTGCTCAGTTAATAAACCCGTAGCTAACCGAGGTGAAATCGTATCTAACATCGCGTTAATGCGTTTCAACTTGATCCCAACATAAGGTAATTCCACTTGTTCAATACCACTGATGACACGAGGGATATCAATACGCTGTATGTTATCCCAAGTTAAAGTAACTTTTCCTCGGCGATGAAAATAAACAAAGCCGTTTTCAGTGAACTCAAAAGTAACCTCTGGCTCGATAATTTTAGCGATACCTAAGATCAGACTGATGGCACCTAATGTGAATAATATCAGCCCGATACCAAATAAACCGCTACCGATAAATAGCGACATTGCGATCAACAAAGCTGTTGCACCAAATATCGCTAAACTGTGTCCATTGCGTTTAATATTCGAATAAATTTTAAGCTCATTCATTTGTCAACTGCTCTTTTATCTCTAGCCAAAAGGTGCCAGCATATTCATGAATCGCCCTTTGAGATGACCAAAGTTGTTTGGCATCTAATTGCCACCAACGGCTTGATGAATTAATAAAATCTGTCGGTGCGGCGACGGGGTTTAAACCGAGTCGTTTAAAGGTATTCATTGCTCTAGGCATATGCGTCGCTGACGTCACTAACCTAAATGATTGTTTACCAATTAATTCTTTCATAAACTCAGCTTCTTCGATGGTATCTTTTGCTGCAGGCATTCTAAAAATTCGTGATTTTGGAATACCTAATTCAACAGCAGCCTGCGCCGCAACGTCGGCATGAGCTCGTCTGCGATTGCCGCCATCCCAACCTGACACCACTAATTGACAATGTGATCCAAGTTTGAATTGCCTTATACCCTCGATCAGTCGTGACAGAGCCACCGAAGAAAGTTGCTGCGTCGCATTTAATTGAGCTATATCATTGTGACCAGAACCTAAAACCAACACAGTACATGCACCAGCAATAGGAGAATCCAATACAGGAAACTGACTTTCCAACGGCTCAATTAATAATTTATTCGATATTGGGGAACTCAAAAGCAGAATTAATACTACGCCAAAGAAAAGACAGAACCGAGCAAACTTTCGATAATCAATAAACAGCCAAGCCATGACAATCAGTAATACGATAAATGGCAACGGCATAATCAATTGAGATAGTACTTTTTTAACTAAAAACATAATATTCACTTAATACTTGAATTACGATTCATCGCCTTTTGATCCTAACAAAGCGGCACCACGTACGCCAAAAGATCAACCGAACTTATTTTTAATACTTGAGTTTAGTATTCTCGGCCTAATACCTATTTCAGGAGAACATGGTGCATACTGCCGCCTAGATCAAACCAAATCTGATCATTCCTTATTACTCTTTGTTTGTAATGAGCAAAACTCAGGTAAACTGCGCGATATCATTGAGTTAAAATCATGTATGGCGAGCCAGCAATAAAAAATGGATTTAACAAACTGTTTGTTTGGTTATATCTTAATGATTGTTTCTTTTCGAATAACTCTACACGACCACCTGCAGCATTTAGGACTGCATGACCCGCAGCGGTATCCCATTCACAAGTAGGCCCCAATCTTGGGTACAACTCCGCATGTCCTTCAGCTAACAAGCAGAATTTTAATGAACTACCGATACTCATTAATTGATATTTATCTATGCTAGCTAAGTAAGCTTCCATTGCAACACTCGGGTGTGAACGACTAACTAATACTCTTGGCACCTCCTGCCATTTCTTCGATATGGGCAATTTATCTTGCGATTGATCATGCTGAACCCAAGCATTTAAGCCTTGTGCACCAAAATAACATTTACTCAAAGCGGGAGCATAAACCACCCCAGCGACTGGATTACCATGATGAATTAACGCGATATTTACGGTGAACTCATCATTCATGGCGATAAATTCTTTAGTACCGTCTAAAGGATCAACTAACCAATAGGTGTGCCATTTTTTACGTTCAGACCAAGGAATTGAATTACTTTCTTCAGATAGAATTGGCCATTGAGGAAACTGTTTTCTAAGCTCTGTCTCAATAACTTGATGACTCAGCAGGTCGGCCTCAGTCACAGGGGTATTATCTTGCTTAATACGAATGCCAATTAACTGCTTATTTTGTTTGTACGATGAGTAAACAGGCAAAATAGCACTGCCAGCTTTAATCGCTATATCACGCAGCTCAAGCAATTGTGTTTGAGTTAATATTTGCTGGGTACCCACAAGCATTCCAATCAAAAAAACATTATGCTGAAGTATGACATCAAATAACTTCTTGATAAATCAATATTCTTGCTAGCATACACATTCAATTGGCTAGCGTGAATTTACGAAAACAAGTCTAATAACAAATGTCCATTTGCATCTTTTTCTGAAATGATAGGCTCCCCTACTAATGGCCATTCAATCCCTAAATCAGTATCATCCCAGCGAATGCACACTTCTGATTCAGGATGGTAATAATCTGTGCATTTATATAAGCAATCCGCTGTTTCTGACAGCACGTAAAAACCATGAGCAAAGCCTGCTGGAACCCAAAGTTGCTTGTGATTCTCAGCGGATAAAACAGTCCCCACCCACTTACCAAAAGTTGCTGAATTAGCGCGAACATCCACAGCAACATCAAATATTGCTCCTGATATTACTCTAACAAGCTTACCTTGAGGTTGCTGGGTTTGAAGATGCAGGCCTCTAAGCACCCCTTGCTGAGATCGAGAGTGATTATCTTGCACAAACTCAACGTCAGCAACTTGTTTTCGAAAAGCTTCAGCCTTGAAACTTTCAAAAAAGAACCCTCGTTGATCATGGAAAATGTTAGGTTCTATGATTTTCACATCGGCTATTGCTGTATCAATGACGTTCATAAATCAAATTTAACCTCATAAAGAGCGGCCTGCCAGTTACTCGCTTTCAATTGGAAAGCTTGTTCGATTTTATGGCAAGTTAACCCAGAAAACGGAGGACGAGATACTTTTGACGCATAATCAACTGCCGAAATCGCCTTAATAATTGGTACTGAAGTTATCAAATTGCGTTCAAATTGAGCCTTGAATAATGCAGTTGCCAATGCATGCCAACTAACACTTGTCGCACCACAATAATGGTAAGTCCCATATTTATCTGTATTTGAAGGCTGTTGAATCAGTTGTTTCGCGATGCAAATTAACGCCCGAACTAAATCCATAACATAGGTTGGTGCTGAAACTTGATCAGCAACGACTTGCAGTTCGTTTCTGGTTTTACTGGCTTGTAGTAAGGTTCTGCAAAAATTGTTACCTGAAGCTGAAAATATCGAAGACGTTCGAACAACAACGTGCATAGGATTATGTTGAAACACAGCTTGCTCTCCCGCCACCTTACTTCTGCCATAGACATTAATTGGACACACTTTATCAGTCTCTTGATAAGAAACGAATTGATTGCCATCAAATACATAATCAGTCGACAAATAAATAATTGGAATGTCTAAAGCTGCTGATACTATAGCAAGGTGCTCGGTGCCAAGTTGATTAACCAAAAACGCTTGTTCTGGTTCTAATTCAGCTTGTTCGACATTGGTATAGGCTGCGGCATGGATGATAACATCTGGTTTAACCTCATCGATAACTTGCTTTACTTGTTGTAAGTCACAGACATTCAGCTGTTCTTTGTCTGTTGCAACAAACTCAGCATCCTTATCTTGGTTCAACATAAGCTGCAATGCTTGTCCAACTTGTCCATTGGCGCCAGTTATCAATAGTTTTGGCCGCGTTGTTTGTTTCATTTCAGCAACCATCATTGACACCATTGAGGGTTAGTTAAATACCACTGAACAGTTTGTCTTAACCCGTCATCAAAAGAATATTTCGGCTGCCAATTTAGTTGCTGCTGAATTTTCCGGTTATCGATGGCGTATCTTCTATCATGCCCTAATCTATCTTCAACAAAAGTAATCAGTTGGCGATATTGACCTCGAGCTGGTTTAACTTGTTCTAAAGTATCACAAAGCTGTTGAACTAGCTGCAAATTACTTAACTCATGATCACCGCCAATATTATACGTTTGGCCCACAATACCTTTTTTCATCACACAAAATAGCGCAGAAACATGGTCTTCAACATGCAACCAATCACGCACTTGCCTGCCTTCACCATATACAGGTAAAGGTTGATTGGTCAACGCACAATAAATCATTCTTGGGATCAACTTTTCTGAGTGTTGATAAGGTCCATAATTATTTGAGCAATGAGTGATAAGGCAGGGTAAGCCATATGTTCGATGCCAAGCACGAACGAGATGATCACTGGAAGCTTTTGAAGCCGAATACGGACTGTTTGGCTGATAATTCGATTGCTCAGTAAACTTTAAACACCCTCCCTCTTCATTAGGAAAAGGTAAGTCACCGTATACTTCATCGGTCGAAACATGAATAAAGCGAAACTGATTTTTGCGTTCGCCTTTGAGTGAGTCGTATATTGATCTTGCAGCTTCTAATATAGAAAAGGTGCCAACAACATTCGATTGAATAAAGACTTCTGGTCCAGAAATAGAGCGATCAACATGACTTTCAGCAGCTAAATGAAAGATAACAGTTGGCTGAAATTCATTAAGCACCGATGACAATAAAGCACTATCGCATATATCAACCTCTTGAAATTGATACTGTTTATTTTCTTCAACACTGGACAATGCATTAAGCTGACTGGCATAAGTGAGTTTATCAATGTTTAAAACAGCAATACCATCAATTGATAACAAAAATCGTATCAATGCGGAACCAATAAAACCTGAGCCACCCGTTACTAGCACTTTCATTTTATTACCTTAAAAACAAAAGCTCCGCATTAGAACAAAACTAATACGGAGCTATACTCGTGATACCTGAAAATGTAGGATTTCAGCGAGAATTCATTAAACTAACTTAAAGTTACGCTGCGCTTTCAACCGCGTTTGCGATGTATTCAGCTTGGGATTGCGTCATATCAACATTGGTTGATTCAACCATAACCCGTATTAATGGTTCAGTACCTGACTTACGTAACAACACACGTCCATTATCACCCAGCACCTTTTCTGCATCACTCACAGCTTGAGTGACTTGCGCACATTCAATAATTTGATCAGCATTATCTTGCTTTAATCGAACGTTGATCAAAATCTGTGGCAGTTTGGTCATGCCTGATTTTAATTCAACCAAGCTCGTATTTGACTCTAGCACTGCTTTTAAAACTTGAAGAGAAGCAACAATACCGTCACCAGTCGATGTGTGATCTAGACTAAGAATATGACCTGAGCCTTCACCACCTAACTTCCAGCCAGTCAGCTTAAGTTGTTCAACCACATAACGGTCACCAACTTTTGCACGCTTAAATGGCACATCCATTTGTTTTAATGCGAGTTCAAGCCCTAAATTAGACATCAGCGTACCCACAACACCGCCGTCTAACTCATCATTTTTATGAGCAGCTTGCGCAAGTATGAATAAGATCTCATCACCATCGACAACATCGCCTTTATCATCGACAAACATCACTCTATCGGCATCACCATCTAGCGCAATACCCAGATCAGCATTATGTTCAACAACAGCTTGTTGTAAGCTATCTAAGTGAGTAGCACCACATTTTTCATTAATGTTTAAGCCATCAGGCTTATCATTAATGCTGATTACCTCTGCACCGAGCTCTGAGTATACTTTCGGGGCAATTTGGTAAGCTGCTCCATTAGCACTATCAACGACAATCTTTAGACCAGATAAGGATAAATGTTTAGGGAAAGTACCTTTACAAAACTCAACATAACGACCTGATGCGTCATTAATTCGACGTACTTTACCGAGTTTGTCTGAATCGACACACTCCATTGCATTGAAATCGATAGCTTGTTGAAGATAGTCTTCTATTTCTAGCTCTTGTGCGTCAGTAAGCTTAATTCCCATATTTGAGAAAAACTTAATGCCGTTATCATAATATGGATTATGAGACGCACTGATCACAACACCGGCATCCGCTCGAAAAGTTGAAGCAAGATAAGCCACTGACGGAGTAGGCATAGGACCAATCAATGCAACATTCACACCCGCAGCCGTAAAGCCCGCTTGCATCGCTGACTCAAACATATAACCACTAATGCGAGTATCTTTACCAATAATGACTTCTTTGGTGCCAGAGGAAGATAACACTTTACCTGCTGCCCAACCGAGTTTCATTGCAAAATCAGGAGTGATCGGAAAAGTCCCAACTTTACCGCGCACACCATCAGTACCAAAATACTTACGAGACATTTTTTGTCCTTTAAAACATTCCATCGATTAATACGGCAAATATAACATAGCTATGCAGTGCAATAAATAAGGAGAACAATAGTAAAAGCACTAATCCCAAGCCATTACAGCCGATAATGTGGCTAACACATCGACCGTTTCAGCCACATCATGCACTCGAATGATCTGCGCGCCATTTTGAGCTGAAATCATCGCCCCAGCCAAACTTCCTGCAAGGCGATGTTCAACATCACGATTGAGTAAATGTGCAAACATACTTTTTCGAGATAATCCGCTTAATAACGGTAAGTTAAATCGTTTGAATTCAGCGAATTTTGCCAGGATCTCAATGTTATTTTGTAATGTTTTACCAAAACCAAAACCTGGATCAAGGATCAAGTTTTCTCTTTTAATCCCTGCAGCAATGCACGCCTGAATACGTTGTTCGAAGAACTGGGAAATATCTTCCACTACATCGTGATATTCAGGGTTTTCTTGCATTGTTCTAGGTGTGCCTTGCATATGCATTAAACAAACAGGAACATCCAAACTTGCCGCTACAGCTAATGCGTCAGGCTCCTGTAATGCTCGTACATCATTAATGAGATGAGCCCCAGCTGCTACGGCTTGTCTCATAACCTCAGCTTTACTGGTATCAATGGATATCCAAACATCTTTTTTACTTAAGCTTTCAACGACAGGGATCACCCGCGACAACTCTTGTTTAAGACTGACATCAGGTGCGCCCGGACGCGTTGACTCTCCTCCGACATCAATAATTTGCGCACCTTGCTCGATCATCGCTTGTGCATGTTTCATTGCTGTATCGAAGGTATTGAATTGTCCACCATCTGAAAATGAATCGGGCGTGGCATTTAAAATCCCCATTACCACAGGCTTAGATAAATCGAGTGACTTATTACCGCTCACAATTTTATGTTTCACATCATTTTCCTCAAACAAAAAAGCCCCAATAAAGGGGCTTTTAGCATGAATTAGCTCAGTTTACTTAGTAGACGTACTCTGTGCATCATCTACATTTGCATCAGGTTTTTCTTCTGCCTTCGACTCAGTCTTAGCTTCAGATTTGTCTTTATCCTTGTCTTCAGCATTAGCGCTTTTGTCGCTATCTTTATTGCCATTGTCACTGTCGTCCGCTTGCCAATCAGAAGGCACTCGTACTTCACGGCGATTCATCAAATCATCAATTTGCTCCGCCCCAATGGTTTCATATTTCATCAACGCATCTTTCATGGCGTGCAGAATATCTTCATTGTCTTTAAGCAGTTGCTCCGCACGCTTGTAGTTATTATCAATAAAGACTCTCACTTCTGAATCGATAATACTCGCTGTTTCATCCGACATATGGCTTGATTTGCCCATGCTACGGCCTAGGAATACTTCGCCTTCTTCTTCCGCATAAAGCAAAGGACCTAGCTTATCTGAGAAGCCCCATTGCGTCACCATATTACGTGCAATTTGCGTAGCGTATTTAATGTCTTGTGATGCACCTGTTGACACTTTATCTACGCCATAAATCATCTCTTCAGCTAAACGTCCGCCATAAGCTACCGAGATTTGGCTTTCCAGCTTTTGACGACTTTGACTGATAGCATCCGCTTCAGGCAAGAAGAAGGTCACGCCTAAGGCTCGGCCACGAGGAATAATCGTCACCTTATGCACAGGATCATGTTCAGGGACAAGACAACCAACAATAGCATGACCAGCTTCATGATAAGCCGTCATTTCTTTTTCGTCTTCAGACATTACCATCGAACGACGCTCAGCACCCATCATGATTTTATCTTTGGCTTTCTCAAACTCATCCATGCCAACAACACGTTTGTTGGCACGAGCAGAGAACAATGCTGCTTCGTTAACAAGGTTAGCCAGATCAGCACCTGAGAACCCAGGCGTACCACGGGCAATAATACTTGGTTTAATGTTTTCTGCTAACGGTACTTTGCGCATATGAACTTTAAGAATTTGCTCACGACCTTTAACGTCAGGTAAACCAACGACCACTTGACGGTCAAAACGGCCTGGGCGTAATAATGCCGAATCTAATACATCAGGGCGGTTAGTCGCAGCAATAACGATAATGCCTTCATTACCTTCAAAGCCATCCATTTCAACCAACATTTGGTTCAAGGTTTGCTCACGTTCATCGTGACCGCCACCAAGACCTGCGCCACGTTGACGACCTACCGCATCAATTTCATCGATAAAGATAATGCAAGGTGCCGACTTTTTCGCTTGCTCGAACATATCACGGACACGCGATGCGCCAACACCAACAAACATTTCAACAAAATCTGAACCTGAAATAGTAAAAAATGGGACTTTAGATTCACCAGCAATGGCTTTAGCCAACAAGGTCTTACCTGTTCCTGGAGGACCTACCATTAATACGCCCGTTGGAATTCGACCACCTAATTTTTGGAATTTAGTTGGATCTTTTAAGTAGTCAACCAATTCGGTAACTTCTTCTTTCGCCTCATCACAACCTGCAACGTCCGCAAAAGTGGTATTAATTTGGTCTTCACTCATTAGCTTGGCTTTACTCTTACCAAAGGACATCGCGCCTTTTCCGCCACCGCCTTGCATTTGACGCATGAAGAATATCCACACACCAATTAACAACAACATAGGGAACCAAGAAATAAAGATTTGAGTTAAGAAACCAGACTCTTCAGCAGCCGAACCCGTTTGAGCAATGCCTTTTGCTTTAAGATCATTAATTAAGTCACGATCAGGTAATGGCATTACCGTGGTAAATTTTTGACCTGAACGCTTAGTACCTTCGATAGTACGTAAATCGCTTTTGACATCGACTTTGGCAATCGAGCCATTATCTACATCGTCCAAAAATGTCGAATAATCCAACTTCTGAACCGATGATGAAGATGGAGAGTATCCCTGAAATATCGTCATTAGCACTACTGCAATGACAACCCAGAGGATTATATTTTTAGCCATATCACTCAAACTATTTGACCTCTACTTAAAGTCCTAATTAATGTCACTCATGTTCTCAAAAAAATGAATTTCAAAAGTCACGCGATGATTTTCAATAGAGTACTACAACTTGTAACCCGTCGCCACCAAATACACTTCACGAGAACGCGCTCTTGAAGATTCAGGTTTCCGGGTTTTAACCACTTTAAATGCTTGCTTAACCGCTTTCATGTATTCGTCGAAACCTTCGCCTTGAAACACCTTTACAGCAAAAGCACCATTTGGTGCTAGCACTTGATGACACATATCTAACGCAAGCTCAACTAAATACATAGCTCTTGGTTGATCCACAGCACCAGCACCACTCATATTGGGTGCCATATCTGATAACACAACATCAACTTTTTCACTGCCGACTCGAGTTAACAAAGCATCAAGCACTTTATCTTCACGGAAGTCGCCTTGTAAAAAGTCAACGCCAACAATAGGATCCATAGGTAAAATGTCGCAAGCAATGACTTTGCCTTTTTCTCCAACTTGTTTTACTGCAACTTGTGACCAACCACCGGGGGCTGCGCCCAAATCGACAACTGTCATGCCATTTTTAATTAGATTGTCTTTTTGCTGAATTTCTTCCAACTTAAATGCAGCACGTGAACGTAAGCCTTTTTTTTGAGCAAGTTTGACATAATGATCATCAAAATGTTCTTGCATCCAGCGAGCAGAACTCGCGGTCCTTTTTTTAGCAGACATTAATATTCCTAAACACCCAGTTACATAGACAGGTATATGAGGGTAGAATACTCTGTTTTCAATATTAACCTACAAGAAAGTTGTAACAATGAATTTAACTACTAAGCAAAAACAACATTTAAGAGGTTTAGCCCATGGGTTAAAACCTGTTGTGCTTTTAGGCTCAAATGGGCTAACTGAAGGTGTATTAGCAGAAATTGATTCTGCTCTCACTCACCACGAATTAATTAAGGTAAAAGTGCCTTCTACCGATCGTGAATTAAAAGCGGCTGTCATTGACGCAATTGTTCGTGAAACCCAAGCGGTAAAAGTACAACAAATTGGTCATATCCTAGTGTTATTCCGTCAGTCTGAAGAGATGAAGATAGCTATTCCTAAAAAGTAGTTTAGCTTAACTGGAATGCCAAACCACGCGTGACTGCGTGGTTAAGCCTTTCAAGTTCATAAACTCTTGTTCATATATATTTCACTTTAGCTTCATTAAAAACACGACACACTTCTTTATAATTCACAGTTCAATTAACAACCCGTTGAATTATGTCACTTTCCCCATTAACTTCAGAGCTGTTTCAGTTATTACCCGATGTTGAGCCTTATAACTCAGACTCTGAATGCTCTAATCAGTCGTTAGAAACCCTATCAACTTCCCATGATTTCGATTCAACTTGCAGCTCTGAAGCTAGTAACCTCTTTAGCCAAACATCTAGCTGTGGTGTTGTTTCATTTCAACTAGCAGATAAATATGCCTCACAAGCACAAACGGTACAATTAAAACGCTTCCATCAACCTCCATCGACTATCCCTTCGCGTTCTCAAGCGTTAGCAAAACTTATGGAAAACAATGCAGGAACAAACGAACTGTCAACAAGATACGATCAGCAAACTTCACTTTTAATTCCAGAAAAAGGAGATTGGGAAAAATTAAAGCTGTATCATGCGTTTGTCAAACAGCATGTACCAAACCCAGCATGGTTAACTCATGATAATGTCGCTGACAAATTACGAGAGCAATATGAAAAGCTTTATGACTGGCTTGTTGATCAGCGTAAAAAAGAGTTAAGACACGCTGATTCAGATCCAATAGTCACTCGAGTCACTTGTTTTATTGATTGGTTTACCGTCTCACATTTAACAGATGATGTTTCACACCAAAATAAAGGCTTTTTTAACTGGCGAACGTTACCTGAGGCAACTAAAGCAGCACCTGTCCAAACAAGAGCGAAAAGGCAGGCAAGACCTTACTTACTTTCTCATTCCGCAAGCTCAAAATTAAAAAATAGCTCGCGAACAGAATGTAGCGCCAACTCTAGTGTAAGAGCTGAAGTTAATAACTCCAAAGGATTAACTCAAGCCATACGAGCTGTAACCAAATATAATAAAAGCGAATATAATGTGCATAAGGCTAGACAAAAGTTAATGACAAGCAGGAAAAACGCTTCTCTTTACTTTGAGCAATTAAGAAAATTTCAAACTTCCCTGCCCATAGGCGAACAAGATAGTTTTGGTTTTGCTTTAGAGCAACTTCAGAAACTCTATCACATAGACAGCCAAGCAGTTTCTCGACTGTGGAAACGGTCAGAAAAACAGTATAAAGCACAAATGCATAAGCTTGATGGCTGTGCGAGCATACCTAAACTCTTACCGTAGTCAGTTCATTGTGAGGCTCTTTCTTTAAGCACGATTATCATCTACGATATATCTAGTTTATCGTAGATGATATTGAAAACATTAACTCTTCGGTTAACTTTCACATTATTCTCCCAATTTAACACACCAAGTCTATGCTTTATTAATGTTTACTTACATAATCGTTAATAGGCAACATCATGTTCAAAAAAATTATTCGCACGCTAACGTTAATACTATTTTCTTCACCATTAATACTCGCTCATGCAGTGCAAGTGGACATTGAAGGTGGAGGTCATAGCCTCACCATGATAAGCATTAAGCAACCTCTTGGATTTAGCAGAGTTAACAATGCTCATGATGACTCACCTACAGGTATTCTGATCAGAGATAGCAAAAAAAATATTGATTTTAAAATATCGGCTTATTCTCCGCTTTCAAGCGTTGTCGGAGAAGATAACCCTGAACCTTTCAATTCTGAAGTACTTCATGACGAAGTTATTAATGATGTTACTCGCCCAGGTCAGCTAATTCGACGTATAAAAATCGTCTTTAACAACAAGATCTTAACCTCCAGCGATTCACCACTTCCTAAAGGTAAAGGAGATTATGAGATATACATTATTGATGAAAATGACAACATTATTAGTGATGCTGCTCAAGTTACATCAAGAAATAGTATTCCTGTAGAGTTTACTGGCGGAAATGGTTCGCCATTAAGTATGTATATTGAATCAGACGTTCATTTTTCAGGTTTTGATACTGCAAACTTTCATGACAAGAACTCACCTTATGTAAAAAATAATGGACTATTTCTTGCCTTTACAAATTCAAATTTCAAGCCACCTAAATTGAATAAAGCAGCAATAATTTCGCCCTTAATTCCCTATAATCAAGACGGACATGTGATCCGTCGCCCTGATCATGCGAGATTATATACACGCGACCATACTATTTTTATTGATGCAGTAAAGCTTTTTAGCTACAACCCCATTTATAAAAGAACGGATATAAAAGAACTGGGTATTTTCCCCTCTGTTACGCAGACGCTTAAACGCACCTTCTCCCCCTTTTTTGGAGATCAATACCTATTTGCAGATAAATTTAATCCGCCTGCACCTAAATCAGGTTGGTATGACTTATCCTTGCATATAGGGACAATGCAGTTCCACCGAGGCTATTATAATGGCTACCTTCCAGGAGACCTGAGCTTACTAAGCGATAAACCAAGATTTAATAAAGCACCTGTCGACAAAGAAATCGTAGATTTAATTACCAGAGTCAATACTAGGGACAATAATCGTACCTTCGATCCAAAAGCGTTAACTGCATCTGAGTTTGGGCAAGAGCGTTTTTTTATTGTCAGTAGTTTTGATGCTGATGGTCGTATTAAATTAAAACCAATTGAACCCAAAAACTATAAAGATAAGCACCCTGAATTTACCTTATCATTAAACCGAATTGCTGATGGAGATGTCGTTTGGTATGGCAGTTCAGTTCGATGGTTTTCTGCAGGAAAAGACAACAGATTAATCGTTCGTGACGGTTACCTTGGTTGGCATGATCCTAACGGCAAGTATGCTTTTTTAAAGTTACACGATGGTTCATTAGCGACAGGTGACACAGCACCAAAAGTAGGGACTGTTTTTGTTTTTAATTGGGCAAAAGAAAGCGAATAACCTAAATTAATCTGAGCTCTATATAACAAAGTCTTTATCATTATATAGAGCTCAATTAGCGAGAAGTTAAATCACCGCAGCCATATAGTAAGCATTGACGTATTCGCCATTACGAAACGCATAGTATTTCGCTTCGCCTTCTACTTCAAAACCACAGTTTTTATACAAAGCAATCGCAGCTTCGTTGTCTGTATATACTTCAATTTCAATACGCTTTATTGCCAGCCAATCTTGAGCCAACTTCATAGCAGATGTTAATAACTTTGAACCGACACCTTTTCCGCGAACATGCTCGCTCACCCCCATCCCTAGCGTTGCCACATGCTTCTGTCTTGGATTCTGCTTAACAGCAATACTTAATTGCCCAACAATTTCACCATCAACTTCTGCTACCAAACTGTAACCAACATCACTAAATTCAGTCAGTTTTTTCCGCCATTTTTCTATAGAAGGAAATGGAAGTTGCAGGGTATTTGTATAAATACTTTGTTGTTGATAAAGCTCAAATATTTGCGGAATGTCACTCTCATGACTGTGACGTATTTGTATGTCCAATGATCCTTTGCCCCTATTCAATGAAAAAGGAGCCTAAGGCTCCTTCTCATTAACTTACGCGAGTTACTGAGTAAAATTCAAGCTTATTTCATCTTTCGTTACCTTAATCGCTTTACCCGGTAACAACTCACCTTTTAGTAGTTTCTGAGCCAGTGGATTCTCAATTTCCATTTGGATCGAACGTTTCAAGGGTCTTGCGCCATAAACAGGGTCAAAGCCAACTTGTGCAACAAACTCAAGAGCTTCATCACTCAGTTCAATCGTGAAGTCTTTTTCAGCCAAACGGCGACGAAGACTCTCAAATTGAATACCAGCAATATGTTTAATATGCTCTTGCCCGAGCGCATGGAATACTACCGTTTCGTCAATTCGGTTGATAAACTCAGGTCTGAAGTTTTGAGCAACGCTGCCCATAACCGCAGATTTCATCTCTTCATAATCAAAATCCTTGCTGTGATGTTGAATAATGTCAGAACCTAAATTTGACGTCATGATGACAACCGTATTACGAAAATCAACAGTGCGACCTTGACCATCAGTTAAGCGACCATCATCTAACACTTGCAGCAAAATATTAAACACGTCTGGGTGCGCTTTTTCGACTTCGTCCAACAAAATCACTGAATAGGGTTTACGGCGTACGGCCTCAGTTAAATAACCACCTTCTTCATAGCCAACATATCCTGGAGGCGCACCGACCAGTCGAGCAACCGAGTGTTTTTCCATAAATTCCGACATATCAACTCGGACCATGGCAGACTCAGTATCAAATAAAAAATTCGCTAGGGATTTACAAAGTTCTGTCTTACCAACCCCTGTTGGCCCTAAAAACAAGAAAGAACCAATCGGGCGATTAGGATCGGATAACCCTGCGCGACTGCGTCGAATGGAATTTGCCACTGCATCAACGGCTTCATTTTGACCAATAACACGTTGATGCAATGCTTGCTCCATATTCAGCAGTTTTTCTTTTTCGCCTTCCAGCATTTTAGAAACAGGAATGCCTGTCGCTTTCGATAACACTTCAGCAATTTCGACATCCGTCACTTTGTTTTTCAACAGCGTCATTTCTTGCATTTCTGCCGCAGAAGCCAAATCTAGCTGCTTTTCCAACTCTGGTATGCGCCCATACTGCAATTCAGACATTCGAGCTAAATCACTTGCTCGTCTTGCAAGATCGAGATCATGCCTTGCTTGTTCAAGATCGGCTTTGATATGTTGAGTGCCTGCCAGAGCTGCTTTTTCAGTATGCCACACTTCATTAAGCTCAGCCGCTTCGCGCTCAACTTCATACAAATCTTTACGTAGTTGGTCGAGTCTTTTGCCACTGGCATCATCTTTTTCTTTAGCCAATGCTTGTTCTTCCAGTTTTAACTGTATTGCACGCCGCTCTAGTCTATCAAGTGTTTCAGGCTTTGAGTCCATTTGCAGCCTGATGGAAGATGCCGCTTCATCGATCAGATCAATCGCCTTATCAGGCAATTTACGATCAGACATATAACGGTGTGACATGGATGCTGCAGCCACAATGGCAGGATCGGTAATTTCAACATGATGATGCAATTCATAGCGTTCTTTCAAACCACGTAAAATTGCAATGGTCGCTTCTACGTTCGGTTCATCAACCAATACCTTTTGGAAACGGCGCTCTAAAGCAGCATCTTTTTCCACATACTGACGATATTCATCGAGTGTTGTCGCCCCCACGCAATGCAACTCACCTCGCGCTAATGCAGGTTTTAGCATATTCCCAGCATCCATTGCGCCATCGGTTTTTCCTGCACCGACCATAGTATGCAGCTCATCGATGAACAAAATGATCTGCCCTTCTTGTTGTGCTAGCTCATTAAGTACGGCTTTTAAACGTTCTTCAAATTCACCACGATATTTTGCCCCCGCAATTAAAGCGCCCATATCTAACGATAAAACTCGCTTATTTTTAATACCTTCAGGCACTTCGCCATCGACAATACGCTGAGCTAAACCTTCAGCAATCGCCGTTTTACCCACTCCAGGTTCTCCAATAAGTACTGGGTTATTTTTAGTGCGACGCTGCAATACTTGGATAGTGCGGCGTATCTCTTCGTCACGTCCAATTACGGGGTCAAGCTTGCCTTGTTCTGCACGCTCAGTTAAATCTATGGTAAATTTCTTCAAGGCTTGTCTTTGATCTTCAGCATTAGCATCATCGACGCTCTGGCCTGCACGAATGGTTGCAATGGTTTTTTCAAGCGTTTTTTTAGTAGTACCCGCTTCGACTAACAACTTTGTAAGGGGATCATTTGCTTCCATTACTGCCAGCAAAAATACTTCACTCGAAATAAACTTGTCTTGGCGTTTTTGGGCAATTTTATCGCATAAATTTAATATTCGCGCCATGCCCTGTGATAGCTGCACATCGCCGCCAATTCCTTCAACAATTGGCAGTTTTTCTAACTCTTGTGTTAACGTCGAGCGCAAGCCATTAACATTTACGCCCGATTGCGCCAATAAGGACACAGTACTCGTCCCTTCTTGATTTAATAACGCAGACATCAAATGAATGGCTTCAATATATTGATGATCACGGCCTAATGCCATTGACTGCGCATCAGAAAGCGCCAGTTGAAATTTGTTGGTCATCCTATCTAATCGCATAACACTCTCCAGTAACCTGTATGGTATATGCTTAAAAAGATGGGGCTAATTAAAATTATTTCAAGGAAGGAGCGATTATTATTTAATCCAGATCAAACTTGCTTGCCGACCAGTTTTTCCGTCTCGGCGATAAGAGAAGTAATCAGAATTACTATATGTACAATGGGTCGACTGGTAGATTTCTGTAACACCTAACTTATGTAACCTTTGTATTGCTAACAAGTAAATGTCAGCCAAATACTTTCCATTTTTTTGCAGTTTAAATGCCTTTTTTGCCTCAGCATTTTTACTGGTGAACGCCGCTTTTACTTCACTGCCAACTTCAAATGCTTCTGCACCAATTGCCGCGCCCAAATAAGCAATCAATTGATTAGCATGAGTAGAAAACTTATTTACCCCTTGTTCAATAATGCCGTTGCATAATCCCCGCCAACCCGCGTGCACAGCGCTAACTTGTGTCCCTTGTTTATCGCACAGCAATACAGGCAGGCAATCTGCTGTCATAACGGCACAAACCTGACCTGCTTGATTGGTATAACTCCCGTCAGCTTCAATCGGCTTTAATGATGACAAGGTAATGGCAGATAAATCAACCACATCAGTGCCATGTACTTGTGATAACCAAATAGGATCTGACGGTAAATTAAATTGCTGTTTAAGCAAACTTCGATTAGCCAATACCTTTTCATTATCATCCCCCACATGACAGCCTAAATTTAAGCTATCAAAAGGGAAATTACTGAGACCACCATGACGATTTGTCATGGCTATGCCGACATTTTCAGGTATAAACCAATCAAAGTTATTCATGTTTTAGCTATACTCAATCGGGTGCAATTCAGTATCTGCTCTTAATGCTTTGGTCAACACTTTCATATCTTCAGGAATTGGCGCAGTCCAAGACATCAACTCACAAGTGATTGGGTGTTGTAACTCAAGTCGAACTGCGTGCAATGCTTGACGTTTAAAGCCCTTTAGCACATCGATAAACTCTGCACTGGCCGCTTTAGGTAAGCGAGGGCGACCACCATAAACAGGGTCACCAGCCAACACGTGACCAATATGCGCCATATGTACACGGATTTGGTGTGTACGCCCTGTTTCTAATCGCAGTCTTAATCGCGTATGCGCTCTAAACTTTTCAGCAACACGATAATGAGTCACCGCTGGTTTGCCTGAATGATTGACTGCCATGTGAGTCCTTTGAGTTGGATGACGACCAATTGGTGCATCAACCAAACCACCAGCAGTCATAGTTCCCAAAGCAATGGCTTCATATTCACGGGTAATATCTCTCGCCTGTAGCGCCGTGACCAAATGTGTTTGCGCTTCTACTGTTTTAGCAACCACCATTAAGCCTGTAGTGTCTTTATCTAAACGATGCACAATCCCAGCTCTTGGTACATGTTCAATTTCAGGACAATGATGCAACAAGGCATTCATCAAGGTGCCATCTGAATTACCTGCACCTGGGTGAACCACTAACCCAGCTTGTTTATTGATGACTAGAATATGTTCATCTTCATACACAATATCCAAATCGATGGCCTGCGCTTCGGCAACAACTTCTTCTTGTATTTCGGTAACCACGCTAACTTGTTGTGCTTCTAGCACTTTAGTACGCGGCTTATCAATCACTTGCTCATCGATACTTACAGCACCAGATAAAATCCATTCTTTGATACGGGTTCTGGAATAATCAGGAAACAATTCTGCCAATGCTTGATCTAATCTTTGCCCCGTTTGAGTTGATGTAAACTCACTTTTTAGATTAATCTCTTGAGCCATAGGAACCTTAACCCTTTTTTAGGGTCTGAAAAATTCGAATACCACTATTATCACTCGTCGAAAAATAACTTGTCGACGCTTTGAAGTAATTCTGGTATCTCTGTTACAATCGGATAACGCTCATTTTATCGCGAAATGAGAAAATTCTTAACAACAACTTTAAAAAGAATTGAATTCAAGTATGAAAAGAGTTTCAAAAGGTATCGCACTCGCCCTACTCGCACTTACGTTAAACGCTTGTAGCAGTAAGCCAGACGAAGTCGTAAAGTCATCGGCAGAGCAGTTGTATTCTCAAGCCAGAACCTCCATGGAGTTAGGAAACTTTAGTAAAGCGATCCGCACTCTTGAAGCTCTGGATTCACGTTATCCATTTGGGCCACATAAAACTCAAGTTCAATTGGATATGATTTTTGCTTATTACAAAACCAAGAACACCGCTGAAGCATTGGCCAATGTTGATCGTTTTTTACGCTTAAACCCGACCCACCCTGATATTGATTACGTTTATTACATGCGTGGTTTGATTAACATGCAAGCCGATGAATATTTATTCCATCGTCTGTTAAATATTGATAGAACGGATCGTGACCCTAAAAACTCTCAGGACGCCTTTAAAGATTTCGGCAAACTCATCAAACAATTTCCAAACAGTAAGTACGCTGCCGATGCTCGCCAACGTATGCAAGCAGTTAAAAACCGCCTCGCTCGCTACTCTATTCATGTCGGTGAATACTACTTAAAAATGAATGCATGGAGCGCAGCTGCGGGTCGTGGTCAGTACGTTGTAGAGGCCTTTTCAGGAACACCATCGACTGAGCGAGGATTAGAAATCATGATCCAAGCTTATGATGAATTAGGCCAACAAACCTTAAAACAACATGCCCTTGATGTGCTAAAACTAAATTACCCAAATAATGAGCTCGTAAATTAACGGTTCAATTAACCTAGCAATTATAAGCCAGAATAAACTCTATTCTGGCTTTTTTATAAATACCCACCTTACGCATTGCTGCAACAACTTACGTAGCACGCATTTGTTCAAAATAACTGCGAACAGACGTCGTTAGTCGATATTTCAATAAAAAGAGTTGACTCAAACAGCGAAACAACGTTTAATTGCCGCCGTTGCCCGAATAGCTCAGTCGGTAGAGCAGAGGATTGAAAATCCTCGTGTCCCTGG
>JBMYXI010000032.1:0-33852 GCA_049608225.1 Parashewanella sp.
TGATTATTCTTTGTTGCGAAAGTTTAAATTAGCCCGCTAGTTCTGCACTTTCACGCCTCGAATAATGCAACTCTGAATAAGCCCTGAAAGTTGCACCTCCAAGTATCACGAGTATAGAGCATTCATTCAAATTAATAATTGGTAATCTTCTGTAACACTTTATGGCTTAGGTTTTTCAAGGGACTTAGGTATGATTTATCGATAAAATACCGTTCTTTCGCAAGGAACCGAAGTGAACCTTACAAAAATCAGCACCAATAATATCGCAGGCACTATCGTTGCGGTGTTACTCATTACCGTTTTTGGTTTACTCGCAGCAGTTAAACTTCCTATCCAGTTACTTCCTGATATCCAGCGCCCACAAATTTCGGTGTTTAATAATTGGCGTAGTGCTGCGCCACAAGAGATGGAATCTAATATTATTGAACCACAAGAAAACGTAC
The DNA here is from genome assembly GCA_049608225.1 of Parashewanella sp. GTDB lineage: Bacteria > Pseudomonadota > Gammaproteobacteria > Enterobacterales > Shewanellaceae > Parashewanella. The sequence goes on from JBMYXI010000032.1 coordinate 444, forward strand.
TGCGAAGAGTACGCGGTGTTGTGGAAATGAGTTCGAACATCACTCAGGGTTCTGGTGGCATTACGTTAACCTTTGAAGTAGGTACCAATATGCAAGAGGCAATGATTAATGTGATCAATGCCCTTAATCAAACGCCACCAAGACCAAGAGATGCTGGAGAGCCTTTCATTAATGTTGGCGGTGGTCGCGCTGGTGGCAATAACTTAGCGTCGATATTAATCCGCACTGCGCCTGATAACCCAATAACGAATTTCAGTCACTATCAAAAGTTAATTGATGATGTTATCGAGCCTAGGCTTAGGCAGGTTACAGGGGTTGCAAGTGTTAACTTATTAAGTCGCCGTCCGAAAGAATTACACATCAATTTTGATCCCTATCGAGCGGCAGCCTTGGGCATTTCGCTTGATCAATTTAGGCGAGTATTAAGCCGAGCATCGGATGCATCAGGCGGTACTGCCAATGTTGGCAGAAGACAGTATACAGTTCGTTTTATTGGTCAATATCATCCTGATAGTCTTGGAGAGTTAATTCTCACCTATAACAATGGTCGACCAGTTTATTTAAATGAAGTTGCAGATGTTGAAGTCTCCAGTGCAGATCAACAAGGGTTCACTCGTCGTAATGGTTATTCCGCTTACTATTTAACTTTAACGGGGGCATTCGATGCGAACACGGTCGAGTCACTCGAACAGTTAAATATTGCCATTGATGAGCTCAACCAAGGTGCATTGAAAAATGCTGGCTTAGTGATGGATTTATCCTTTGATTCTTCGGTGCACATTAAGCGTGCAATCGCTTTAGTAAAGGGCAACTTAGCCATTGGTGTGGTACTCGCGTTGTTGATTTTATTTGCATTTCTACGCAGTTTCCCCGCGACCTTGATGATTTCATCAACGATCCCGATTGCATTATTAATTGCTTTTACTTTGCTTGAAGCACTTGGCCGTACTTTAAATGTTATTTCGTTAGCGGGGCTCGCATTTGCGGTAGGATTAGTGCTTGATGCTGCGATCATTGTCCAAGAAAATATTGTAAGACTGATGCAGCAAGGTAAAGCATTAAAGCAAGCTGTCTTGGAAGGAACGCAACAAGTGAGTGGCGCCTTGCTAGCCTCAACAGCAACAACGGTCGCCATTTTTTTGCCGATTTTATTTATGAAGGGGGTTGAAGGTCAGCTATTTGCCGATTTAGCGCTCACCTTATCAGTTGCTGTGATGTCTTCTTTCATCAGCTCAGTGACCTTATTACCAGTATTTAGTTTGCTGTGGCTGAAGTCATCTAAGTCGAAACAGTCTGCAAAACAAACTGCATTATGGAACAAACTCACTGACTTTATTCAAAGGATCACTTTGGGCAAAGCTAAGTCGAGTTTTTGGTGTGCGTTGCTTATCCTTGGTAGTGGGGTCGTGACGTTGTTGATGATGCCAAGGCCAGATTTTTTACCTCAGGCCAAATCTGATGGTATTTTTACGTTCTTCAGTTTGCCTCCGGGCACCAATGTGAAAACTTTAGAGAAAGAGTTGGGCGGAGTATTAATCAAGCGTCTTAAACCTTATTACGACAAGCAAAAGCAGCCATATATTAAAGGGTATAATTTATCAATTTTTGCCGCCTTTAATGTGTTGTTTATCTATCCAGAAGATCCCACTCAAATCGAACAAATGAAACAAGTGTTGAAAGATGAAATTCTCATTGATTTACCCGACACTCAAGCATTCACCAACCAAGGTTCATTACTGCAATTTGGTTTTAATGGTGGTCGAGCAATCAATGTCGACTTACAAGGCCCTGATATGGAAGCTTTGATGGAAGCAGCTAAGTCAGGTATGGAACACATTAAATCAGCTTTGCCGAGCGCAGTCGTTAGGCCTGTACCAGGACTGTCGTTGGCACAGCCAGAGCTGCAACTTATCCCAGAAGAAAGAAGGTTGGCTCAAGCAGGAATTGATAGAACTCAAGTTGCCAATGCAGCACGTGCTTATACCTCAGGCTTATATGTGGGTGAGTACTTTGATGGTAACGAACGTATGGATGTGTTGCTAAAAGGACCTAAATGGCAGGTGCCTGAACAATTGGCAGCGACACCGTTATACACTCAAGAAGCGGGGATACAAACCTTAGGCGAGTTAACACAGATCAAACGTACCGTCGGCCCAACTCAATTACAACGCATTGATGGTCGAAGAACCGTCAGCTTATTGATTTTTCCTCCGGCAGATATGTCACTGGATCAAGCATTAGAAACAATCAATCAGCAAGCGATACCGAAAATTCGCTCAGAATTACCTGATAATAGCTCAGTCAAGTTTAGAGGTAGTGCAGATAAACTTGAGCAAACGATCAGTGAAATGGCGGCTAATTTTGCGCTAGCTGTGTTGATTTTATTTTTGTTAATGGCGGCGTTATTCAAGTCAGTAAAAGACAGCTTGCTGGTTTTACTTTCTATGCCGTTGGCGATTTGCGGTGGCGTTTTGAGTTTGCGGTTATTGAATGTATTCAGTTTTCAAAGTCTCGATTTATTGACCATGATTGGCTTCATTATTCTGTTGGGATTAGTAGTAAATAATGCGATTTTACTGGTAGATCAAACCCGTCAAGGTAGTCGAGATGGTTTGTCACTAGATGAAGCCATTTATTTCGCAGTAAGAACTCGTGCTCGTCCTGTATACATGAGCACACTAACCTCAATATTCGGCATGTTGCCCTTAGTGCTGGTTCCCGGTGTTGGTAGTGAGATTTATCGAGGATTAGCGGCTGTTATTGTCGGTGGCATGACGTTCAGCGCCTTATTTACCTTAATTTTGATGCCTAGCTTATTAAGGCTCACCGATGGTATTCAATTTAAAAAAGCATCAACTGTGATGACAAGGAATGAAATATGAAGTCGACAACCAAACTCGCAGTCGCATTAGCACTTTGTATGAGCTTTTCGCCTGCAATTTCAGCGGTTGATGCAAAAATAGTGCGCATAGCTCAAGTTGAGAAGCGTGCTATTTCACCCAAGATAAACGTCATCGGTTCAGTGCATTCTCGTAGCAACGCAGAGGTGACAGCAGGGATCCAAGGGCGATTAGTTTGGGTGAAAGAAGCTGGCGTTAACGTTAAAAAAGGCGAAGTCATTGCTCAGCTTGAGCCGCTAAGATTAGAGTTGTCGAAAGCGAAACAACAAGCAGAAATTGAGCGAAGTAAGGTGACTTTTGCTCGCTTAACGCGAGAATTCCAGCGCTTAGACAAATTACGTAAAAGTCAGCATGTTTCCGAAACTCAAATTGACGAAGCTAAGTCACAAGCTGATCTTGCAAAAGCTACGTTAACTCTCGCTGAACTGCAATTGAAACTGATTGAAGATGATCTTGCTCGAACTCAAGTAAAAGCGCCTTTTTCTGGTGTTATTACTAAGCGCCATCATCAAGCAGGTGAAGACATCAGTCGATCGAAGGCTATTGTTTCATTAACCGATCCTGAGCACTTAGAGATCCGCTTACATGCACCACTACGACATAGTAATAGAGTTAAGATTGGTGATAGCTTAAAGGGGTATCATAATGGTGGTGAGTTTGTTGCTACTATACGTAGCTTAATTCCTGTATCGGATATTCGCTCGCAAACCTTCGAGCTTCGCTTGGATTTACCTCTGGGAGTTGAAGACAGTTTTAATGTGGGAGAGTTGATTTCGCTAGCCTTGCCGATCGCTGCCAAAAAGTTCACGACTTTAGTGCCAAGAGATGCGATTATTTTGCGTTCTAGTGGCGCCTATGTATACATTATTGACGAGCAAAATAAGGCGCATAAGGTTGCGGTGAAATTGGGTGATGGCGAAGGTCAATGGATAGCTGTTGAAGGCCAGATATCTGCTGACGACAACATTGTGATCCGTGGCGCAGAAACCTTACAAGAGGGACAATTGGTTAAGTTTAGCGATCATGAAAGCAAGCTTGGATAACTCACAAGTACCGAATGTGTATTGTTAAAGTAACAATAATTAGTTTTTTTGCTCTTTAAACTCGCTGTTAATATGTGATTGTCGTCATTGATTAAGTGTGGCGATTACAATTATAACAACTAGAGAAAACAAATGATTATTTTTACTTTAGATTCAATTGAATCGGCTTTTACTTTACTTTCTCAGCAAAGCAAACTGCAAATTGACTCTCAAAGGCAAGAGCAAGTCTACTTTAATGATGGAACCGAATTGCTGAGTGTCACTCACTTGCTCGAACGGAAACAAGATTTTGAAGTGGATGGTATTTTTGAATCACATCTGGTTGGTTTTGAAATTGTCTTACGTAATGATAAATCAATTAAAGCGGATAAAACTGCAACTGGTTATGATATTGTTTCGATAGATTATATGCCATTACAGCATGAACATTTTGAGTTTAATCGAAAAGTGGCAAGTTATTGGTTTTAATTTTATGCAAAGAAACACGCTGTTTTATATTTGACCAATTGTGGGTTGCATAAAGTTAAGTCTAAATGGCAGTAAGAAAGAGTTCAGTTTACCTAAGACAGAATACAGCTAGAAATTAAATGGTTAACTTCTAGCTGTGGTCATATGAGAAGCATTGTGAAAGGTTATTTCAGGGTTGCTAGCACTTTATCTGCCGCTTGCAGTGTTTTCTCTAATGCTTCGTCATCATGAGCCATAGATAAGAAGCCTGCTTCATAGGCACTTGGCGCCAAATAAACACCTTCGTTAAGCATGCCATGATAAAAAGCTTTAAAGCGCTCCATATCGCACTTTGTGACTTGAGAAAACTTGGTTATTTGCTGCTCTTCAGTGAAGAAAAAACCGAACATGCCACCCACATAATTAATCGCCATTGGAATATTATGTTTATCAGCAAGAGTTTTAAAACCTTCGGCAATGTACTTGGTTTTGCGCGCAAGCTCTTCATACAAGCCTGCTTGTTCTAACGCTTTCATTTGCGCCAGACCAGCAGCCATTGCAATTGGGTTACCTGAAAGCGTACCAGCTTGATAAACAGGGCCTGTCGGCGCGATATATTGCATTACTTCTTTCTTACCACCGAAAGCGCCCACTGGCATGCCGCCGCCAATCACTTTACCTAGTGTTGTTAAATCAGGTGTCACATCATAGTGAGCTTGAGCCCCAGCCTTGGCGACGCGAAAACCGGTCATAACTTCGTCGATAACCAGTAACGCACCGTATTTATCACAAATATCACGTAAACCTTGTAAGAAGCCATCTACAGGTGGAATACAGTTCATGTTGCCTGCAACAGGTTCAAGGATGATACAAGCGATGTCCTGTGGAAATTCGTTAAACAAAGCCTCAACTGAGGCTAAATCATTATAGGTTGCCGTTAATGTGTGTTTGGCAAAATCCTCTGGCACCCCTGGTGAGCTCGGCTGACCGAGTGTTAACGCGCCTGAACCCGCATTAACCAATAGGCAATCAGCGTGACCGTGATAGCAACCTTCAAATTTAAGGATCTTGTCACGATTGGTAAAACCTCTGGCTAAGCGAATGGCGCTCATGGTCGCTTCAGTACCTGAACTTACCATGCGAACTTGCTCCATTGATGGCACCATCTCAATGACTTTTTCAGCCATTTCGATTTCAAGCTGCGTGGGCGCACCAAAAGATAAACCATTTTCAACAGCATCGAGTACGGCTTGCTTAATGTCAGGGTGGTTATGACCTAAGATCATCGGTCCCCAAGAACCGACATAATCAATATAAGCGTTACCGTCGGCATCATACACATAGGCTCCATCGGCTTTTTCAATAAATCGAGGAGTACCACCAACGCCATTGAAAGCACGAACTGGCGAATTCACGCCACCCGGAATGCTTTGCTTAGCCTGTTCAAACAAGGTATCAGAACGGGTCATTATTTTATCCTTTAAATCTTTGGGTTAGCCTCTGCGGCTATACCAGTTAACAGGTAATTCATATTGTTCGAGTTGACCATCAACGCCTAAAGTCAGGGCAAAAAGTGCCATACGGATCAATAGACCATTGTCCGCTTGGCGGAAAATGGCAAGATTGGCGTTGTCGTTAAGGTCATTATCGAGTTCGTTCGCGTCGCAGCGAGAATCTCTGGGTAATGGATGCAAAATGAGCGCATTACCATTACTGTGCTCTGTGTAAATTTGTTGGTTAAGAATAAATTTACCACGATACTTATTGGCTTCATCTTGCGAAGGGAAGCGCTCTTCTTGAATACGAGTCTGATAAATGATATCGGCTTTTGCTAGATTACCTTCAAGAGAGTGATGAATAGTATAGCTGTGGCCTGCTTTATCAATTTCATCCATCACATAGTCGGGCATTTGCAATTCAGCGGGGGCAATTAAATCAAAATGAATGTTATTATAAAGTTTAAGCAGTTTCGACAGTGAGTGAACAGTACGTCCGTATTTTAAATCGCCCATTAATGCGATATTCATACCATCGATGGTTTTTTCTTTTTGTTTGAGTTCTTTTTCGATGGTGAACAGGTCGAGTAAAGCTTGAGTCGGGTGCTCATTGGCACCGTCACCGCCATTAATAACAGGGACTTGGCTTCCTTTAGCAAACTCTTGCACAGAAAAAGCGTCAGGATGACGCATAGCAATAACATCGGAATAAGTGGAAAGTACTTTTGCTGTGTCAAATAGTGACTCACCTTTGGCTAAAGAAGATGAACCGACGCCAACGGTTTCACAAACACTGCCGCCTAATAAATTGAAGGCGCTACCAAAGCTGACACGGGTGCGTGTGCTAGGTTCAAAGAATAAATTACCAAGAATAGCACCATCAAGCACGCGCGTTCTTTTATGGCGTAACGCATAAGGTTCCATGCGATTGGCAACCGAAAAAATGGTTTGAATGGTGTCCAGCTCGAGTTGAGTGACCGAGAGGATATGTGAGCCTTCAAGTTGAGTCATCAGCCTGTTTTCCAGTAGCTAGCGGCAGCTTTATTCTGCCTTTTGTGAGTGTAGGGTGGCTGAGGCGCAATTCTAACAAATGCTGATCCTTAAAGGAAAAGTTTTATTGCGTGTGTTGTGAATACTCAAAAATAACAGCGCCTAGGTTCTCATCTTCGGTAGCAATCAAGTCAGGCAATCCTTCATGTTTTACTACTGATATTTGTTGAAAAGGTTCAATTGGTTGTGACTCATCAGTTTGGCTATGTGTTGCGACTATTTGCCTAAGTTCAGCTAACCTCTGTTTATGGTCAATTTCATCTTCAGGTTCTGTACTGGTGGTTGAAGTGGCGGCTACCTTTAGTTTAACTAGAGGGTTAATTGATTTTTTGGCTTCATCATAGAATTTTGCAGAATCCGCGAGTGTTTCTCCTTTATTTGGATAAATTGAATTAGCTGCGAGGGTTAACCGTTGCGAGATTGACTTTCCAAAAAAATTTCTTGTACCGCTAACTAGTTGGCTTATTCGGTTAAGTTCAGTGAATTTGTATGCTGAACTCTGCTTGTCTTTAACAACGTTAAATTGGACTTTGTCAAATTTCCCCTCTTGTATGTTCATAAAGAAAACAGAGACAACTTTATGGGTATCGTTAACAGCGAACTCCCTATGAATGGGATATAAGTGCCAAAGTGTTGCATCGGAGGTTATGGAGGAGTATTGAACGACTAAACTAAACGGTTGCAGATTATATGTGTCACCATGATTTAGCTGCTTATGTAGCTGTGATTTCTCTCTTGCTTTAGGTGAACGAGAGCCACAGTTTTTATGTGATAAATCCCACGAAGCCTCATCTGTTGGTAAATGAGAAGTAGAGCTTGCTTCTACCCAATGATAGTGTTGAGTTCCTGCTGTAGCCATAACACCTCCGTTGCAAATAGAAGAGTTACACTTTTTTACCTTAAGATTATATTTTTAAGTAAAAAAGAGGATAAATAGATCTTTGTGCATGGACTTGAAAAAGGCAAATGAATCATTGTTTATACTTGTGTTGATTGAAGGTTAAACGTGACCTTTCCTAATTTCTTTTTGAAGTGCGGACCAAGTGAGCACTCCGACAATATTGCTTTTTTGCTTTTGGTAAATTGCGACTTCGCCACTTCGATTAGGGAGCAATAATTTATAGGCATCATCGATGCTAGCTGTATCAGGTAATTGTTCAATAGGGTGAGACGAAATAGCTGATTGCTCACCTTCATACTGGACCTCAAGTTGTATCATGTTTAAGGCATTGTGTTCATCTTGAGATAACACAGGCATGCCATCAGCTCGCTTTAGTGCGTCTAATAACAATTCATTGTCTTGTTTTACTAAAATAAAGCGTCTTTCCATTAGAGCCCGAACGCCAATCTTTTGCAGTCCTAAATTAACGGGAGGAACCTTGTAGCCAAGTCCCATTAAATCGAGTTGTTTGAAAAAGATAGAACGGCAGTTGAAGCCTTGATAAGCCGTTAAAAAAGCTGGAACTGTGACAAACATGGCAGGTAGAATCATGCTAGGTTCGTTGGTCAACTCTAATAGTGCCACTAATGCCGCTAAAGGCGCACTTAGACATACACCCATGAGCGCGGTCATACCTATTACGGTATATAATCCGATGTAAGGCGTACTTTCGGGAAACAGCATTGCTGCTATTGAGGATAAAATTGCACCTAATAAAGCTCCTATACCGTAAAGAGGGCCAATCAACCCGCCGGGAATACTTAAACCGATGGCAAAAACGGTGGCAATGGTTTTGGCGATCAGCAGTGCTAGCAGTATCCAAATCCCAGTATTGATATCGTTGGCGGCGTGAATGGCAAGCTCACCACTGCCTAGTGCTTGTGGCAAAAACAAGGCGATGAGGGTAGTAACTGTTGCTGCGAGTAACAATTTGACTGACATTAACCAGTTTTTACTTTTCTCGGTTAACGCCAATAATGAGAAATTAAATAAAGCTGAGTAACAACCTAAAATAATGCCGCCTATCAACAACATTGGATAGTGATTCAAAGGAATATGCATCACCTCAATTAATTCAAATTCGTGGACATCGCCAAACACTAAGCGACTGCTTAATGCGCCGCAGACAGACGCGAGCAAAATGGGAAATAAATAATGTATTCGATATTCACGGACGATTACTTCGAAAACGAAAATAACCGCGGCTAAAGGGGCGTTAAAAGTAGCTGAAATCCCTGCGGCAACGCCGCTGGCGCACATAATACGGATACTGTTATCAGGTAAATGAAGCCTCTGTGCAATAACGCTGGCACTGACCGCACCTAAATGAATCGCAGGACCTTCTCGACCGACCGAAAAGTTGCTCCCTAGCGCGATAAGTGCTTGAAAAAACTGTGATACTGCTGTTGGTAGTGGGATTTTTCCGTAGTTCAGCTTATAACGGTGAATAACATAAGCTATTCCCATACGTTTGTAGCGTCTGGCGGTTTTTTTATATATTGCCCAAATGAGCATTGCGCCAACAAATGGCAAGTAGACACGCCAGTCTGAAAAGTGTGGATCAAAATCCAATTGTTTCAATTGGGTAGCTTGATAGGAGTAGTTTAAAAATACACGAAATAGAATGATCACGCTGGAAGCAATGATGGCAAATAACAAGGAGAGTAAGCAAAGTTGAAAACTGGTTTTTCCTTGAGAAAGGTTATCTCTTAGGTCTTGACGTAAATATTTCTTAATGTTTGAAAAGCGGTAAGTATTTAGTCGTTTTTTTATAGTAGAATTCAACTGTTCTTATCCCAATGTAAACAAAGTCAATGCTAAAGTGGCTTAAAAGGTGTCCATCAATGTTAAATAATGAACGTTGGCGAAATCGTCTGCAACTGATTGAACGTAAGTATTTTCTATTAAATCGCTATTTATTGATATTGATATTAATCAGTTTTTTTATTGGTGGGGCCAGTTTTGCTGCTTATCAGTTGTGGATACCAGTAAAAATCCAAAAAAGTGAACAGTTGGCTGATCTTCAACAACAATTACATGGAAAAGCGCAGCAATTAGCCAGCCGTAATTTAGAGTTAAGTTTGGAGCGTGAAGCGAACTCAAACATGCGGCAGATGTTTGTGCAGCAAAAAATACAGCAACAAGCATTGAATAAAGAACTCAGCTTTTATCGCAGTATTATGGCGCCCAAAAAAAATGCGCAAGGGATTTATATTTTTGATTTACAGTTAACGCCTTCGATCATCGACAGCCAATATGATCTTGCTTTGATATTAACGCAGCAGAAAAAGCGTCGCAGCTCATTAAAAGGTAAAGCGGAGCTAACTTTGATTGGTGTAAAAAATGGTAAAGAAATTAAACGTTCTATCAACAAACTAACTAATGAATCATTTGCGTTCAAATTTCGTTTTTTTCAGACATTGGAGACTCGTCTAAGTTTACCTAACGATGTTGATTGGAAAAAAATTACTATCAAAGTTTCTGTTCCTGCTAGTCGCTGGGTAAAAGCTCAACAAACAGAGCGAACTTTCGATATGAATTCTTTGCTTACAAATGAAGTTGAGCCGATCGAAACTTCTCAGTCGGGTGTAATACTTGAACAGAACACTAAGGTATTAGATAATTCAACACAGAGTGATGACGCAAGAGGTAATAATGACGGAACAAACTGACGCAGCAATGCCGATTAAATTTTCAGATACAGCGGCAAGCAAAGTAAAAGAATTGTTGGAAGAAGAACAGAATCCAGCACTTAAGCTGCGAGTTTATGTCACGGGTGGTGGCTGCTCTGGTTTTCAATATGGTTTTACGTTTGATGAAAAAGAGAACGAAGGTGATTTCACCATTGAAAAGCAAGGGGTTAAACTTGTTATTGATCCAATGAGCTTACAGTATCTTGTTGGTGGTGAAGTTGACTATACATCGGGATTAGAAGGTTCGCGCTTTTTCGTTAACAACCCGAATGCCACTACAACTTGCGGTTGCGGTGCAAGTTTCTCTGTTTAATGGTTTCGCAAATAAAAGAGGGTGCCGATGGCACCTTTTCTTTTGGAGCTAACATTTATACCAATTACATGGAATTTGTTTTATGGGTTCGATAGTTAATGATGATAGAGCATCAATTCGTAAAAACATAAGGAAGAAACGCCAAGCATTAACATCACAACAGCAACAACTGGCTGCTGATCAGGCTGCAGATAGACTGATTGAATTCCTGTTAAACAAAAAAATAACCAAACTCGCGCTTTATATTACCCATGATGGTGAGCTGGATACCGCTGTCTTGATAGCAAAACTTTGGCAAATGGGCGTAGAGGTGTATTTACCAATATTACATCCATTTTGTAGCGGGCATTTATTATTTCAAAAATACAGTAGTCATACCCCAATGCAAAGTAATCAGTTTGGCATCCTCGAACCTAAATTGAACGTCAGTGAGGTGATATTGCCCTCTAAATTAGACGCAATTGTTACGCCGCTGGTGGCGTTTGATGTGGTTGGTAATCGCATGGGAATGGGCGGCGGTTATTATGATCGCACATTCGCTATGCTAGAGAACAAAAATTCTGTGCTGAGAATTGGTTATGCTCACGATTGTCAGCGTGTTGATAAATTGCCCGTAAAAACATGGGACATGTCATTACATTTAATTGTGACTCCGAAGCGATGTTATCTTCCTATAACTGAAAGAGTTCTGCTGTAGTTGTAGTATCGTCATCCAGTTCTAATACTTCATATTCATCAATGGAGAGTTTTATGCGAGCTTGTTCTAGCATTTGCTCTATCTCTTTCCGTTGAGATTGTTGAGCTTGTTGTTCTGGCGATAAGCCTGCTCGATTGGTTCTAGTCAAAAAATCTTGGTTCTTCATTTTCACCCCGTGGTTGATAAGGTGAAGTACAACTATTGAGTGACCATTTTTGATAGCTGCATCTAAAGGAGAAGAAACTGACTCAATAAAAGGATCGGCACCTTGCTCTAATAAATAACTGACTATACTAGAATGTCCATTTTTTGCGGCTAAACATAGGGCGGTTTGTCCAGCATTATTTGTATTGTTCAAAGTCTCTGCTGCACCATGATTAAATAATGATTCGACAACGCTTTCTAGTCCATATTGGCAGGCGAGCATGAGAGGAGTATTTTGAGTTACCCTATTTGCAAGGTTTACATTGGCTTGTTGGCTAATCAATAATAGCGCAGCATTGTTTTTTTTCGCACTACAAGCGACCGTTAATGGCGTTTCGCCAGCGCCACCAACGGCATCAACATTCGCTTGTTGTTGTAATAGCTGACTGACAACTAATACTTTATTAGCCTCAGATGCGGTATGCAGTGGCGGGTTAGAGTAATCGGATCTGGTATCAGCTTGGTGAACATCAGCGCCTTGTTCGATTAATCGTTTAATAATTCGATTTTGCATGGTGACTTTAGCACCTGTATCAGCATTCGCTCGAGCACAGCAAGCACGTTTTAAAGGGGAAAAGCCCCAACGATCAACCGCAGTGGTGGATGCACCCGAGTTTAGTAAGGTATCAACTTTATCCAAATCTCCCATTTTTGCTGCTGAACCAAGTAATGTATATCCTTCGCTGTCTTGCTTATTAATATCGCCACGAGCTGCTATATCAGCAAGAATTTCATGTGTTTTCAAATAATCGCATACGACATAGGCAACTATGGACGGTTGAGGTAGTTCTGCTTGCGAGCAACGCTGTTGCCAATCACTATGATATGCTTGAACTAACAAGCTAACACTATCACCTTTGTTTTCAGTAAGCTGTAATGGTGTTTTTCCTTTATCACATGCGGTGGTAAGGAGAGTTGTTGTCTTTCTCGCGATGCCATATTCGAGTAACGCTAATACAACGAGAGGGTTACCAGAGCTTAGTGCCGTTCCTACCTGAGAAACACTTTCATGATTGTAATTAATATGCGGACTGTAGGCTAATAGTAATTTGACGATATGATGGTCACCGTTTTCAGTGGCAATATGCAGCGCAGTATTGCCTTTATTGTTTTTAATATTGACGTTTAACTCTTCGTAACCGCACAAGATGTCACACATGTCGAGATGACTTTCTTGGGCGGCAAGCATCAGCGGTGTTTCACCCAGCGTGTTTTGTGAGTTTATATCCGCGCCTTTTTTGATAAGCAACTGAACTGCAGATAGGTTGCCATGGAGAACGGCTTGAGCCAGTGGTGTGTTACCTGCTGCATCTTTTTTATTGATATCTGCTCCCTTTTTCACTAACAACAATATCATTTTTACATCGCCTATTTTAGCGGCATTATGTAATGGTGCCCAACACTCACCTTCCAATTTATCTGTAATATTGGGATCGGCATTTTGAGCCAATAGCTGTTTTACTAAAAAGTAATGGTTCTCGGATACTGCGCCTTTTAATGGTGTCCAACCACCTGTCGTTTGAGCATTGAAATCAAGTCGTTCAGCTAAGGCGAAAAGAAGCTCATCGGGGGCATTTAAAGAAATGTAGTCTATTGCAGCGATTAATACTGATTTTGGTGAATACTTGATAAGCTCAAGGGCGATGACTTGATGACGTCTTTTTAGTGCATGCATTAACGGTGTTTGATTGTTGCTATTTGGTGATACCAATTCACAGCCGCTTTCTAATAATTTTTTTACTTTATCAAGTTTGCCTTTTTCTATTGCTGATTCTAATTCTGTTTTGCCACTAACTAGCGCGTGATTGAGTGCCTTTGTTATTTTTCTTTCCATGTCTTGTGCAGCGGCTTGATCTTTCGATAAGAATTTGAGTAACCATCCATTATTTGCTTGTTTAGGTGTCAGGTTGTAACTGTAGGAGCTGGTCGAGGAGTTTTTAGCACGGCAGACGACAGTAAGTTGAAATCCTGTGGGGCTTGAAGTTACTAATTCTGAAAACTTAGCTGTGAAGTCTTCCAATTGATTGGTATCAATTTGATAGAAAATTTGAGAAATACCGTTACTTGCCATAAGTTGAACTAATGCTGATAAGTATCAATGTATTGATTATACAAAGTTATAAATTGAATTATGAGTTAATTATTATTAATCAATTGGTTATGTTACTGTTTTTGGTAGGTGATATCTGATTAAGAAAGCTTCACTTAAGCTTACTTGTAAAGCTTGATATAACTAGCTGATTATTTGCGATCTTCTTTAAGGTGTTTTATGGCAACGGTCTCTCAATTAGTAGTAAACATGCACTGGAACAAACAGCATGAGGCTGAGATCGCGAATCCTGATGTTTTGATTGAAATAAAAGATAAGCTGAGAGCCGGCGTTGCAAAACAACAAATTAAATTACAGCTAAATGGCCGACTGAAGGAGCAAAAGCAGTTAGAGTTATGACATCTGAACCATCAATTAAATTGGGGGATGCTCGACCCAAAAGTGAATATGATTATACTGCGGCGTATCAACACGCGAAGATGAACCACAATCCAATAGCACAATATTCATTAGCACAATTTACTAACGCATTGGATGAAAACCCTATTTATAAACAAGATGTTGAAAAGCAAAGGAACTGTTCTCCTCACTGCTTTTATCTCGAAGCTCAATTAAAACGAGAGTCTGGAAAATAACCATAAATTAGCCGAAATCGAGTCTTTCCTTAATTTTTACAATAAACATTACGAAAAATAATGCTGTGGCACCTGCAGCGACTCCAAATAAGGTGTGGATTAAACTTGGTGTAATATAAACTAGCATCTTATTGATTATCGGTACGTTAGCCGAGTAAGCATTCATAAGCGCAATAAGATCATCGAACCATTGTAAGCCGTGTTCGAGTATTCCCCCGCCAACCATAAACATGGCGATAGTGCCTGCAACGGCGAGCCACTTCATCAGTTTTGGTGCTGAAGTTAATAACAGTAGCCCTAACTGCTTGGTAAGGTTTCCTGCTTTTTTTTGTGCATGTTTTGCTAATAAATAGGCGCCAACATCATCCATTCTAACAATGGCGGCAACTAAACCATAAACCCCTATGGTCATTACAATTGCAATAATCGCCAGTGTACTTGCTTGCGTGAATAAGTCTTCATGAGCAACCACGCCCAAGGTGATGGCAATAATTTCAGCAGAGAGTACAAAGTCAGTGCGAATTGCACCTTTTACTTTGTTTTTTTCAAAATTGATGAGTTGCTGCCGAGAAAGTGTTTTGTTGGACGGTAACTCTGGTGATCTGCTATTGCCCTTCTTTTTTTGATAACTATGATAAATTTTTTCGACGCCTTCATAGCAAAGAAATAAACCACCGAACATCAATAATGGTGTGATTGCCCAAGGGATAAAGGTGCTGATAAGCAATGCCGCAGGTATTAAAATGGCCTTATTAATAAAGGAGCCTTTAGCGACAGCCCAAATTACGGGGAGTTCTCGTTCTGTACTGACACCAGTAACTTGCTGGGCATTTAAAGCCAAATCATCACCGAGCACGCCTGCGGTTTTTTTGGCAGCGACTTTGCTCATTAATGCGATATCGTCGAGTAATGTCGCTATATCATCCAGTAAACTTAATAAACTTGCACCTGCCATATTCACTCCTTGAGTTAGCTTAGCACTGACATTCATTGTAAATCAGTTAGCTATTGGCAACACCAGCAAGTAGGATACTGCTACTTGCTCAAGAGTTTGCCATAATAATGCATGTAACAACTTACGCAGTTAACGTAACCCTCTGGGGTTGAATTTATAACTGAAATAGTTCATTTTTAGGATCTGTTATTTCTTGAGTATTTATATCTTCTGGCTTAGATTCAGCTGACGTTATATTTAATTCTGGTCTAATTGTATCCGTTGGCTTAGTTGACGGTTTACTCGTTTTAGGTTTTGGTATAGCGACAGGCTTTGACTTGGTTGTCTTTTTGGGCTTAGCTGACGAGATGTCCGTTTCTGGTGTAGTGTCTACCGCGTCATCATCAATAACGGTAAAGCCACCATCCTGCTCTATTTCCTCTTGACGTGCTCTTAACTCTTCTTCTGCCACAGCCGCTTCGAGTACAGCTTGTGTTTCCACCTTGCCATGTCTCCTCGCTAATTCTACGACAGTTCTTCCTGAAAGGTCTTTATTCATTAAGAATGACATCTGATCAGTGACCCTTAAATAGTCAATCATTTGCCGAACAATTTCAGTTTGACCTGCAATTGCGGCATGACCAAGAGGAGAGTGTGACCGTGTGTACCCAAATACCATTCTTTTATTTTGAAGAAGCTGGATGACAATGGCTTCATTGCCAGATGCAATGGCTTCGGTTAATGCTGAGTTACCATCAACATCAACTGCGTTTAACTCTAGATCAGGATGTAGTGTTCGGCTGGTAAGTGATTGCACTACTGCCTCCATTCCTGTTTTACAAGCCGCCATTAATGGTGTCCTACCTTGTCTATCTGCTAAATTCACATCCACATTTTTATTTGTTGATAAGGTGAAAGCAGCCGCGTTATATCGCTTTTTGCAAGCTAAGTTCAAGGCTGTGACCCCTTTTGCAGTGATGTCATTGGGGTTAACATTGTGGTCAAATAAAAGGCGGATCATCCTTGTATCATTATAGGCAGCAGCATTAGTCAAGGGTGGGTAAGATTGATCGTCGATATGATCGGAGAGATTAACATCAGCTTGATGTGCAATAAGTGTTTCTGCCACTGCTAAATGTTTACCGATAATCGCCACTTTCAGTGGCGTCATGCCAGATAAGGTGCCTTTATTTGCTGAGGCACCTTTTTCTAGCAGTTTGGTACATTCATCGACATTGCCTTTATAGGCGTATTCATAGAGTAGGGTTGCATCTACTTCAGCGCCTCTTTCTTTACTTACACTATGATAATTAACTCCTTTTTGTTCTCTGAGCTTATGTGCTAACGTTTTATCACCTTGTTGTTGCTCGATAATTTTTTCGACTTCTGGTTTACTCTCAAGTCTAGGTTGCTCAGTACCACATAGTTCCTTCCAGTATTTTTCAGCGTATTTTACTACAAGGGATGTTTTAAGATCGTTGGTTTTCATTAAATTTAACAGCGTTTGCTGACCTTGGCACTTTTTAGTTAAAAAATCTGATGAGTTATGAAGCAAAGCATAATTTAACAACTGCACTAGTATCGCTGAATTTTCACAGTCAAAGGCGATGGCAATAGGTGTGCATTCTTCTGCATTCTTGAGTATTTTAGGATTAGCCGTTAACAAGTATTGAACGATTGAAAGCTGGTGTTTTTTTACTGCTAAATGCAGCGCCGTGTCGCCGCCTGTAGTTTTGCCGCCAACCTCTACGACGGGTGTCGTTTCATTGATCAGTTCAACCACTGCTCTTTGTTGAACTAACACTCTACAGACGTTGGGCGCTTTAAAAGTCGCAGCTCGCATTAACACAGTTCTGCCTTCTGAGTCTCTCCCGTCTAATTCTGCTCCTTTTTGTATCAATGCCCTGCAGACACACACATTATCATATCGAGCGGCGGTCATGATTGGTGCATTGCTGTTGTTGGTTTTTTGTTCTATATTGGCGCCGAGTTCAATAAGCTGTAGTGCTGCATCTGTATTACACTGACGATCTTTTTGGCTACCGATTAAAGCGGATACTAGCGGAGTTAACCCTTCGCAATCTTGAGCATCAAGATCGGCGCGGTATCGGTTGAACAAACAAATCAAGTACACATTATTCGTTGCTGCTGCAATATGCAGTGGCGTTTCACCATAGAGTTTGGCTTCTTTGTTGGTATTTTCAGCAATGTTGACATTGGCGTTGTGTCTTCGTAGCAGCTGAGCGGCCAATATCGTGCGATTGTTACGGGTTGCGACCATTATCGGTGTTTGTCCAAGGTGGTTTCGGACGTTAACATCCACTCGAGTTAAAAACAGCTCAGTGAGTCCCACTAGTCCTTTTGCGACAGCCACAAATAAGGCTTCCTGTATTTGCATATCAGTACAGATGGGAACAAGTGCCCTGACCATTTCTGTGTGACCGAGTTTGAGAGCGGCGACTATTGGAGTGTCCCCACTCTTATTGCGCGTTGCAGCGCTGCATCCTGTCGATATTAAACTGTTGACAGTTGAAAAATGCCCTTTACTAATCGCATCGTGTAACTGATTTCCCTTGGCGACAGCTTTCAGTTTTTTATCCAACGAAGCTTTGATGGCTTTTTGGGTATCACTGTCACCTGTTGATTTTCCTTGATGGAACTCCAGAGTTCCATCTGGTTTTTTTTCTACATCATACTCTATGCTCGCTTGGTTATCATGAGTCGTGAATGTAAGCTTAAGATGTGCTTTTTCACCTTGTGAAGTGAGTGACTTAGAGATACTTGTTTGAGGAGTTCCCAACCTTGAGTCGAGCACTATTGTATCTAAGGAGGTACCAGTGGTTGCCATGGATTTATCTCAATTTGTTTGGAAGTTGGATTGAGTATATGTGCGTTTTATTTGATGCTTGGTTAAATGTTGTACATCACGTTACTAAATTTAACTATTTGATTGATGTTTAAGGTATTAATATGTAGCTTGTTTTATTGCAACTAGTTGATTTGTCAGTGTTTGATCTAGTCGTTCTTCCTCAAGATTGGATTAACAATTTTTAAAGTAACTATGTAAACAGTTTGATTTTTAGGCATGATTTCAAGCAGTAAGCTTGTTAGTGAGATAGAAGCAAGGACTTTATTGAAAAATGGTTAACTGACAGCATTTTAACGATAAAAAGTCGCCTGAAATTATGACTACTGCTAATTGGGCAGACCTTAATTTATAATGGCTTTATTATCTTGTATAGGTTATCGCAGATATCACGAGTATAAATGTTATCTAGTCAACACTTTTTTAATTCATTTTGCGTATAATAGCCAGCCATCTAGTTCCTCTTTTAATTGAGATTTATCATGACCCAAGATGAAATGAAAAAAGCGGCTGGCTGGGCTGCATTAGAATATGTAGAGAAAGATAGCATCGTTGGTGTGGGCACAGGCTCAACGGTTAATCACTTTATCGATGCATTAGCGACCATAAAAGCAGATATTGAAGGAGCGGTTTCCAGCTCTGAAGCTTCAACGGCGAAAATGAAAGCCTTAGGTATTCCAGTTTACGATCTTAATTCGGTTGATAAGCTTTCTGTTTATGTCGATGGCGCGGATGAAATAAACCCACACATGGCCATGATAAAAGGTGGCGGGGCAGCATTAACTCGTGAAAAAATCGTCGCTGCAGTCGCACAAAGATTCGTTTGTATCGTTGATGATACTAAACAAGTTGATATCTTAGGTGAATTTCCATTACCTGTTGAAGTTATTCCAATGGCGCGTTCATATGTGGCTCGTGAGTTAGTGAAGCTTGGTGGTGATCCTGTATACCGAGAAGGTGTGGTTACGGATAACGGTAATATTATTTTGGATGTTCATAATCTAAAAATAATGGAGCCGAAAAAACTTGAACAACAAATTAACGCAATCGTTGGTGTGGTAACCAATGGCTTATTTGCTGAGCGTGGTGCGGATGTGCTGTTGGTCGGTACCCAAGATGGCGTAAAAAAACTCTAATATTGATTAAAGTTAAACCCCATTACCGAATAAGTGAATAGGTTGGTAGTGGGGTTTTGTTTAATAGTCGAGTTTTACACGCTCAACTTATGGATTCAAGATAACATTTTTTTGTTTTAAAACCTGCTGCAGAAATAATCCTACTGACGAATCGTCATGAGTCGCAACTACATTATGGGCAATGAAAAATTCGTTTTGCAGTTGTTCATCTAATCCAAGTGATTTAAATGCTTCAATACTGAAACTGTATTGCTCAGTATCCATTAATTGTTTTACCGTAATTAAGGGAATAGTTTGTTTTAACTCTTGCTCAAGATACGCAAAAGCAGTAAGTGCTATCAGTTGCCCAAACACACTGAAAAGTGCCAATGTTTGTAGTTCATCAGCGTTTATCTTTGAACCCGGTTCGTCATGCAGCAGTATAATCGCTTGTTCAGCGATTTCTTCCGTTAGCTTCCAGTAACCTTTCACTAGTTTTTGGTATGGATGTGTTAGTTCATCGAACTGCTCTTTTAAATAAAATGAAAAAGAGTAACGATAAATGTTCACTTGCCCAAGGCGAATAAGTGCCTCTTTTAATGATTTTGCTTTACTGGTTGACCCACCATTGGAATTTGCATTATTTGTTCTCATTAACAAATGTGCTGCTAATGCAGGATCGGTGGCAACAATATCAATAACATTTTGAATATCACCATCAGCGATAATGGCTTTTTTCAATGGGATGAGAACGCCACGTCGGCCGATGGCTTGGTTTTCATCACTCATAATTGCTTTAACTTGAGAAAAAATCCTCTGCTCAAGATCTGTCATATCCCTGCTGCCTATCGTTGCATTATTCAATGAAATTGATTTAGGGATGTATTATACGAGACTCAATGGTAATTTTTTAAAATAAATTACCATTGAGTGATAAAAAAGCATGGTTAGAACAATATTTGCACAACTCAAGCTGAGAAATGAGATCTAGATCTTGTAGTTAATGCTTAACAACCAGTTACGACCATCGCCAACGTAATAACTATTTCCAAAAGCCGCTGATGCATATTTCTCGTTAAGCATATTATTCACCTTAAAGCTGGTTCGCCAGCGATCCGTTTGGTAGTTTATTGCAAGGTTTGACAACCAATACCCAGCCAATTTGGGGGCTGAGTTAGTATTATCACCATTGGTGAAGCGATCTCCCATATAATTTGCTTGTAAAAATAGCCGCCACTGCTTATTCAGATCGATCTGTGCCTGAAGCTGACCTGAATGTTTGGCGATCCAAGGCAACGCTTTTCCTTTATTTTTGCCTGTCGAGAAGGTGGCATCAATATAGTGGTAATTGCTTTGCAAATTTAGCCATGGATTAACTTGCCACTTCCAGTCAATATCAGCACCATAACGAGTAGAAGCTTGTGCATTGATGTTAGCGCCATTGAATGGGGCTTTGGGATAAGGCTTATCAGCTGTTGCATCAAAAACAATTTCATCTTTTAGCGCCAGTCGATATAGATTAATGCCGAGGTTTTGAGTTTGGCTATTTCTATTCCAACCAAACTCAAACGAACGACCTGTCTGCGGTTTAAGCCCATGGACGTTTGGAGAGGTATAAGCTTGCTCATCGACTTTGGCAAAACGGAAATTGCTTTCAGCTCTTAGGTATAGCCGTTGTTGTTGAGTTGGACGATAATTTAAACCAAGTTCAAATGCCGTGGCGCTCTCATCTAAGTGTGTTCCATTTGGGTAAACCTCAGTATCGATGAGATCATCTTTTACTTTAGCGTAACGACCACCAACAACATAATTGATGCCTTTGGTTAAAGGAACACTGGCTTGTGTATATGTGCTAAGCAGTGTTTGTGTATTGCTTCTGCCATTCAAAAACTGTGACTTGCCTTTATTCACGTCGCTGCCTAATAGTAAAGACAGCTCGCCGTCTTTAGTTATAAAACTGCCGACGATTTTAGGTGAAAAACTTAATAGAGTACGTTGATTTCGGTTTTTTTGACCCCTACCAATACCGTTAACGTCAGACTTTTTATAGCTGAACTCAGAGTTGAGTCGCCACACCTTATTGAATTGATAAGTTAAACCTGAGCCTAAGGCTTTCGTTTTATCGTGAAAATGATCTTTTATATTTGAAGGATTGACTTGTCTAGGGTCATGCTCAAACTGCTTTTTTGTAAGCGAGCCTGCGAGCTGTCTTTCATTGTCAAAATAGCTGGATTCTAAATACCAATTTAGTCCATCAATATTTTTTTCGAGTTTTGCGATGATTGAACGGGTTTTATTGGCATTGTGTTTGCGATAATTATCACTGTTGTTAGTGTTAGCTGAAACTGAATAGCGCCAATGTTCATTAACGGTGTTTGAGTAGTTCACCGATGCTTTTTTATGATTGAAATTACCTGATGCAATAGAAATATCACCACCAGAGTTTAGTGTTGACTGAGTAATGATATTAATCACGCCACCGACGGCTTGATCGCCATAGAGAACACCTGCACTTGCCGATAAGATCTCGATGCGCTCGACTTGGCTTAAACCAATAGCATTAATAGCTGGAGCGGCAATATCAATATTATTAATGCGTCGGCCATCAATTAATATCAAGGTATTATTGGCGGCTTGTCCGGAGCCAAAGCCGCGCATGGAAAAAACGGCGCCAGAATTAGAATCAGATACTTGAATTCCAGCCTGATTTCTCAGTACTTGAGTTAAATTAGTCGCATTACTGTTAATGATTTCACTGCTATCAATGGTTTTTATGTGACTGGCTAAATTGAGCAGTGAGTCATCACGACGACCAATTACTACAATTTTTTCGATTGATGATTGAAGTGATTGTGTTTTTTGCTGCTGGTTTTGCTGTGCATAGCTTAGTTGGCAAGTGAAGCTTGCCGTAACCGCAATAGTAACAAGTGTTTTGTTAAATCTCATTTTCAAAAGTTTCCAAAGGGTGAAAATGAGGCAAGGTTGTCACAGTATGAACAATAACGATTTGTTATTCCATGTCCGCATTTCATGATCTGCCCACCGAAATCAATGAAATCGCCTTTCTAGTAATTATATTGGCTAGTTTAATAATAATGGCCGGTCTCCGGACTGAGGCTTCATTGCTAACTTATAGCTGCAAAACGAATATGTTTGTTATTAACAATTCTTACCAACACCGTTACGGGGGTAGTATCAGATTTTAACTGATTTCCCGATTATCTCGTTAGGCAACTAACAAGCACCATCAAAGGCTGACGGTGCAATTGTAGTGTTATATAAAAGTGCTGGCTATTGTTGTTTTACTGAAATAACAGACTTGATATAAGCAGAATAGTTTTCTGGTGTTAGTGGGCTATTGTTCAGTGAAAATACCTTATCTCGTGTCGACTTGTGAAATAAGATGAGTTTGTCTTTGGCTTTTAATGCAGCGTAATAACCGATTTCGCCTTTAGTGGGAGAGACAAAAGTCTGCAGTTTTCCTATCCGCACTGTATGAATGTTGGGCATTTTGGTGCAGCCTAAAATAGCATGAAAACCTTGCATTCCATCGACAGCTACTTTCCCCATAGGCTCAAAAACCACATCTCCTTGGCAATGTTCAGTATAGGTTTTTGCCATAGTTTCAAGGAAGGTTTCTGCGTCTAGATCTTCTGATATTTTATCGAAGCCCTGTAGACAGATCAGTTGTCTCCAGTCCTTCATACTTTCATTTTCAGGGATATATTCAGACGAAATCATATCGACAAGCTTCTCATTATGAACTTGCTTCCATTTTGCAGGTAAGTTGAATTGCATTTTTTGTGAAAAAACGTCAACGACCATAGGTGTTACTGTGTTGCTCGCTTCCGCAGACGAGAAAAAAGCACAACAAACCAAAAAAAGCATGGTTGTCTGAAAAGAAAAGCGGGTAAGAGTTGAGGTAGGTTTATATTCTGATGATTGATAAATATACATTTTCCTATCCCTTAATTCGTTCATTAAACTAGATTTAGGCTGCATGATTCACGAGTGAAGCCGTCAAGGTTTGAATGATTTTGAATAAGTATAATATTTTAACAGATTTTTCCCCTGATTGACGTATTTACTGCCAACGTCAGATGAGTACATTTTTTGAATATGGCTAACCTTTCGTTTGAGTTCACGGTAAATATCGGTAGTATTGGCTCAATTTTAGTCATTTTTGAGTTTATTTATATGTCGTTACCTAATTCTGATCTTGTCAACCAAGCTTGTTATATCAATGGGCAGTGGCTTAAGCCTGAGTCGTGCAAAGGCACAGTTGTGATTAACCCTGCTGATCTTGAAGTGATTTCTTCAGTGCCTAATTTGGGGGCAAAAGAAACACAACAGGCGATTGATGCTGCAGAGCAAGCGTTAAAAGGGTGGCGGGTACTCACAGCTGAGCAACGTTGTAAATACCTTAAAAAATGGCACAAGTTAATATTAGAGCGGAAACAAACATTAGCTGCGATCATTACCGCAGAACAAGGCAAGCCATTAGCGGAAGCGGTAGGTGAAATTGCCTATGCCGCATCATTTATTGATTGGTTTGCTGAGCAAGCAAAGCGGGTTTATGGCGAAACCATTCCATCGCAACAAGCTAATAAACGCCTCATTGTTACTAAGCAGCCAGTAGGCGTTACCGCAGCAATTACGCCTTGGAACTTTCCAGCTGCAATGATCACGCGTAAAGCTGCCGCAGCACTGGCAGCAGGTTGTACTATGATCATCAAACCCGCACCAGATACTCCATTAACCGCTTTAGCATTAGCGGAATTAGCAGAAAAAGCGGGTATTCCTGCTGGCGTACTTAACGTGGTAACAGGCGATGCGCAAGTCATTGGTAAAGTTCTATGTGAAAGTCCTGTTGTGAAAAAATTATCTTTTACTGGTTCAACTGATGTGGGCCGTTTGTTGATGGCGCAATGTGCACCCACCATTAAAAAATTATCATTAGAGTTGGGCGGCAATGCACCCTTTATTGTGTTTAATGATGCGGATATTGATGCGGCAGTTGAGGGCGCAATGGCGTCGAAATTCCGTAATTCGGGACAAACCTGCATCTGTGCGAATCGAATTTATGTTCAATCAGGGGCATATGAAGAATTTACTGAAAAGTTCACTAAAGCCATTGCTGGCTTGACGGTAGGAAAAGGGACTCAGAAAAGTGTCGATATTGGCCCACTTATTAACCAAGCGGCGATAGAAAAAGTAGAAGCTCATGTTGCTGACGCCTTAGCAAAAGGTGCCCAAATCAAGTTGGGTGGCCAACGGCATAATGAGCCAAATGCGACCGGATTCTTTTATCAACCAACCGTGCTTACGGGAATGAATGCAAGTATGCGCATTGCTCGTGAAGAAACCTTTGGCCCAGTTGCACCTTTATTTAGCTTTGATACCGTCGATGATGTGATTGAGCAAGCCAACAATACGGAATATGGGCTAGCTTCGTACTTCTACAGTGATAGCTTATCACAAGTTTGGAAAGTGGCTGAAGCACTAGACTACGGTATGGTGGGTGTTAATACTGGAGTTATTTCAACGGAAGTCGCTCCTTTTGGTGGTATCAAAGCATCAGGCTTAGGTAAAGAAGGCGGCCACCAAGGTATTGAAGAATACTTAGAAAGTAAGTATATCAACATGCAAATTTAGCTTTGAAATAAAACATGTTGTCTATTTTTATTGGTTTTACAGCAAAATAGACAACATGTGGAGCTTTCACATAAGTATTAAAAAGCAAAGTTATTGAGCGCGTGTGGATGCTTAAAGTCCACCATTACATCAACTCTAAAGCTAGCTCCTTCATACAACACCGTTAATTCGATGGGCGCATCAGTGACGACTTCGCTGTCCATTGTTTCTGTTCTGTTAATGGGAAATATCTTAAATCGTCCAGTTACCGTTATCTTTTTTCCGTTAAATTGGCAAGTTAAGTTATCTGCTTCGTATGGCGTCTCCAAAGCAACTCCAGAGCAAGGATAACGATTACCGTCAATATTTTTGCCTTGATAAATGGCTGCTGATGCCGCAGTACTTACGATTAATGAGGATAGAAAAATCATCATGAGAAACTTATTGTTCATTATCTCTATCGCTTAGTTATAGAAAATTGAAATAAAGATCTATCACAATAAGAGTCGGTATAAATAGTTGAATTAGCTATATGAAAATTCGATTTGCAATTGGTATAAGCTGAGGATGAGATTTCACCCTCGTATTAATGACGACTAAATTATTTTGTATATGCCTTAGTTCCCCACAACGGAACAGTCGATAAACTGTGTTTAAAGCTGCCTGAGGTTTCTTTGGTCGAGTAGGATAAATACATCAAAGTTTGATTTTTTGCATCAAAAATTCGACGGACTTTCATGGTTTTAAAAAAGATGCTTTTTGATTTTTTGAAAACAATATCCCCAGAATCACTCTTATCGATCTTGCTTATCATTTCTGGGGTGATCTCGCCTGTTTGACGACACGAAATCGAGCTATCACTGGGATCTGAAAATGAAAAGTTCGCTTCAATTGAAGCGATATGGCAAGTGACGCCAGGCACTTCAGGGTCAACCATTGAATTTAACTTGATGTCCTTGGAGGTAAACATTCCTAAAGACACATCACCTACTTCACCGTCGGAACATCCAACTAAAGCCGTAGCGCAGAGCAAAGATGCGATTATTTTTTTCATTTTAAAATCCTTGGTAACATCTAATGGCTTAATTCTACTTTATTTTCGAAGCCAATTGTTGCTTGCATCGTTGAGATATTTCACCAACGGCGAGTATGGTTAAATAACCTGAGCTCTGCATAAGCAAACCTTTACAGCACAGCTACTTATGCGTATTTCTGTGTTAGAACAGCTCGAAATAGACCAGCTATTACGACCTGCTCTGCCTTGAACCGCACAAAATTAGCCGCACTGTAGATTAAATTTATAGCTTTTCTGTAAAAACAAAACGTTATTGATTTCTTTATACAGAGCTCAGGTTAAATAGCCAATCAGTACAGGGAACAGCAAAAAACGAACGTACCAGCAAGCATAATGATAATAGGACTATCTTCATAAAGTGATTCATAAATACTTAGATTGTTAACAGATGATTGAAGTTACAGTACCTTCAGCAAGTTTTGAATGTAGAACATCTCCTTGTTTTAACTGAGCTGGAGAGGTAATCACTTCACCTGCTTCTGTGGTGGTAATACTGTAACCACGACTTAATGTTGCAAGTGGACTGACAGTATCAAGTTGATGCGCAGATTGTTGTAACCGAGATAACGCATTTTTTAATTTAGCATCTATAGCATCATTTAATCGCAAGTCTACAAACTTCAAATGTTCAGTTGCGAGTGCAATGCGATGCTGCGGTGATTGTTTTGATAAGCGGTTAGCCAAATTTTGCTGACGTAATTGCGCATTATGCATTTTGTTATTTAATGCGGCGCTAAGCTTCAGTTGTAGCTCATCAAATCGTTGTTGCCATTGTTGTAATTTGTATTGAGGCTCATGTCTGAGTAAGCGGTGGTTAAGCTGTGCTAATCGAGCTTGCTGAGACAAAGATAAATGACGATAAGCTTGGTTTAATCGCTGGCTTAAATTCGACAATTTATCACTTTTTTGGCTACTGTCTTTTGATAACAACTCGGCGCCTGCCGATGGCGTTGGCGCCCGCACATCGGCAACATAATCACTAATAGTGGTATCAACTTCATGACCAACAGCACTGATAATAGGTAAAGGCGAATTAAAAATAGCATGAGCGAGCATTTCATCGTTAAAACACCAAAGATCTTCAAGTGAACCTCCACCGCGAGACAGCAGCAGTACATCAACTTCGTCCCGTTCATTGGCAAGTTCAATAGCATCACACAATTGAGCTGGCGCAGCCTCTCCTTGTACTTGTGCAGGGTAAATAACCACTTCAATAGAGGGATCGCGCCGTTTTAATATATGCAAAATATCTCGAATTGCCGCACCAGTTGCCGACGTGATAACACCAATTTTTGATATGGCTTGAGGTATTGGTTGCTTGCAGTCATGAGCAAATAAGCCATCCGCTGCCAACTTTAGTTTTAACGCCTCAAATTGTTGCGCCAGTAAGCCATCACCAGCGCTTTGCATTGAATCGATAATGAGTTGATAGTCGCCTCTAGGCTCATAAACACTGATATTGCCTTTCACTAACACTTGTTGTCCGTTAATGGGACGAAAGTTAACACTGCGATTTTTACCCTTAAACATGGCGCAGCGAATTTGTGAAAAGTGATCTTTTAGTGTTAGGTACCAGTGCCCAGAGCTAGGTGCTGAGAAGTTAGATATTTCTGCATTTAACCAAACTCGACCGATTTCACCTTCTAAAATTCGTCTTACTTCACTGTTTAAACGTGAAACTGTGAACACAGTGTTCTTTTCAGGATGCATGGGTTTACTGACATTTAATAAAAATTAACCGTATTTTCCATTTACCGAAGCCGATATGCAAGGTATAATCTCGCCGCAATATTTCACCTTTAACCCTACCCCGAGGGAGATGTTGCCGTGTTAAGATTAAAAAAAGAAGCGCTCACATTTGATGATGTTTTACTTGTGCCCGCTCATTCAACTGTCCTCCCAAATACTGCCGTTTTAAAAACTCGACTGACGAATAAAATCAACCTTAATGTGCCAATTGTATCTGCTGCTATGGATACGGTTACTGAAGCGCGTTTAGCGATTTCAATGGCCCAAGAAGGTGGCTTAGGCTTTATTCATAAGAATATGAGCATTGAACAGCAAGCTGAAGAAGTTCGAAAAGTAAAAATTTACGAAGCAGGAATTGTTCAACAACCTGTTACTGTTTCCCCTGAAACGACACTTGCTGAACTGCGTGAATTGACCATCAAAAATGGTTTTGCTGGCTATCCAGTTATCAATGATTCACATGAGTTGGTCGGTATTATTACAGGGCGTGATGTACGTTTCGTGACGGATTGGAGTAAAACTGTTGCTGAAGTGATGACGATCAAAGAGCGTCTTGTTACAGCCAAAGAAGGTACGCCGCTGGAGCAAGTGCAAACCTTAATGCATTCTCATCGTATTGAAAAAATTCTCGTTGTCGACGATGCATTTAAGCTAAAAGGCTTGATCACGGTAAAAGATTTCGAAAAAGCTGAGCGCAAGCCAAACGCATGTAAAGACGAGTTAGGCCGCTTACGTGTTGGTGCGGCAGTAGGTGCTGGTGCGGGTAACGAAGAGCGTGTTGATGCTTTAGTTAAAGCGGGCGTTGATGTACTTTTGATTGATTCTTCACACGGTCATTCTGAAGGTGTATTACAACGAATTCGTGAAACTCGCGCTAAACACCCTGAATTACAAATTGTTGGTGGTAATGTTGCGACTGCGGAAGGTGCACTTGCACTCGTGGAAGCAGGCGTTAATGCTGTTAAAGTCGGTATTGGTCCAGGTTCAATTTGTACTACGCGTATTGTGACGGGGGTGGGAGTTCCACAAATCACCGCTGTTTCTGATGCCGCTGAAGCACTAAAAGAGCTTGATATTCCGGTGATTGCAGATGGTGGTATTCGCTTTTCTGGCGACTTAGCAAAGGCGTTAGCAGCAGGTGCATCCTGCATCATGGCGGGCTCTATGTTTGCTGGTACTGAGGAAGCGCCGGGCGAAACTGAGCTTTATCAAGGTCGAACTTATAAATCATATCGTGGCATGGGATCATTAGGCGCAATGTCTCAAGGTTCATCTGATCGTTATTTCCAATCAGATAATGCTGCTGACAAATTAGTGCCTGAAGGCATCGAAGGTCGCGTACCTTACAAAGGTCACTTGAAAGAAATCATTCATCAGCAAATGGGTGGTTTACGTTCTTGTATGGGACTTACGGGCTGCGCCACCATCCATGAACTCAACACCAAAGCTGAATTTGTCAAAGTAACATCGGCTGGCATGGGAGAATCCCATGTGCACGATGTCACCATGACCAAAGAAGCACCTAATTACCGTACGGGCGTTTAATCAAATAGGCAGGTGACGAACGTCGCCTGTTTTTTTATCTCCATCAGTTTAGTTAAAGGTACAAAATGAACGATATCCATGAGCATAAGATCCTGATCTTAGACTTTGGCTCTCAATACACGCAGTTGATTGCCCGCCGTATTCGTGAAATCGGTGTTTATTGTGAATTATGGGCATGGGATGTATCGGAAGAATACATTCGTGAATTTGCGCCAAACGGCATAATCTTAGCAGGTGGCCCTGAAAGTGTAACCGCAGACAATTCACCACGTGCACCAGGGTATGTATTTAATGCCGGCGTTCCTGTATTAGGTATTTGCTATGGCATGCAAACCATGTCTGAGCAACTAGGGGGCAAGGTCATTCAAGGTATTGGCGAAGGTGAGTTTGGTTATGCGCAAATTGAGATGCTCACTGAATCCGCTTTGTTTAAAGATATCGAAGACGCGGTGAGCAGTGAAGGCAAGCCATTACTGGATGTATGGATGAGTCATGGTGACAAAGTCTCTGAAATCCCACAAGGCTTTACCGCGGTTGCCAAAACAGAGACTTGTCCATTTGCGGCAATGGCGAATGAAGAAAAGCGTTTTTATGGCGTGCAATTTCATCCAGAGGTGACTCATACGCGTCAGGGTGAACGCATGCTGTCGCACTTTGTCCGTGATATTTGTGGTTGTGAAGCGAATTGGAAACCTGCAACCATTATTGAAGATGCGGTAGAGCGCATTAAGCAACAAGTGGGCGATGACGAAGTGATCCTTGGCTTGTCTGGTGGGGTTGATTCATCAGTTGTTGCTATGTTGCTGCATCGAGCCATTGGCAAGAAATTAACTTGTGTGTTTGTCGATAATGGCTTGCTTCGTCTAAATGAAGCCACTCAAGTAATGGAAATGTTTGGTGATCATTTTGGACTGAACATTGTTCATGTGGATGCGGAAAATCGTTTTCTTGAAGCACTAAAAGGTGTTGATGATCCAGAAGCAAAACGTAAAATCATTGGGCACGTTTTCGTTGAGATCTTTGATGAAGAGTCAAAAAAATGCGTCAATGCGAAATGGCTAGCACAAGGCACCATCTATCCTGATGTCATTGAATCTGCGGGCAGCAAAACCGGTAAAGCCCATGTGATCAAGTCACACCATAATGTCGGTGGTTTACCTGACGATATGGAAATGGGACTGGTTGAACCGCTTCGTGAACTGTTTAAAGACGAAGTGCGTAAAATAGGTTTAGAGCTTGGGTTGCCATATAACATGCTTTATCGTCATCCATTCCCAGGTCCTGGTTTAGGTGTGCGTGTTTTAGGTGAAGTGAAAAAAGAATATTGTGATTTACTGCGTCGCGCTGATGCCATCTTTATTGAAGAGCTTCACAAAGCTGATCTATATAACAAGGTCAGCCAAGCCTTTACCGTGTTTTTGCCTGTTCGTTCTGTTGGCGTAATGGGAGACGGTCGAAAGTACGATTGGGTCGTGTCATTACGCGCTGTTGAGACTATCGACTTTATGACGGCGCACTGGGCGCAGCTACCTTATGACTTCTTGAGCCGAGTATCGAATCGTATCATTAACGAAATTGATGGTATTTCAAGAGTGGTTTATGACATTTCAGGTAAGCCGCCAGCGACGATTGAGTGGGAATAATCCTGTTAATTTTGCCGATTTGATTTATTGATTCAACAAGTGATAAAAATCGTTTGTTGAATCAATACTTAATGCAGTCATAAAAGTAGTTGCTGAAAAGCAACGTTTCTCTTAGCGTTGATAGGTCTTTTTATCATATCGAGAAAGTTATGGCTGCCGTTGCCACAATAGTTCTACCTCATCTAGCGCCTAGTTGTGATAGCTCTTCCACCCGATTGAGATCCCAAAGCCTTCCTTCTTTAAGCGATATAAAATTACAAGCACAGAAAGAAACACTGCAAAGGTTTCATTCGTCGATTGGCAGAAATAAAGCGTCAGAAAATAATGGCGTGTTAAGTAAGTTTCAAATTGAAAAAGTCTGTACAGACAGCGAAATGCCCCTTAATGCCGATAGAGCAAAGCCAATAACAACATTAAGAACACGCAATGGGGATATTCAGATTGATTCAAGAAAAGCAAGTTTACAACTCGTTAAGACGACTAAGCCCACAGCAAAGTTACCGACTGACCATTCACTAACTCGCCCCATGAAGTGCTTGCTAAAAGAGTTATCTTCAATGCATAAAGTTTGGGTAAAAAACGATCTGGTTAAACAAGCAATTTGTAGCTTTAGCTGTGAGTGTCAATCGATCGAAACAATGGCAGAGCGAATAATCGGAAAAATGGAGCTATCGAGAACCAAAAAGCAAGCAGAGAAACAGCAACTAGTGCCTTACGCTCTAGCCTTTTTAGTGATCTGCCTTGCTAAAAGAGATAGAAACTCATTCTCAATGGCAACAAAAGTAATGCCTTATATAGCTACTTCGATTGATTCGCCGCATGAAGATATATTTTGGTTATTTTTGAGGCTATGCAGTGAGGTGGATAAAGACGAATATGGTTATAATTTTCTTATTAGTTTACCGACAAGCTTTAAGTACCAGCCAAGCCTACATCTTATTGAGCAATACTTATTTATTTGTATTAAAAAGGGCGATCATTCTCACGCGAGATGTTTAGTCTTTACTGATATGCCGAAGTTAAAACTGGCGCCGAGAAATGAAACGGTTACCTATTTGCTTGCAACCTTTCATTTAGATAAAAAAGTAACTGAAGCTAAAGATATACTTTTGTGCATGAAAGAACGTTTAGATGTTGAGCCAAATAACTATCATATCAATGAATTTTTAGCTGTTTGCACCAACGCAAAAAACTTCAAAGAGGCACAATGGGGGCTGAGAAGTTTTTGGGTGCAAAGATTGCAAAAAGTACCAGATAGATATGTAGTAAAACAGTATTACGAAGCATCTGAAAGCGTGAATAGTGAAAAAGAAGCTGAGCAGTTTATAAGGAAGCATCAAACTCGTTGGGGAATGAGCTTGAACTATGTGCTAGCTACACAAAGTACCAGTACTGCCACTGACTGTGATTTTTATCTTAATCAGTTAAATAAATCATCATGATCATATAATGGTCAGTGCTTGTCGATGACAAGCTTTGAGTGTTGTAATATACCTGCATACTAATAATGATTAGAGTGTTCCCCTTAACACTTGCGGATAAATACAGTGATAGTTGAACAAGATAGAAAATGGATGCAATTAGCAATGAAACTTGCTGAGCAAGCAGAAGCTTTAGGTGAAGTTCCTGTTGGTGCTGTGTTAGTGAAAAATGATGAGATTGTCGCGACAGGTTATAACTTGTCGATAGCAGATCATAACCCTTGCGGTCATGCTGAAATCCGTTGTTTACAGCAAGCTGGGCAGCAGTTGGAAAATTACCGGTTAATTGATACTACTTTGTATGTCACGCTTGAGCCTTGCAGTATGTGTGCTGGCGCAATTGTTCATGCAAGAGTTGGTCGAGTCGTTTTTGGTGCTAAAGATCAAAAAACAGGTGCAGCGGGGACAGTGCTAAATGTACTGCATCATTCATCCGCAAATCACAGGGTCGAGTTAACATCGGGTGTATTAGAACAAGAGTGCGGTCGGCAACTGAGTGATTTTTTTAAGCGAAGAAGAAAAGAGAAAAAAGCGCACAAACAAAGAATAAAACAAGAGAGTGGAACGAAACTAGAGGACTAATTTATAGAGCAGTGGCTCACTAGCGGAAGTTAACCTACCTTACCGCTAGTTATTAAAAAGTTGAAGAACAACTTTTGCCTTTTAATGGTGCGAGCATGACGTATTTTATTCAACATTCGTCGTCTTGCTGCAGCACTAGAAAATCGACTTCTCATTTATACCTACCTATTGCTTGGCTTTTACCTACGTACTTAATTCTAATTATGGATTATTACAATTAAGTGAAACATTGAAGTGTTAGGCGGGGAGTTGTACCTAATAACAAGCTTTAAAACTATCAACACTTTGAATCAAATACAAGTTATACCATTTTAATC
>JBMYXI010000033.1:0-33368 GCA_049608225.1 Parashewanella sp.
GGCTTGACTCATTTGGTGCAACATTCACCACACCAGCACGTACAATAACATCACCTGCCTGATGTGCTTGAGCAACAAAACCTGCGGATAATAAACCAGCTGCAATCAAACCTTTAGCGAAGTGTTTATTCATTATTAACTCCATCATCATTAATTGATATTTATTTTATGTCCATCAAATTTATGGGGCTAATTTGCCAGATAGGCTGATGAAAGATGTTGATCCGGATCAAGTGTTCACAGGGGTGAATTCCCATATGCATCAATAACATGATCGAGATCATAAATCAGAGGTTAAATTGACAGTATTCACTCTCGATTTAACAATTTGGTTCTATTTCTGGATTAACAACAAATTAACAGTTTTGGGTAAACTTGCTGCCACTTTTTTTGCTTAACTCGTTGTAGAAACGTATTTTTATTTCTGTTTCGATTATGAGTCAACTGAAGTTCAAACAATGTGTTAATACCGAAAGCAGAATAAACGCAGATCTGTTCGTTTATCAAGCGAACTCCAATCGCGGTTTCTTGTTCTGGCCAATACCTCATTGCATCGACACAATTGTTATATGGCTGATCACCATGCTTTACATGCATTCTTGCTTGATTTTTTACTGACCATGGCAGTGAAGGTTCAATCAGACATAATGCTTGTTCAATTTCATTATCGCGCTGTTTATCAATATCGGCTGGATTAAAATAAATGACGTCGATATCAGTTAGCTTTGTGCAAGATTGACCATGCAACTTATCCCAAACAAGATTACGCACAAAGCCTGCGGCAATAAGGTAATCATTTTGTTTAAACATTTGCATAACTTGAGTGACGGCTAATATCGCCCTCATTCTTAAGGGATCAGTTGCTATCCACTGTTGCAATTGTTGCTCATGTTCATTCATGTCAATTCTGTTTGCTTCACTGACAATTCAACTTTTCGAGTTTCACAAAAACGGACCAATTCATCAGGCATCAAAGGCTTTGCAATAAAATAGCCTTGAATTGCCGAACACTGCAAATCTTGTAAAAAAGCCAACTGTTCTTTGGTTTCAACGCCTTCTGCAACAATTTTCATTCCTAAACTGGTTGCCATTGAGCTGATGGCTTTTACTAATTGAGTGGCATCTTGCTGCGAGGGAATATCACTAATAAATGACCGATCAATTTTAAGCGTGTCAAAAGAAAAACGACGTAAATAACTTAACGACGAGTAACCCGTTCCAAAATCATCCACCGCGAGTCTAACTCCCATCTGATGTAAGGTATCGAAAATTCGTTGATTATCGTCTGTATTTTCAATTAACGCCGACTCGGTGAGCTCAAGTTCGATAACAGACGCTGGCAATTGGTGCAGCATCAATGCCAGTTTAACATCTTCAATGATAACCTCATTTCTTAGCTGTCTACTGGAAACATTAACGGAGACATACTTAGGTGCTGATTCAAGCTTCATCCATCTTTTCACTTGATAGCAAGCTTGATCTAACACCCATTCACCAAACAAACTGATCAAACCTAGTGATTCTGCGAGTGGAATAAATTTGTCTGGCGATACATATCCAAGACGCTCATTTTTCCAACGTAATAACGCTTCTGCACCAATAACACCACCGGTGTCACCATCAATAATCGGTTGATAAACCACAAACAGTTCATCTTTTCTTAGCGCATTTCTAAGCTCATTTTCCATCACAACGCGCTCTTGGATGGCTAGACTCATCTTGTCTGAGTAAAATCGATGCGCACTTCTTCCAGACAGTTTGCTTTCATACATGGCGGCATCAGCATTTTTAGTCAAGGTTTCATAATCAAGCCCATCTTGCGGATATCTTGCTAAACCAATACTGCAACCAACCACAACTTCATAATGCTGTAAGATGATTGGCTTGGCACAAATTTCAATAACATGCTCAGCAATTTCCGCCGCCCTGTCGATGGATTCTTGTTCAGACAAGATCAGTACAAACTCATCGCCACCCAATCGTGCTAACGTATCTTCCGGAGAAATCACTTCTTTGATTCGAATTGATATTTGTTTTAGCAAGTCATCGCCAGCGTTATGGCCAAAGCTGTCATTCACCTTCTTAAAGTCATCCAAATCTAACAACATCAGCACCACGGAACCATTGGTATATTTAGCGTAGTGAATCGCAGTGCTCAAACGTTCGAATGCCATCCCTCGATTAGGTAAACCCGTTAATTCATCAAAATTCGCTTTAAGATATAGTTGATCTTGATAGTTTCTCTGTTGCGTTAAATCTGTGATCGAAGTAATAATGCCTTTACCATCAGAATAATCAACCATCTTTGAAGACAAGGATCCCCAGATAATTTGCCCTTCATCGGTGCGAATTTGCACCTCAAAGCCATCAACCCTGTGCTTATGGTGCATATAATCAAGGAATAACTTGCGTTCTTCTGGGTTAGCGTAAAACTCTTTTACATTGCGACCTTCAAGTTTGCTTCCTAATGAGGAAAACAACTCTTCTGCGCGATAATTCGCATAAAGTATTTCCCCTGAATCCGGATGGGTGATCACCACCGCAATCGGTGCTGAGCTTGAAATAGAGTGAAAGTGTTGCTGTGACTCTATGATTGACTTGCCTGTGCGCCAGACACGATCGCTTTCTTTAAATTGCAGCCAAAAGCTGAATACCACGCCAGCAACAAATAATAACAACACCAATAAAATGATACGCATACCATCATTGAGTTGCGTCTTTTTAGTGCTCAGGCTGATCCATAACCCATTATCAATCGATGTTAACGGTTGGCGGTGAGCCATTGTTATTGATAAGTCACTACCACTACTGCGATACAACATATCACCTTGTTCATTAAAGATGCTGATATGAAATTTATCACTAATGTGTGATGGGATCATCGACTCTAATAACTGGCGAATAGAGTAAACTGCACTCAATGTACCTTTGAATTTATTGTGATGGTAGATAGGTGAGTAAAACTCAAATGCTACATCGCCTTGAATAATAGTAAATGGCTTTGTTGGTACTGTTCTACGCAGTTTTTGAGCAAGCCGAGAAGCTCGTTCAGGCTCAGGCAAAGACAAAGTTAAGCCGATAATTTGCTTGTTTTTTTCATAAGGCGCAGTATGCCGTATGACGAAATGTTCATCGGCATAGGCAATATTAATTAATCCTGCATGATCATTAACATAGGTTGTCGCTTTATCTTCAAACTCAACCATTGATAAATTATCTTCAGCCAACTCCGCGGCTAACAGTTCTACATAAACTCGGTTGGCTTCTATTTTATGATCAATGATATTAACCACATTTGAGAGATATTCAGATAAAGCAATAGATTCAGCTCGATTATCGTGGCTTTGCATAAACTGAAAGAACGAGAGACTACCTAATACAATCGCAACTGACGCCAAGGCAGGCGTTAACCAAGTCGGCTTAGGTTGCGTTGTTGACGTTTCAGCACTCGCCATTGGATTATTAATATCATCAAGCTTATTGGTTCCATTACTATTAGAAAGTTTCACTAGGTTAGTATGTTGATAAAACGCATACATGATGCCAATAATCATCAACATAAAGCCTGCAAAAAACAATTTAAATGTTATCGCTTGGTTTTCAATTTGTTGATTTGACATTTTAGGTTGAGCAGCAATTTCCCAAGCTCCAGTCTTATGTTCAATTCGAGCAATCACGTGCGGTTGCTCGAATAACTTAGCTTCGCCGAAAAATACCCGCTTTTTGTTATCACGAATGGCAATATGAAACTTAGAATTAATACCAACTAAACCTGCTGTTTCCAGAACGGGCAAAAAATCAATAATGACACCAACCACGCCCCAAACTTGATCGCGGTTGAAAACAGGAAACCGTCCAACAAGACCTAAGCCGCCTTGCTGGAGTTCATAGGGTGCGACATAGGTAATTTCTCTTTGCTCAATCGCTCGATTAATCACAGCGATTAATTCTGGATCACCTTCTGACAATAAGTTATAGCTAATCGCAGCTTTATTCGGTTCAAATGGGAATACTTGCGCAACAATACCATCTGGCGCAATACTAAATCCTCGAATATTTGAATTGGCCAAATACATCGCAGACATGAAATTATTGGCTGCACTTACAAAGTGATCATTATTTTCAGAGTTCACATTAAGCTGATGTTCCACAAACTCTGCTAAGCCTTTTGCTAAGTGCAGTTTTTGATCTAACAATTTTTTTAACTGTTTCGATTGGGTGATCAGCTCACTATTTATAGAAACAATGTGACGATCGACAAGGTAATTTTTATACCAATAAGAGGTTTGGAACCAAAGAACTATCGATAAGAAAACAACAGCGATGAAGGCATAATTTTTTTTTGAAAGCATAAAAGTTAATTTTATTATTATTTTTTAAACGACTCTGTACTTGCTAATCGTTTGCCGACTCGTAGAGCACTTCATCTAATACTACTTTTATACTAAAAATCATTCAAGATGCGAACCTCCTTGTTTAAAGAAAGTCGCATCATCAAAAGAAGAAAATGAGCACTATCTTGCCATTTTCATAATCACTTCTACGGTTGTTTTACCGTTATTAATGATTGGATAGCGATCATAAGTCTGAAAAATGATGTTATTTTGATTCTTGATCAACGCAACAACACCATAATTGACCGATTTGTCAATACTCTCAGCGGGTAGAATGAACTTAAACGGCACAGGAGCAGTGGCTACGTTAAAGTTTTTTTGCGCAAAAATAACCCCAGGCGTGTCTAAATCAATGATTGCAATAGTGATATTACTGCCAATTGGAATCGGCACTCGCTCTAAGTAACCAGCTGCACCATTAATCACCACAGGCTCTGCTTTCTCGACGGTAACACAAGCAGAAACCAATCCCAATAAAAGTAATACAAAAATCTTCTTCATCATTATTTCTTTCCTTGAGGCATTCTCATTAAACCTTCTTGCGTCGCAGAGGCAACTAATACGCCTTGCTGATCATAAAACTTCCCTTGTACAAAGCCACGACCGCCATTTGCATTGGGACTTTCAATACTGAATAACAGCCAATCATCTAAATTAAACGGACGATGAAACCACATTGAATGATCAATAGTCGCCATTTTCATTCCTGGAGTCAAAAACGAAACACCATGAGGCTGTGCAGCTGTGACCAAAAAGTTGAAGTCGGATGCATAAGCCAATAAATATCTGTGAACCCTCGGATCACTTGGCATTTTACCATTAGCTCTTATCCAAACATGACGAATGGGTTCTTTTTCTTGTGGCATAATAGGGTTGGTCGGATCAACTAACCGCATCTCAATGGGAGCATCTTCCATAAACTTATTAAGAATTGCTTGTGGAATACGATCTCTCAGTGTCATTGCTAATTCTTGCTGATTCATCAATCCTTCAGGACCTTTAACATTCGGCATTTCAGACTGATGACTGAGCCCTTGTTCTGGTTCTTGAAATGAACACGTCATATAAAAAATAGGACGTCCATTTTGAATCGCTTTCACGCGCCTAGCACTGAAACTGCCACCATCACGCATATTTTCAACATCGTAAACAATAGGCAGTTTTTCATCGCCTGCACGTAAGAAATAAGAATGTAACGAATGAACAGTTCGAGTTAATGGTACTGTTTGCTTAGCTGCATATAAGGCCTGCCCCATCACTTGACCACCAAATAAATGACCAAAGCCAATATCTTGTGATTGTCCTCGAAATAAACCTTGCTCAATTTGCTCTAATGTCAATAGCGACAATAAACCATCTAGAACTTTACTCATAAATTCTCTAACTCAATAATTAACATTTCAAGGTTAGCCTAAAACTGCGACTGACTCTATACCCTTAACCAGTTTAACAGTACAATCTTGTCTCTTTGTAAAATAATAATTGTGAATTACCTATGCATATATGGCTATTAGCTATTCGCCCAAAAACACTATCAGCATCCATTAGCCCTATTTTAATCGGTAATGTCTTAGCCTTCACCTCACATGAATTCACGATTTTGACGCTTGTCTTTTCTTTGCTGTGCGCGCTCTCTCTGCAAATAACGGTTAACCTTGTTAACGACTACGCAGACGCAAAAACAGGCGTTGATAACTATAAACGACTCGGTCCCGTTAGAGCTTCACAAGCAGGTCTACTTTCGAAAAAGCAAATTTGGGCAGGGATTAGTCTTAGCACATTAATTTCAATTTTGACTGGTTTGTGCTTAGTCAGCGTTGGAGGCTTGCCTATATTGATGTTAGGCATAGCATCTATTTTATGTGCATTCATGTATAGCCTTGGACCTAAACCTTTAGCTTGTCATGCAATGGGTGAGTTATTTGTATTTCTGTTTTTTGGATTAATTGCTGTAACTGGCAGCTACTTTTTACAAACAGGCACAATCTCTGTTAATGCGGTACTAATGGGAAGTGCATTAGGGCTACTTAATGCGGCAATTATGCTGGTAAATAACACTCGAGATATCATTACAGATAAGGCTGCCAATAAAATAACCCTTGCGGTATTGATCGGCAAAGAAATGTGCTGCGCAAGCTACCGTGCTATTTTATTTTTAGCCTTTGCGTTATTGGTAAGTGGTTTTCTGTTAGGAAGTCTACCCGGACTACCTGTTTTACTCGCAGGGATTTGCTTTGTTTATGCACGCAAATTAACAGAGATGTTTGAAATAGCAAAAGGCGCTGAGTTCAATCACATCTTACATAAGACATCTCTGCTTACTCTAATCTTCAGTTTATTATTTTGCTCGGGTTATCTAATCACTACATTGCATCATGATATAAACCAACCAAACTCAGGGTCGATATCAACAAAAAACCAGCAATGATCAGATAATTGTTTCTCGCTTTTTCGACTGCCCCTGAAAATTGAGCGTACAAAAACCAAGTTGCAAACAAAAAGTAGTTGAGGGAGATAAACGACATCAAGCCAAATAGGTGGTTTTTAGCGATCCAGCCAAATGTTGCTGCCATTAACACTAAGCTTGATAACACATGAAATACTGAAACAAAGCTTGAATTAACCACAGCACAGCTTGTTCCTACTTGTAGTTTGTTACGCTGATTTTTTAAATTAAACAACGTGACCAACACTGATAGGAGAAAACCCAATCCAAAATACATAATACAACTTATCCTTATTACTTTGCTCTGAGCAATAAGAAAGGCAATTTGCCTTTTTCATTTCACATCTCGACCATTTGCCAATAATTAAGTCTATTTTCAGGGTTGACTAATATTTGTTGACACTTGCTTCTATATTCAGTCATGAGGGCACGTAGGCCAGAACTGTCTTTCATCTTAGCTATTTGACGTTTTCTTGCTTCTTGTAAATGTTCTTCTGCTGCTTGATCATATTGCTTGGCAATTTTGAATGTCGCTTCAGATGATTTCTTTAGTCGCTCTGCAACGCCACGCATTTGTTCAGCTTTCATCGCAAATAGTGCTTCACTACTGATCTGATAATAGGCTGCACAATCCAGAACTTCTTGTGCAAATTTAGCTTCTGCTCCACTTGCTGCTTTAGGTTCTACTGTTGCAGGAAGCGCCATTGTAGAATGACTCATCAATAAAACCACCGATAAGCATGCTATTTTTTTAATCGTTGTCATAAAGGAAGAAGTGATAAATGTGGGTAGCAAGAGGTTATCATAAACGGCAATTAAAAGTCAGAAAGTCATCGACTCTTTTAAAGTCTAAACCTTCATATAGAGCTTGCGCTCGCTCATTTTCAACATGAGTTTTTAAAGAAATTGCCACATAACCATTACGTTTTGCAAATTGTTTACACTCGTCTATGAGTGCTCGACCGACACCAAAGCAACGAGCATGTTGTGCAACAAATAAGTCATTCAAAATTAAAATGGGTTGTGCCCTAACAGAAGAAAAACTGGGAAACAATTGTGCAAATCCAAGCGGGATACCCATGCTGTCTTTTGCATAAAGCACGAATGAACTTTGCTCATTAAATCTTGCTTCAATGAAGTTTTTGGCTAATTCAAGATCAGACTCTTGATGATAGAATTGACGATATTCATCA
This sequence comes from Parashewanella sp., assembly GCA_049608225.1. Taxonomy (GTDB): domain Bacteria; phylum Pseudomonadota; class Gammaproteobacteria; order Enterobacterales; family Shewanellaceae; genus Parashewanella. The sequence continues at coordinate 8,034 of JBMYXI010000033.1, forward strand.
AATAACTTGGCAACTGATAATATATCTTGTTGTTTTTGCAGTGAGATCTTACAATCCATTCGCTTTCCTGTTGCTTGTTATACTTATGATACTTAAAGATGCAATTTTCAGGTATCACGAGTATACATTTCTCATATTTGAAAATTTAGCTTAAATATAAGTCAGATTAATTACAGCAAGCAATTGGAAACAACCAATTAAATTTTTTGCTGTTTCTTTACTTTTACACTCCATTCAGGACAGGACATTTCACATGCTATTGCAAACGAATGGAAACAGCTTTTGCCAATTATAGCAAGGGCAAGTAACACATTATCTAGCTTTACTATTGATGGTTCTTAGAATGAAAAAGACGATAAATTTAATTGCCGACTTTGTCTTCTATCGTTTACTTATTCCCGTTATTTATAAAATAACGGGGATCAATGTCTACCAATCGAGCCTAGAATTTCGCATGGAGATATGCGGTTTCGCCCCAACCGACCAGTTCGCCATTTTTTAATACCAATGGCGTACATTCATCTTTAGTTGTTTCGCCATCAGAAGCCTTATGTTTGGTGCGGTAAAATAATACCAATACTTGATGCCCTAGCTTATCGGCAGACTTCTCGACCAGATAGGCTTCACTCAAATCAGGCCGCCCCATCACATCCAGCACTTGTTGCTTTTTCATCCCCAATGTTAACTGTGAAATATGAAGCTTGTTTTGCTTTTGTTTTTTTTCCCAACTTTGAGAGCCATGCTCGTATCCACCTTGACGAGCATCTATGATGCAACCCGTTAAGTTGACAGTTATAGCACCTACTAATGCTAATCCGATTAATTTCTTATTCATCCTTCTCGTTCCTTCAATTTGTGAGATAATCCACCATAAAGTAGTAAGCACAAAATATGCCACAAGGTAACAGCCTGATTTAATTATAAATTAGTAAAAATTAAGATTAAGTAATTCATCAAATCGACCAACTATTTGGAAAAACAACACCAATGAGCGAAATTAACCAAGTATTACAAGTCGCCAAAATTTTGCATGCCAAAGGAATACAACCCAGTATTGCTTTACTCAAAGGAAAGTTAGGGTCTGCTGTTTCTATGCCAGTGCTCATACAAGGGTTGAAGCAGTTTAAATCATTAACTACTACTGAAATAGATGCCCTTACCATCGAAACTCAAGACGTGCGTGATGATAGCAATAGCTCAAATATGTCAGAAGTTGAACAACTCCAACAGCAAGTAAGCCAGCTTCAAACACAAATGCAGCAACTACTAAGCAGAATTGAAAAACTCGAACGAGAAAAATAGATGTACGTAACCGAACTACGCTTTGAATGTTTTGATAACACCACCATTTCCGCAGCCGAGAAGGCGATAAATTTGTTTTTAGAATCCTTAAGAGCAAATGGGCAAATTTTAGGTCGAGAATTTGCCGTTGCCTTTAATGACGGTGAGTTTCGGTGTCGATTATTATTGCCTGAAAAATCCAGTTTAAGTCAAAAAAATCATAGTCCTTGGGTTAAGGCTGCACTCGCAGGGCTGACAGAAGCAAAAATCCTCGCACCACGTGAAAAGTTTATTGGTCAGGATATAAATTCAGAAACAACAACCCAAGAAACCCCAAGTTGGCAGCTTTTGTATACCAGCTATGTGCATATGTGCTCACCACTTCGCAGTGGCGATACATTACAACCCATTCCACTTTATCGAGCGCCCGCAACCTTCAATGGCGACCACAAACAAGTTATTCGTTGGCAAACCGAATGGCAAGCTTGCGATGAATTACAGATGGCTGCTGCGACCAAAGCGGAGTTTGCCGCAACCAATGAATTAACAAGTTGCGACAGTGATCTATTTAGACGAGGTTGGAATTTAAGAGGGCGTATTGAATACCTAACAAAAATACCGACTTATTATTACTTGTACCGAGTTGGTGGCAAAAACCTTGCCACCGAAAAGCAACGTACCTGTCCAAAATGCGGCAACGCAAACTGGTTACTAAATGAACCTTTGCTAGATATGTTCCACTTTAAATGTGACAACTGTCGTATCGTTTCTAATATTTCTTGGGATCATCTATAACTGACTAAGTTACGCCACATGCGTTTAAAACTGGCAATTAATCCGGGATGCTCAACATTTACTTGTGTTTCATTAGTGGGCATTTCCGCTTCTATTACTTTCGGCTCAAGGGAAGATATAAAACTTTCAATGGAATCTGACAGTTTTTGAGTTGGCACTTCACCAGCAACTTCAAGCCATACGCTGCCATCATCATTATTAACAGTGATCATTTGCTCTTCATCCATAACACCGATAAACCAAGTTAATGGTTGTTTGAGCTTTTGTTTCATCATTAAGTGACCAATAATATTTTGTTGCAATCGCTCAAAATCATCATGGTTCCATGCTTGAAGCAACTCGCCCTCTCCCCAAGCCGAATAAAAAAACATCGGTGCTGAATAAAATGAGCCATAGAATTCATTTATTGATGGAAATAATTCAATATTTAATGCCGTTTCAACATTCGAGAAACTTTTGCTTTGATCAAGTTGAATCGCTTGCCATGAAACCTTACCTTCTAAGTTACCGTCATATTCTCCTAATATGCAGTCCGATAATTCACCATGAGGGTAATACTCTGCCGTTTTATTCAACACTTTTTTGTAGCTGGAGTGGTATTTTTTTATAAATTCTTCTAACACAGCGAAGCAAGACACTTAAGCCAGTTCCAATTTCAAGTATAATGTGGCGCATATTTTGACACGGAATTGATATTAATGACAAAGAATCACGATCTCTATAGTGATGCGAAAGAGTTACAAGAGCTGCAACTGGGTAAAAAAACGCAATACGAAGACTTGTATAACGCCAAGTTGTTGCAAGGTGTACCACGTAAACTGAATAGAGACGCCATTTCACTCGGCAACGAATTGCCTTTTCATGGTGTCGACATTTGGACAGGCTACGAGCTTTCATGGCTCAATACCAAAGGTAAGCCAATGGTTGCGATAATGGAGATGCGATTAAGTCATGATTCAGAAAACCTGATTGAGTCAAAATCATTCAAACTCTATTTGAATACCTTTAATCAAACTCGAATTACCTCTATTGATGCATTACAAAAAATGCTCACCAGAGATTTAAGTAACTGTGCTAACGGTGAAGTCGAAGTTAATATTATTGAGCCAAAGTATTTCGCACAGCAGCAAATTACAGAACTTGACGGCATTTGCATCGACGATTTGGATATCGAAATTGATGATTATGAATTTAATCCAGAGTATCTTTTACAAAGCACCGATGCCGATAAAATAGTCGATGAAACCCTAACATCAGATTTATTAAAATCTAACTGTTTGATCACTTCTCAGCCTGATTGGGGGAGCGTTATGATTCGTTATCAAGGTCCTAAAATTGATCATGAAAAATTATTGCGCTATTTAATTTCATTTAGACAACACAATGAGTTCCATGAGCAATGTGTCGAACGTATTTTTGTCGATCTAAAAAAGTTTTGTCACTGCAATAGATTAACGGTTTACGCTCGTTATACGCGCCGTGGAGGATTAGATATCAACCCTTATCGTAGTGATTTTGAACAACCTCCAGAGAACACGCGACTCGCTCGCCAATAAATCATTTTTAAAGAATAAATAACAGCTTGCTTTACTCGTAAGCTGTTTAAAATCAAAATAAGTGGCAACAATGACCGACATAACTACGCTTAGCCAGTTCCTTACAACTGCTCAAACTCAATTTCAAATTTATGATCTCGGACGCCGAGTACAACACATTGATATGATGGCCTTCCATCAAATTGAATCATTGAAGTCGCCTTACCCATTCCCGACTCAAGGACATGCACAATTTGCTGTGGTTTTTTGGAATAAAGATCAACAACACTATATTTGGTTCATTAAGTTAGCGTTAGATGAACAAGGGCTATTTTCGCCAGCGGCACGTTCACAGTTCATTCAAATGATCATGGAAGCCTTAGGTCGAGATCCAACTATCGCGCTGACTGAGCAGCAACAGCAAGCCATGGCAAACAATCCATTTAGTTTTAAACCTTCTCAAGAAAAACTTGCTGTATTTAACGCATTAGTAAAAAAACAATTGGGCATCGCAGCCTCTGGTCAATATGAATTGGCGTATCAATATCTGTCAGGTCAAATGCCAACAGAAAACTGGCAACAAATTGGCTTGCAAGGGATCGCAGATGTTTGCGTGAGAAGCAACGATCTTAATCACAATCAAGCAATCATCAATGGGATAACAAATAGTGCTGTCGAAGTTAAAGCTGCATTGTGTCAATGTCTTGAGCACATTCAACCGTCCGATGAAGTAGCGCAATGCTTATTTGAGCAATTTAAAACGGCTGAAGCCGAATTGTCTTTACTTTTTTTACGAGCATTGGCAGGAAATCGACAATTTTCTCAACGAGCTGTTCAACATTTAATGAACCATAACTTGATGACAGATCACGCTGTGATCACCATTGCTGCAAGAAACTGGTCTGTTCTGACTAATGATGATATCCGCCTTGATTATTTAGAATCTCTAGCAAAACAATCACAAACCTTTTTTAACCAGGTATTTGCTGATATTGTGGCAATCCCAATGTTAAGAAATAACATGCTAATGGAATTAAGAAATCCTAAACGCAGTGAAGCATTGTCACAAGCAATAGGTGGATTATTTAGGGCGACTTCTCAATGATGATTGATTTACTATTAATACTTACAATATTTCTAATTGCTGCTTTCTTTTGGCAACTCAGGCAAATGGCCGAAGTAAGCCGAAAGTTCGCTGAAAGCGAAGCAAAAAAACAAAATGTACAAGTACTTAGTGTTGCGATGATATCTGCTCGACCATCAATTGGTGGTCACACAGGATTATGTTGGAAAGCAAAGTTTGGATTAGAATTTAGCACCGATGGCATAAACAGATATCAAGCAGAGTTTGTAATGGTGCATAATCGAATTCAAAGTATGGACTGGCCTGTGTTTCCAGAGCCTGAATGGGGTGATGTGCCATTGAGCAAAGGGAAGATCGGTGGCTGTTGTGGCTCAAAAACCAGTTGCAGCAGTTCACGTTGATTAGAGCAATTTGAATGAGCTTCATCACAATAAAGAAGGGCGTAACCTAAGTTACGCCCTTTTGTTCTTCGTTAAGCCTTCCTGCTATTATATAATCCCTGCACCATCCATGCGTCTGATTTCATCCATGCTTCTTCCGTGACCATTCCTTGAGTCCTTGTACTTTCGTACCTTCCTTTTCCTTGGTTATCCCTTTACCAAGCATACTCATCCTGAGCGTGTCCAGATACCATCCTTGAAATGCTTCCTTTGATACATCATGTATCTTGCATCCCTTACTCGATATCCTTACCGAGTTGTATCCTTACTTAGCAGCGTCCGTACTGTCATCACTTCCATATGTAAACTCTTTAGTAATGCTTTATCCTTAAAGCAAGACATCCTTGAGTTTTAGAGATGCAATTTAATCAATTTAATTCCATTTCGTTAAGAATCTACTTAACAACTTGTCACCATCCATGATTCAAATCTCATCTCTATGTAACTAATGTTAGTTTAATTCACATTTAATGTCAGATTAAAAAACAAACAATTGTATTGAATCTATTTAATCGAAAGTTACAAAAATAGAGCAATTACTGTAACTAACTGTTGTATATGATTTTATTTCTTCAGCAAGCATTTTTATTGATTTATATGTATTAATCATCCTACGTTCTTGTGAGATATATCTCACAAGCTGTCGGGTAACTTTAATTCTTCCTACCTGAAATCCAATGCCATAGCATGACCCAATCACCGATAAAGCTGTAAAGGGGATACTGAAATGTAGCAGGTTTATTTTTTTCAAACACGAAATGCCCAACCCAAGCAAAACCATATCCTAAAATTGGTAACAACAATAATTCAAACCACGATTGAGTAAAGAGACAAAAAGCGAGTAACAAAAGCACTAATGAACTGCCGATATAATGTAGATATCGACAAGTACTATTCTGATGTTGTGATAAATAAAAGGGATAAAACTCCGCAAAACTTGCGAATTCTTTTTTTGATGTAGCCATTCTGATCTCCTCAATCTATTTACCACAATACATTAAGTTTCCAACAACACCAGCAGTATTAATATCAGCTATAGCTTCAAATCCAGCATTAAAAAATAATTTTATATCGTCGTCATTGGTAACAAACACGCCGATCCCTTGAACTAAAGGTTGATCGAGTTCCCAACTCTGAACAGCCCGTATCAATTTACTGCCATAGCCTTTGTTTTGTTCATTTGGCGCAACAGCAATGAATTGCAAAATTCCACAATGCCTATTCGGTAATTTGTTAACAATGTTTGATTCTTTATCAATCAGTGATTGCGTCGGTTTCCAACCTGTCGCCAACATCATTTTAAGTCGCCAATTCCATTTACGAGCGATGCCTAGCGGTACATCTTGGGTAAGTATACAGGCAACACCTAACAATCTATCGCCATCAAAAAGACCAATTAACACTTGGTTTTGTTCCCACAGAGAACTCAATTCTTCACGAATTGCAGCGCGAAGTTTTTGTTCATAACTCGATTGTTCACCTTGATTGAGTACTTGATTGAAAAAAGGATCGTTAAGATAAGCGTTATATAATAAGGATGACGCAATACGGATATCTTCAGCAGTCAAATACACAGCGCGGCATTCATTAACACTTTCAGTTTCCATAGATTTGGCTCCAAAACTCGCTTTACTCTAATTACAATTTAACAAGCTTTAATAAAACTTCAATCATTAGAGCCTGTAATTCAAAAAAACCGCATTGTTAAAAAACAGTCTTTTCACACAAAAGGTTAACATTTTGTTATTAATACTTTAGGATGATATTCTGATCATTTAGTATTAGATTTCAGCTTCTCAAATTGGATGAGAAGATAATCTGATCAAAAGGAATTTTGTCGTAAATGTCACCTTCATTTAACTTGATTTTTTCAGCTATTTCTTTAGGGAATGTCCTTTACCTACTCGCTTGGTTGTGTGCTTTATCTTTTGGTAGTCCTTGGCAAGAGCTCATTGGAATTTCATACAATTCTGCCTATTACGAACTGATGGGAAATAGTCTAATTCAAACCAGTGCAATCAATAACGTGTTAGTTCTCAGTATTCTCTTTCTTTATTCATTAACTGCTGCTGGCATCCAAACTAACTTATTTGGAAGTTTATATGTAAACGGATTCGCCAGTCTTTTTTATTTGGTTAGTTTTTATGATCAGTCACCGCAGATCATCAATGCTTCAACTAACCTCCCTCTTACTAATTATATTTTGTACTTCTATTTAGTAATGTCTTGTTTGTATGTGCTCGGTTTGATCCAAAGGTATCGATATTTAAGAAGTGTTGATGGTTTTATCGTACAGTTTATTTGGCAAAAAAATCAGCCAACGCCCAATTATCAGTCTTGGATAACCGAAGACTTACTGTCACGTGAATATGAGAGATTGTTCGCCTCCGATCATAAAAACTTTCATAAACGAGCTAAAAAACTCACCATTGCTTACGGCGGCGATTTAAATTGCATTAGTGTTACAGGAGTAAGAGTATAAACGCTTGATGCGCTTCTTCTGTTAAAGTAAAGTTAGCCGCCAAAACAATGCAAAACGAATGTTGGAATCGCAAGTTTGATGAACGCTAACAATAATAGACAAGCTACAGCTTCTGAAGAGAGCCTAAAGCGCATTTTTACTATTCCTGAAGATCCTCACTCCACCCTGAGTATTATTGAAGAAAAGCTTTCACAAGATCTTGCAGGGTTTCTTGGTGATCATATTGTCGCTAAAGAAACCCCATTAACTGAAATTGAAACTTGGTTTCAAGGTCATAAAATCCCTGATTCACCTAAATTTATTTCAGACTATACCGATGAAATAATGCAGAATTTAGTCGCGCACTCTGTTCATACCTCTTCTCCCGCGTTCATTGGTCATATGACGTCTGCTATGCCTTATTTTGTTTTACCATTAACCAAATTAATGGCAGGACTCAATCAGAATTTAGTAAAAATAGAAACTTCCAAAGCATTTACGCCAATGGAGCGTCAAGTTTTGGGCATGCTTCATCACCTTGTATATCAACAAGGCAGTAATTTTTATCACAACTGGATGCACAGTGACGGTCACTCTCTCGGTGCATTTTGCTCTGGTGGTACAATTGCAAATATTACTGCCCTTTGGACGGCAAGAAATACACTGCTTAAAGCCGATGGGGATTTCAAAGGTGTTGCTAACGAAGGGTTAGTGGCGGCATTACGCCATTATCAATATCAAGATTTAGTGATCCTAACGTCAGAGCGCGGACATTATTCATTAAGCAAAGCAGCTGATTTACTTGGCATTGGTCGTGATAATATTATCGCGGTTGAAACTGACGAGAATAATAAAGTCGATGTTAAATTAATGCGTAAAAAAGCATTAGAGCTTCAACAGCAACATATTAAAGTTATGGCAATCGTTGGGGTTGCGGGCACGACTGAAACCGGTAATGTTGATCCATTAACAGAACTTGCTGCGCTCGCTTGTGAAATTGAATGTCACTTTCATGTCGATGCCGCTTGGGGCGGTGCCAGTTTACTTTCTGAAAAGTATCGTCATTTGCTCGCAGGTATTGAATTAGCTGATTCAGTAACCATTGATGCTCATAAGCAAATGTATGTGCCGATGGGCGCAGGAATGGTGCTATTTAAAGATCCAATGTTAACTCACGCGATAACTCACCACGCGGAATACATTTTACGAAAAGGCTCAAAAGACTTAGGCCGTCAAACTCTTGAAGGCTCTCGCCCAGGAATGGCGATGTTAGTTCATGCTTGCTTAAAAATTATAGGATTATCGGGTTATGAAATACTCATCAACAACAGCATTGAAAAAGCACGATACTTTGCAAGTCTAATAAGCGCCCATAATGACTTTGAGTTAGTTACTGAGCCTGAACTTTGCTTATTAACCTATCGTTATGTACCCAAGAAGGTTCAACTAGCATTAACTGCTGCTTATGAAACTAAAGATTTTAAACGAGCCCAAACGATAAATAAGTTATTAGATGAACTAACGAAATTCATTCAAAAGCACCAACGTGAACATGGTAAATCATTCGTATCAAGAACACGAATAAGTCCTGTGCAGCATCAAAGACAACCGATCATTGTGTTTAGAACGGTACTTGCAAACCCATTAACTACGCAAGACATCCTCAATAACGTACTTGAAGAACAAGCTCAAATTGCACTTGAAGACACCCAGTTTTTACCTGAATTATATAAAGTGCTATAAACTCTTTTTCAGCCGCTGCATGCCTTCTTTAATGCTGATCAGCGGCTTATAGTTTAAATCTCGCTTTGCGGCACTGATATCGTAGTAATGACTGCAGGACAGCTGCTTAGCAATAAATCGCGTCATCATTGGCTCTTGTTGCTTATTCAGCAGTTTATAAACAGCTTCCATCACGAAGCCAACAACATAAGCCAACTTAGCAGGTACTCGGGCATTCACAGCAGGCAAACCATCGCAAGCTAAAATTTGATTGAGTAACGCCTTCATAGTAATGGGCTCATCATTACTCAGAAAATAAGCTTTACCCGCGCTTTTAGAATACTCGTTTGTTAAATCAACCGCTGCTAAAAAATGAGCGTAAGCCGCATTATCAATATAAATGGTATCAACTAACTTATCTTTACTGCCGACTAATTTTAACTTACCTGCTTTAGCTCGACTTAATACTCGAGGAATAAGGTTTGGATCCCCTGGCCCCCAAATTAAATGCGGACGTAGCGCAACCGTTTTTAAAGATTGACTATTAGCATCTAAAATCATTCGCTCTGATATCGATTTAGAATGAGAGTAAAAAGTTAAAAATTCATTTGCATAAGGTACGGACTCATCAATACCATCTTCATCTTTTCCTTCAAAGGTAATGCTTGGAGAACTGGTAAACACTAACTTATCTATAGCCAATTGCTTACAGGCTGCAATGATGTTGGCACTGCCTTCGACATTCGGTTTAAAGTAACTATCACGATCACCCCACACGCCTGCTTTTGCAGCAACATGGAATACAATATCGCAACCTTCCATTGCCGCTAAGACTTGTTGCTGATCCGCGATATCGCCTCGGATCATATTCACACCAATTTTTTCCAGTTCAGGATAATGACCGCGTGCAAAGCCGGTAACTTTGATGCCAGCAGCCTGTAAGCGCAGTGTGATCGCTTTACCTAAAAAGCCACCTGCACCTGTGACAAAGGCATGGTTAACCTTTGATGAAAGCTGCTCTAAAATTTGTTGTTCTTCAGCAAGAAGTGAAATCGACATGGTTAACGAACCTTTTTTTGAGCCCAAACAGCTAATTTTTCCCTAAAAATTTTGGCATTATGCCGAACATCCATAGGAAAGTCGGGATGGATTAAAAAGTCTTGAATACCTTGTGTCTGTTGATATTGCTGCGCCAGCGACCGTAAATCAGCGTAAAGTGATTTACTCGAATTACAGCTTGGCTCTGTGACTAATTCAAGACAAATTAATGGTGTTATTTTACCCTCAATACGCACTGCGACTAATGCTGAACGCTTAACATTGGCATGGGTATTAAAAATGCGCTCAGCAGGTATAGAAAAGTAAACCTTATTTTCTGTCACAACTCGGTGTGCTTTCCTGCCACACATCCACAACTTACCGTCATCATCAAAGTAACCTAAATCCCCCATTCGATGACGGTATCGTTGTAAGTCATTATCAAAAATCTTCGCCTGTTCATTGGCTTGTTCGCGCTGATAATAACTTTGATTCACCACATCACCTGCAACCACTATCTCACCAATTTTGTTGGCACTCAGGCTCAGCCCATCGTGCCATGTAGCAATAGCTTGTTCGGTAATTTCAATGATTTTAATATCAACATCAGCAAGCGGCTTACCAATACAAATGCCAGCCCCCTGATTGGTCGCATCTGCGGTATCACTAAGTTGAGAACTTGGCAGGAGAGCAATAGGTAATGATTCGGTTGCACCGTATGAGGTAAGTATTTCGACTCTCGGGTTAAGCATTTTTTGAAACTGCTGCACCGCTTCGATAGTCACTGGCGCACCAGCTGAAATAACACGTTTGATGGAAGGCAGTTTATGTTTATTTCTTTCTCCAGCTTCTCCCAAACGATTCAATAATGCAGGATTAACAAACATATTCGAACATTGATACTGCTCGATTGCCGCAAACAAGTGGTTAGGGTTTGCGGTTATTGGTTTGCTGGCATCCATATCAGGCACAATTGAAGCCATGCCTAATGCTGGTCCAAATAACGAAAATAACGGAAACGTTGCTAAGTCACGCTCCCCTTGTTTGATCTGGTAATCATTCTTTAACGCTGCGATTTGAGCTTCAAACATTTTATGGCTATACACAACGCCTTTCGGCGAGCCAGTGCTACCACTGGTAAATAAAATAGCGCATATTTGATCGGCGCTAAGCAGCTTAATTGGATAGGCTTCGTCGTTTTTGTTCACTAAAGCTTGTTCAACTAATGCTGATAGGTTTTTAGCTCCCGTAATCAAGGATTTAAACCAACGATTATTAGGTTGGTCAATTGGACTATCAACATTGATGCAAAATTTGACGCTTGATTTACCCCAGCCCATTACTCTTCTGGCTATGTGCGCTTTAGCAATACCAATAAACACATCTGGTTTCGATTCAACAAAACATTGTTTGAGGTTTTTTACGCCCATGCCGGGGTCCACAATAATAGGAACAATGCCAGCTTTAAACAACGCAAAGGTAAGTAAAAAGAAATCGACACTTGGTGTGACCATTAATACTGCTTTCATACCCGCTTCAATGCCAGACGCATTCAATGCATAGGCTATCTCATCACTGCGCTCATTAAGCTGCGAAAACGTGAGTTCTTGATAACGATATTGATTGGAGACTGATGATTGAACAGCAACGGCAAGTAAATTGGGTGATGCAACGGCGGCATTTTGCAGATGTCTGCATAAATTCCACCGTTTTTCAGATAAGAAAGTTTCTGTCATATCAGGGATTCAAAGCCAAAAAATCTTTAATTAATGCAATAACTTCGTCACTAGCATCCTCTAAAATATAGTGACCGCAGTCATCAAACTCTTGAACTTGTGCTTGAGGTAAACGCTGACGCCACTGGCCTAAAAAGTGTTTATCGAAAACAAAATCTTTTAAGCCCCAGCAAATCAAACTGGGCGTAGTTTTAAACTTATCCAAGCTATTGCTGATATCAGAAACTAAATCATAGTTTCTGTCTTTGTCCGACAAGGGAATATCTTGTACGAAACGTAATGTCGAAATCCGATTCGCCCACGAGTTAAAAGGCGCTACATAAGCCTCACGCACGTCCTTAGACATTGGCGCTCGTTTAACACCTACGTAAGATGCAATCGATGAAAACGCATTAAAACCACGAACCAAAATCGTTCCTAGCAGAGTATTACGGCAAATCCACAGGGGAATAGGTAATATCTTGGTTTTAGGTAAATGAAACGCGGCAGTATTTAAAATGACCAATCGTTTAATTCTATCAGGATAACGAGCCGCGTAGCCCATACCAATCATTCCCCCCCAATCATGTACGACTAAGGTAATCTCTTTTTTGACATCAAGATGTTCAAGCAAAGCGTCAAGATCATTAATTCGAGAAGCTAACGTGTAGTCATAATCAGTATCATCAGGTTTATCAGAAAGACCAGCACCAATATGATCAGGCACAATGCATTGGTAATTTGATGATAACTGTGCCACCAAGTTACGGTAATAATAGCACCAGCTAGGATTGCCATGCACCATGACCACAGGTTCACCTTGACCTTCATTGATGTAATGTAACTTGTGGCCATTACGATCAAGGTAATGATTGTTAAACGGTATAAGTTGTTCTAATTTATTGGTTACCATTTTATTCCCAGCATCATGCAATTCAGACCGCTGCCTATTCCTAAAAAGCTTACTTGATCACCTTTTTTCAAAAAACCTTGCTCATGGGCAATCGCTGCCGTTACTGGCAATGAAACGGTTCCCATATTGCCAAGATTCTGATAGGTAGGAAACTCTTTCTCAGGTGAGATATTCAATGCACTCAATACTTGCTTACGGTTAGAGGCGCCAACCTGATGACAAATCACTTTATCTACTTGCTCCACCAACCAATCACGTTGAGAGAGAAAATGCTCCCACGTATGCTTGGCAAGCTCTACCCCTTCTTTTAACAGAGTAACCGCATCGGTTTTCATAAATTCGCGATACAAATTATGTCCAGCTTCTTGCAGCCCCCACTGACATAACTGATGATGCTCTGGTGCAGATAAATGTGACGCGCCTAATAATTGATGTTGTCTCTCATTATTCAAAGACAAACTACCATCAGTCAAAATTACCGCGATTGCACCAGAACTGCCCGTTAATGTTGCCAATGACTGAGCAAAATTTTGCATTGTCGGGTTCGACAACATATTTTCAACCGTGGCATCCACAATGTCTCTTGCTGATTCACAAGAGACCACCATACCTGCTTTAATTTGCCCAAGTTCAATACGATTGGCAATATCTAAAATACCTGAAAGCACACCTAAACAGGCATTACTTATGTCATAAACCGCAGTTTCTTTAGACACACCAATTTCTGAAGCAATACGACAAGCAGTTGCTGGTTCATGTTGATCGCGGCACACACCGGTATAAACTACCGCACCGAGTTCATCAACATTGATGCCTGTTTCATTGATAGCCTGTTTAGCTGCTGTAATTGCACCATCAGACAGTCGATGATTTTGTGGCCACCAGCGACGCTCTTTAATACCTGTCATGGCAGCGAGTTGTCCCATTGGGATGCGAAACTTTTTGTAAAGGGGCTCCAGTTTGGACTCGAGTTCTGAACTAGAAACCACTACTGGTGCTAGCTCATAAGCCATACTGTTAATAAATACCCGAGAATATTTCATGCAAGTTAAATTAGGTGTCAAAATTCAAAACGACATTTGAGCAAGAATTCGCAAGATATTCAATATAAAAACGCTTTCTAGACGAAATCATTGCAAACATGCACATCATAAATTTGAGTGATTGTTTCTCCTTTCACCTGTGATCAGCACATTTCTTGGCGTGATTGTACTCTTACAAAACAAACCAATGTCAATGTCGTAGCCATTTTCTTGCAAAAAAGTCGCTCTATCAAGTATCAGCCACTTTTCTAACGCATAACGAAAAAGGTGTGCGACTAAGTCAATTCGTCTGGTTAGCGCTTGCCTTTTCAGACCTTGTTGAAGGTATTTTGAAAAATCAATATTACAACCAAGATTGATTCCTTTCTGCTCTGCGCCCCATTGGCAAAAGTCATCAAAACGTCCACTTAATTGACTTTGCTTTATCGTTGGCAGTGGCAAATACTCCTCGGTTTGCCGGCATGCTTTTTGTAGACAGTCGAAGCCTAAACGCCAAGCCACTTCCTTTGATCTGAGTTGCTGTTGTTTCTGATTAGCAATCACACTGTGCTGTAATGGTAATCGTAAATCTGCAGTTGAAAGACTCAACCTACTCTCTTTAGCGACTTCTGATAACGGTCGATATTGTTTATTGCGGATCAAATGATAACAACAAGGAGCAATACTCACCGCATTAGCTCCGACATTAATCACGTGTTTTAATAACTCGGTATGCAAATCGCCACAAGCATGCAAGGCAACGGCATGGTGATTAACCTCCAGTAAATTTTGCTGAGAATCAAAAGCATCCGCACAAATAAACTGCTGTTCAACTTGGTGCTTATGTGCTAACTCTTGCCCTTGAATGCACAATGTATTTTGCCACTCTAGACTTAGTACCTTTTTACCTGAACGTTTCGCTAATAAACGGCCTAAATGTCCTTTCCCCGCACACCATTCTAGATAACTAACATCCTTTTGATGTAATACATGATTAGAGAAATGATCAATCTGTTGCCATTTTCGTCCTTTTATCCCAGCAGATAGTCGATTTATGTCTATGTCAGTGATATCGCATACTTGCTTGGATTCGATATAGGGGAAAAGTTGAGAATTACCTAACAGCAAATCGAGTTCCCAAGTGAGTCCTTGCTGCGCAATGTCGGCAGCAAGAGCAGGAGTTAACTGACGAAATAATTGTTGATGATCGGCGTCAATCTCATCTATCTCGTCGTCATTGACGCACCATACTTTAGCTGCGAGGTTAGGAAATTCATTTTCCCAAGGTAAAGTTTGACATTCAAATGAACGAAGTTGCCACAATGAACGCGATTGAAGCAATAAATGATCTAACTGTAAAAAAGTACGATTATGCATGATATAGTGAAGGTCTCGGCCAACTTAGAAACATAAAAATGAACTCACCTTGTGTCGCTCGTTGCGGCTTAAATGATGATGACTATTGCATGGGTTGTTTTCGTCATCTTGATGAAATCGTTGCTTGGAGCAAACTCGATGATAATGCGAAATTCGCTATTGTAGCTAAACTTTCAACCCGCAAACAGAACTTTGTCGATGATAAAAACACTCAATCGATAACAAAGGATAAATGGTTACAATCACAAAATAGCAAGAAGCATATTATTGTCTGAGACGCCGAAGTTCAGCAAGATAACGATCAAGCTTGCTATTATTATCTTTAGTTATGATGTTCGGGTTAATTTCACCTAACTGATTAATCACCTTGTTTGCCCCCGTTCTCGTGGTTTTTATAGGCAAAACAGACCGATGCAACCCTACTTTTCGCATCAGCGTTTCATGCTCATCTATTCGCAGCCCAGCAACAAGATTGTTAATTGCAAAGTATTTTTCAGCAAATTCTTGACCAACAGGCGTACCCAGTACCCGATCTAATTGCTGCCCAACGCCCATTAAAGGCCTAAAAGGATCTGGCCGTTCAGTTTCCTCAACTCTGGCTAATGTCCCTTGACGTTGTCTTTCTTTTAAAAAAGCATGGGCTTTTTTGATTATCTGTGAGCCAGCTGATGACGGGTCGCGAACGTATCTTTCTGAGTGTCGCAATCGAATCGTCATCAACCCCCGGCCTACACCTCTTGTTCCATGTGTTAAGTGAAACTCTGCCAATGACCTCTCTTTTCTGGGAAACGAAGCTATCATGGCATCAAAATCAGCTTGGGTCATTGGTGTAGTTTCGAGATCACGCGTCGCATCGGCAATTTCAGCTTGGCTTTGCTGATGTATTTGTGATGGTACAGGAGTAGATATTCCCCTAGCCGCATTTTTAACTGCTACTGGATAATACTCAATAGCCAGCCGAGCCACATTTTTGTGCAATGCTAAATCAAACAAAGCGTCACCTTGTATTGCTTTATTCAATATCGCTTTGACTGTTTTTGGCTTTTTATTGACTAACGGATGTGCGGCAATCAAACCACATTGTTCATCGGTTAACAGTGGTTGATTTTTTAATGCCTTCCAAGCATTTTCGGCTTCAGGTAAATCATTAATGCTAGGCTGCATTGCAGTTGATGATCTAACCGAAACAGATCTTTGATCGGTATTTCGTTTTGGAGCAGAAGGATTCGAATCAAGATTTTCTGCTCGCCTATGTGAACCTTCATTAAAAAACGTCATAGTTTGTTGATGATGTTCACTGAGTAAAGGAGTGCGTTCTTGAACAAAGGGCTTGAAAGGTGCTGATGGTGGCACTTCAGTCGTATCTAATGGTCTATCTTGAATATTAACTCCAGCTCCGTGTTGCGGCGTTATGTTATATCGTTCAGATATATATTGCTTACCTACTAACATAGCAACTTGTTGTTTATCCGTAACAACTTGCCTACCATCACTACAAATTAAATCTAAAAAGAAATTTTGGAATGGAATGATAGCATCCTGAAAAGTATGCTTAAAGCGCGTTAATGTACTAGCGCTTCGAATATCGACATTTACCTTATTTCCACTTTCTGATATTGCCACTTTATACCTGTTAGCAATGCCTATATCTAAATAAAAACTCGAGTCGCCATCTTTACTCGACTCGGTTCTATTCTGATATGCATTAATCACTTCTGTGGCGTGTATTACTGAGCCCATATCGAAAGTCACTTTTTACTTAAATGTAACAATAAATATTGTGGAAACTTCAAAATAGAGCAAGCATTAAAAAATTAATTCTTAGTCTTTCATCCATTGAATATAAAACAAAAAAACCATAAAGTGGCTACAGTAAACACCCTATAACTCAATATAAATGTCAAAAGTACTTCCATACCAAACAGGACTGCAAGCTGGTACAGCTTATTGGATGGCTCGACTCTCTTTAGCGGCTTATTCACCTCACTCTCAAATCGATGTTGATGATAATTCGACTTCAACCCTCGATCAGCTACGAGCAGAAGACGCTAATTTTCAAGAAATTTATCGATTCGATAACAACAGCTCTCAAGCCATACTTGTTGAACACAAGGAATACTATTGCATGGCGTTTCGAGGAACGGATGAAACTAAAGATTGGTTAGCTAATGTGAATATTCGGCATCACTCAGCCCTATTTGGTGAATTTCACTCAGGATTTTGGCATGCGTTAGCTGATATTTGGTCACCGTTATTTGAAAAATATATGGATTTAAAGCGTCGAAATCCTAAACCACTTTTTATTACTGGTCATAGTCTAGGCGGCGCACTAGCAACCATTGCGGCAGCTAAGCTCATTGAAATTGACTCCCCTTTCACTAGTGTTTACACCTTTGGTCAACCGCGAGTGTTAACACGCAGCACAGCCAGAATATTCAATGCTGAATGTAAACATCGTTTCTTTCGATTTCATAACAATAATGACATTGTACCGAGATTTCCCACTCGTTTAAGTGGGTACAGTCACATAGGTACCTATCTCTATATTTCAGAGGAGCAACAAATACATCAAGAAATTGGCTATTGGCATCGCTTTATTGATAACTTGGATGGTCTTGTTTCAAGTATTGTTACTTCGGGTATTGATGCCATTGACGATCATGATATGCAAAGCTATCTCACTGCATTATCTCAATGGCATTATATCGCTTCAAACTGAAACTAAGTTCAACATAGGTTCAGGACTAGTTAAATCGGATTCACCACATCGATAAAATGATGCTCTAAACCGAATTTATCTGCTAGATGTTGCCCCAAGGCTTGAATACCATAACGCTCTGTGGCGTGATGCCCTGCTGCAAAATAATGAATATTCTGTTCAATGGCACTATGATAAGTTCTTTCTGACGCCTCACCACTAATGTAAGCGTCTACACCCAGCTCTGCGGCAATGTCGATATAATCTTGGGCACCACCAGTACACCAAGCAAGGGTTTTGATCAAATCATCTGCTTGCCCAATATGAGTCGGTTCTCTGCCAAACTTGTTACTCATCATCTCATTAAACTCTGAAGCTTTAATCGCAGGTGTTAGTTCTCCTTGCCACAACAGGTTTTGTGCGACGCCATCGACAATTCTAGCGTTAGCAATACCGAGCTCATGACCTAATCGAGCGTTATTACCAATTTCAGAATGACCATCAAGCGGCAAATGATACCCCATCATATTAATGTCGTTGATCAACAATGCTTTTATGCGGCGCTGTTTCATTCCAATAATTTGCTGCGGCTCACCTTTCCAAAAATAACCATGATGAACCAGTATCGCATCAGCGTTAAGCTCTATTGCTGAGTAATGAGTGCCTGACAAGCTGTGACGCCCGTTACAATCTTGCGGATTTGGTTTTTACCTTCAACCTGAAGGCCATTGGGTGCATAATCTTTAAATTGATTCACCTGTAAGTAATCATTTAAGTAGTTAATTAATTCATCACGGTTCATTTTCAGCGCCAATCGAAATCTAAAGTAAAGCTTAATATTATCACGCTGTTCGCAACAAAAGTCTCTAAATTGGACTTTTCACTCAATAAAGAGCTAAAATTGAGTAATCGTTTTGCAACAGATTAATAATAAATAGGTTTAATAATGCCAAAATTGACCAAAGAAGAAACGATCAGCGCCTTAGAAGCTGCGATCCTTAAACATGAAGGAAACAAAGTTAGCATCGAACAAAAAGGTAGCTGGTACAAAATCGATGGTGGTAAATCACTAAGATTCAGCGAATTAGAAGCGATGCTTGAGTCTTTTGGCTCTGAATCTTCAGCAAAAGCAACAACCGCAACGGCTAAAAAAGCTGAGCCAAAGCAAAAAGCTCAACCTAAAGCGAAGGCTGTAGCTGAAAAAAATGAAAATAAAGCATCGGGTAAATTACCAAAAGAATTATGGCTAGAACGCTTAATTTCAATTGGCGGAACATTTACATTGCCACGCGGTTACAGACTGTAACTCTTTATTTTAAAGAAAAACCTCCAAATTTGGAGGTTTTTTTATGCCTGATTTATTTAAGGTTATCACTGACGTTTCATAACAATCGCAACAATTTTAATTGCGCTTAGTAAATGGCTTCATTCGCTTAGGGTCAATAAACTGCACAAACTGCTGTTGCTTACTGCTGTCATCTTGCTGCTCTGCCAGCAAATTTGAATATTTAACAATAGTATTGCCGCCCAAAGCTCTGGCTTCTTTCAACGCTAAATCAGCTCGATGAACCATACGATCAGTACTGAGCTCATTCCATTCAATTGTCGATTCTGCAACACCAAAACTTGCTGTTACCTTAAAGTCACGGCTAATTTGTTTTTGGCAATCTAAAGAGGCAAAGCCATCTTGCATACGTTGTGCAATTTCAGTGGCTTCATTCATGTCACAATTAGTGAGAAACAAATGAAAATCAGCAAAATTTACCCGGGTAAATAATCCGTGATTACTACAAGCTTTTTTGGCTTCTTTAACCACTTGCGTGATCACCCAATCACCACAGTCGTGATCAAATGTTTCATTTATCTGTTTTAACTTATCAATATTAAAGGTGATGACACTATAAGCAACGCGTTCTGTCATTGCCCCATTAAACTGGGCATCTGCTTGTTTTTTAACAAAGTAGCGATGAGTCAAGCCCGTTAAGTCATCAACTCGCCAACGCCGATAAAAGCGCAGCGCTAAGCCAGACAAAAACACACTCAGCAGGATGAACGCGATAGACACACCTTGCCAGCGACCTGTCGCTAAATCCTTCTCTGCCATTTTTTCAAGATGTACCGCTTCTTTACCTGAAAAACCATAGCTACTGTTTTCAGCAAAAATGATTTGCCGCTCTAGCTCCCCATAATCAAACTTCGCCGCCTCACGGGCTAACGATTTCATTTTTTCGTCATCGTAAAGCCAACTTTGATAAAAGTGTTCTTTTTGACCATGATAGTAGGCTTGTTCAAAGTCTCCTTGGGAGGCATATATTTCACCCAGAGTTTGGTGGGCTAGGTGTTTAGCTTCATAGAAGCTAGGATCATTCTTTTGTTTAATTACGTTATTAGCATATTTCTTTGCAAGTTCATATTTATTTAGAACAAGATGACTTTTGGCAAGCAAAGCATTAACCATAAAAATTTCTGATTCAAAATTTAATGCGCTATATCCGTGTATTGCTGAATTCAAATGAGGTATCGCTGCATCTGCGTCGCCCATATCCAACTTAATCTCACCTAAACTACGATCAATGATGGCAATGGCTGTGGGGTAATTTATTTCCTGACAAAACTCACGGTTTTGTATGAACTCCTGCAACTGCTTTTCCTTATCACCTGCTTCATTTAGGTTTAATGTGAAAAATGTCTTGGCTATACAAGTATCTCTCTGGGTACTTTCATTAGTTAACTTTAGCACTTTATTAACGTATTTTAGTGCTTGCTCTTTAGCACCGAGACTAGTAAGGAGATTTACTACGCGTAAATAAGCTGAACGCATGATCCGCCCATCATTGATGTGGGCAATTTGTGATAATTCTACTTCAGCAAAATGCAAAGCTGCACTGTAATTTCTGACTGATAAATAACTCGTCGATTTAGAGCCATAAATTTGGCTTAAAAGAATATGATTACTTGTCGTCTCTATTGCCGTGTCAAACGACTGCTGTGCCTTTACATGCTCAGATTCATAAATATGCGCGATTCCCTTAATAAAATAAAACTGACTTTTTTGCTCATTCGTCATCAGCTGCATCTTATTTTTTAAGTCAACTAACTTTTTCTTGGTCAGCATTAAATTTGAATTAAGCGTAGCTTGAGCCTGCTGAATTTCACTATCTATCGTATTCGCGCTAACAACAACGGTTGCACACGCTAAAATAGCGGCCACAACCGTTAATAAATAGCGAGATAACCGCTTATTACTTTTCATCTGACTTAAATATAAATAAGACATGAATATCTTGTGTTTTCGAACCATGTATTTGCTTTATGGCATTGACATCACCCGACAATACAACTTCTATATCCGTGTCGCTTAGACCAAATTTTTTCATTTCACCCTTAGGATCTTTTTTATATGCTTCTAATAACTCAGTATCTTCTGAAAGTTTTGCTAAAAAATTAGTTAACATTTTATTTCCTTTTACTACTCAAATAATATAAATACAAAAAAAAACTGTCTTAACATCACGTTAGCACGCACGAGAGGCTGTGATATCATTACCAATCATGACCATCAAATAACCCTCAATATAGCTATCACCATTTAACTTAGCTAACTGCTCAGCATCACCACTTAATACCGCTTTAGTTTGATCTTCATTCAAATTAAACTGTTGTATAACATCTTTGGGAGCTTCCTTATAAGCCTCCAAAAGTTCAGCACTCTGACCCAGCTCAATCAAAAACTTAGTTAACATTTTATTTCTCCTTTGTTACTACTTAACTGATAGAAATTTCTATCCTAAATCTTCTGCTGTTATGCCAAGCTTGGCTAAAATCTCATGGTTATATTCCAATGTACGCGATGGTGGAATTAATAGCGTACTGATACAGCTCAATTCTGCGTTTGGTAAATCTTTAAGTTGTATTTTTTCAATTCTTGGAGAAAATATTGGCAAGTTTGCTGCCTCATAAATGATCACTTCATGCTCAAGTGGATACCATTCATTTAGTTGCTCAACCAATATCTGTAATCGATCAGCATTGGTGTGAAATTCTGTTAGCGTGTGTTCACCCGCTAAGGCGATTTGCCATAATAATAAATGGGTTGTGGGATCAGGCGTGTGCTTACAAAACATAAACTGACTGGCTTCAAAACTCTGATGGCCTGAATTACCAGGATCAATACCTACATCAGCCCATAAACAGGCTTCAGCTGAAATACCGGGCTCCATGTGAGCAGCAAAGCCTTCACTGCGGGCTTGTTTAATTGCTAAATGAGACACACAAGCAAATACACCGGGATGACCGTATAATGCACAAACAACTTTTTTACCTTCACGAACAGCGTTTAGAATGGCATCAACCATTTCAGCATAAGTATCGCGGCGATTTTTTATCTCACCTTTTTTGGCGTAAAATCTTTGTAAATCAAATAAATTAGAATTGATGTCTTCCAGCCACTGCTGAGCAATGGTGTCTGGCATTAATGAAAACACAATATCGGCATGCTCGATGTAACTTTTACTACTCACACTAATATGTCCAGCTAATTTTAAGCCAGTACCAACACAAACAAGTGATCCCAAATCTGTACTCCTAACAAGCTATTGTTATTATTAACATCATGTTAAGCGCGTAACTTACAGAACAAAATATGATTTAACAAGCCTATTAAAAACATCAACAGTTATTTCTATTGGTGGCAATAAAATCATCTAGTTAGTTACATAAACTTAGAAAAGGCTTGCTGGTTAGTGTTACAGCTCTAATTCATTCTTACTAACAGATAAGATTTACTGCAATTAGCGTAAAATTGAGAACAATATTTTATTACAAACCGATTAATTACTTTATCATTCGCTGAAACTTTTCTCCTTTTTGATCGTCGAAACACCCTAATAAAACAAAATAACCCAGCACATTTTGATGATGCCCTTGTTTTACTAGGGAGAGCTTGGGTATGATTGCCAACTATATTTTACATAGCAGTGAATAACATGATCGATAAAAAGCAAGGATTGACCCTTTTAGGTGCAGCAGTACTTTCTGTTTCATTAAGCGCTTGTAGTGTATTTGATTGGTTGATTTATAAGCCAGATGTGCCGCAAGGCAACTACATGGATCAACAGCAAGTTGATAAGCTTCGTATCGATATGACAAAAGAACAAGCTGAATATGTGCTTGGACACCCCGTTTTAAGAGATAGCTTTGCAGACGATACTTGGTACTACGTTTATCACTACAAAAGTGGTCGAGATGCCAGTGTTATTCATAAAGAACTGATTTTAAATTTCACTGGCGATAAGCTAACAAAAGTGACGGGAGATTATGAACTCAGTAAAGATTTCAATATCCCGCTAGAGCAAAGTACATTACCTGAAGCGAATTCAGCACCTGCTGCACCGCTTAGTCCAAAAAGCCAAGCAGATGAGAAACCGCTGGTAAATGAAAATTCAGTAAAACCTCAATTACAAAAGCCAATAAAAACGGATAAGTAATTACGTTTATATTTGCCTCTTACATTCACTGATTAAGAGGCAAATATCTAATTCGGTTTCAGTGTTAAATTTTTGCACCAGTAACTTTATTGGCTCGACCTTCTTGCACCGCTTTTTCGGCCCTCTTTCTGCGGATATCTTTCGGATCAGCAATCAAGGGGCGATAGATTTCTAATCGATCGCCATTTTCAAGTAATTTATCGTGTTTAACTAAGTTATTAAATACACCAAGTTTCACTTTTTCCAAGTCGATCTCAGGGAAAAAATCTAACATCTTGCTTTGCTTTAATGCCTCAATAGCCGTCGTTCCTGCATCAACAGATATTTCAATGCTTTTTTGTTGTTCAGGCAAAGCGTATACTACTTCAATACTCAATTTTTCTTTATTTGACATCAGTACACCTTCTATTGGTAAACCGCTTTCGCGCGTTGAGTAAAAGCCACCACCATTGAACCCATCAATTCCTTAAACATTTTATTAAATGCAAAGTCAATTAGAGAACTTGAGAACTCAAAATTCAACTCAAACTCAATTTTGCATGCATCATCAGCCAATTCAATAAAGCGCCATTCTCCACGTAAATAGCTAAACGGGCCATTTTCAAGATTCAGCTGGATAGATTTACCACTGGACAACACATTACGGGTGGTGAAAGTTTTTTTCATCCCAGCCTTACTCACATCCACCGAGGCAACCATGATTTCATCATCACAACTGATCACCTTTGCACCGACACAACCAGGTAAAAATTCGTGGTAAGACTCAACATCATTTACCAGTTCATACATTTGCATCGCACTGTAACGAACCAAAGAGCTACGAGAAATTTGCGGCATAACAACAATCAAACATAAAATTTGAATGGAATTTTATCATGAATACAGAAAAACTCACCGTTTGTTGTAAAAGTCTCTTTAACATCAAACAGACACGAGTATAATATTGTGATTATGGCAAAGAAAAAATCAAAAAAAGCAGCGCCGGCAACAATTGCTCGTAACAAGCGCGCGACCTTCGAAATTAAGATCGAAGAAAAAATGGAAGCAGGTCTTGAACTTCAAGGCTGGGAAGTTAAATCATTGCGTATGGGTAAGGTCACACTTTCCGATACTTACGTATTCATTAAAGACGGTGAATGCTGGATGCATGGTTGCACTGTCGTTCCATTGAATACGGCGTCAACACATACCTATTGCGAGCCTGCTCGCCTTAAAAAGTTACTGCTAAAGCGCAGGGAGATCGATAAGCTTCAAGGCTTAATTGAAAGGCAAGGTTATACCATTGTTCCTTTATCTCTATATTGGCGCAAAGGTGCTTGGGTCAAAGTAGAGATAGGCTTAGGTAAAGGTAAAAAAGATCACGATAAACGTGAGGCTAGTAAAGAACGTGACTGGCAAAGAGAAAAATCACGAACTATGAAAGCTAACTTACGTAAATAACGCCCAATAACTAATCAGTTAGCACAATTTTAAGTAATAAACTGTTGGCTGGTAATTGGTGAACGCGTTATACTGAAATTCTTGGGGGCGATTAGGATTCGACAGGATTCACGAAACCCTAGGAGCATGTCGAGGGGCGGTTGGCCTCGTAAAAAGCCGCACTGTTATAGTTGCAAACGACTCTAACTACGCTGCTGCTGCCGCTTAATAACCGGTAAGTAGCCCATCCTGCTCACGTTTCTCAAATGGACAGAGTGTTTGGATGGTCATCTAACATTTGATAGCGAGGGAACCTTGTTTGGGGGTGAACCGCGAAACAGTACCAAAC
>JBMYXI010000034.1:0-32010 GCA_049608225.1 Parashewanella sp.
GTAGCACGCGTTGTAGTAACGGTTAAATAAGCTGAGGGAATCCATTATGAATACTCCATTCGCAAAAAAGACAGCTCTAGCCTTTGCCGTTATGGGAACACTTGTGCTCACCGGCTGTCCAAGCAGTAACAATAAATCAGAACCCGCAAAGCCTGATGCACCAAAACCACCAGCAGCGAAAACATATGATTATAAAGTTACAGTAAGCAACCTAACGCCTAAACAGCCATTTTCGCCTATTACATTACTTGCACATAAAGCCAGTGACCCAATTTGGACTGCGGGAGCGCCAGCAAGTGTCGCCCTTGAAAAACTTGCCGAAGCTGGTGCAAATAGTGACTTCAGAAACCAAAAAGGTGTATATAAACTAGTCTCAGGCAGAGGTCATGTCGATCCAGGCATGTCGCAAACCAACACTATCAGCTTAACGCCAGAGCAAGTAGATAGGTTTACTGTTCTGACTATGTTGATCAATACCAATGATGCATTTACAGGCGTCGGCAATTACAACCTAAAAGGGTTAAAAGTTGGCGAAAAAGTCAGCTTCAGAGCAAATTCCTATGATTCAGGTACCGAAAAGAACTCTGAAGAAAGAGCCACTATTCCCGGTCCTGCTGGCGGCGGTCAAGGCTTTAATGCTGAGCGTGATGATATCAACAAGGTATACATACATTCAGGTGCTATAACCCAAGCAGGCGGACTCGCTGATTCTGCTCTAACACCTGCTCATCGATGGGATAACCCGACCATGTCTGTGGTGATTGAGCGCACTAAGTAATCAATTTGTGATCATCGTCTAGCTATTTTACTTTGATGGTGATCACATTTATTTGTTTTTTGAAATCGTTTTGTGATTGTTCAGGTCTATCCTAATTGGTTATTGAGGAAAACGCCTTTAAGGATCACAACGTGAACATAACAAGCGCTATACACTCTGAATCGAATAGACAACGCATAATGTTAGTAGAAGATGAACCTGATCTTGCCAATCTAGTTCAACTTAACCTTTCTGCACTCAACCTTGATGTTATGCACTGCACCACGATTTCCCAAGCTCAACAACAATTGAACGATATTGACGTTGATCTCATACTTATGGATAGAATGCTACCTGATGGCGACGGCCTGATGTTTTGCATGCAATTAGAGCAAAAGCAAAATACGACTCCGATTATGATGATCACAGCCAAAGACTCTGAAGCAGATGTCGTCCTCGGCTTGGAGTCAGGTGCGGATGATTACTTAATCAAACCATTTAGCGTGCTCGAGCTACGAGCAAGAGTAAAAGCCCTACTCAGGCGTTCGCAGAAAGAACAAGATGTGTCTAATCGTCTTAAATTTAATGAAATGTTGATCAACAGCGATACACGAGAAGTGTATGCCGCCAATAGAGTCATCGAACTTACTGCAACCGAATTTGATTTACTCCATTATTTAGCAAAACATCCACAACAAGTATTTAGTCGATTACAGCTGCTCGAAGCCGTTTGGGGCTACAGTCATGATGGCTACGAGCATACGGTAAATAGCCACATCAATAGATTAAGAACAAAGCTTGCTCACTACTTTGGCGAGCAAGATATCGTGAAAACGGTATGGGGGGTGGGTTATAAATTTTCACCACCAGACACTAAACTTCAATAATACAAGGTAGGCAAATGAAATCATTATTTAGCCGACTCTGGTTAGCCGTCACTATTACAGTAGTGCTTTTGTTTGTTTTCCTTTGGCAATGGCTTGAATATAACCAAGTCTATACACAACAAAGAGTTCAACAGTCTTTGCATAGTGAGCTGGCTGAGCATATGGCTCACATCAACCCTTTACTCGCTCAGGGTGTGACTGCTAATAGCGCTCTAAAAGAAGCCTTTCACGATTTCATGTTATTAGGACCCAGTTTTGAGATTTATACTTTAGATATCCAAGGTCAAGTTGTTGCTTTTTATGCCAACAAAGATCAAATCAAAAACTATCAAGTTGACACAACAAAGATAAACGGTTTTTTAAATCAACAACAAATGCCCATTCTTGGTTCTGATCCCCGTAATCCAGAGCAAAATAAGATCTTTTCCGTTGCAAAGCTAGTTAATGCCGATGGTAAGCATACAGGTTATCTCTATGTGATTATCGGGGGGCAACGTTTTGATGCATGGCAATCAATGATCAATAAGCATCAAATCCCGAGTAAACTCGGGGTTGCCTTTGGTTTGATGATCATTGCCTCATTGATCATGCTTACCTTTATCATTCGATATTTTACGCGTCCCCTATCTAAGTTAGCCATTGATCTCACTAACGTAGATGTTTCTAATTTATCCCAAGGCCTGCAATTATCAAACGAATATCATGGCAGTAAAGAAGTCGATCAATTGAATCAAGATATCAATCTATTATTAACAAAAATCAGTCACCAACATCGCGCACTCGAAGCGGTGCAAAAAACAAAGCACGATTTTTTAGTGCACCTTTCTCATGACTTGAAAACACCACTCACGTCACTGTTAGGTTACATCGAAACTTGGTTAATTACCCCTAAAGCTGAACGCAATGATGAATGGATTGACATAGCAAATCGTTCTGGCAACCGATTAAAATCATTGTTGATGCAGTTACTCGAACTGGCTGCATTAGAGAATGGTCAAATAAAACCAAACATACAAAATGTTGCACTCAATTCATTATTATCTGAGCTACTTCAAGATTTCACTCCCTTAGCAGAAAAAAAGAATATCACTCTCGACTTTGAGCAAGGAGAAGATACAAAAATCAGCACTGATGTTGACTTAATGATGCGCGTATTAAGCAATTTAATTGATAACGCAATTCGACATACGCCAGCAAGCGGTAAAGTAGCCATAAAATTGCAGCAAAAACAACAACATTTTGTTATCTATGTTTCTGATACAGGTTTAGGGATAAACATTCAGCAAGTAAAAAGCCTCAAGTCCCAGCCATCAGGCAAAGTAAACTTTACTCAGCTACCACAGCTTGGAGTTGGATTGACAATAGTAAAACGACTGATTGAGTTGATGAATTATAAATTACACGTTGAAGCTACACCTAAAAAAGGCAGTCGTTTTAGTATCTTAATCCCTATCACCTACAACAAAGGTAACCCAGAGATGAAGCAAGCTTAATTTGATAACTTGCTCTTTCGATACCATTATTATTAATATCTGAGCAATTATAGTGCATAGCCCATTTTATGAGTGTACCCACATTAACCGTTTATTACTTAACCAAAGTAAATTCGTTTACCGTTTCTGGTGAGAAGCATCGCTTCGAAGCAAGTGGTGATTCTATTACGGTCGGACAATACACATTTAATCTTGGCGACGATGGGAGATCTCTCATCATTAAAGCAAGCAAAGACGCACTGGAAAACTTTTTCACACATACTGCCTATCACGCAGCAAGTTATGAATTCGAAGATGAAAATGGGACTCAGGTAACACAGGCATTACTTGGATACTCACAACAAGCTACGTCTCTACGCAACAAAGAAAACAAACCACATGCCATTATAAGAGCACTGACAAACAGAACCACTAAAACCAATTCAGCACTTAACGCTTTGTTGCAAAGACAAGAAAAACACAGAAAGGTGGCTTATCACAGTGTCGATACATTAAAACGCGATTTACGAACAGACATCAGAATTCATCAATTAACAGATAATAATCAACACCTTGATTTATTACGCTGGTTAGCTTTCGTTGATCCAGCCAAAGGTGAAGAGATTGCTCAAAAAATACACCAATGCGATTTTGTATTCAAAGATATTAAAGAAGAGCGCATAGCTGCTTATAAAGAGCATGCTCGCCGCATTTTAAAACGTGTCGACGAATATCGAGCATTACAGTTTGCTTTACAACGTCACTGGACAGTGGCTGAATTTGATCCAGGAAATCAACAGGAGCAAGTTTTAACTCAGCCAGCAGCGCATTTTGAAGCAATGAATACAGATGATGAAACTCCAATGAGTCGCCGACCACACGCTGCTGAACCTTTTACTTTCGACCCAAACCATGCAGAAACAGAAGAAACAAATTTAACAACAGATCCCAGCAACAATGTCCGTGCACAGAGAGCACATATCGGTGGCGGACTTGAAACAAATGAGCAAGAGACATCAGCTCAAGCCCGTCGTCAAGATTGGCTTCAAAATCAAACTCATTTAGATCCTGTGATCACTGAAGTCACAGACGATGGCGAAGAGCGAAATACTGCACAGTAACAAGCAAGCGCAGCATTTCAATAATCAATAAACACAACAATAGCTTACGCCAGCCAACGTGAAGAGTAAAAATCAAACTACAGCCTAATTTTTCAAAAAATAAATTGTTAAATGATCATTGCCGAAACTAAACCAATTGCACCACCAAACACACCGCCCCAAACGACCAACCAGCCAAGGTGTTTACGGATCATATCTTGAATGATCTGTTTCACCATACTCGGGGTTAATTCCTCAAGGCGCTGCGAAACCACCTGCTCAATTTGCGATTGCAACTTAACCGCAGTATTTGATTTTTTCAATTCATCAGCTAGTAACTGTTGCAAATCTTCACCTTCAACCACATCAACAAGCGCAGTTTTAAGCTTCTCAATGTAAGGATCTTTTAAAGGCAATAACGCTTCAACACCACCAAACATAGCTAACATACCGCCAAAAGATGACTTTTCGACCGTCTCCAATAAGCTATCGAATGCAGGGGAAAGATCCGTTTTCTTGATCACTGCGGCAAGCGGCAAAGACTGAATATCATCAGATGACTCACCAACAAAACGTTCAATGTTTGCTTGTGTAAAAAATTGCTTCATCACTAACTGCGAAATCCCAGATTTAAAATCTTCAAACCGAGAAGGAATAACACCTGAGCCATATAATCCAGGTACTTTCTCAAACAGCATATGAATGGCTAACCAATTTGTGATGGCACCAGATAGAGCAAAAATTCCTATCGACCAAATCAAAGGCTGATTTAACAAATACCCAGATAATACTATGATAAAAGCAATTAAATTAGTGAGTAAACTTTTGTTCAAGTGGTGTTCTCCCGTATTATAAAATTTAAGGTAATAAGTTACCAAAATTTATTTTTTATTTACCTGTGTTTTTTCTGATTTTGAGTTATCTGCTTTCACAGCGTCGGTCTCAGGAATATCTGTCACATTATTAGTTAGAGCAACAATCTTTAATTGGCCTTTAATTGATTTTACCTCGAATTGTTGCACACTCTTGTTGGCAGAAGTATAACCTTGCATCGTGTAACGTTCATACATAGTCACATTAATTTCAGCAATGCCATTTTTTACTGAGATAATGGGTTTCTCAATATCGTAACTATGGTTTTCTGTATAAGACCAGCTCATTTCGATTGCTTGTTTGTACTCATTGAACTTCATTTTTCCAGAAGCAATGCCATAACTTTCTGGCAAGTTATAGGTAATCGCGGCATTGGGCTCAAATAAGTCAAAATAACTTTCAGATTCATTTTGAACCTCTGTCATCAACTTTTCAAAAAATGCATTCGCAGTATCTTTAGTAACTTCAGTCGCAAATGCTGAACTGGAAGATGCAAGCAACATTGCTGCAATAGTTGATTTCTTAAACATTTTAAATTCCCACAAACAAATATAAAGACGGCTAAATAATGCCATTCAAGCAAGCATTAATAAAGCAAAAACAAACTGCAAACTTTACCTTTACGTAAACTTCATGTACCTTGCTCAAAAAAGTGAGTAAAACGGTAATTCGATGAGCACAAAAAGCAACTCTCCTTCAAGTTACTCTATCAGTGATTTGTCCAAAGAATTTGATATCACCACTCGAAGTATTCGTTTTTACGAAGACCAAGGTCTACTGAAACCAAAGCGTCGTGGTCAAACTCGTATCTACAGTTTGAAAGACAAAGTGCGTTTGAAATTGATTTTGCGCGGTAAGCGTCTCGGCTTTTCCCTTGCAGAAACCAGAAGACTGTTCGAATTATATGATGCAGATAAATCGAGTACCAGTCAGTTAGACACTATGATTGCGCTGATTGAAGAAAAAAAAGCTGCCTTACAACAACAAATGGATGACATTAAAGTTGTTATGATGGAATTAAGCTCAGCTGAGCAACAATGCCGTACCGTACTAGATACTCAACAAATTGATAAATAAAAATAAAAGCGATATACAGGACACTACAATGAGCACAATATACTCAAGTTTAAACTTTGGTCTGGGTGAAGATGTTGACATGCTGCGTGACGCCGTTCAAAGCTTTGCTAGCAATGAAATTGCACCACTTGCAGAAAAAGTCGACCAAGAAAACGAATTCCCAAATGACTTGTGGCCGGTTCTGGGCGAAATGGGATTGCTTGGTGTAACTGTGGACGAGGAGTTCGGTGGCGCTAACATGGGTTACTTAGCTCATGTAGTGGCAATGGAAGAAATTTCACGTGCATCAGCATCTATTGGGTTAAGTTATGGCGCCCATTCAAATCTTTGCGTAAACCAAATAAATCGTAATGGTAACGCTGAGCAAAAAGCCAAGTATCTACCAAAGCTTATTTCTGGTGAGCACATTGGCGCACTCGCCATGAGTGAGCCTAATGCTGGTTCTGACGTTGTATCGATGAAGTTATCTGCACGAAAAGAAGGTAGCAACTTTATTTTAAATGGTAACAAAATGTGGATCACTAATGGTCCTGACGCACACACTTATGTTGTCTATGCAAAAACCGATGCAGAAAAAGGCGCTCATGGTATCACTGCCTTCATTATTGAGCGTGGGTTCACTGGATTCAGTCAAGCGCAAAAATTAGACAAGTTAGGTATGCGTGGTTCGAATACTTGTGAATTAGTATTCGAAGACTGTATCGTGCCTGAAGAAAATATCCTTGGTAAGCTCAATGAAGGCGTAAAAGTTCTAATGAGTGGCTTGGATTATGAACGAGTTGTACTAGCTGGAGGTCCATTAGGCATTATGGCGGCGTGTATGGATTTGGTCGTGCCTTATATTCATGATCGCCAACAATTTGGTAAATCCATTGGTGAGTTCCAATTGGTGCAAGGCAAACTTGCAGACATGTATACGCAAATGAATGCTGCACGTTCATATGTTTACAATGTAGCTCAAGCTTGCGATCGTGGTGAAACAACTCGTAAAGATGCTGCTGGTGCAATTTTATATAGTGCTGAGTTAGCAACGAAAATGGCACTTGATGCTATCCAACTGTTGGGTGGCAATGGTTATATCAATGAGTTTGCAGCCGGCCGCTTGTTACGAGACGCTAAGCTTTATGAAATTGGTGCCGGTACCTCTGAAATTCGTCGTATGCTAATTGGTCGTGAATTATTTAACGAAACCAAGTAATTATCACATTTAGCAAGTCAAGTTATCGGGCAGTGCTATTAAGGTTTATTATTCCACTGCCCTACCCATAAGGAATACTGCCTGTGACGCAAATAACGAGTGCAATTAATACTCGCAGCGACGAGTTTAAAAATAAACAGCAAGATATGGCCAATTTAGTTGCTGATCTGCAACAGAAATTAACCAGCATCAAACAAGGTGGCGGCGAAGTTTCAATGGAACGCCATTTGGCAAGAGGCAAGCTCGCACCAAGAGATCGCATCGAGAAATTAATCGACCCGGGCTCTCCCTTCGTTGAACTATCTCAATTTGCTGCTTTTGATGTTTATGATGATGTCATTCCTGCTGCAGGTATTATCACTGGTATTGGCCGTGTAAATGGCGTTGAATGCATGATCATTGCAAACGACGCTACGGTAAAGGGCGGAACCTATTATCCACTAACAGTTAAAAAACATATTCGAGCTCAAGAGATTGCCGAACGTTGTCACCTTCCTTGTATTTCACTGGTTGATTCTGGAGGTGCGTTTTTACCATTGCAAGATGAAGTTTTTCCAGATCGTGACCATTTCGGACGCATATTCTTCAATCAAGCAAAAATGTCTGCCAAAGGTATCCCTCAAATTGCGGTAGTCATGGGATTATGTACCGCTGGTGGTGCTTATGTTCCCGCAATGGCAGACGAGTCGATCATCGTTAAAGAACAAGGAACCATTTTCCTTGCTGGCCCTCCTTTGGTGAAAGCTGCTACAGGCGAAGAAGTCTCCGCCGAGGAGCTAGGTGGCGCTGAAGTACATACCAAAATTTCTGGTGTTGCTGATCATCTAGCCCAAAACGATGAGCACGCATTAGAACTTGCTCGCAATGCGATTACTCGTCTTAATAAAAACAAACAAATTGAGTCGAAGATTTCTGCGGTCAAACCGCCGAAGTACGACTGCAAGGAACTTTACGGCATTGTTGGCACTGATCTTAAAAAACCATTCGATGTCAAAGAAGTGATTGCGCGTATCATTGATAATTCAGATTTTGATGAGTTTAAGGCAAATTACGGACCAACTTTAGTCTGTGGTTTTGCTAATATTCATGGCTTTCCGGTTGGTATCATCGCCAACAACGGCATTTTATTTTCAGAGTCAGCACAAAAAGGCGCTCACTTTATTGAGTTATGTTGTCAGCGCAAAATCCCGTTACTGTTTTTGCAAAACATTACTGGCTTTATGGTCGGAAAAAAATACGAGCATGAAGGTATTGCAAAGCACGGCGCGAAAATGGTGACAGCGGTTTCTTGTGCTAATGTGCCCAAGTTTACAGTGCTGATCGGTGGCAGCTACGGTGCAGGTAACTATGGAATGTGTGGTCGTGCCTTCGATCCAACCATGATGTGGATGTGGCCAAATGCTCGTATTTCTGTAATGGGTGGCGAACAAGCTGCTGGTGTGCTTGCAACCGTTAAAAAAGATGGCATGGCGCGCAAAGGTCAAACATGGACAGAGCAACAAGAAGCCGAATTCAAATCCCCCATTGTCGAGCAATATGATAAAGCCGGTCATCCATACCATGCCAGCGCAAGACTTTGGGATGATGGCATCATTGATCCAGCCCAAACTCGCGATGTTGTTGGCTTGGCGCTATCAGCAGCACATAATGCTCCTATTGAAGACACCAAGTTTGGTGTGTTCCGCATGTAATTCGAGGACTTAATAATGACAACAAATATCGTCTTTGAAGAAAACAACTTTAACTATATTCAGTGCCAGCTAAATAATGGTATTGGCGAGTTGATACTTGATCGCACCGACAAACACAACGCGTTTGATGAAGTGATGATCGAAGAATTGCTGCAAGCACTCGCTTTATTCGCCAACTTAGCGACTTGCCAAATGCTGATATTAAAAGCCAATGGCAAACACTTTAGTGCTGGTGCTGATTTAAATTGGATGCGTAAGCAAGCCAAGATGAATTTTGAAGAGAACTTAGCTGATGCCAATCAACTTGCAAACTTGATGCACCAGCTAGATAAGTTTCCTAAACCTACCCTTGCACAGATCAATGGTGCAGCATTCGGCGGCGCATTAGGTCTCATTTCCTGTTGCGACATCGCGGTAGCATCACCCAAAGCCAGCTTTTGCTTAAGTGAAGTAAAATTGGGATTGATCCCCGCAGTCATCAGTCCTTATGTGGTTCGCGCAATGGGCAATCGCGCGGCGCGGCGTTTCATGTTAACAGCAGAACGATTTGATGCCACTAAAGCGCTTGAATTGAACATAGTGCATGAAATTGATGAAGACTTAGACAAAGTTAGCCAACCTATCATTGAATCGCTATTGGCAAACAGCCCGCAAGCATTGCAATGGTGTAAACAACTTATTTCACATCTAGAAAATGGTGAAATAAATGACCAAACTCGCGCGCATACTAGCGATCGTATTGCCAATATTCGTGTTTCTCCTGAAGCACAAGAAGGCTTAACCGCTTTCTTTGAAAAACGAAAACCAAGTTGGATTAAGGCTGAGGGATAATAACAATGTTCACAAAAATACTCATTGCTAACCGTGGTGAAATTGCTTGTCGGATTATCGATACAGCTCAAAAGATGGGCATTAAAACCGTCGCAGTTTATTCTGATGCCGATGCCCATTCCCGTCATGTTTCACAAGCTGATGAAGCATTTCATTTAGGTGGCAGCGCACCTGCAGATTCTTATTTGAAAGCCGATTTGATTATTGATGTAGCAAAACGCTCAGGCGCACAAGCCATTCACCCTGGTTATGGCTTCTTATCCGAAAATGCGGACTTTGCTCGCAAATGTGAGCAAGCTAATATCGCTTTTGTTGGTCCGGGTAGTGATGCCATTGATGCCATGGGCAGTAAAAGTGCCGCCAAAGCAATCATGACCAAGGCTAATGTACCTCTGGTCCCTGGTTACCATGGCGATGCCCAAGATAATGACACCTTGCAAGCTGAAGCCAAGCTTATTGGTTACCCATTACTGATCAAAGCCGCTTACGGCGGTGGCGGTAAAGGCATGCGCATCGTTGAATCGGTTGATGAACTACAAGACGCCATTGATTCTGCTCGCCGTGAAGCCGCTTCTTCTTTCGGCAATGACAAGTTATTAATGGAGCGATATTTACGCCAGCCGCGTCATGTTGAAGTACAAGTTTTCGCGGACACACGAGGAAATTGCGTTTACCTTTCTGATCGTGATTGTTCTGTGCAACGACGACACCAAAAAGTAGTAGAAGAAGCCCCTGCTCCGGGTTTATCAGATCAATTACGTCAGCAGATGGGT
The DNA here is from genome assembly GCA_049608225.1 of Parashewanella sp. Taxonomy (GTDB): domain Bacteria; phylum Pseudomonadota; class Gammaproteobacteria; order Enterobacterales; family Shewanellaceae; genus Parashewanella. The sequence continues at coordinate 10,660 of JBMYXI010000034.1, forward strand.
GAAGCCGCCGTTGCCGCAGCGAAAGCGATTGACTATGTTGGCGCAGGTACTGTTGAGTTCTTGTTAGATACGGATAACAGCTTTTATTTCATGGAAATGAATACCCGCCTACAAGTTGAACATCCTGTAACTGAAATGGTAACAGGTCAAGATTTGGTTCAGTGGCAGCTAAAAGTCGCTAATGGTCAACCTTTGCCATTACAACAACAGCAGATTCAAATCGAAGGTCATTCATTTGAAGTACGAATTTACGCTGAAGATCCACAGAATGATTTTTTACCAGCCAGTGGCAAAATCGACTTTTTAAGAGAACCTGCATCAAGCCAATATGTTCGCATTGATTCAGGCATTCGCGAGCAAGATGTGATCAGTAATTTTTATGATCCTATGATTGCCAAGCTGATTGTTTGGGATGAGTCTCGTGATCTTGCACTTCAACGCATGCTTGTAGCATTAAGTGATTACAAAATCGTTGGCTTAAAACACAACATCAGTTTCTTACGTCGTATTCTATTACAGAGTGCCTTTGCAAAGGCTGATTTTTGTACTGATTTTATCGAGCGCTACTCTGAAGAGTTACTGGCAATTGATCACAAAGACAAAAACACAAGCTTAGCCATTGCTGCTGTTTACCAAATTTTATTGGATAAAAAGCGAAACCAAACAGCCGCATTAATAACAAGTGAACCGACCTCACCTTGGGCAAGTTTATCAGGCTTTAGATTAAATTCGTTAAACACACATCAAGTACGTTTGTTGGATGATCAACAGCAAGAATATCAACTTGATGTAACTGAATCTTCGGCAAATAACTTCGCAGTCTCTATTAATGATGAACGGTTTTCAATTAATGCCTCTTTGTCTGATACCGAGTTATTATTGAAGCTCAATGATCACCAATTCACAATTACCGTTGCACAACTCGAAGACGATTTCACCTTGTTTATCGATGAAAACGAATTCCACTTCAAAACCATTAAAGCACAAGAGCTAGAGCAGGCAGAGTCAAGCGCTGACAAGCTCAAAGCGCCGATGAATGGCACAATAGTGACTCATTTAGTTGAGCTCGGATCTAAGGTGACAGCAGGTCAAGGTTTAATGGTTATGGAAGCGATGAAAATGGAATACACCATTGAAGCACCTTTTGATGGCACAGTTACTGAGTTCTTTTACCATGCGGGTGATTTGGTCGCGGATGGTGAATTACTGCTTGAATTAACTGAAGTGCAATTGACTGGTGACAACAAATGAATGTGAGTATCTTCGAGGTCGGTGCTCGCGATGGCCTACAAAATGAAGCCAGTGTGAGCACGCAAGATAAGGTGACATTAATAAACGGCTTGGCCGATGCGGGTGTAAAGCGTATTGAAGCTGCAAGTTTTGTTTCGCCTAAATGGGTGCCACAAATGGCAGACTCTGCCGCTGTAATGGATCAAATCGAACGTAACCCTAGCGTGCAATACAGTGCCCTAACCCCGAACTTGAAAGGATTAGAGGCTGCAATCTCAGCGAACGTGAGCGAAGTTGCCATTTTTGGTTCAGCTTCTGAAGCGTTTAGCCAAAAAAATATCAATTGCTCCATCGAAGAATCCATCGCCCGCTTTAAACCTGTTATGGAATTGGCAAAACAAAATGACATTGCTGTCCGTGGCTACGTATCCTGTGTTTTAGGCTGTCCTTATGAAGGTGAAGTAAAAGTTTCAGAAGTAGTACGTGTCACGGAAATGCTGCATGATTTGGGTTGCTATGAAATATCATTAGGCGACACTATCGGTGTTGGGACACCATCTAAAGCACATGAAATGCTAAAAACGGTCATTAAAAGTGTACCTGTTGAGCGTTTGGCGCTGCATTTTCATGATACTTACGGCCAAGCTTTAGCCAATATCCAAGCATGTTTAGAAACAGGAATTAAAGTTTTTGATTCTTCCGTTGCAGGTCTTGGGGGCTGTCCATACGCTAAAGGAGCATCAGGAAACTTAGCTTCTGAAGATTTAATTTACATGCTGCATGGCATGGGCTTGAAAACGGGCATCGATTTACAAAAAATGGCACTAGTGGGCGACAAAATATGCAATGTATTGGGTCGAACCAACAATTCAAAAGTGGCAGTAGCGACGTTAGCGCAACTCAAAAACTGAATTAAGAAGGAATAATAAATGGCAGGACTAGATAAGTTAGTCAGTAGCTATGAAGAAGCACTGGCAGGCCTTAAAAGTGATATGACTATTATGGTGGGTGGTTTTGGTTTGTGTGGCATTCCTGAAGGACTGATTTCGCAAATGACCACAATGAACATTAATGGCTTAACGGCAATTTCGAACAATGCTGGCGTCGATGATTTTGGACTCGGATTGTTACTGCAGAAACGTCAAATTTCGACCATGATTGCGTCCTATGTCGGTGAAAACGCAACGTTCGAAAAGCAAATGTTATCTGGTGAACTAGAAGTTATTTTAACCCCACAAGGGACATTGGCTGAAAAAATACGTGCGGGTGGCGCTGGTATCCCCGCATTTTTCACTGCAACAGGCTACGGTACCCCCGTTGCTGAAGGTAAAGAAACCCGTGAAATAGACGGTCGTCATTATGTACTGGAGCCCGCATTAAAAGCTGACTTTGCACTAGTACGCGCATGGAAAGCCGACACTATGGGCAATCTTGTATTTCGTAAAACCGCGGCTAACTTCAACCCTATGATGGCAACAGCAGGCAAAATCACCGTTGTTGAGGTCGAAGAAATTGTTGAGCCGGGTGAACTCGATCCTGATCATATTCATACACCAGGAATTTATGTCGATAGGCTGATCCAAGGTAGTTTTGAAAAGCGCATCGAACAACGTACAGTTAAAGCTTAGGGGATCAAGCAAAATGGCATTAACAAGAGAACAATTAGCGCAACGCGTCGCCAAAGAATTACAAGACGGTTTTTATGTCAATTTAGGTATCGGCATTCCCACTTTAGTTGCTAACTATATTCCTGATGGCATGCAAGTTATGCTTCAATCCGAAAATGGTTTATTAGGTATGGGGGAATTCCCAACCGAAGACAATATTGACGCTGATCTTATCAATGCTGGTAAACAAACGGTCACTGCTGTTGATGGTGCTTCATTTTTTTCATCAGCAGAAAGCTTTGCCATGATCCGTGGTGGTCATGTTGACCTTACGGTATTAGGTGCATTTGAAGTCGACGTAAATGGCTCTATCGCATCATGGATGATCCCTGGCAAACTCATCAAAGGCATGGGCGGTGCTATGGATTTAGTGGCTGGCGCTGACAACATCATTGTCACCATGATGCACGCCGACAAAAAAGGCAACTCTAAGCTGCTTTCAACCTGCGAATTACCATTAACTGGTTACGGTTGCATCAAGCGTGTTGTCACTGATCTTGCTTTCATCGAAATCAAAGATGGTGCTTTTCATTTGCTTGAGCGAGCTCCAGGTGTGAGCGTCGCAGAAATTAAACAGAAAACAGCAGGAAAGCTCGTTATCCCTGATTTTGTGCCAGAAATGGATTTCTAACTCTACTTTTACTAGCAACACCTGAAACAGCATGCTTCAGGTGTTGATTAACTCATTGTTGATCAACCCTGCCTACTGCAAAGTGTGAGCTACAAACATTCATTAACTTTGCTTCAATTGTATATGAAGTATATTTCACTGAATCCAACATGCAGATTTACTAACCTTAAGTTATAGCGATTTAATAACTCTAATTAGAGAAATGCATGATGACGTCAGTAATTTCAAGCGATCAATTTACGATTTGTGCTTATGAAAATCATGGAAGTGACAGCGCAGAAGCATATGGTTACATCGAGCTCCCACTAATATCGGCAAAACTCAAAATTGAATTACAAGTATTATCACAACTTATCGACAGCTTAACTGCTATTTTAGAAGCGTTAAGCCCTAAGATGGATGCGACAACTTGGCGAATATTATCTCAATACAAAACAAATTTGTTATCTCAAACTGTAGGGATAGATGAAAATTTTGGTTTGAAAGTCACAACATTATTTCGATTGCTTTTACGGACGGATATAGAAGAAGCACATAAACTAATTGCAGTAAATTTTTGGTTACATTCATCAGTAAATTTAGCCATTGACAGACCAGATCCATCCCTAGCTATTATTTATTTGAAACTTGCAAGCCTTAAAGAGCAACAACTTTTCCTACATGTTTATGAAAAAATGATTGAGGAGACAATCGCTGTTGTTGTAATAGAACATCAATTGACGGTGCCTTCACACCATACTAATGATTTAGTTAAAACTATTTTGCAAAAACGTAGACTTTGCAGACGAGAACCATCAAGCATTGTTTCTCAGCAGTATCGTTGTCAGCAATTTTTACAGGTGCAAGAGCTGATACTAACCTTGCTCGACAACTACATCACACCGTACTTATTCGTGCGAGAAGTGTTTAATCAACTTGAGCTAAATAATGAAAGGAAATTTTCCAATTATTTATATCACCAGTTATTTCATTTAGCTCGAAACACCAACTGTAGCAATGCCACTGCACTGGACAAATTGCATTTTGATCACCCACAAGTATTATTAATTTTTATCACAGTATTGATGAAAGATGAGCAATTTCTAGAAATATGCCCATTAACAACTAGTTATAAACAAAATAAAGATCACCTCTTGTTAGTAGAAGGTTTTGGCTGCTATTTTGTAAAAACACAGCAACAAATACGCAGCTTAGAAATTACCGATTTACAAAACTGCCAACTAAAAAATGTCCCTAGAGTTGCATTTACTGTTGCATTACAATTGATCAATAGCGCTAGATCAACATCAGAAATAACGTCGCTTTTCAATGAACATCCATATCTATGCCAATTAGCTTCACCTCAAAAATCAATCATTAAAAATACGCTAATAAATAAACGTAATGGACTGCAAGCAACCCAAGCAACAAAGACAGAGGTTGACCAAGCAATTCAATCGATAATAATGGCAATAGATATCGAACCAGATTGGGAAATACTTGCTTAACGCGTTCCCAATAAAAGGCTTTTTGATTTGTTACAACCTAAAACTTGCAAAATCAAAGCACGAAGAATGAAGTTTAGTGAACTAAACGAAAGATGAGCAACGAAGAGTTTGCAAGCTTTAGGTGTAACCCGAAGGGCTGCGTTTCTTTTTTGTTTAAACTGCGTTGTCAAATGTTCGTGTAGATCACTACACTTCACATTTTCCGCCTTGTTTAACCTAAAAATTAACAGCAGCCAATGCAATAACGACAGCTCTGCATGTCGATCAATCAAAAATCTAATTGGGAACGCCCTCTAGACTTTTTTCAGTTTATTTAGTACTTGAGTCAGATTATCATCCATTTCAGCTTTAACCACTTGCCGCAGTTCAGAATCCGGATGAGTAAATTCTAATTGAGCCGCATGCAGAAACAAACGTTTCAAACCAACTGCTCTCATCGAGTCATCAAATTTTTGTTCACTGTATTTTTCATCACAGGCAATTGGGTGACCAGCATGTTGGCAATGCACACGGATCTGATGAGTTCTTCCCGTTAATGGGCTGGCCTGCACTAAGGTTGCACCTTGGTACTTCTGCACTATTTTATAACGAGTTTGAGAAGGCTTACCTTCAGCATTGACTCTGACAATACGCTCACCTGACTTTAACGTGATTTTTAACAATGGCGCTTGCACAATTTTAATATTTTTTTGCCATTCACCGCGTACCAATGCCAAATAGTCTTTTTGCATTTTTTTATATCGCAATTGATCATGTAAGTGTTTAAGTGCGCTGCGCTTTTTAGCAATAAGTAAAATGCCCGATGTTTCTTTATCAAGCCGATGTACAAGCTCGAGAAATTTTTGCTGAGGTCGCAAGCTGCGCAACGCTTCAATCACACCATAATTAACACCACTCCCACCATGCACAGCAATACCAGAGGGCTTATTTAATGCGATAAGAAACTTATCTTCATAAACAATACGATCTTCGAGCTGTGACACACGGTCAAGTTTTGGAGAAGGGACACTATCAGCAGACTTTTCAGACACTTTTACTGGCGGAATTCGAACAATATCGCCAAGTTGAAGCTTATAATCAGGCTTTATACGCTTTTTATTCACTCTAACTTCCCCTTTTCGTACAATTCGATAAATCATACTTTTGGGGACGCCTTTGAGTTTTGTGACTAAATAATTATCAATGCGTTGACTTTCATGGTCTTCATCAATTTCGACCAACTGGACCTTAACGGCTAAATTCTTTGTACTCATCATAAAAACTTTTATCTTAGATGCCGTCTATTGTACCCGATTTGCTAGTTTTCGTTGCTGATTTTTTTAAAAATTGCTATATTTCACAGCTGGAAAGCAGAATTTATTATTTATTAACAAATTGCAGCTTAATCCAAGTGGGAACAGAGAAGTTTAGATTAATCGACATGGTGGCAACTGATTGAGTTGCAAGCTTTAACTTCAGCACTAAATGTACAGTTGAAGCAAAGCCAAACCTGAGATTAATGACAAAAAAAGCATTAATCGCTCTAACCACAGTAACCGAATATTTATTTTAACTGGTCATCTGACAGTTCACTTGATTCGGCATTATTGGAATATTAACAATAGAATTTATGAAATTTGTTAATGATTTTGACAAATTTAAACATGAAAAATGTACCATAAATTGGCAGCGACACGCAGTGAATGCGTTTAACAAATAAAAAGATTTGAGCGCCAAACCAAGCCTGTTATCTAGCCGTGAGGCTCGTTACCACAGTTCAGGCCCATAATGTGATCACTTGCCTGTTTGATGATGTATATAGAAGAAACACGTCATCATGAAACGTATGTTAATTAATGCAACTCAATCTGAAGAGTTGCGCGTAGCCCTAGTTGATGGGCAACAACTCTATGATCTAGATATTGAAAGTCCAGGTCATGAACAAAAGAAAGCCAACATCTATAAAGGTAAAATTACTCGAGTAGAACCATCCCTTGAAGCGGCATTTGTTGATTATGGCGCCGACCGCCATGGCTTCCTTCCTTTAAAAGAAATTGCCCGTGAATACTTCCCTGATGGATATACCTTTAAAGGTCGTCCGAACATTAAAGAAGTCGTGTCTGAAGGCCAAGAAGTTATCGTTCAAATTGACAAAGAAGAACGTGGTAATAAAGGAGCAGCGTTAACGACGTTTGTGAGCTTAGCCGGCTCATACTTAGTGTTAATGCCAAATAACCCTCGTGCAGGTGGGATTTCACGTCGTATCGAAGGCGATGAACGGACTGAGTTAAAAGCGGCAATGTCACAACTTGATATTCCAGCTGGTATGGGATTAATTGTTCGTACTGCAGGTGTTGGTAAAGACGCTGAAGAACTGAAATGGGATTTACACGTTCTACTTCATCACTGGAATGCGACACAAGAAGCGGCTGCATCGCGCCCTGCACCATTTCTAATCCATCAAGAAAGCAACGTTATTGTCCGTGCAATCCGGGATTACCTACGTCGTGATGTTGGCGAAATCTTAATTGATCATAAAACCATATACGAAGATGCAAAACAGCATATTGGTTTAGTACGCCCTGACTTTGTTGAACGCGTTAAATTCTACAAGTCAGAAGTACCCTTATTTACTCATTTCCAAATTGAATCACAAATCGAATCTGCGTTTCAACGTGAAGTACGTTTGCCGTCTGGCGGTTCAATTGTTATAGACCCGACCGAAGCCTTAACTTCGATTGATATCAACTCATCAAGAGCAACAAAGGGTGGTGATATTGAAGAAACGGCACTTAATACTAACCTAGAAGCTGCTGACGAAATTGCCCGTCAATTACGTTTACGTGACTTAGGTGGTTTAGTAGTTATCGATTTCATCGATATGACGCCAGTAAAACATCAACGTGAAGTTGAAAACCGCCTACGTGACGCCGTGCATCATGATCGTGCTCGCGTTCAATTAGGTCGTATTTCACGCTTTGGTTTGATGGAAATGAGCCGTCAGCGTTTACGCCCTTCCCTTGAAGAATCTGCAGCAAACCTTTGCCCTCGCTGTCATGGTCAGGGCACGATCCGCGGTACTGAATCATTAGCGCTGTCTATTCTGCGCTTAATGGAAGAAGAAGCAATTAAAGAAAACACTTCACAAGTTGAAGCGATTGTACCTGTAGATGTTGCTGCCTTCTTGTTAAATGAGAAGCGTAAAGCGATCCGCATTACAGAAGATCGCCATAATGTTGAAGTCTATGTGATCCCAGATTCACACATGACGACACCAGATTATCGTGTCGTTCGCCATCGTAAAGATGAAGAAGCGATTGAATCAAGCTTCAATCGTACAGAAAAACCTGAGAATGAGCTCTACGAGCCACGCAAATTGGAACGTGCAGCAAGTACGCAACCTGCACTAAAAGGCTTTTCAGCACCAAAACAAACGCCTGCAGCAACAAAGCCTGCTGTGAAAAAGAAAGAGACCAAAGGACTATTTGCCAGCTTAGTTGCAGCGATCACGGGTTTATTTAGCTCTGAAGAAAAAGAAGCACCAAAAGCACCTTCGCGTAGTAATAAGCGTCCTCAAGAACGTAACCCACGTCGTAATAATCGCAAGAACGACAAACGTCGTGGCCGCAAAGATTATGACAATAAAGAGACTGAGAAAGGTCAAAATGGGTCAGCGACACAAGATCGCAATGATAAGCCAAAACGCGATAACAAAGCTGAGCCAAAGCAACGTCAAAAGCAGTCTGCTGAACAGCCAAAACAAGAAGCGGCACGCGAGCGTCGACAGCGTAGAAATATGCGCCGTAAAGTACGCATTTCAAATGAAAATACTGAAGAAAGCGCGGTAAACCCTGACAACGTGGTAGAACAGTCTGCAACAAAAGCATCAACTCAGACCACCAGCACAACATCGCCTAAAGCTGTAAATATCGATACGAAAGCGGATACAAAAGCTGACACTAAAGAAAGCAAACCACGCCAACAGCGCCGTAAGCCGAAAGCAAAAATCGAGAAAACAGAACAGACCGTTGAGCCGGTAATAGACAATGAAGTTGTGGAGCAAGCCTCAACGCAAGATGACATTGCCGCTACTGTGAAACCAACTGAGACGTCTAAACCCGTTGCAGATTTAACTGACACAGCGAAGGCTGGTGAAAAAACAGCCTCTGAGCCGCAAGTTGAAGGTACTGAGCAAACGGATGAAAAAGACAATACGCGTCGTAGTCGTCGTAGTCCGCGTCATCTTCGTGCAGCAGGTCAACGCCGTCGTCGTGATGAAAAAGTCGAGCACTCCGAAGAGCCTGCCGCCTTTGAATCTCATGAAGAAATGGCCGTGAATTTTGATTTAGATTCAATCGAAACAGCTGAACAAGAAGTCGTTACAGCGGAAGTGAAAGAAAAACCAGAAGTTATTGTTTCACCAGCTCAACACGAACCAATTCCAGTTGAGTCAAGTGTTACTGTCGAGGCTACTGAAGCGATTGCAACATCAACCCTGGCGAAAGATGAAGTTGAAGTAATGGCTTCTGAAACACCTGCAGTTGAAGCTTCGGTTAGCTCAGAAACTCAAGCTAACGAGATTGAAGTAACAGAGTTGGTTTCTGAAAAAACTGACATTGAAAGGCCAGAAGCAACTGAACAAGTTGTAGCGAAACAAGCTGAAGTTAAAGCCAAAAAAGCGAGCAAGCCGAAACAGGCTAAAGCTACTTCTGCATCAGCTACTGGACGTTTCACAAAAATGGTTAATGCTGAAATGGTGAAACCTGAAGTTTCTCAACGAGTAGAAATAGCTATACCCAAAGGTCGTGACTACTCAAACGTTACTCCTGAAGCAAACCGAGTTTGTTCAAAAGGACTAAACAGTGCTTCGTCGGAAATGACAAAAGCATAAATCCGCTGTTTTTACAATACGAAGAAGCCATCTATGATGGCTTCTTTTTTGTAGGTTACTTTTGTATTTTTTTGATAGAATCGCAGCCTAAATTTCATCCACAATTTTGATAGCATTGGTAATACTTCACGCTGTTATCAATGATATTGCATATATTCGAGGTCAAATGTTCGATTTAATTCGTCATAAAACAGCCAGCCACAAAGCGGATGTGTTGTCGGGGTTAACCGTTGCCTTAGCACTTGTTCCAGAAGCCGTCGCCTTTGCCTTTGTTGCCGGTGTTGAGCCTATGGTTGGCTTATACGCTGCCTTCATCATGGGACTAATTACAGCTTTAATTGGCGGACGCCCAGGAATGATTTCAGGTGCTACAGGCGCAATGGCCGTTGTTATGGTCGCACTGGTTGCGCAACACGGTGTGCAATACCTGTTTGCCGCCGTCGTGTTAGCTGGGATAATCCAAATCGTTGCCGGTGTATGTAAACTAGGGAAGTTCATTCGTATTGTGCCGTATCCAGTCATGATAGGCTTTGTTAATGGCTTAGCGATTGTGATCTTTTTAGCGCAATTAGGTCAGTTTAAAATTCCAGATGGCAATGGGGGCATGCAATGGTTGCAAAGCGATCAATTGTTTTTAATGCTTGGATTAGTTGCGCTCACTATGTTTATCATTCATTTTTTGCCTAAAGTCACAACGGCTATCCCATCTTCATTAGCGGCTATCTTAACTGTGACCGCTATTGTTGTCGGTTTTAACCTTGACACTCGCACCGTATTAGACTTTTTGCGTTCGATGAGTGGTGATGAAGCCGCAACCATTGCGGGCTCTTTACCCACATTTTCAATACCGTCTGTGCCATTTAACCTAGAAACATTAATGATCATTTTGCCTTACTCAGGTATTTTGGCAGCGGTTGGCCTAATTGAATCACTTCTGACACTTACCGTTGTTGATGAAATGACTGAAACTCGCGGTAAAGGCAATAAAGAGTGTGTTGGACAAGGTGTTGCTAACGTAACCAGCGGCTTTTTTGGTGCTATGGGTGGATGTGCCATGATCGGTCAGTCAATGATCAACATTAACTCAGGTGGACGCGGGCGTTTGTCTGGTATTACTGCAGCGCTTGCTTTACTGGCGTTCATTTTATTTGGCTCTGCACTGATTGAAATGATCCCATTAGCAGCGTTAGTCGGCGTGATGTTTATGGTTGTGCTGGGTACATTTGAATGGGCAAGTTTTAAAGTTATGCGCAAGGTGCCTAAGCATGATGCATTTGTGATCATCTTAGTAACCACTGTAACTGTATTTACTGATTTAGCCTTTGCTGTATTTGTCGGTGTGATTGTATCTGCATTGGTTTTTGCTTGGGAACATGCAAAACACATCAATGTTCAAACGGAAATTGATTCCAATGGCTGGAAGGTTTATAAATTAAATGGCCCACTATTCTTCGGTTCAGTTTCACACTTCCTCGAATTATTCGATGCCAAGAATGACACTGATGATGTGATTGTCGATTTCCAAAATTCACGCGTTGCCGATCACTCAGCATTAGACGCCATTGATACTTTGGCGGAACGTTATATTTCCGCAGGTAAGCGATTGCATTTAAGACATTTAAGTGGCGATTGTAAACAGCTGCTTCATAAAGCTGGCGATCTGGTTGAAGTGAATTTAATTGAAGACCCACACTACCGCATTGCTGATGATAAATTAGACTAAGCCCAGTCCGAACACAGGGCTTGAGTGAAAACTCAAGCCCAAAGCAACACTAAATCTCACCATTGGCGATCAGTTTTTCGATTTTTTCAACCTTGGGTTTAATAACCAGTTGACAATATGGCTGCATACTATTGTTTTTGTAGTAATCATTATGTGCCACTTCAGCAGGGTAAAAGCCATTAAGCATGGTTAATTCGGTAACGATTGGCTTTGAAAAAATAACTGACTTATCAATTTTGGCAATCACCTCTGATGCTTTAGCGGCTTGCTCAGCATTATGAGCAAATACAGCACTTCGATATTGCGGACCTTTATCATTACCTTGTTGATTGTAAGTCGTTGGATCATGAGCTTCAAAAAATACCGCAAGTAAATATTCATAACTTATCTTTTGCGGATCGTATTCAATTTGGACTACCTCTGCATGACCGGTCATTCCAGTACAAACAGCCTGATAATTTGCATCTGATGCAACTCCACCAGCATAGCCAGATGTCACCTTGTTGACACCATTTAAGCGCTCAAAAATGGCTTCTAAACACCAAAAACATCCACCACCTAAAGTGGCTAAATGAGCCGTATGAGATGACATAGCAGTAACTGGCTCAAATGTCATGGAAACAGAATTAACACAGTGACGAACATTTTTATCTGTCATCATTTCACCTTCGAATACATGCCCTAAATGTCCATCACACTGGTTACAAACAATCTCTATCCGTTTGCCATCGGCATCGATGCAGCGTTTTATCGCACCTTCAATTTCATCATCAAATGATGGCCAACCACAATGAGATTGAAACTTATGCTCTGAGCGATAAAGTGGCGATTGGCATTTTTTACACAAATACACACCTTGGGCGTCTAAGTCGGTATATTCGCCAGAAAATGGCGGCTCGGTGCCCTTTTGCTCTATAACATATTTTTCAAATTCAGTTAATTTGCTCATATTAACACCTTAATTACGCAAACTTTTAATGATAGACACGAAATCATCAGGATCTATTACAACTCTTTTGCAGTTCAATCTAAGCCAGAGTAAAATAGCCGCGGGTCAAACACATTATAAGAAAGAATATATCAAATGAAATTAGAAGCTATCGATTATCTTGCTAAAGACGCTGACAAGCAATTTGTAGAATCTCTTCATCAAATTGGATTTGGTGTTTTACGTAACCATCCAATCAGCCAAGAACTTGTTGAAACAATTTATAAAGAGTGGCAAGAATTTTATAATACGGACGAGAAATACGATTATAAATTTAATGTTGAAACACAAGATGGCTATTTCCCAGCAGAAGTTTCCGAAACGGCTAAAGGCCATACAGTAAAAGACATTAAAGAGTACTATCACGTATATTTATGGGGTCAGATCCCTGATTCTTTACGTGAAAATATCGTTTCATATTATGAAAAGGCCAATGCGTTTGCAGAAGAGTTACTAAGTTGGATTGAAAAGCACTCCCCAGCAGACGTTGCTGAAAAATACTCAATAGCCTTGTCAAAAATGGTTCATGAAAGTCCGCAAACATTGTTGCGCGTACTACATTACCCACCAATGACAGGTAATGAAGAAGCTGGTGCTATTCGCGCAGCAGCTCATGAAGACATTAACTTAATTACAGTGTTACCTGCCGCTAATGAACCTGGACTTCAAGTAAAAGACAAAGATGGCATTTGGCAAGATGTTCCAAGTGATTTTGGCAATATCATTATTAACATTGGTGATATGCTGCAAGAAGCTTCTGGTGGTTATTTCCCATCTACGTCACACCGTGTCATTAATCCGGAAGGTACTGATATGACCAAGTCACGCGTATCGTTACCTTTATTTTTACATCCTCACCCAGAAGTTGTACTTTCGGAGCGTTATACCGCTCATGAATACTTAATGGAAAGATTAAAAGAATTAGGTGTAATTTAATTCTTTTTCGTAATGACTTGTTAATAAGCGTCTTAGGGCGCTTTTTAACGCTCCGATATACAAATCAGTTTAATAATAACTTTTAAGGCAAGGCAACATGGCAATTCATTGGTTCCCTGGACACATGCATAAAGCGCGTAAAGAGATTGAGAAAGTAATGCCTCAAGTCGATTTAGTGATCGAAGTGTTAGATGCTCGGATCCCCTATTCTAGTGAAAATCCAATGATTGCATCACTGCGAGGTAATAAGCCTTGTATTAAATTACTTAATAAATCCGATTTAGCCGACCCAGAAGTCACAGCACGTTGGATTGAATATCTTGAAAAAGAAGACGGAGTTAAAGCCAGCGCCATCACAACATTGCAAACTGCCATGGTCAAGAAAATTCCAGATCTTTGTCGCAAACTTGTTCCTCAACGAGACAAAATTGAAAAAGACATTCGTACCATGATCATGGGCATCCCTAATGTCGGTAAATCAACCATTATTAATACCTTAGCCGGACGAGTGATCGCAAAAACAGGCAACGAACCCGCCGTAACCAAAACACAGCAGCGGATCAACTTAAAAAATGGCATTGTGCTGTCTGATACACCCGGAATTTTATGGCCAAAAGTTGATAACGAAGCCAGCAGTTATCGGCTCGCCGTTACGGGGGCAATCAAAGACACAGCCATGGATTATGATGATGTCGCTTTATTTGCCGCTGAATACTTTTTGCATGCCTACCCACAACAGATCTGCGAGCGCTACAAAATAGATACCATGCCTGTCGATGACATAGGGCTGTTAGAAGAAATCGGTCGTCGCCGTGGTGCACTTCGCCCAGGTGGACGAATCGACCTCCATAAAGCTTCGGAGGTATTATTACACGAATTCCGCAGTGGTCGAATTGGAAAGCTCACCTTAGAAACACCTGAAATGGCTGAAAAGGAAAAACAAGATGTCGCTATTATGCTGGCAGAAAAACAAGCCATCAAGCAAGCAAAACAAGAAGCACTCAATAAAAAACATTCTGGTAAACGACATTAACCTAAGTCGTTATTGATCATTCAAGGCTATTTCTACATGTCGCAAATGAAAATAGCCTGCTATTATCCAATCTATTACTTAAAAAATTAATAATATACTAATGAATACAACAATCTACGGCATTAAAAACTGTGATACTGTCCGCAAAGCACGTAAATGGTTAGAAGCAAACAATATTCCATTTACCTTCCATGATTTTCGTGACGACGGTGTCACACAACAGCATATAGAGAATTGGCTTGTTCACACAGATTGGCAAACCCTATTTAACAAACGTAGCACTAGTTTCCGTGCATTAACCGATGAACAAAAAAATGATATTGACCAACAAAAAGCCATCATGCTTATGCTCGATCATCCAACCTTGATCAAGCGCCCTGTGTTAGTTGTTAATGAAACCGTGAATATCGGTTTTAAGCCTGTACAATACCAAGAGCTATTTAGTTAATGACCTGCCCCACCATAGAACTGGCAAAACAACTCATCGCCAGAGAATCCATTACACCAGAAGATGCAGGCTGTCAGTCATTAATGGCCGCACGCCTTCAATCGCTTGGCTTTCAAATAGAGAGCATGGTGTTTAATGACACAACGAATATGTGGGCTCGCCGCGGTACGACGTCCCCTGTTTTTTGTTTTGCGGGACATACAGATGTCGTGCCGACGGGCGATTTAGCAAAATGGCATACCCCGCCTTTTGAACCGACAATGGTTGAGGGTTATTTACATGGCCGCGGCGCTGCTGATATGAAAGGTTCCCTTGCTGCTATGATAACGGCAACAGAACAATTCATTGAGCAAAATCCAAATCATCAAGGCTCCATTGCATTTTTAATTACCAGTGACGAAGAAGGTCCATTTATTAATGGTACTACCCGAGTGATTGATACTCTTGAAGCAAGAAATGAAAAAATTACTTGGGCATTAGTCGGTGAACCTTCATCAACCAAGCAACTTGGTGATGTTGTCAAAAATGGCCGTCGTGGCAGCCTTACTGGTAATTTAACGGTTCATGGTATTCAAGGTCATGTCGCTTACCCACACCTAGCAGAAAACCCTTTTCACAAAGCTGCTCCCGCATTAGCCGAGTTAACTCAAACCACATGGGATAAGGGTAATGAATTTTTCCCTCCAACCAGTTTCCAAATTGCTAACATCAACGCGGGAACAGGCGCTTCAAATGTGGTACCGGGTGAGTTATCTGTTATGTTTAATTTCCGTTACTCAACAGAAGTTACGGCGGAAGATCTCGTCACTCGAGTACATAAGATCTTTGACAAGTATAAACTAAACTACGACATTAACTGGGTATATAACGGTCAACCTTTTCTAACGAGATCGGGAGAATTATTAACTGCCACCTGCGAAGCGATTTATGAAGTTACCGGCAGCCACACTGAGCCACAAACCTCTGGTGGCACCTCTGACGGCCGTTTTATTGCACCAACAGGCGCTCAAGTTATTGAATTAGGTCCAGTTAATGCAACCATACATAAAGTGAATGAATGTGTTAAAGACAGTGATTTAACGCTATTATCTGATTGTTATCAACGGATCCTTGAAAAGTTGTTATGTCCAACAAGTTAACCATTGAACATCCCCATTTATACGGTCTGAGCGGTGCTCATTTAGTTGAGCATCAAGGCATGTTATTAGAAAAAGAAACGCTCCAATCATTTATCAAGATGGCAGCAAGCGCTAAGCAAGCAGGAATTGAATTGGCGATTTGCTCAGCTTACCGCAGTTTCGAGCGTCAACTGCTGATATGGAATAATAAAGCCAGTGGCAAACGTTCACTGCTCGATAAAGATTCCAAACCATTAGCATTTGATCAGCTCGATAATGCGCAACTTGTTAAAGCCATATTAACTTGGTCAGCTCTTCCCGGTGCTTCACGTCATCACTGGGGAACAGATTTAGATGTATTTGATGCAGCAAGCATCTCAAAACAAAAACTACAACTTATTCCGCAAGAATATCACCCCAATGGTCCATGTTATCAACTTGCTAACTGGCTACAACAACACGCTCATGAATTCGGATTCTTTTTTCCTTATCAAGCAGGCAAGAGCGGTGTCAGCCCTGAACCATGGCACATCAGTTACGCTCCCATTGCTGGTGAATATCTTAACCTGTTTAAACCTGAACATTTAGAATTTATACTGGCTCAACATAACATACTTTTAAAGAATGAAATTCTCACTCAACTTCCCTATTTAGTTCAAAACTATGTTTTTAACATCGCTGATGTTGTAAATAATTCCAATGAGAATAATGGCTAGACCACATTTGCCTCCTATGCTGTTATAATTCCCAGTAATTTGCTCAACTATTGGTAATAACAATGAAACTATTAAAACCTCTTTTTGACAATAATCGAAAATGGGCTGAACGCATCAAACAAGAAGATCCTGAGTTCTTCGAAAAGCTGTCGAAGCAGCAAACACCTGAATATTTATGGATTGGTTGCGCTGACAGCCGAGTGCCATCGAACCAAATTATTGATGTCATGCCTGGTGAAGTTTTCGTACATCGAAACATCGCTAACCAGGTGATCCACACGGACATTAATTGTCTTGCAGTTATTCAATACGCGGTTGAAGTATTAAAAGTTAAACACATCATGGTCGTAGGCCATTATGGTTGTGGCGGCGTTAAAGCTTCAATGCAAAACGAAGATCGTTTTGGACTCATTGATCACTGGTTAGATCAAATTCGCAACGTGTATCGTAAACATGAAGCAGAACTTGTTGATTTAAATGAAGATGATAAATTTAATCGCATGTGTGAATTAAACGTTATTGAGCAAGTTGCCAATGTTGCTAGCTCAACCATAGTTCAACAGGCTTGGAAGCATGGACAAGATGTCGCAGTACATGGCTGGATTTATGGCATCGACAATGGTTTATTAAATGATCTCGATGTCACAATCGATCGACATATCGCTTTAGAGTATAAATCTTAACTTCATCAACATTTTAATTTCAAAAACAGGCGTGCTAATCCTAGCTAAATGGTATGATTAGCACGTATTCAAATATATTTGGTTAATGAAATGAACTTCTCTTTAATTATTCCCGCTCGTTATGGCTCATCTCGATTTCCCGGTAAACCATTGGCCTTGATTGCAGGTAAGCCAATGATCCAACATGTTTATGAACGCGCATCAAATGCCAAAGGTCTTTCACAGGTGTTTGTCGCTACAGATGACGATAGAATTAAAAATGTAGTTGAATCATTTGGTGGTAATGTTGTGATGACCAGCCCAGATGCTGCCACAGGAACAGACCGAATTAACGAAGCGATCCAAACTTTGGGCCTGCCAGATGATGAAATTATTATTAATCTACAAGGTGATCAGCCCTTGGTGGACCCAATCTCTATTGAGCAGCTGATCAATTTGTTCGAGCGCCATCCAGGCGAGTTTGAGATGGCCACATTGGCTTACGAAATATCAAAAACCAGCGAGCGTGATGATCCAATGCAAGTAAAAGTGGTGTTTGATAATAACCATAACGCCCTTTACTTTTCACGTTCAAAAATTCCATTTGGTCGCGATACTGATGACTACCCAGTTTATAAACATCTCGGGCTATACGCGTATTCAAGTAAATTCATCCAAGAATTCGCCAAAATGCCTCACGGACGCTTAGAGCAATTAGAAAAACTGGAACAATTACGTGTTCTTGAACACGGATATAAAATCAAAATGGCATTAAGTGCCTTTGATTCTGTTGAAGTTGACACCCCAGAAGATGTTAAGAAATGTGAACAACGTTTAGCCGTTGATTAATGTTAATCATTGCGACAAAGTGTTAAGGTGATATATGTCTTAACACTTTAAGTATCAATTTATGTCTACATTAGAAGTTTGGTTGATCATACTACTGGTCATCGGCGTTGTTGTCAGTAATCTAGCAGTACTAAAATACAGCGCTAAATTTAAAATGACTCAATTCAAAAATGAGTCAACTGGATCTAACCTTAATGTCAATACTACAGATAAGAATAAGCCTAACCGTAAAACCAGTAACACACACCAATAGCGGCAACTACACCAGCAAAGTCAGCAAATAAACCACAACCAAGTGCATGACGACCATTGCGAATACCCACTGAACCAAAATACACTGCCAACACGTAAAACGTGGTTTCAGTACTACCTTGAATAATTGCTGATAATCGACCCGCGAAAGAGTCAACACCGTTATGCTGCATGGTTTCTAACATTAATGTTCTCGCTCCTGAGCCACTAAAGGGTTTCATTATTGCCGTTGGCAAAGCATCAATAAAGCGTGTATCGAAGCCAAAATATTTCACAACGGAAGCAATCGCGTTAAGAAATATATCCATCGCGCCTGAAGCACGCAGTAAACCTATTGCAATCAACATGGCGACAAGGAAAGGGATCAATTTTATTGCTTGCTCAAAACCTTGCTTCGCGCCGTCGATAAATTCGTCATATACTGCAATCTTGCGATAAGCTGCCACCAAAATAAAACTAAAAATCAAGCTAAGTAAAATGCCATTCCCAAGCAGGGTAGAAAAATGACCAATTTCAGAGATTGCTAAGGTAGAGAGATAAGCAAATAGCGCTAAAAACGCCCCTATAACCAATGCAGCATAACCAAGTATGACAGTATTGAATATTGAAATACGTTGAATAATTGAAACAGCCGTCAAACCTGCCAGCGTTGAAGCACTGGTTGCGAGTAAGATAGGCAAGAAAACATCTGCAGGATTTGCAGCCCCCTGCTGCGCTCGATATAGGAAAACCGTTACTGGTATTAAAGTCACTGAAGAAGTATTTAACACTAAAAACAGTATTTGAGCATTGGTGGCAACATGCTTTACCGGATTGAGCGATTGTAAATCTTGCATGGCTTTTAAGCCTAAAGGGGTAGCCGCATTATCTAAACCCAACGCATTGGCGGTCAAATTCATAGTGACACTGCCGAATGCAGGATGTCCACGTGGCACTTCAGGCATCAATTTAGCGAGCAAAGGTTCTGTAATATTTGAAATAAGACGAATAATGCCCGCTTTTTCACCCACTTGCATTAGCCCCATCCATAAACTCAAAATGCCAACTAATCCAAATGAAATTTCCGCTGCAAGTTTAGCATTTGAAAATAATGAACTAACAGCAGATGCCAGCACGTTAGTATTTCCTGTGAACAGGTTAAAAATAATACTGACGAAGGCAATAAAAAATAGATAAAACCAAATTTTGTTTAGCACGTTTCAATCTAATCATTATGGTTTGGGATATGTTAAATTATATATCGTTATTAAGTTTAGTTTCCAGAGGACTTTCAGCTGAAGGAGTTAAGCTTGTCGGCACTTCAGGTAATTTCCCGTAAAGAGTTTCTATCCCATCATTTGGGTTTACATGCTGTTTAGTCATCAGCTTTGAGTGGATATCTGATGCAGCCTGAGGGAGACCACACAATAAATAATCCTCAATCCCGAGTTCAACTAAGCGAGTTAATTCAGTTGTGAAGCTTGACGCTTTATCTGATTCGATCAATTTTTTAAGCTCAATCATACGAAAAGCCTTCAAAACAGTATGTTCATACAGTTTCTCGTCGTCATGTTTAATTTTCTGCTCAGCCTGATTTGCCTCTAATTCACTTTGTTCTCTTAATAGCTTTAACGATTTTAATTCTTTGCCTTTAGCCTCTAAAGTGCCTTCACTTTGTCTAATTTCGCGCTCTGTGGAATTTTGCTCGTTTTCTAGGGTCCTGATTTGACTTTTAATACTTATTTCGTCTCTGTTTCTAGAAGCAGTATCTGAAACTTCTGTTTTCGAATCTCGTGCCAGAATCCGAACAGCTCGTAGCGCAGCTTGCTGGTTAATCTCATCCAATTGTTTTTTTAATTTCGACATATCAGTGGAAATGTGCTTGAGCCTATCCTTTAACCTACTTACTGCAGATCGAACTTCATCATATTCAGCTTTAACTGCTGACTCATTAGATCTAACCTCATTCACCGCTTTGACTTTTAGAGTGAATTCTCGTACGCATTTATGCTGTGTATTTGCCGCCTCAAATTCTTGTATACATTGTGTAAAATACGCTTCAAATACCTTTGGTTCTTTCAAAAAGATAGGGGAAGTTTCACCATATTTAAATCGAATTTTCTCGATTTTCATTTCAATATGATCCATTTCAGCTTTAAGCTTTACATGAGCCACAATCAAAGGAAAAGTGACCCATGCTTGACGATTATACGCCGCTCGGACACGTTGCTGTGGTGTTTGTCGATACTGATAATAACCAACACCACCTAACACCCCAAAGAATGATGCGGTTGCCGCCATCAAAGTTAAAGCTATCGTCTTATTCGACACTTCATTTAAGTCAAAAGACAGGAGTGCAGAAATGGGTAATAAGCCCGCAGCCCCACTGATTAATAATGTCTCAGAGCTTAAAAAGCATTCAGATGCACTATGAGTGTACTTTTGCAATACTTCAGTCTGTTTATCAACTAAATTTTCAGAAGATACTGTTGCGTGGAATCTTGAAATGATTGTTTCTATCAAAAATTCACGAGATTGGGCTGTAAAATGATATAGGAGAAAACAGATTTCTTTATCTTCCAATCGCTCAGTGAGCCCTCTCAAGTCGCTCTCATGTACTACCGGTTGAGCAAGAACATCACTGCACGCTAACATAATCTAATCCTCAAAAAAACATTATGATTAAACACGATACAGACAAAGTGGGATAATATAAATTCAACCTGAATAAACTTTTATTTATATACCTCAAGCTCACCTTA
>JBMYXI010000035.1:0-31592 GCA_049608225.1 Parashewanella sp.
AAAGCGGTATTTTACTATAAAAGTCGGTTTTGCGTAACACAATTAATAACACACCGTTAATATAAACTCTCTCAAAAATTTGGTTAGGGGGAACTGTTAATTTCCACTCCAATCTTTACATTCCGTTTCGTTGCAAATAAGCCCAAGCCAATTTTTTGGTACACCATTGTAAATCACTTTAGAGTTTTCGGGATTGACTATGGTTTCATTTGTTATTCCAGGATCATAATTTTCGAATTCATGCTCATAGTTCGAAGCTGGGATTATTCCGTTTGAATTGCCATTTTTATATGTAACAGACATCATTAACTCATGGTTTGTTGTATTCAGCGTTACATAACAATATGTAAATATGGGATTACCTTGGGTCAGCTCATCACATAGTGCTTTTCCAGATGTTGGGAATGGCGTTTTTGAAAAGTTATTTGCTAAATCGTATTGGATTGTTCGATGCATTCGATAAGGAAGGTTTTGTGGAAAGAGGGGGGTTGCGTTTGCATGACAAACTAAACTGATGAATAGAAGCAGATGAGAAGATACTAATAAAGCTGCTTTCATGGAGGTTTCCTACTAACATTTTGAAAATGAATTAATATTATCCTCTTGGTTATATTTGATGTAACTAAACCTACCCTGAATAAAACGAAAAGAAGCGCTCTAAAGAGCGCTTCTTAGTAACAGACTAAGGTGTTACTCAGCAGCGTTGGTTATTTTTACTTCAGCATGTGGGTTACGGGTATCCTGTCCGTTAGGCAAGTTACGAAGCAAAATGCCTTTATTCAAGTCCACTTCATTCGGTACATCTAGGTAAACAATATGGCCGTTGCCTTTGCCTGCTTCTACCGCTTCACCTTTACGGTTCTCAAGACCTTCAATCTTAAGGTTCATATTGCCTTGTGGTGTCATCAACTCAACACTATCGCCAACCATAAATTTGTTTTTCACATCAATTTCTGCAAGGCCTGCGTTATTACGTTTACCTGTTAATTCGCCACAGAATTGTTGAGTGTCACTCACTGAATAACCGTATTCGTAGTTTTGGTATTCATCATGTACGTGACGGCGTAAGAAGCCTTCGGTATACCCTCTGTGTGCCAATCCTTCTAATTGGCGCATAAGATTTGGATTGAATTCACGTCCGGCAACGGCATCCGCAATTGCTTGTTTATACAATTGTGCGGTGCGAGCAACGTAATAGAAAGATTTAGTGCGACCTTCGATCTTTAACGAATCTACACCAATTTTGGTTAAACGTTCAACATGCTGAATAGCACGCAAATCTTTTGAGTTCATGATGTAAGTGCCATGCTCATCTTCAAACGTCGGCATGTACTCACCTGGACGATTGGCTTCCTCAAGCAGATAAACATTATCAGTTGGGGCACCTTCACCTAAGGTAGGACTTTCTAATTGAACGCCATTATCATTAGGGTTTACTGCAACAACATCACCGCTTTCATTTTCTTTGGCTTCATGAGCATCGTATTTCCAACGGCAAGCATTAGTACAGGTGCCTTGGTTTGGGTCGCGTTTGTTCATATAACCCGATAATAAACAACGGCCTGAGTACGCCATGCACAATGCGCCATGGACAAAGACTTCCAACTCAATGTCAGGACAGCGTTGGCGAATTTCTTCAATTTCATCTAATGATAATTCACGAGAAAGAATTACGCGTTTGATGCCTTGCTGTTCCCAGAACTTAACTGAAGCCCAGTTAATGGCATTGGCTTGAACAGATAAATGTACTTCCTGATCAGGGAACGCTTCTCGTACCATCATGATCAAACCAGGATCTGACATAATCAATGCATCTGGCTTCATTGAAACCACAGGTTCCATATCCTTGATATAAGTCTTAAGCTTGGCATTATGTGGAGCAATGTTGCTTACAACATATAGTTTCTTATTTAAATCATGAGCTTCTTGAATACCTGTGGCAAGGTTCTCCATTTTGAAGTCATTATTTCTGACTCGTAAGCTATACCTAGGTTGACCTGCGTAGACAGCATCTGCGCCATAGGCAAAGGCATAACGCATATTTTTTAGTGTGCCTGCAGGAGACAATAGCTCGGGTGTAAACATAATTTCTCTCAGTCTTAATCAAAGGGGTACGCCGCATTATGCGGGGGCAGTATTTTACGCAATCAACCCACTTGGATGCAAATTAAACTAAACCCTTTCTTTAGTGAGGATATAGCGAGAAAAATAAAGCAATTGGGGCAGTTTTCACTTACCATACGACAAATTATGCTCGAACAAGGATTCATTATGACGGTGGCACATTCGCTGTTAGTCGGTTTTTTGAAAAAACTGCATCAGGACAAATTGATCCTGCCTACATTACCTGAACAGGTCATGGAAATTCAGAGTGTGGTTAATGATGATAATTCAGAAATCAAGGATATCGCTGTCGCCATTGGTAAAGAACAAGCGTTATCAGCAAGGGTCATTAAAGTGGCGAACAGTTCCATGTATCGACGCGGTGTTGCCTGTGACAGTTTAGCTGGTGCGGTTGCTCGTATAGGCCTTATTCAAATCCAAAATATTGTCACTTCGGTTGCTGTTGAGCAAATATTTCTCTCAAGTAATGAACAAGTGCGCGCTGCAATGAACCAAGTATGGAACAAGTCTATCGAGGTTATGGCGACGGCTTGTTCACTTCTGCATTTACACAAACAATCGCACCCAGAGTGTAGACTAAAAAACGATACGCTTATGTTAGCAGGTTTGGTCCACAATATTGGTGCTTTGCCCATTATTACTGAAGCAGAACAATTTCCTGAGGAGTTTAAAACTCAAGAGGAACTGAATGAAATAAGCCGCAAACTTCAAGGGCCTGTCGGTGTAGCGACGCTGAAAAAATGGGACTTTCCTGAGGATATTATCCTAGTTGTTGAACGTTGGGCTGACATTACTTTCTTAACAGAAGAGGTGAGCTATGTTGACTTTATCCGAGCATCCGCCATTATTGCTGGAGAGCTGAAATCTAAGGCTCCGTTGGCACAACGGCTGGCCGTTTTTATTGAAAAAGGTTTACCTGTTACGGAAGAGACACTTGCCAGCGACGATTATTTAACCCATTATCAGTCAATAAAACAAAGTTATGAGTGACGTTTTTCTGAGCGTATTGCTTTTTTTGTATCAATTTCAACATTAATACGCACTATAAAATGCCAGAAAAAGGATAATAAAGGCATGATTGGGGCTGATATTGCTGTTATTTTTTTAGTACTACTACTTTCCATACTCGCTATCTTATTGCTAAATATTAAGATCGAAAAAAAACAAGATAATGATTTTATTCAAAGGTTAACGAAGAAGATCACTGCTCAAATGCGTCAGCGGACGGCGCTGTCATTGTCCTATGTGCCGGCAAAGTATAGTGAGTTGTCTTTGTCGTTAACTAAACTGCTTAACCAATTGCCTCCTCCTATCGAGATAGACAAGCTCACAGGTTTATTGAATCGGCTAGGTTTAAAGCAACGCTTGTCAACGTTGATGCCAGTCAAAAGTGGTTATTTTATTTTGCTTGATGTCCACCATTTCCGCTATGTGAATGATGTTTTTGGTTTTAGCTTAGGCGATCTGTTATTGCTGCAATTGTCGCAACGGCTACAAAATTTATCCATAAAGCCAAAATTATTAGCACGCATGAATGGCGCTGAGTTCTTTTTATATTTTGACGGTCAAATTCAGGCTGAGGATTTATGCGACCTACGCCATGAGTTACAAAAAACATATCGGGTTAAGGGCACTGCCTTGAACCTTAGGTTTAAAGTCGGGGTGTTAGATGTACGCCAATTCCATAGTGATGTCAGCCTAATGTTGAAACGGGTGGACTTGGCATTACAAAACTCGGCACTGAAGACAGATATGGTGAGTTATTACCAAGCGGGTGACGACATTATTCATCAACGAGAGCTAGATATTGTTGCCGCGATCCCTAAAGCCATTAAACTTGATGAACCGCATATTGTTTATCAGCCGAAACAGTGCCTCGAAGCAGGTGGTTTTTCTCAATTAGAAGCGTTAATCCGATGGCAGCATAGTCGACTGGGTGAACTGTCCCCGAGTGAGTTTATTCCGCTTGCAGAGCGGGCAGGGGTGATCAGCATGTTGAGTTCATGGATGATTAATAAAGTCATGCAGCAACAAGCTGATTGGCGTAGCCATGGATATTATACTCAAACAGCTATTAATCTTTCCGGTATGGATTTATCAAGAGATTCTTTGGTGGACGATATTAAAGCGGGCTTATTACATTATCAAATTCCAGCGAGTTGTTTGAGCATTGAGTTAACCGAAAGTCGCTTAATTGAAGATCAAGCGAAAGCCATTGACACTATGACCCAGCTGAGAGAATTAGGGGTAGCCATTGCTATTGATGATTTTGGCACTGGCCATTCATCGCTCTCCTATTTAAAACATTTACCGATTGATGAGATCAAAATTGATCGTTCATTTTTGGAAAATGTATATAGTGAACAGGCTTCATTATTGATTTTAGAAACAAGCATATCCTTACCGAAAAAATTGGGATTATTCGTGACGGTAGAAGGGGTTGAGTCGGAAGATATCGCCCAGTTATTAATGCAGATGGGCGCAGATAAAATTCAAGGGCATTACTTTTGTGAGCCATTACTGCCTGCGGAGTTAGAACTGCGCTGGAATGAACTCAGTAATCACAAAATTAAAGTAAGTGCTAAAGGTGAAGCGTTAGTGCATTAATAAGATGTTCAGGCATCGCAGTTAACTGACGATTGGTGTTCATTGAAACCATTTCGATGACAGCAGTAACCGCTGGCTTATTGGCGTTGGGACGCCAGATCTCTTGATGCCACACAGTTCGGTATTGGCTTTCAATATAGAAACGTGTTCGCACATCGATGATATCGGCAAACTCGACGCCCTCTTGGCAAATCATTTCCGTTTTATATACTGCAAAGCCTAATTGATGAATTTTCCATAATTCATTTAACTTATCAGCGCCGATTACATGTTCTCGTGCACGTTCAAAATACTTTAAAAAATTAGGGTGATAAACAACACCGGAAAAATCTGTATCTTCATAATAAATTTGCACAAGAAAATGAAACTGTTTACTTAAATGGTCAGGCATGGGTTGTTGTTCACTCTTTTCGTTGTTATTAAATGTATCGTTATCGAAGTAACTGTTCATCAATTTCATGATATTGAGTTGCTGAATCTATCAAGGCTTTAGCTGTTAAGCTTGGCACGCCATACACTATAGATTTAGTATTAAATTTTGTCTTTATTCTATCGAGTAACAAACTAAAGTCACCATCCCCTGAAAGCAAGATGATGGTATCTACTTGTTCAGCCGCCTCGAAGATATCCAGAGTAATACCGACATCCCAGTCACCTTTAGCTGAACCATCACTACGTTGAATAAAGGGCTTGGTCTTTACATTAAAACCAATGTGTTTGAGTGCATCTTGAAACTTGATTTGACCGTCGTTGTTGCTGGCGATAGCGTAAGCATTGGCGATAAGGATTTCGTTTTGCTCGCCAATCCGTTGCCAGAATTTACGGTAATTAAATTGTTTACCATAAGCCTGTCTGCACGTGTAATAGATGTTTTGCACATCGACAAAAATGGCAATTTTGTTCACAAGCTTTCCTTAGTGAATGTCATGTACTCTTGAAACCCTTTTTCGGAAAAATTAGTCGAACACCGATTCATGAATCCATGAAGGTATTCAGTTCTGATGACTTCAGTGTTCGGTTTGGTTTTGAGTGAATGTAACATTGCAGATAAATCAAAATGTTCTTCTTTGCTTGGCATGATGTGAATGGTTTTAAATTTAGGAGATACGTTCAGAGCATTTCTAATTTGTCCACCATAGAAACAAATCGCATTTTGAATTTGGTCTTGATTCGTTCTATTCGTCAGGTTCCAAATGGCAGAAGCACCTGTACTGAAACCAATCAAATTAACAGGCGTTTTTAAATAATTTAATAATTCAGCAAGCGATTTTGAATATGAATCTACCCCAGAGTTGTTCATAAAATGGTAATAGGCCTGCTGTTCATTTTTAAAACTTGTTAAGTCACCATGATAAGGATCATGGATTATTGTTTCTGAGCCAAGTTGACACGCGAGTTCGTGAAGATGAGGGGTGATCCCCCAAATATCGCTGACAAGAATATTCATAAAGCTCCAGTAACAAAACAGAGGCGATAAGCCTCTGTTTGATGGTGGTTATTTTGTCATTCGTTTGTACTTTAAACGATGTGGCTCAATAACATCTGTACCTAGCTGTTCTTTTAACCAAGTTGAGTATTCTGTGTAGTTACCTTCATAGAAGTTGACCTTGCCTTCATCTCGATAATCGAGAATGTGAGTACAAATGCGGTCAAGGAACCAACGGTCATGAGAAATCACCATGGCGCAACCCGGGAATTCGACAATAGCTTCTTCAAGAGCACGTAGTGTTTCTACATCTAAGTCATTGGTTGGTTCGTCGAGCAGTAACACGTTACCGCCAGCTTGTAACAGCTTAGCCAAATGCACACGGTTACGTTCACCACCAGAAAGGCCGCCGATGATTTTTTGTTGATCGCCACCACGGAAATTAAAGCGACCCACATAGGCACGACTTTGGATTTCAGTGTTATTGATGCGGATCACATCTTGACCGCCCGAAATTTCTTCCCAAACGGTATTCTTGTCGTTCATTGAATCACGGAACTGGTCTACAGAGGCCAGTTGTACCGATTCACCAAGTTCAACCGTGCCACTGTCTGGCTGTTCTTCACCAGAAAGCATACGGAACAAAGTCGATTTACCTGCACCGTTAGCACCAATAATACCGACAATCGCACCTTTCGGAACACTGAATGATAAATCATCAATAAGTACGCGATCACCATAGGATTTAGTTAAGTTATTAACTTCAATTACCTTGTCACCTAATCGAGGACCAGGTGGAATGAATAGCTCATTAGTTTCGTTACGCTTTTGGTAATCATTGGTGTTCAATTCTTCGAAGCGTGCCATACGTGCTTTGCCCTTCGATTGGCGACCCTTTGATCCTTGGCGTACCCAATCTAGTTCTTTAGCAATGGTTTTTTGGCGAGCACTTTCAGCAGCAGATTCCTGCTTTAAACGTACATCTTTTTGTTCGAGCCACGAAGTGTAGTTACCTTCCCATGGAATACCTTCACCACGGTCAAGTTCTAAAATCCATCCTGCTGCGTTATCTAAGAAATAACGGTCATGGGTGATCGCTACAACAGTGCCACTATACTCATGAAGGAAGTTTTCAAGCCATGCTACCGATTCGGCATCTAAATGGTTGGTTGGTTCGTCAAGCAGTAACATTTCAGGTTTTTCGAGTAGTAAACGACAAATTGCTACACGGCGTCGCTCACCACCTGAAAGTACCTCAATTTTCGCATCCCACTCTGGCAGACGTAATGCATTAGCGGCGCGGTCTAAGATCACATCTAAATTATGAGCATCTTGAGATTGAATAATGGCTTCTAGCTCACCTTGCTCTTTTGCCAAATCGTCAAAATCAGCATCAGGATCTGCATAGGCGGCATAAACTTCATCAAGACGAGTGAGGGCATTTTTAGCTTCAGATACGGCTTCTTCGATAGTTTCCCGAACCGTTTTACTTTCATCAAGCTTAGGTTCTTGCGGTAAATAACCGATTTTTAACCCCGGCATCGGGCGAGCTTCACCTTCAATTTCGGTATCGAGTCCCGCCATAATTTTCAAAAGCGTTGATTTACCGGAGCCGTTTAAACCTAAAACACCAATTTTGGCGCCTGGATAAAAACTGAGAGAAATGTCTTTAAGAATTTGTTTTTTAGGCGGGACAACTTTCCCAACTCTAAGCATGCTATAAACAAATTGAGCCATAGGTAACCCATATTGTAGTGAATTGAAATTAGGGTGATTGTACTTGAAGGGCGCATCAATACCAATATCTTGCCTTAGTCATTTTTTATTTGAATTATCATTTAGGTGATTCAATGAAATTAATGGCAGAGTTCATTAATGGTTTTAAATTCCGAAATATGAATTTTGTCTCTCAAAGTTAAAAAATAGTAAAATGCTTATAAGGCTACTGTGATTGTTTGTCATAGCGAGGTAAAATGCGTCAACCCTATACTATGGTGTAATCTAAAGCGGTAAAAGCTGCGTATAACATCATAAGTTGATTCTGTTAACGGTTTACCGGAGTAAGCAAGAATGCTAACAAAAAATATGAACATTGCGGATTATGATCCAGAGCTGAATTCAGCGATGCAGCTAGAACAAGTGCGTCAGGAAGAGCATATCGAGTTGATTGCTTCGGAAAACTATACCAGCCCTCGAGTTATGGAAGCTCAAGGTTCAATGCTTACCAATAAGTACGCGGAAGGCTACCCAGCTAAACGTTATTATGGTGGCTGTGAACATGTTGATGTTGTTGAAAATTTAGCAATTGAACGTGTAAAAACGCTGTTTGGCGCCACTTACGCCAACGTGCAACCACATTCTGGTTCTCAAGCAAACTCGGCTGTTTACGCAGCATTATTACAACCAGGTGATAAAGTGCTTGGTATGAACTTAGCCCATGGCGGTCATTTAACTCACGGTTCACCGGTTAACTTTTCAGGAAAATTGTACGACATTATTCCTTACGGTATTGATGAATCAGGAAAAATCGATTATCAACAATTAGAGCAGCTTGCTGTAGAGCACAAGCCAAAAATGATCATTGGTGGTTTTTCTGCTTTTTCCGGTATTGTTGATTGGGCAAAACTGCGTGAAATTGCAGATAAAGTTGACGCATTCTTATTTGTTGATATGGCGCACGTCGCGGGTTTGATCGCAGCGGGTGTTTATCCTAATCCTGTTCCTCATGCACATGTGGTTACTTCGACAACCCATAAAACCTTAGCAGGTCCTCGCGGCGGCATTATCATTTCAGCGGCTAATGATGAAGCGCTTTACAAGAAATTAAACTCTGCGGTTTTCCCAGGAAACCAAGGTGGACCATTAATGCACGTTATCGCAGCAAAAGCGGTTGCCTTTAAAGAAGCGTTAGAGCCAGAGTTTAAAGTTTATCAACAACAAGTTGTGGCAAATGCTAAAGCCATGGTTGAAGTTTTCTTACAGCGTGATTACAAGATTGTTTCTGGTGGTACTGAGAACCACCTAATGCTGGTGGATTTAATCGGTCGTGAACTAACAGGTAAAGAAGCGGATGCCGCTTTAGGTCGAGCCAACATTACCGTTAACAAAAACTCAGTGCCTGATGATCCACGTTCGCCATTTGTTACTTCTGGTATTCGCATCGGTTCGCCAGCCATTACGCGCCGTGGATTTAAAGAAGCAGAAGCGAAACAGTTAACGCATTGGATTTGTGATGTATTGGATGATGCTCAAAACGAAGATGTGATCAGTAAAGTGAAACAGCAAGTGCTTGAGCTTTGTGGTCGATTCCCTGTTTATAATTAATTGCTTCGGCTAGCCCAAGCATAAGAAATAAGATAAAATCCAGTGGCTATTGTTAATGTTAACAGTAGCCACTTTTCTATTCACCATTCGACTCCTAACTGATTGATTTAGGGGAGATGCTACGCAGGGGGTGCTATGCATTGTCCATTTTGTAATACAACGGATACCAAAGTTATTGATTCCCGCCTAGTGGCTGATGGTGATCAAGTTCGTCGTCGACGTGAATGTTCACAGTGCCATGAACGTTTTACCACTTTTGAAAGCGCAGAGCTGGTGATGCCAAGAGTGGTAAAACGTGATGGCTCAAGGCAACCATTCGATGAAGAAAAATTACGTAGAGGCATCTCTCGCGCAGCAGAAAAGCGACCCGTTTCAATGGATCAAATTGAACAAGCGTTAGCTAAAATTAAATCCACACTTAGAGGAACTGGCGAGAGAGAAGTCGGCTCTGAAATGATTGGAAACCTGATGATGGAACAGCTAATGACCTTAGATAAAGTCGCCTATATTCGATTTGCGTCTGTTTATCGGGCTTTTGAAGATGTGTCTGAATTTGGCGAAGCTATTGCTAAGCTTGAAAAGTAATTGTGTTCAGGATCATTCGCTATCTTGTTACCAATGATTCATTGTTAATTTTTACTGTAGAGAATCGTTATGTGGTCAAGCTTTGACAGACAAATGATGATGCGAGCGCTACAGCTGGCAGCTAAAGGCATCTATACCACAAGACCAAACCCGAATGTTGGTTGCGTGATCGCCAAAGCGGGCAAAATTGTTGGTGAAGGTTATCATTTAAAGGCTGGAGAGCCCCACGCCGAAGTCCATGCCCTCAAGCAAGCGAAGCAACAAGCGAAAGGTGCAACCGCCTATGTCACACTTGAACCCTGCAGTCACTTTGGGCGTACCCCACCTTGTGCTCAAGCATTAATTGATGCAGGCATTGCCAGAGTAGTGATTGCAGCGACAGATCCTAATCCCCTCGTGGGCGGTGAAGGCATTCAAATGCTCAGAGTGGCAGGTATTCAAGTAGATACCGATTTATATTCCACCTTATCAAGGAATATTAATTTGGGTTTTATGAAACGCATGGAGACCAAATTGCCGAGAGTGACGGTAAAAGTTGCCACCAGTTTGGATGGAAAAACTGCGTTATCAAATGGTGAGTCAAAGTGGATCACTGGTTCGTCGGCAAGGCAAGATGTACAGCGACAACGTCTATTACATTGTGCTGTGGTGACGGGGATAAATACCGTATTGGCTGATGATTGCAGTTTAAACGTGCGAATGTCGCAATTAGGGCAATTACAGTATGAGTTAAAGGAAGAGTTACTGTTGCAACCGTTACGGGTTGTGCTTGATTCTCAGTGTCGCATGCCCATTTCTGCAAAATTGTTGCAAATTGAATCGCCAGTATTATTGGTGTCGACAACGGCTTATCCTGAAGCATTTCTGGCGCAATTACCTGAGCATGTTGAAACACTTGTTTTACCAGCAAAGGGCAAGCAGATTGATTTAAATATATTGTTACAGCATCTTGGACAGAGTTGTAACTCAATCATGGTAGAAGCTGGGGCGACATTGGCAGGACGCTTTATTGCTCAGAATTTAGCGGACGAATTATTGTTGTATCAAGCGAAAAAAATCTTAGGCAGCAATGGTCGCAACATGTTGCAATTACCCGATTTTCAGCAAATGAGCCAAATCCCAACATTAGAATTAATTGATGAACGAAAAGTTGGTGAAGATACCCGTTTTCGTTTTCGATTAACCTCAACCGAATAATAAGTGACAGAGCATGTTTACTGGAATAATTGAGGCCGTCGGCCATGTGAGTAAAATTGAGCGTCAATCCGATGATATTCGCTTAACTATCAATAGTGGTAAGTTAGATCTGGCTGATGTGCAATTAGGTGACAGTATTGCAACCAACGGCGTGTGTTTAACTGTGGTGCAAATATTATCAACGGGTTATGTTGCCGATGTGTCAGCAGAAACCGTGGCCTTGACGGGATTTTCTCATTATCAAGTTGGGCAAAAAGTTAATTTAGAAAAAGCGGTGATGCCAACCACGCGCTTAGGTGGGCATATGGTGTCGGGTCATGTTGATGGCGTCGCCGTTGTTGAGAGTCGAGAGCCACGTGGTAAGGCGATAGAGTTTTGGCTCACGACTCAATACGAGCTAAGTCGTTACATTGCTCATAAAGGTTCTATCACTATCGATGGTGTGAGTTTAACGGTGAATGAAGTAAATACTAACCGTTTTCGGTTAACCATAGTGCCGCATACAGCTGCAGAAACCACGCTGATTGATCTAAAATCAGGCGATAAAGTGAATATTGAAGTCGATTTAATTGCTCGTTATCTTGAGCGATTAATGAAGGTTGACGCAGAGCCTAAACCAAGCTCAGGTTTAACGTTAGAAGCGTTAGCAAAAGCAGGATTCGTCCGTTAAAAACAATTGAAGTACATATACTCGGAGATGCAACCTTCAGGGCTTATTCGGCGTTGCATTATTCGAGACGTGAAAGTGAATATCAAAACAAAAACCAAAGGTCTCAAAGATGGCGTTACACAGCATAGAAGAAATCATCGAAGATATTCGTCTTGGCAAAATGGTTATCCTTATGGATGACGAAGACCGAGAAAACGAAGGCGACTTAATCATGGCCGCTGATCTCGTCACTCCTGAAGCCATTAATTTTATGGCCACTTATGGTCGAGGTCTTATTTGTCAAACCATGACTCGAGAACGTTGTGAGCAGTTAAACTTACCGCTAATGGTGAGCAATAACAATGCGCAATTTTCAACAAACTTTACCGTTTCTATTGAAGCTGCCAAAGGCGTGACTACAGGTATTTCAGCACACGATCGTGCGGTAACGGTTCAGGCTGCTGTGGCTAAAGAGGCAAAAGCGGCAGATTTAGTACAACCGGGTCATATTTTCCCATTAATGGCACAAGAAGGTGGAGTATTAGTTCGTGCTGGCCATACTGAAGCTGGCTGTGATCTCGCACGTTTAGCTGGACGTGAACCTTCTGGGGTAATTGTTGAAATTCTTAATGATGACGGCACCATGGCGCGCCGCCCAGATCTCGAAGTGTTTTCTGAAAAGCACGGCATTAAAATTGGTACCATTGCTGATTTGATTGAGTATCGTAATACTCAAGAAACGACCGTGGTCCGTGAATCAGAGTGCAAGCTACCAACACGTTTTGGTGAGTTTAACATGCTGACGTTCCGTGACACCATCGATGATCAATTGCATTTTGCTCTAGTGAAAGGTGAGATAACGGATAACACATTGGTTCGTGTTCACTTGCAAAATACTTTTAATGATTTGTTATTTTCAGAGCGCAACCAGCAACGCAGTTGGCCATTAGATAAAGCAATGCAGCGTATTGCTGACGAAGGTGGTGTATTAGTGTTACTCAGTAGCCATGAAACTACAGCTGATACTCTGGCAACTGTGAAATCGTTTGAAGCCGAAGATAATGGCGCGCAATCTCCCGCAGCGAAATGGCAAGGAACATCACGTCGAGTTGGTGTTGGTTCGCAAATTCTCGCTCAATTAGGCGTAAGCCAAATGCGCTTATTAAGCTCGCCTAAGCGCTACCATTCACTTTCAGGCTTTGGTTTGGAAGTGACAGAGTACATTTCAGAATAAATTTTCAATTAATTTGCCACGAATAAGGGTTGAATGTGTGTTATGATTGCGCCAATTTTCAGCCCAGTGTGGCACGTGTGATAGGTGATAAAAATGAACGTGGTTCAAGGTAATATCGAAGCAAAAGACGCAAAAGTTGCAATCGTTGTATCTCGTTTCAACAGTTTTTTAGTTGAAAGCTTGTTAGAAGGTGCAATTGATACCTTAAAGCGTTTTGGCAATGTCAGTGAAGACAACATCACAGTAGTACGTGTTCCTGGCGCATTTGAGTTGCCACTGGCTGCTCGTCGCGTAGCGGCAAGCGCTAAATTTGATGGAATTATTGCACTGGGTGCGGTGATCCGTGGTGGTACTCCACACTTTGATTTTGTTGCAGGCGAATGCAACAAAGGATTAGCGCAAGTCATGTTAGAGTTTGATACGCCTGTTTCATTCGGTGTGTTAACGACTGACACCATTGAGCAAGCAATTGAACGCTCAGGGACTAAAGCGGGTAACAAAGGTGGAGAAGCTGCTCTAGGCTTGCTGGAAATGGTTAATGTTTTAAATGAACTTGAGCAACAGTTGTAATAGGAAATCACATGAAGCCTTCAGAGCGCCGCAAAGCACGTCGTCTTGCAGTTCAAGCAATTTATTCTTGGCAAATAAGTGGTAACAATACCGCAGATGTCGAGCATGAATTTCTGACTGAGCAAGATGTTAAAGGCGTTGACATCAGTTATTTTAGAGAGCTTTTCTCAAGTGTAGCAACTCGCTCTGCTGCACTCGATGAATTATATGCTCCGTTTTTAGACCGAGCAGTAGAGGATGTTTCTCCCGTTGAGAAAGCCATTGTTCGTTTAGGAACATTTGAACTGACCTTCCGTAAAGATGTTCCGTATAAAGTCGCAATTAACGAATCTATTGAGCTTGCCAAGGCATTTGGTGCTGACGATAGCCATAAGTTTGTTAATGGTGTACTGGATAAGTTGGCTGCGAGCCAACGAAAATCGTGATTGTTAAACGGTATCAATCGATACCGTTTTTTTTGCCTACAGGTTTTGCTAACTGATTTTTTATTAACTGATTGTGGATCATGAAAGAATTTCAAATCATTCAACAATACTTTTCAGGTATCGGCCCGAAAAGAAAAGACGTAGTACTAGGGATTGGTGACGACTGCGCGTTATTGCAGCCTACGGAAAATCAGTTAGTCGCCATATCTTGTGACACCTTAGTCGAAGGAACACATTTTCTGCCGGATATGCCTGCGAAGGATTTAGGCTATAAATCATTAGCGGTTAATCTTTCTGATCTTGCAGCAATGGGCGCAGAGCCTGCATGGATGACATTGGCGATTTCATTACCTGAGATTGATGAACAATGGATTGCAGAGTATTCGCAAGGCCTTCATGAAGTTGCCGAGTATTATAATATTGCATTAGCTGGCGGTGATACGACGCGAGGTGCTAAGTCGTTGACGATAACAGTTAATGGTCAAGTGCCACAACAAAAGGCGCTCACTCGTAGCGGCGCAAAAGTCGGTGATTGGATTTATGTGACGGGAACATTAGGCGATTCAGCATTAGGTTTGGACTTATTGCTCGACAAGCAACAAGCAGCAGATAAACGCGATGCTGAATTTTTAGTTAATCGCCATTACCGTCCCACACCGAGAGTACTTGCGGGTTATTCGTTACGCGGCATTGCCAACAGCGCGATTGATCTTTCCGATGGCTTATATGCAGATATTCAGCATATTCTTAAAGCATCGAATGTTGGTGCTAAAGTTAATTTGGAATTGTTGCCCTTGTCAGATGCAATGCGTAATACGGTTGAACATAACCGAGCGCTTGAATATGCGCTGACTGGTGGTGAAGATTACGAATTGCTATTTACGGTACCAGAATCACAAGATGGCACCCTTATTACCGCGATGAAGCAGGCGAGAGTACCTTATCGTAAAATCGGCCAAATAACATCAGAAAACACGCTAACCTTATTGAAAGATAATCAGGTTTTTCCTTTTGAACATAAAGGGTTTAAACATTTTTGATGAAAATTTTGACTCAAGACCCAAATGTAAAAAAACTGACATTATTAAACCCGGTGCATTTTTTGGCGTTAGGCTTTGGGAGTGGTTTAGCAGCCAAAGCGCCCGGAACCTTCGGAACCATAGCTGCATTACCGATTTTCTGGTTGGTTAGTCAATTTTCACTGCCGATCTATTTAATTATCACCTTAGTTGCCGCCATTATCGGTATTTACATTTGTGATAAAGCGGCCAATGATATGGGCGTTCATGATCATGGCGCGATTGTTTGGGATGAAGTTGTAGGCTTACTTATCACCTTAATCGCAGTACCTGCCGGTTGGATGTGGTTGTTATTCGGCTTTGCCTTGTTTCGATTTTTCGATATCGTCAAACCTTGGCCGATAAAATGGTTAGATCAGAAAGTGTCGGGTGGCTTTGGGATCATGATTGATGATGTGCTTGCTGGAATATTTGCTTTTGTCAGTTTGCAGGCTTGTTATTACTTAGCCTGAATAGTTGACCTCTGCCTAACTAAGAAAACTTGTTATGTAGAGGTCGCACTCAGGTTACTTTATTAACTCTTTTGCGTTTGCCATCGCATGTTCAGTAATGTGATCTCCCGCAAGTAGTCTCGCCAGCTCTGATATTCGCTGCTCTCTTGAAAGTGCAATCATTGAGGTTTCAGTCTTACCTTTCACCACTTCTTTATTGACAAACATTTGTTGATGACCGTTGCCTGCAACTTGGGGTAAGTGGGTGACGCAAAAGACTTGTGTCGAGTCGCCTAAACTGCGTAGCATTCTTCCAACAACGGCTGCGGTTGGGCCTGATATTCCGACATCGACTTCATCAAAAATCAATGTGGGTGTCGCAACTTTTTGCGCTGTGATCACTTGAATACCGAGCCCGATACGAGAAAGCTCACCACCAGAGGCAACTTTTGAAATCGGTTGCAGTGGCTGACCAGGATTCGTAGTCACTAAAAATTGAATGTGATCGCTACCAATGCTGCTCATACTGGTGTCATTATGATGCACTTCAATCTGAAATTTAGCTTTAGGCATGTTCAGCTCTTTGATTGAAAGTGTTACGAGCTTATCGAGTTCTTTTGCGTAACGTTTACGGCTTTGGCTAAGTTTGAGTGCGCAAGCTTGATAACGGCTTTTACTTTGCTCAAGCAGCTGGTGAATTTCGTCTAGTTTGGCTTCATCTTGAGATAGCGACAGTAATTCTTGCTTTAATTGATGGTGATGTTCAACCAGCTCAGTCGGCTGCACCATATGTTTACGAGCAAGTTGCATGGATTTAGACAATCGCTGTTCAAGATAACTAAAATGTTCAGGATCCATTTCCAAGTTATTTACATAATGCTGAATTTCAGTACTGCTTTCTTGCACTTGGATCAGCGCATTATTGAGCATTTCACTGATAGATGTAAGTGTTGGATCAAGTGATGCTAAAGTCTGCGAGATTGCAATGGCTTGATTTAAACTTGATTCAATATTGCTATCATCGTCTGAGAGCAAAGATAAGTTTTGTTGGCAGTAAGCGACAAGTTCACTGCTATTTGCTAAGCGTTTATGTTCCTGTTCAATCTGTTCGAATTCGTCTTTTTTGAGATCAAATTCATCAAGCTCTTCTACTTGATACTCTAATAATTGTTGTCTAGCGTTTCGCTGTGCTTGACTGAGTGTCAATTGCTTCAACTCAGACTCAATACTCCTGACCTTTTGATAGCTTAAGTGCACTTTGTCTATCAAAGGTTGATGGTTAGCATAACTGTCCAACAGGGTAAGTTGATGCTCACTTTTAAGCATTGCATGATGAGCATGTTGCCCATGAACGGCAACCAGCAATTGACCGAGTTCTTTCAGTTGAGATAAAGGAACAGGGTTACCATTGATGTAAGCTCTCGAACGGCCGTCATCACTAATGGTTCTCCTTATTATGCAGTCGCTATCTGAATGGAGATCTTGCGCTTTCAACCAATTTTTCGCTTGAGGTAAGTTCTCCAAATGAAAACTGGCGCTCACTTCAGCTTTGTTAGCACCAACTCGAACTGAATTACTGTCTGCTCGATCACCGAGACATAACCCCAATGCATCAATAGCAATGGATTTACCTGCGCCAGTTTCACCGGTAATGCTGGTCATTCCCGAGTGAAAATCCAGCTCAAGAAAACGTACAATCGCAAAGTTATGAATACTCAATTGGCAAAGCATAATGATGTCCTATCAACACTACTGTATTTACAAACAGTATACACTGGTTTTATATACAGTAAAGTGTTGAACTGAAATCATTGAAATTTTGGTGAACCTCATTGGGACTTAACATGCCATACTAACTTATACTCATTAACTTCGATTTTAGAGTTTCAATTTGATGGTTTACTTTGGAAAGATGTCCTGCGTTATGTGATTGTTTAAGCTGAGATTGTTTAAGCTGAGATTGTTTAGCTTCTAGTGACCTTATTTGTTTTTGTAAGTGCTGTTTTCTTATTTTGATGTCATTTTGCTCTCTTGCACTGATATTAGTTCTAGAAGAGTGCGTATCTGAGCTATGAAAATGACTCATTCTTCCCGAATGATGAGTAGTTCGATCGACTCTATAGTCTTGTCGACCTTTTGTGCTCAGCTTACAACAGCTTTCTTGCGAGTTAGTTGAACGTCTTCTAAAATTGTGCTCGCTTCTAGCAACAGGAGTTTGATGTTGTGGAGGCAGTTGGGGTGGTTGACAAGACAGTGACATAGATAATCTCTAACTTTTTTGAGTGTTAAATGTACCTTAGCAATAAAACCTGTCTGCTGATTGAACACAAAGCTAGAGTAATTGTTGGGGATATACTTTGTTGTTCTGAATTATAAAATCAAAAAATTATGTACCCTCATTATGAGTTTCAGCTTTGATTCTTCTTTGCTGTGAAAGCGTAAATATCTCACTGAATAGCTTGGCTTCAGTGAGATATATAAACTGGTTACTTGGCGAAACTAACGCCAATGTTTGAAACGCCTAAGTCAATTATTTCTTGGCGTAGGCCTTTAACGAATTCAGCATTGATTTTATTTGATTCAATCGCTTCCAATAACATCTCTTGGAGCTCTTTTTCCTCAATCATCGCGGGGTGGGCAAAGACATAATCATCTAACTGCGCTTCAGTCAACTCTTGCTCGCAACTCGCTTCAATGTAGCTAGCGACTGTACTTGAAGACAGTTTACTGATGTTAATGATGTCTTCATCGACATCGCTTTGTATGCCGCTCAATAGTGAAATCAAAGCTGACACGGCATCTTGTGCTGGATAAACACCGTAGACATCGAACTTTTCAGGATCTGGTGCATTGTCTTCCAGACGCTCTAAATAAATATCGATATTGAGTTTTAGTTTTTGGTCGTACTGTTTTTGCCACAATAAATTTAACGCTGTATTTAATACTTCTGGTTTACCAAACTCACATACATTAGAAAATAATTGATAGTTAGGGTACATTCGTTGGCAAAGCGCGATGGCGAATAATTGCTTCTGGCTTGTGTTGAGCGCCTTTAACCGTTTAAAAAAACCTATCTTTTTAGTCATGTGCTACTTCCGATGACAGCTGTGAAACCACTTGTTTGGCTGCAGATTCTACCTTAGTTAGTTCGTCAAGTAACTCAAGGATTTCAGGTTCTATCATTTCGATATCAGATTGCTGCTTTAACGACGATTCTATTTGTTGACAAAGATGCTGTGTAGTTGGTACGCCACAATAACAACAGGCACCATGTAGTTTATGCACGACATGGAGCAACATCTGGCTATCGTTGCTCACTAATGCACTTTGAATTTGTTGTGTGGTTTCTGGTAATGAATCAAGTAACATTTCCAACATTTCTATGGCAAGTGATTGTTTCTGACTTGCTTGAGACAAGCATAACTCCCAATTTAGAGTGTGAATGTCAAAGTGAGTGAATTTGGGCTTTATTACCCATTGTTGAATGGTATCAGTTAATGCTTGCTCATCAATGGGCTTAGCGAGGTAACCATCGAGGCCACTGGTTAAAATCGTGTTGATTTCATCGTCCATGGCATGCGCGGTTACAGCGATGATGGGCGTAGTGCGATTTAGCTGATCTTGCTTAATCAGCTGCGTGGCATGAATGCCGTCAATATCCGGCATTTGAATGTCCATTAAAATCAAATCAAATGTTTTGCTTTTTGATATTTCAACCGCTCCAGCACCGCTGGATGCAGTGGTGACGTGAGTGACTTTTTCATTGAGGAGCGCCTCAATCAACTTTAGATTCGCTTTATTATCGTCGACTGCCAATACGCTTAAATTGGCACGTCCTTGCGGAACGAGAGTGGCAATTGCTTTTTCATTGGCAGAAGACAAACTTTGTTGGGTATAGATCATTTGTCTGCCCAATGCCAAATTAGTAAATGGCGTGGTGATGATGTTGTCGACATAGGGTCTGGCTTCTTCGACGGCACTATTTTGTTTCATACAATCGTGAACGAGAATTATGCGATCAACATTTTTGCGGGCTTGCTTGATAACTTGCATCAGCTCTGATGAATGGCATATTTCATTACAGCTTAATAATAAGTAATCGTAATGTAGTGATGACGCCAGCTTATCAAACAAGTCTTGTTTGCTTTTGGCTCGTCTAAAGTGAGTTTGCCATTGTTTTAGGGTGCTTTGAATGACAGTGGAAGTCAACTCTCTTGGTTCATAATAAAGGATTGATTTGTCGGCCAATGTTTTTACTGGAATAGAGTCACCCAATTGAAACTGGCATAAATCTAATGGCATTGAAAACCAAAAAATTGAGCCTTTTCCTTCTTCTGACGAAAAACCGATTTCACCTTTTAGTTCATGCAGTAACCGCTGAGTAATGATAAGCCCTAAGCCAGTGCCACCAAAGCGTCGAGAAATCGACGAGTCAGCTTGTGCGAAAGCTTGAAAGAGAAGTTTTTGTTTCTCAGCTGAAATGCCGATGCCAGTATCATGCACTTCGAAACGGATAATCACTTTATTCAAATGATTTGACTCTAATCTGACTTTAAGTGCCACTGTACCTCTAGTGGTAAATTTAATGGCATTGCCAACTAAGTTGGTCAATATTTGGTTTAAATGCTTGGCATCACCGTTGACATTATCGGGTACATTCCATTCAACATCGGTGACAATTTCTAAGCCTTTTTCATGGGCGCTTGCGGCAATTAACATCATGGTTTCATCAATGGTATCACGTAGACAAAATGGAATGGATTCAATCACCATTTTTCCCGCTTCGAGTTTGGAAAAATCTAGAATATCATTAATGATGGTTAGTAAATTATTAGCGCTTCGTTCAATAGTTTGGATGTACTCTAACTGACTTGAGTGCAGCGGTGTTTTGGCTAACTGTTTAGCAAAACCAATAACGCCATTGAGTGGTGTTCTCAGTTCGTGTGACATATTGGCTAAAAACTCGGACTTAGTTTTACTGGCTTCTTGAGCGTGCTTCTTGGCGATGTCGAGTTCAACATTTTGAATTTCAATTCGTTCCAGTGTCGCCAATAAATCCGATGTTGCTTGCTCAATGTCATTTTGCATTTTGTTGTTATAGTCAGACAAAGATTGCGCCATGTTATTAATGCCGCGTCTTAAATTATCCAGTTCTCCGATATAACTGCCTTCCAGTGTTGGTAAATACTTACCGTCTTCAATCTGTGATATAAAACTCACCATTTCTAAAATGGGGCCCGTAAAATGTCTTACTAAGCGGATAGTAAACATTAAATTTAACTGAATGGCGATCAGCACCATAATGAACGCAATGATCACTGAGCGACGTTGGGCGGCAGAGGTTTTTTCTTTGTTCAATATAATGGTGATGTAGCCTATAAATGTGCCACGAGTTGAAGCGTCTTCCGTTTCGGTTTCATTCGATATTTCATCGCCCTGTTGTTTAACAAAGGTATAAATAGGTGAGCGGATCAATATTTCATCACCATGAGTCTCAGTCTCGGTATGTTTTAATGTCACTAGCGAGTTGTTGAAGCGCATGCTATCAAAATCTTGATGGTAGTGAGAGGTGACAAATAGCTGATTTTTCTTATCAAAAATAGCAATGGATTTCACAAAATCAGGTTCGTTTAATTGTATGTTATTCAACAAACGTTTGGTATCGGCTCGATCTTTATTGGCAAGAGGTACACTAAGGGCGATTGCCATTGGTTCAGTGACCTGACGCGCATGAGTTAACATTTCTTCATCAAGTTCAAATGTTCGGTTTACCGTAAATATGGTGGCGAGTAGAATACCCACAATAATTGTTGGCACTAATGCCAAAATTAACACCCACGTACGCAAATTATGCTTTGGTGTATCTGCAGCATGTTTCATGATGTTATTTTTATTTCCTTGGCTGACTCTGGGCTTAACAGCTCTAGATAATAAGTTGTGAGGAACCTAATGTTGAATAAATAGGCATTGATTAGGTTCAGGTAAAAGTAAGCATCAGCAATCTGTGTGTATACTTTAGCAATTTTGAGGAAAATATGGCGCAGTTTTTTCAACCAAAAACAAACAAAAACAAAAAAATGTCTCCAAAAATCAACCTGAATGTTTCACATTTAGATCATTTAGGTGCAGGCGTCGCTCGCCATAACGGTAAAGTGGTCTTCATCTCTGGGGCATTACCAGAGGAAGAAGTGAGCGCGCAACTCATTGAGCAAAAGAAAAACTTCGCCAAAGCTAAGTTGTTAAAAGTGGTTCAGCCGAGTGCTGAGCGAACAAAACCCGTTTGTCAACATTACGGCAGCTGCGGCGGCTGTGATTTACAACATGCTTCAATAGATGTGCAACATAAGCACAAGTTGGCCGCATTACAAGAGCAAGTCAGCAAAAGCATTCCCTTGACTGACGTTGAAGTGTCATCGCTGGTGGGAGAAAGCTGGCACTATCGTCGTCGCGCTAAGTTAGCGACCAGTTTTGACC
Organism: Parashewanella sp.; assembly: GCA_049608225.1. Classification (GTDB taxonomy): domain Bacteria; phylum Pseudomonadota; class Gammaproteobacteria; order Enterobacterales; family Shewanellaceae; genus Parashewanella. The sequence continues at coordinate 22,126 of JBMYXI010000035.1, forward strand.
AATCGAGTCATAAACTGCAACTGGGTTTTCGTAAACTGAATAGTAAAGCGGTTGCTGAAATCGAGCACTGCCCAATATTGGACAAAAGCTTGTTGCCTGTAATGGAGCAACTCTCAGCTTGTTTGAATCAGCTAAAAGCGAAAAAGACCCTTGGGCATATTGAGCTTATCAGTGCTGAACACGGCCCATTTGTTGTCGTTCGGATCACAAAAAAATTGAATGCTACAGATAAGTCGACACTCGAAGATTTCGCGAGCAAGTACCAAGTTAATTTACTGCTGCAAAATAACGATGGTCAATTCGAATCATTACATGGCGATGAGCACATACCGAGTTATTTAGTGACTATCCCTGATCAGCAATCTTTGGAATTGAGCTTTAATATTGGCAGCTTTGTGCAAGTGAACGCGGATATCAATAACAAAATGGTCGTGCAGGCAATGCAATGGTTAGCACCTAAGCAAGGCGAAACCATTATCGACTTATTTTGCGGAATGGGGAATTTCAGTTTGCCTATTGCGCAAGCTGGAGCAAACGTAATTGGCGTTGAAGGTATTGATTCCGCTGTGGAGCAAGCTCGATACAATGCGAAACAAAATGGCATCGAGAATACTGAGTTTTATAGTTGTGATTTAAGTGGTGATTTATCTCGCCAACCTTGGCTTATTAAAGCAGATAAGCTGCTGCTTGATCCTGCTCGTGCTGGTGCATTTGACTGCTTACAGCATCTTGAAAAACTGGATCCTAAAAAAGTGGTTTATGTTTCTTGTAACCCTGCAAGTTTGGCGCGGGACACAAGTGTGCTAATTTCCCACGGTTATCAATTGCAGAAACTGTCAATGATTGATATGTTTCCACAGACGCATCATATTGAAGCAATGGCATTATTTGTCAAAAAGTAACCATTGCGCAGCATAGGACGTTATCCCATGGTATCGGTTCGAGAAACACACTTTAATCAACAAGATTTTCAATTAGAAGATTGGACAAATCGCTATTTGCATCAAGAAAAAGATGCAAAGGTCTTATTGATGTTTTTTACCGAGTTACTCGAGACCACAAAAGACGGGATATCGCTATTTGATGACGCGTTATTTGAACGCGCCAGAGAAATGGTGGAAATTCTCGCACCGCTGCACATGGATTTAGAAACGCTACAAGCGGCAATCTTGTATGTACTATTGAATGCAGACAAAATTAGCCAACAACATATTGAAGAAAAATATGGTAGCAAGCTAAACAAACTGGTGCACAGTGTTGTGATCATGAATGCCATTGGCGCGTTAAAAGCCAATCCAATCAGCAAGACTGCCACCTCACAAATTGATAATGTCCGTAAGATGCTATTGGCGATGGTGGAAGACGTACGTGCTGTTGTTATTAAACTTGCTGAGCGTGTTTGCTTATTACGCGCAGTAAAAAATGATAATGAAGAAACGCGAGTGTTATTGGCGCGAGAAATTGTTGACATCTACGCGCCGCTAGCAAACCGTTTAGGCATAGGTCAATTAAAGTGGGAACTTGAAGATATTTCTTTTCGTTACTTACATCCAGATATCTATAAAGAAATTGCTAAACAATTGGATGGAAAAAGACTTGATCGCGAATCCTACATTGCTAATTTTGTTCAAGATTTACAGTCACACTTAGATAACGAAGGCGTAGCTGCCAAAGTGTATGGACGCCCTAAGCATATTTTTAGCATTTGGAAGAAGATGCAAGGCAAGCATTTATCCTTTGATGAACTGTTTGATGTCAGAGCCATTCGCGTGGTTACCGATAAATTGCAAGATTGCTATAGTGCCTTAGGCATAGTGCACACCCATTGGCACCATATTCCCAAAGAGTTTGATGATTATGTTGCCAATCCGAAACCTAATGGTTATCAGTCAATACATACCATTGTGGTCGGGCCACAAGGCAAGACGATTGAGATCCAAATTCGTACCCAAAGTATGCACGAAGATGCTGAGTTAGGCGTTGCTGCCCATTGGAAGTACAAAGAAGGTGCAAGCACAGGCAAACAAAGTGGCTACGAAGAAAAAATCAATTGGCTGCGTAAAATCCTGCAATGGCAAGAGGATGTCTCTGAAAGTGGTAATTTAGTTGATGAAGTTCGTAGCCAAGTCTTTGAAGATAGGGTGTATGTTTTCACACCTAAAGGCGAGGTGATAGATTTGCCCGCGGGCTGTACCGTATTAGATTTCGCTTATTATGTGCATTCTCAGGTGGGCCATCGTTGTATTGGTGCAAAAGTCGATGGCCGCATTGTGCAGTTCTCTTATCAAGTACAAACGGGTGAGCAAGTTGAGGTCATCACGGCTAAGCATCCGAATCCAAAGCGAGATTGGCTGAATCCGAATATGGGATACATTAAGTCATCCCGTTCACGCTCTAAAATTCAGCATTGGTTCAAACAGCAAGATAAAGATAAAAATGCCATTGCTGGACGTGAAATGCTCGAAGTGGAATTATCCCGTTTAGGGTTGACCATTAAAGATGCGCAAACAGCAGTTGAACGCTTTAATATGCTCAACCTTGAAGATTTACTGGCCGGCATTGGTGGCGGTGACGTGCGCTTAAATCAAGTGGTTAATCATGTTCAAAGTCGAATGACCAATAAAGTGAAAGACGATACTTCGGCAGCCGTTGAAGATTTACTGAAAAAAGGTCAAGCAAGACAAACTAAGAAGAGCAAAGGTCAAATAGAAGTCGAGGGCGTCGGCAACTTAATGAGCCATCTGGCGCGCTGCTGTCAACCTGTTGCTGGCGATGATATTACTGGTTTCATCACTAAAGGCCGTGGTATTTCGGTTCATCGCATTGATTGTGAACAAGTAAAAGAATTACTTAGGGAATCGCCAGAGCGCAGTGTCGATGTTAAGTGGGGGGAAAACTATTCAGGTGGTTATAAAGTTAAACTAAAAGTGTTGGCTCATGATCGTTCAGGTTTATTAAAGGATGTGACCACAGCATTAGCATCTGAAAAGTCAAATGTACTCAATATGGGCACTGCTGTGGATCAGAAAAAACAACTGGCGACGATAGAGTTGGAATTGGAACTTTACAATGTCGAAGGTCTTTCAAGATTAGTTGCGAAGTTAATGCAAATAGACGGTGTTAGTGAGGCGAAGCGATATTAATGGAACATGGCGTAAACACGGTTAATTCAGTCAATATGGCGCCGCTGCTAAAAATTATGCAGCGGTTGCGAGAACCTGAAAATGGTTGTCCTTGGGACTTGAAACAAAACTATTCGACGATAGTACCATTTACTATTGAAGAAGCTTATGAAGTTGCGGATGTGATTGAGCGACAAGCCTTTGATGAATTGCCAGATGAACTTGGCGACTTACTCTTTCAAATCATTTTTTACTGCCAGCTTGCCGCTGAAGAAGGTCGATTTGAGTTTGCCGATGTGGTGGAAAGACTGAATGATAAGTTAGTTAATCGCCATCCTCATGTTTTTTCATCAGCTGAGCGAGCACAGGACTCGAAAACGGAACAAGCGAATTGGGAAGCGCAAAAATCACAGGAAAGAAAACAACGCCAACAACATTCAGTATTAGACGACATTCCGTTAACCGTACCAAGCTTGACTCGCGCGCACAAAATGCAAAAACGCGCAGCAGCTGTCGGCTTTGATTGGGATAATGTTAATGATGTCGCCGCCAAAGTCGATGAAGAGTTACAAGAGGTCATGGAAGAGGTAAGTAGTCAAAAACGTGATCAAGATCGAATTCAGGATGAAATTGGTGATTTGTTATTTTCGGTGGTTAATCTTGCAAGACATTTAAATGTTGAGCCAGAACAAGCACTAAGGCAAGGCTGTAAAAAGTTTGAACGTCGATTTCGTCAAGTAGAACAATCTGTTGCTGCTGACGAACAACAGATGAAAAACCTTACAATTCATGAGCTTGATAAGTATTGGAACCAAGCGAAGTCGGAATAGATTTAATCTAAAAGCTAATTGTCTCTGGGGTAGTTTTTTGGTAGACTACCACCCCGTCCTAGTGCTTTCTTACAAGCACAATTTTCTAACTTATTCACTTTCTCAGGTTCAGCATGACTACAAGATATATCTTCGTAACTGGTGGTGTCGTTTCATCATTAGGTAAAGGCATTGCAGCGGCTTCATTAGCAGCGATTTTAGAGGCAAGAGGCCTTAACGTAACGATTATGAAGCTGGATCCTTATATTAACGTTGATCCAGGAACCATGAGCCCAACTCAGCATGGTGAAGTCTTTGTTACTGAGGACGGCGCAGAAACAGACTTAGATCTTGGTCACTATGAACGTTTTATTCGCACCAAAATGAACAAGCTGAATAATTTCACCACAGGCCGTATATATGAAGAAGTTCTTCGTAAAGAGCGCCGCGGTGATTATTTAGGTGCCACTATTCAGGTTATTCCTCATATTACCAACGCCATTAAAGAAAAAGTGCTGGCTGGTGGTGAAGGTCATGATATTGCGATTGTTGAAATTGGTGGCACTGTCGGTGATATTGAATCCTTACCTTTCTTAGAGTCTATTCGACAGCTTGGTGTTGAGTTAGGTCGTGAACGCACCTTATTTATGCATTTAACCTTAGTGCCCTTCTTGGGTGCTGCAGGTGAAGTGAAAACCAAGCCTACTCAGCATTCTGTAAAAGAATTACGTTCAATTGGTATTGCGCCAGATGTATTGATTTGTCGTGGCGATCGCGCAATTCCAGTGAATGAGAAGGCGAAAATTTCACTATTTTGTAATGTTGAAGAACGTGCTGTTATTTCGCTTAAAGACGTTGATAGTATTTATAAAATTCCAGCTTTACTTAAGTCACAAGGGCTCGATGAATTAGTGACTAAACGTTTCGGTATCAAGTGTAAAGAAGCGGATTTGGCTGAATGGGAAACGGTGATTTACCAAGAAGCGAATCCGACATCTGAAGTGGTTATCGGCATGGTGGGTAAGTATATCGAATTACCTGATGCCTACAAATCAGTTAATGAAGCATTAAAACATGCTGGTTTGAAAAACCGCGTTTCGGTAACAATTAAATATGTAGATTCACAAACCGTTGAAGCCAAAGGTGATGAAGTGCTTGAAGGCTTAGATGGTATTTTGATCCCTGGTGGTTTTGGTGAGCGTGGCGTTGAAGGTAAAATTCTTGCTGCCAAATATGCACGAGAAAATCACGTGCCGTTTTTTGGTATTTGTTTAGGTATGCAAGTAGCATTGATTGAGTTTGCTCGTAATGTTGCAGGCATGACAGGTGCGCACTCAACTGAATTTGATAAGGCATCCCCTTTCCCAGTTGTGGGCTTGATCACGGAATGGATTGATAAAGAAGGTAAGATAGAGCAGCGTGCCGAAACTTCAGATTTAGGTGGCACTATGCGTCTTGGCGCGCAAGTTTGTCATTTGAAAGAAGGTTCAAAGGCAGCGAAAGCCTATCACTCTAAAACCTGTGTTGAGCGTCATCGTCATCGTTATGAAGTTAACAACAATTACATTGAAAAATTGGAAAAAGCAGGGTTAACCTTCAGTGGCTTGTCGTCAGATCGTAAACTCGTGGAAATGATTGAAATTGCCGAGCATCCTTGGTTTGTTGCGGGTCAATTCCACCCTGAATTTACGTCAACACCAAGAGATGGGCATCCATTATTTGAAGGTTTTGTTGCGGCAGCGGTCGAGTCGCAAAAGCAAGGTTAATTAACTTTAGCTTTATCATTGGTCGAAGTTTTCTTCGGCCAATTTTGTTTTTTATAGGCATTACAACAATAAATTTAACAGTATCAATTCCAGTGAAATGACTCAATGAGCCGAGCTCAATATAAAAATAATTGGAATTGGTATTTAATTAAAAATCGAGGATAACAATGGCTAAGATTGTAAAAGTAATTGGTCGTGAGATCATGGATTCCCGTGGTAACCCAACTGTAGAAGCTGAAGTTCACTTAGAAGGTGGGTTTGTTGGTATGGCTGCAGCACCATCAGGTGCATCGACAGGTAGCCGCGAAGCATTGGAATTACGTGATGGCGACAAAAGCCGTTATTTAGGAAAAGGTGTATTAACTGCAGTTAGTAATGTCAACGGTGAGATTGCACAAGCATTAGTTGGTCAAGACGCAACAGCACAAGCTGATGTTGATCAAATCATGATTGACTTAGATGGTACTGAAAACAAAGACAAGCTCGGTGCAAACGCTATCTTAGCTGTTTCTCTTGCTAACGCTAAAGCAGCGGCAGCGTTCAAGGGAATGCCATTGTACGCTCACATCGCAGAACTGAATGGTACAGCAGGTCAGTTCTCAATGCCTGTTCCAATGATGAACATTCTTAACGGCGGCGAGCACGCAGACAACAACGTTGATATCCAAGAATTTATGGTTCAACCAGTTGGTGCGAAAAGCTTCCGTGAAGCACTACGCATGGGCGCTGAAATTTTCCATAGTTTGAAGAAAGTATTACAAGCTAAAGGCTTAAATACTGCCGTTGGTGATGAAGGCGGTTTTGCGCCAGATTTAGCTTCTAATGCAGACGCATTAGCCGTGATTAAAGAAGCGGTTGAAGCAGCGGGCTATGCACTAGGTACAGACGTTACTTTAGCATTAGATTGTGCTGCATCTGAGTTCTACAAAGACGGTAAGTACGACCTATCAGGCGAAGGTAAGGTATTCGATTCAAACGGTTTCTCTGACTTTTTGAAAACGCTTGCCGATGAATATCCCATCGTTTCTATCGAAGATGGTTTGGACGAGTCAGATTGGGATGGTTGGGCATACCAGACTCAAATCATGGGTGACAAAGTTCAGTTAGTTGGTGATGACTTGTTTGTAACCAATACTAAAATTTTAGCTCGTGGTATTGAAAACAAGATCGGTAACTCTATCCTTATCAAGTTCAACCAGATTGGTTCTCTGACTGAAACCTTAGCAGCAATCCGTATGGCAAAAGAAGCAGGGTTTACAGCGGTTATCTCTCACCGTAGTGGTGAAACTGAAGATGCAACCATCGCAGATTTATCGGTAGGTACTGCAGCAGGTCAAATTAAGACTGGTTCTCTATGTCGTTCAGATCGTGTTGCTAAGTACAACCAATTGTTACGTATTGAAGAGCAATTAGGTGAAAAAGCCATTTATCGTGGTTTGGCTGAAATTAACGCTAATGCTTAAGGCTGGCGCTTAATGCTTGCTTAGTATAAGCGAGTCAATCATAATTTGTGAGGCCACCAATTAGGTGGCCTCACTTTTTTGGTTAATGAACATTTTATTAATGAAGATGTTATGAAGCTTTTGTATGCGGGTTTACTCATTGTTTTTGGTTTACTTCAACACCGTTTGTGGTTTGGAGATAACAGCATGCGAGAATATTTTAGTTTGCAGCAACAAATCGAACGTCAAAAATCGAGCAATAATACCCTCATCGAGCGCAATCAAATGCTGAAGGCTGAGATAGCTGATCTTCGTAGTGGTACTGAAGCACTAGAAGAAAGAGCAAGAAATGAGCTTGGGTTAGTCAAAAAGGGTGAAACTTTTTATCGTGTAGTAAGCCGTAAAAAACGGCATTGAACATTTATGTTTCAACTTACTGTTTCAATAGTGGAGATTGTTTGGCATGAGCCAAGTTCCAGAAAAAATTATTGCTGTCATTCCTGCTGCGGGTGTGGGTAAACGAATGGGGGGGAATATCCCAAAGCAATATTTGTCTATCAATGAAAAAACCATTCTCAGCCACAGTTTATCCGTTTTTTTATCTCATCCTAGCATTGATAAAGTCATTGTGGCGATTGGCGTTGATGACGAATATTTTGATGAACTTGAAGAAGCTAAACATCCAAAGCTCATGAAAACCTTGGGCGGCGTAGAAAGAGCAGACTCGGTTTTGGCAGCACTTAAGTGTGCAAAAGGTTCAGGCTTTTCTAATGCGTGGGCTTTGGTGCATGATGCGGCTAGGCCTTGTGTCACATCTGACGATATTGATTTGTTATTGGCTTCAAGAGTTGATAATCCTCAAGGGGCAATTTTAGCCATGCCAGTGAGAGATACGATGAAGCGAGCGACAGATGATCAACAAATTATTAATACTGTTTGTCGCATTCAACTTTGGCATGCGATGACGCCACAAATGTTCCCAGTAAAAGAACTTTGTCATAATCTTTCACAAGCGCTGATTCAGGAGGTTAGCATTACTGATGAAGCATCAGCAATGGAATGGGCTGGGGTGCACCCAGGATTAGTGGCGGGGCGACCTGATAATATTAAAGTTACCCATCCCGAGGATATTCAACTCGCAAGCTTGTACCTTGCTCAACATCAAAGTCAGCATCAAGAGCAGCACAGCGGATAGCAATAGGAAGTTACACAATGAAATTAAGAATTGGTCATGGATTTGATGTACATAAATTCGGATCCGACAAGCCGTTGATCCTTGGTGGAGTGACTATTCCTTATGAAACAGGATTAGTTGCTCATTCAGACGGTGATGTTTTATTACATGCAGTGTGTGATGCAATACTTGGTGCGATGGCGCTGGGTGATATCGGTAAACATTTTCCTGATACTGACGAAAGGTTTGCTGGCGCAGACAGTCGAGTATTGTTGCGACACTGCTTGTTACTCGCTCATCAAAAAGGCTATCAGGTAGGGAACTTGGATGTCACTGTGATTGCACAAGCGCCAAAAATGTTACCTCATATCGAATCAATCCGTGCTGTCATTGCTGAAGATCTTCAAACAGAACTTGATGATATCAATGTAAAAGCAACGACAACAGAAAAACTTGGCTTTACAGGACGTAAAGAAGGCATCGCAGTGGAAGCGGTTATTCTAATGAATGCGAAGGCAGAATGATTAAATCACTTAAGTATTTTTACGGTCAGCCACAATCAAAGGCTGATTTGCGTACCACAAATGAAGACTTTCAAGTTCAAGAGATCTTACCTTTTTCCCCCTCTGGTGAGGGCGAACATCATTTGGTTCATATTCGCAAGAATGGGTTAAATACCGGTTTTGTCGCAGAGAAATTAGCAAAGTTTGCCGATGTTCATCCAAGAGATGTGACTTTTGCTGGGCAAAAAGATCGCCATGCAGTCACGGAGCAATGGTTTGGTATTCGTATTCCGGGTAAGCATACGCCTAATTGGAATGGACTTAATGATGAACAATTAACAGTGTTACATGCCAGTCGCCATGGAAAAAAACTGCGAACTGGTGCGCTTGTTGGTAATCGTTTTAAAATTGTTTTGCGCAATTTAACTGATGTTAATGATGTCACCGAGCGACTGGAAAAAATTAAGTTGCAGGGTGTTCCTAATTACTTTGGCGAACAACGCTTTGGTCACAATGGCAAAAACATTGAAATGGCGCGGGCTATGTTCGCGGGTAAGAAAATACGTGATCGTAATAAACGTAGCTTGTATCTATCTGCGGTGCGTTCGAATATATTTAACCAAGTAGTTTCTCATCGACTGACAGAAAAGC
>JBMYXI010000036.1:0-31423 GCA_049608225.1 Parashewanella sp.
ATAATCACCCATTTCATCTGTTTCATTGACAGATAGGCTGCTCTTACAAAAATCAGCAACGTCAGTTGGAGATAACTCAAGTAATAACTCTTCGTAACTATCAAATTTACTCATAAGTTTGTTCTTACCGCATAACGCCTAAATCAGGTGCGCCGTAGGCGTCACCTGGATTTACTTGTTAGGCGCTGGTTGAAATTTTACTGTATTTTTTTGGATGCGCTTTTTCAGGATATCTATCTGATTTACAACGTCCAAGTCTACCAACTTAGCTGAATATGAAATTCGCCCAGGATGTCTGGGATATAGCCCTTCGCGCAATGACTCAATGATTTTTGGAGTTACATTTAAACTTTCGCATACTTGGAGAACTTCAAGAGCAATATGATGATAACGAATTTCATGAAGTCGTTTTTGGGTTCCATTAGTTGGTTTTCCCCATCCAAGAATTACTGTGTCCGAGTTGCTAACAGCATTTTTTATAGTTTGTATATTTTTTCTGTGTGTATTACTTTTCAGTTCAAGGTATTCAGAATAGGTTTCACGTTCAGCATATAGATTAACGATTGATATTTCTGAAGCATTAGAGTCAGTTTGTTCAATGAAACGAATGACTCTATCAATAGTCAGGTCAGATTTTGATGAATTAGCTGTGCTTGGATTCATCATGATGACTGTATACTTTTTGTTATTACCCTTATCGAGTGGAATATTCAAAGAATACCTGTAGTTGTTACTTCCATCCTCTTCTTCATTGATACCAATTTGTTCATTTAATACAAACTTAGGATACTCCAACTCTTACTCCTATAACTTAATTGATACTCAAATGCTGATTTAAGCGCCTAACGCTCGCTTAACGGACAAATAATTGTTGGCTAAAATTTGGAGCGCAGCGACAAAAGCCAACGAGTATTTGTCCTGTTGAAGCGCTTGTTATGTTTATTTTCCAAAGCGACCATCAGCACATGCTTCTAACATAGAAATGAATGATGCTTTCAATGCAGTATTAAAATGAACTTTTGACCCTTCTTCTTCGACAACTGGAAAATGAGCCAAAGAAATTTCAGAACCATTCGAAAACCATTTGTCAAAATCATTTTTTGAAAAAGCGCCTGAAGATTCGCTTTCAAAAACAGAACGCCAAAAATTATAAGCGTATTCATAATCCATAAGTTTCTCCCAAAACATAACGCCCGCTTAACAGGCAAATGCTGGTTGGCTAAAATCCGAAGCGCAGCGTAGGAGCCAACCAGTATTTGTCCTTGTTGAAGCGCTTGTTATGCATTTACTTTTGACCACACCAAAGTTACTTGCTCTTTTAAACCTGTACCAGTTATTTTTAAACGACCATCAGGTAAAAAATTAAGTGACCTTTGCATTCGTTGACCGATTACACTTGGAACACTGGATTGAAGCCCTGTATGAAATACTTGCTTATTTTTAAGATCCAATTCATATGTGCCGGTATAAAAGTTTGAAACTCTATTTTTATCTTCTTCGGTTGGATTGGGTAAAGGTTGTCTATTTTGTGCAACACTAACAAATCCATTTTCCGTATAAATTAACGTTCCACTTTGTTTTCCCGGCCACTCGAATAGTTCACCATTTTCTCTATGAACTATGAATTGTTCAAGTGACCAAACTCCAACTAATAATTCTTTGGATAATTCCATTGCCCACGGCTTCCAATTTATGCATAACAGCTTATTAGGAGGAAAAATTCCTCTTTTCAGCAGTGATTAGTTTTAGCGAACTATGCTTTATTCCAAATAAAAAGCATTAAGATTCAATTAGTCGCGGAAATCAAATGTGTGGAAAGAAGGAATTATTCCTCTTTTCTTGTAAAAATAAGGACTTTTTCCCACTATCATCAATTTTATTCAAGAGCGAACATGCTACCGCCACTAGAGGTCACTTGTTAGTGATGACATCCAGTCTTGAAATTTAATTTTTTATTGCGGGATGATAGCGTATAATTCAGTCGTTTGGTATACCATTCTGTTTAATGTGGTTATTTTTTACCCTTCAAGTAAGCTAAACAAAAAATCATGTAAAATTAATAAGATAAATATCTATTTCAATAGTAAAGCTGTCTAGTTCACGTATAACCAACTTTATTGTTTTGACATTTGACTCCCAATTAAAAAACACTAAATGTAAAACGTAGATAGGTAGTGATCTAATCTCTCACTAAAACTAACTAGAACTGTACTTTATGTTTACATCTTGAGGCGCGCCCATATCACATTTCTTACATTGTAAATGATGCCCTAGAAAGCGGTTTCGTCCTGTTGACGTTGTTACCCATGGGCGGTTAAAGAAAGGCGGATTGTGGCGGACGTGCTGAAAATGGCCGCATTTTAACTCTGCCACCCAATCATTCTCTGTATCTTTATGGTATCCAACTATTGGTTGCTTCATTTTTTCCCGACAAACTGAGAGAGTTTGCCCTGTAATTCAGCGGCGGTTGTTGAAGCGCCTTTTACTTTAAGCAATTCGATAATGCTTTCTGCAGTGCACAATCCATTTGGTCGTTGGTTTCGCCTTAGCTGATAGATTGATTGCGTTGTTGTTTCAATTTTCACTTTAGGCAATTCTTGTAGATATGAGCTTTTGTTGTATATTTTTTGTGCTTCTTGCCATGTGCTATCTATGACGATATAACTTTGAAAGTCACATGTGTCAGATACCACTTGACTATCTTCAGTGGGATAAAGTAATGCGGCATTGCCAGTCTCGATTAACCTTATTAATTGAGGATCTGGTTTTTTCCTTTCCCAAATCACAACAGTGGCATTTTCCCCCAGCACATCCGTTACTAAAACGCCTGTATTGGTTTTTTTCGTTACTTCTCGCTGATGAGTTAATAAAATAATATTCATATATTGATTGATGATAAAAAGATCTGATGAGCGTAAAAAATGGCTATTGCTTAAAAGAAAATGAGATATAAATACTTATATCTCATTTTGAAAGAATTATAACCTAGATCCGTTAGGATCAGTGTGTGTTTAATTCAATAGTCTAATACCGTATTGATGCGGGACAGAGTCAATTTATTGCACGACTTCAACACTGCCGTGGTCGTCGCAATGGCCATTATGTACATGATGTAATCGCCCATTAACAAGATAATCAAAGTGATCACCATGAGGAATTCGCTCATGACCACAGTTTTCACCGTGAACATGACCAGAATCACTACAGGAGTTGATCGGTTTACAAGTATTAGGGTTTTTGTCACTTACTTCTATTGTATGCTCATCATAATGGTCTTCATGGGGATGGTGCAGATGACCATCATGAAGATAATCTATATGATCATTATGCTTTATTGCGGTATGACCACAACCAGCGCCATGGGTATGTTCTGGATGACTGTGTATTGTATGCGTACTCATATGTAGTCTCACTTTATCTATTACCAACAGACAAGCTAGACTAGCAATTTAATTACAATTAAAGATAAGCAATTTTAATAGCATTAATTCATAAAATAGATGTCTAAGAAGATATATTCAGAAGGCTAGCACCTCTTTATATTTAGACTTGCCAAAAACCGCTTTGCACTGAACCTTGCCTTACAATGGCACATTTTCCTCGCTGAGGGATATCCATTGGCGGAACCATAACTTCAGCGCCTGATTTTTCTGCTTCACTGACGGCAAGTTCAATATCATCTACAAGATAATAAGGTCGTGTAGTTGGCTCTTCAGCATCATGCATTGGCGCTCTTATGCCTAGTAACCTACCGTCAGTCAGCTCTGCCGTTTTAGCGCCGCCGAATTCTGAGATAGCCTCACTAAACGTGACGCCTAATGACACCGAGTAAGAACGGCAAACTTGCTCAACATCTTGAGTAACAATCTCTAGATAATGAACTTGAATATATTTTTTCATTAACATTTCCTGCCTACTTTTTGCTTGGAATAATGTTTAGCCAAAAGAGAACTTCAAATGCAGCTGCTAACACAAAAAAAGTTATTGCTCCTGTTGCGTTCCCCTGAACAAAACAAGCGGCGGCTGTAAAAATTAACGCTAATGACAATAATATCTTATGTAAAAATTTCAAAATTAACTCCTAGTCGAGATCATGAACCACTTGATTCAAGATTAATATTGGAGATGGATGCTTCAGGTTTAAAAACAACACGATAACGATAAATATCTACGCAAACAGTACCGAGTAGTTCAGGAAAGTAACAATACCTAAGCTATTTTCGGCAGACACTAATTTGTCTGGCAATCAATTTAATTTTTTTATCTATTGTGTAACTGTCCCCTTTTATGCTTAAACAGTTCGCTGGCTTCACCAGCTTAATGTTTTTGCTCTGCTCTTTACCTAAGTTTGGAATACTTACGACCAGTGAATAAGTTTGTCCATCTTGAGCTTGAAACTTCCACACCGAACCGTCGCGCCCTTGATTACTCTTTTCAATGACAGTTCCTGTCACATAGTGTCCATTAGTTTGTCCGTTCTGAGTTATAGAATTCTTTATTTTTAAATCAGTTGAAAAGCCAGTATCATTACACGCAATAACCAACAAAGAAGAAATAGTCACTAACACACCGCTTAGAGTCTTCACTTCAGTCACTCCTAGAAAGCATAATGCCTTCGATAATTTATAAATTAACTAGATTTATTCTCAGCTTTTGTTTTCAATTGCAATAAATAACTTTTGGCGAATTTATCAAGATCAAAAAATACCTTTGAGATCACACGGCCAATTATAGAATGGTTTAAAACAGTCTCAGTTGCAGTCACGGTGGTTATGCCTTCAGAAAAAGAAAGTGTTGCCACATAATCGCCCTTAATAGAACCAGACATTTTAAGCACAATACTGTGCGGCTTTTGCGCTTTAATTACATCAAAGGTGATTGCTGGTCCATGTTTAGGGTATTCAATAAATTTTGATGACGAAACAAGCTCAATACGGCTAACTTCAGATCGCCAATTAGCTTGGTTCTCCCAATCAGTTATAATTTGCCAAACATCTTCTATTGGTACGTGTATTTGCTCTTTTACTGTCACTTGATGTTTTACAGGGATCAACATTCCCCAGATAAATACACTAATCGAAAAAACACAAAACAAAGATAGTAAAATCAGTAACATTTTCATAGAATTAACCAATATCGTAACTTTTCCTACAGTTTATAATTTTTATAATCTAAGTGGTAAAAATTATTCGTATATTTGGAGTAAAGCTGAGCGTTACTTGATTTTATTTTGCAGGATCTTCACTATCTCTTTGTGATCTCGTGCATTGGCATGATCAAGTGGTGTTTTACCTTTACGATCTTTAATGCTGATATCCGCTCCAGCTTTTACTAATAACCGAGTGATATCTTGATACTTTTTAGAGCCGTCACCCAACACGGTTGTTTCCAGTAACGCTGTCCAACCGATATTATTCACTCTATTCAATGGTGCGCCAGCCTTAATCAGCATGTCGACGATTTCAACTTGTCCTTGATGGCAAGCATAAATTAATGCCGAGCCTTGGTAAATTGACGTAACCATAGTGGGATCGATGTTATTATCTAATGCCCAACGAGCAAGCTCGGGATTTCTATTGGAAATTGCAATATTTAAAATATCGCGTTTTTTCGGATCAAGCTGGTTGATATTGGCGCCATATTTTAGCAATGTATCCATCACTTTTAGATTACCTATGCGCGCTGCGGCAAGTAATGGAGAATCACCATTTTGGTTAACAGCGTTAATATCAACCTTATCTCTTAGCGTTTGAGTCACTAACGAAGCATCGTTTTTATCAATAGCACTGAAAAGTCCGTTTTTTTCAGCATGAGCACTTTGTACTACAAATATGAGCGCAGCGCCCAGTATCAGTGAGTTTGATTTTAATTTGTTAAATGGAAAAAACATCTGGGTTATGAACCTTATCATCTGAACGATTTGATTAAGTTTCAAATCGTTATCGTACCTGTCTGCGTGACTTGCAAGTATCTTATATCACTCTGTGGGCTTTAGAGCTAACACATCGTCAATGTCTTTGGCGGAGTGCCGCTCTGGTACTTGCTCCCAATCTTCTCCTGTAAAACGGTTAATTATCCGTCCTCGAATAACTGCTGGGCGTGATTCAATCAATTTTGCCCAACGCACGACATTCTTGTACGTATGTACTTGTAAAAATTCAGCAGCATCATAAAGTCTGCCGAGCACAAGGTTGCCAAACCACGGCCAAATTGCCATGTCTGCAATCGTATATTCATCACCAATAACAAAAGTGTTGTTTGCCAATTGGTTATCTAACACATCCAACAAACGTTTAGCTTCCATTGCAAAGCGATTAATGGGGTATTGTTGCTTTTCATCGGCATAAGCATAGAAATGACCAAAACCACCACCTAAAAACGGCGCAGAACCTTGAGCCCAAAAAAGCCAATTGAAGGTTTGAGTTCTCAATGCCCCACTTTCAGGTAAAAATTTGCCAAACTTTTCTGCCAAGTGAACTAAGATAGAAGCCGATTCAAACACATTTACCGCTTCACCATTTGAATGGTCAACCAAAGCGGGGATTTTAGAGTTAGGGTTCACATTAACAAAGCCTGAAGAAAACTGCTCTGACTCAGAAATATTGATCAAATACGCATCGTATTCCGCTTCTTTTATCCCAGAGGCAAGTAGCTCTTCCAGCATAATGGTGACTTTCTGACCATTAGGCGTCGCTAATGAATATAACTGAAGTGGGTGCTTTCCCTGTGGTAAGTCTTGCTGGTATCGTGCACCAGACTCCGGTCTATTTATGTTCGCCCACTTGTTATCATCACTGGTTTTGTTAATCCAAATCTTAGGTGGTATATACGCATTTTTACTCATGGTAATTCCTCTGCAAAGTGAATCGCTCTTGATAGCTTATGGTCAATTACATAGTTAAATGATAAAACCCTGTTACCAAATATTATGGAACACGTTTAATCTTGATATCCCCAAGGTGCAGCAGGTGGAGCAATGGGCTTTGTTAGATCAAAATCCACACGGAACTCTCTACCTTGTCGGATCAGTCGATAGGTAAATTTTTGCGGATATATGTACATCTGCCAAGTATTTCCAACCGATTGCGGGATCCCCTGCTTTACAAACAACTCTTTTGAATACTGATCTGCGGGAAACGATTGAACACGATCCCATCCGGCATCAAGCGTGTGACCACCATACATAGTAGAAATGTCATAGTCACCATTGGCTTGACGATGATCGTGTTTCAAGCTCAACCCAGCCCCCGTTTTGGTGATGATCCACGTTCTTGATGCATCAGCACCCACATGAAAGGGAATTTGTAGCTCATTATCTGTACATTTTCGTATATGCATGACTAATTTTTTGTTACTGAATGAGCCATTATCTTGATTATCAAGGGTGACCTTACCTTGATAAGCTTTGCCACAAAGCTTTTTTAAATGGTTAAAGAATGCGTCATGACTTGCAATACTCACAAGTGGCGCGGCTTTAACGATTTTGGGACCATTATGCTTCGCAGTTGCCGCGGCAAATGCATTAACAGAAAATGACGCTAATAATAGGCTGGTATAGATAATCTTTTTTTTCATACTTATATTCCTAAGCCTTAAATTGGCTGTTAGTTATTGTTATTTTCGGAAATGTTGCTGTTATGTGGCGGATTTAGAGCCGTAATAACTTAGATTCGTCGACAACAAATAATTGTTTTTCATTAGAAAACGGACAAGTAAATCCTAATGAAACGGACTGTAACTGTAAATCTCTGCTTTCATCAAGGGGTTCACTGTAAAGTCGATCACCAACAATTGGATGGCCTAATCCACTTAAATGTTTGCGAATTTGATGTTTGCGCCCTGTGAGCAATTGCACATTGACTAATGAATAATCACCTTTCTTACTAACAAAAGAAAAAATACTCGATGCGGGTTTGTTATCGATCGCTTGGTCTACTTGATGCTTTAGCGGTAAAGCAGATAAGTCGCCATGTACAATCGCTTGATAACGTTTATCCATTTGCCTATTACTGAACATTTCACTGAAGATACGAGCGCTGTTTTTACTATGACATAATAGAATTAATCCTGACGTTGCTCTGTCTAACCGGTGAACTAAAAAGACTGGCCGCTCTTTGCCGTCAACGAGATGATGGAAATTCATTTCAACCCAACGATTAATACTTAAATGATCACACCAACGGCTCCCTTGGCAGTTAAGACCATAGGGCTTATACCAAATACTGTAACTTTGGCCGTCAAAAACAAGTTCAGGTTGCTTAGCAGATTGAGCAAGTAAGTTAGCGTTATAATTTAGCTCTAGCTTATCGCCGACTTTTAACGGCTTACTGGCGCGCCTTAACCGCTGTTTACTATTGCCTCTTTGCAACCAAACAGCACCCTTTTGCATCGCATTTTTTATTTGAGCTTGAGATAAGCCACTGGAATTAGCAAGCAATTGAGAAGGCTTAAATTGGCGAGCGTCATCATTAACGATTAGGGTTTGTTCAACAATGTCCATTAATTTAGATCTAACATACAGTACGTAATCGATATTGTAACCTCTATCATAACTGGCTTATACCAATTTCGATGCATCTCTTTCTTCCTTTGTATTGAACAAAATATTTGGTAAAAACTTCAAAGTACCAGTAAGTAATTCAATAGCAATTACTGGCGTGACCGTCATAAAAGCCTACGTCACTCTTTAAACAGTTATCCAAGAATTTTCCCAATCTTTGAACACGGGCACTAATCCATGCTGTTTCATCGCCTCGCTCACACAATCAACGGGGCGTTGATCACTGATCTCAAATTGGTTTAACTCGTGATCTGGATGCAAATATCCTCCTGGTTCCGTTGAGCTGCCAGCACTGGCTTGGGTAATACCAAGTGGCATTATTTGATCACGAAACTCCGCTCGCTCACGGGTTGATATACTAATATCAATTTGCGGATTAAACAGTCGAAAAGCACTGATGAGCTGTACTAGACCAATATCGGTTAATTCCACTTTGGGTTGCACCCCACCTACACAAGGTCGTAACCTTGGCAATGAAACGCTGAATCGAGAACGCCAATACTTTTTTTCTAGATATTGTAAATGGTACCCCATTAACAACGCGTCTAACCGCCAGTCATCAAGACCTAACAATACGCCTAAGCCGATTTTATCAACTTTGGCCTCACCAAGCCGTTCAGGGGTTTTTAGACGATACAAAAAGTCACTTTTATTCCCACGGACATGATGATGGTGATAGGTTATCGGTTGATATGTTTCTTGATAAACCATCACTGCATCAAGTCCTAATTCAACCAGTTGCTTGTATTCTTGTGTTGATAAGGGTTGTACTTCTAGCGCAACATAACTAAAGTGCTTTTTCACTTCAGGTAATACTTTTTTAAAATACTCTATGCCTACCTTAGTTTCATGCTCGCCAGCGACCAATAAAATAGAATCAAATCCCCGTGATTTAATCACTTGCATTTCAGCTTGAATTTCATCAAGGGTTAATACCTTGCGCTTTATTTTATTGGTCATGCTGAAGCCGCAATAATCACATTCATTAGCGCATAAGTTGGATAAATAAAGCGGTAAATACATGCCAATCGTGGAACCAAACCGCTGTCGAGTTAGCTCAACTGACTTTTGCGCCATTTGTTCAATGTATTTCTCAGCTGCAGGTGACAATAAACACAGTAAGCTGTCTAAATTACGTTCGCTATTGCTTAATGCGTACTCAACATCATGATCAGCTGTTGAATATATTTTAAGTAACAATTCATCTCGTGGGATCTGTAAAAATGTATCGTGAAAACTCATGGCTTAACTCATTGCCCCAATTTGATCCATCGAGGCTTCGCTCGTCAAAGCATCGTCCTGTAAAAAGCCAGTTAACGGACTGGTATTATGAGCCCTCAATGATACTTGCCCGAGGCCTGCCTCAAACGCAGAGCGTCCTGCAATCACGGCTTGCTTTATGCTGTCGGCCATCTTGACTGGTTGACGACTGCTAGAAATCGCCGTGTTTACCAATACTGCATCTGCGCCCAACTCCATTGCTTTTGCAGCATGAGATGGAGCACCAATGCCCGCATCAACAATAATGGGCACTTGAGCTTGTTCAATAATGATTTTCAAAAACAGTTCAGTATTAATACCTTGGTTGCTTCCAATTGGACTACCTAGTGGCATTACTGCGTGACAACCCACTTCTTGCAAATGACAACTTAACACTGGATCGGCATGAATGTATGGCAAAACAATAAAACCTTGCTGAACCAACTCTTTTGCTGCTGCAAACGTCGCCATTGGATCAGGCATCAAATATTTAGGATCGGGATGAATTTCCAATTTAATCCAATTGGTTTTGAATAAATCTCTGGATAATTGTGCGGCAAATATCGCTTCTTTGGCATTTCGAGCACCAGAAGTGTTTGGTAGCAATTTGATACCCGAGTTTATCAAGGGTTGCATCAAGTCATCCGTTGAATTTTTGCTATCAATTCTTTTCATCGCAACTGTTGTCAACTCGGAACCCGAAGCCATTATTGATTTAAGCATTAACTCTGGAGAACTAAACTTGCCCGTCCCTGTAAATAAACGAGAATTAAAAGTGTGATCCGCAATTTTTAGCATGCTAGCCTCCTGCTACAGCAGTAAATACATTGATTTTATCATTAGGCTTACACAACAACTCAGCCCACTGCTTTCTTGGCAACACTTGACCATTCAACGCCAACGCTATTGCGTTCATATTTTTTGATATCAACGATTTGTTATTGCTAATTGAATGTAAAACAGCTTCATTAATACTGATATTATCAACAAAGGTATATGCTTGATCATTAATACTCACTGTTATCATGCTACTTCCTCTTTCTTCCCTGTTTCACTGCACTCTTTTGCTTCATTGCAAATATGGCAAGTTGAGTCTTTTGTTAACGTGGCGCTTTGCCAGTTGAAGCTTTTACCATCAAAGCTCCATAGCCGTCCGTTTTCATTATCAATATTGGTAAGCAGTTTTATTCCGAGTAATGCTTGCATTGATGCAATCACGCCCACCATGGGACCTAATACACCAACGGTTCTACAGGTATCGGAAACATTCATTTGCTCTGGGAATAAGCAGTTATAACAGCCACTATGACTTGGCTTGTAAGCGAAGACTAATCCTGTAAATGAAGCGACTGCTGCGGAAATGTAGCGAATCTGCTCGGTCACGCAAAACGAATTGATCTGATGGCGTGTAGTGAAATTATCAGTGCAGTCAAAGACAATAGCATCATCAGAAAACACCGATGTGTCAGCAATTGGAAACATTTTATTGATGGCGACAATCTGACAGTTGGGGTATTTTTCAGTAAGTCTACTTGCTGCAACCAACGCTTTGTTTTTGCCGATATCAGCAGGTTCAAATAATAATTGTCTAGGTAAATTGCTACTGCAAATATCATCACCATCAATAAGCGTTATTTTACCTATCCCTGATGCGGCAAGGTAATGGCTAACGAGGGTTCCAAGCCCACCAACACCAATAATGACGGCATGAGCCAGCTTTAACTTCTGTTGGCCTTGCTCGCCAAACTCTGGCAATAAAATCTGCCTTGAAAAACGTATAAATTCGACATCAGATAACCCTAAGTGACTTTCATCACTCCATTGACGCTGATGCCATTGCTGTGACAATTTGTTAAAACTGGCTAGTGGATCTGGCGCTTCTGTAATGGCTCTAACAACAGCAGCGCTATCGACTTTAGTTGCTTTTATCGCGGCTAACTGCTCAAAACCAATGCCACCTATGGCAACCAATGGACATTGCCCCTTAAACAGTTCGCTGTAATGTTTTAACTTGTCTAATCCTTGCGGTTTTGATGGCATCACTTTCGTTGTGGTTGGATAAATATGCCCTAAAGCAAGATAGGACGGCTTAATTTGGTGAGCGATTAACGCTTCGAAACAACCATGGCTCGACAACCCAAGTGCGATCCCAGCGTCAGAAATCTTTGCTAAATCAGCCTTAAGTACATCTTCTTGACCAAGATGAATGCCAAATGCACTGTACTTTAATGCCAATTGCCAATGATCATTTATGAACAATTGAGCACAATGACGACGTCCTAGCATGACTGCTTGCTCAATTTGTTGCTCAAGCCATATTTGACCATAAGCAGCAACTTGTTGCTCTTTGATACGAAGTTGAATGGTGCTGCAGCCTGTTTGTAACAGACCAGCGAGTAATTCCACGTCACTCACTACTGGGTAAATGCCAATTTCTTTTGTTAACCGTGGGAAGCTAATTCTACTTTTCCTGTTGCAGTTTATTGCAGTGCTTATCATTGCAATTTCAGGAAAGTCACTCAGATCCGTCGGCCACGATGTTCTTGCTAAAACGCCCGGCCCCATTCCTAGTTGATAACTGAACCTTAACCCATTAGTGACATAGGCTTTTGCCAAAACAATCGCATCTTGCAATGGGTGTTCATGCGCCATAAAACAAGCAATAGCAGAAGATAAGGTGCAACCCGTACCGTGATTATTTTTGGTTTTTATTCGTTCTCCAATTAGTTCAAACTCGGCATTCCTATGCTCTTTAGAGCATGCGCTAACGTTGCGACAAACTAATACATCAACAGCAGTATGACTTGCAATATCTTTATCTCCGCCTTTCGCTAACACACTGCAATTTAATTCAGTTGCTAGTTGTCTTGCTCTCACTAAGCACTCATCGTTTGTGGAAATCGTCGCAGATCCAATGCAAGTCAGTTTTGTTAATTCATGTTCATTTGGTGTAATAACAGTAAGCAAGCCTTTTAAAGGCGAAAAATCAAGTTGTTTTACTTTTGCCAAATTATCGCCGCAACTTGCCACCATCACAGGATCAAGAACAACTGCGATATTTTTCCTTTGAACATCGACTTGTGTAAGAAAAGTGGCGATTAGATTAATTTGCCATTGTTCAACCAACAAACCAATTTTGATGGCACTTGGTGCTAAGTCCGCTTGTAAAGTATCTAACTGTTGCTGCAACATTGTTGCTGAAACCGCTTCGACAAGATCAACACCAATACTACTTTGAGCAGTGATGGCCGTGATAACGGTACAGGGATGACTCTTTAAGTCTTGAATTGTCGCAAAGTCAGCTTGGATACCCGCGCCACCACCACTGTCTGAACCAGCGATGGTCCAGATAATTGGGCTTTGGGAGTTAGCTTGAAGTTGTGTAACTTCAGTCATTTCACGCTAACTCCTCTTTTGTTTCTTGCTCTAACGCCGTTTTTTCTAATGCATGATAAACTTGCGAACCAGCGGCTCTGAATTCAGCAGATTTTTCATTCATCCCGGCAATTATTTCTACTTCTGATTGCTTTATTTCACCTTGCAGATACATTTCATGACTGCCTACGCCAACGTTTTCTGCAATCGCACCTTTTTCTAACGCAGCGGCATAATCTCTAACATCTTGAGTGATCTTCATTGAACAGAATTTAGGACCACACATTGAACAGAAGTGGGCGACTTTCGCTGACTCTTGTGGCAATGTTTCATCATGGTAAGCACGGGCAGTATCAGGATCTAAGCCTAAGTTATATTGATCTTCCCACCTGAATTCAAAACGTGCTTTTGATAGCGCATTATCTCTAATTTGCGCCGATGGATGACCTTTGGCTACATCAGCAGCGTGTGCAGCAATCTTATAAGCAATCATGCCTTGCTTAACGTCTTCTTTATTTGGCAAACCCAAATGCTCTTTCGGAGTGACATAACACAACATCGCTGTGCCATACCATGCGATCTGCGCTGCACCGATCCCTGAAGTAAAATGATCATATCCGGGTGCAATGTCAGTGGTTAATGGCCCTAGCGTATAGAATGGTGCTTCATGGCAAATCTCTAATTGCTTGTCCATGTTTTCCTTAATTTGATGCATAGGTACATGGCCTGGCCCTTCAATGAACACTTGCACATCGTATTCCCACGCAATTTTTGTTAATTCACCCAATGTTGTTAACTCGGCAAACTGTGCTTCATCATTGGCATCGGAAATCGATCCCGGTCTAAAGCCATCACCTAATGAAAGTCCCACATCATATTGTGCACAAAGCTCACAGATCTCACGAAAATGCGTATAAAGAAAACTCTCTTTGTGATGACTCAAGCACCATTTCGCCATAATCGAACCGCCACGAGATACAATTCCAGTAAGACGTTTCGCGGTCATAGGAACATATCTTAGTAATACGCCTGCGTGGATAGTAAAGTAATCTACCCCCTGCTCCGCTTGCTCAATCAATGTATCTCTGAATATTTCCCAGTTAAGATCTTCGGCAACGCCATTGACTTTTTCTAATGCTTGATAAATTGGCACGGTACCAATTGGTACAGGTGAATTGCGAATGATCCATTCACGTGTTTCATGAATATATCGTCCTGTAGATAAATCCATCACCGTATCGGCGCCCCACTTTACAGACCACACCAGTTTTTCAACTTCTTCTTCAATAGAAGATGTGACTGCTGAGTTACCAATGTTTGAATTAACTTTTACTAAG
This sequence comes from Parashewanella sp., assembly GCA_049608225.1. Taxonomy (GTDB): domain Bacteria; phylum Pseudomonadota; class Gammaproteobacteria; order Enterobacterales; family Shewanellaceae; genus Parashewanella. Next base: position 14,533 of record JBMYXI010000036.1, read on the forward strand.
AAGTTTCGACCTATGATCATTGGCTCAGCTTCTGGATGATTAATGTTTGATGGAATAACCGCGCGACCACATGCGACTTCTGAACGAACAAACTCGGGAGTGATTGGGTTACCAATGAGTGCGCCAAAACTTTCACCAGCATTTCTTTTGGTAAGAATTTCATCATTAAGCTCTTCACGAGCCATGTTTTCTCGAATGGCAATGTATTCCATTTCAGGCGTTATAATACCTTTTCGGGCATAGTGCATTTGAGTTACACACTTACCTTTGATGGCTTTACGAGGACGCGGCAAGGCTTCGAAACGTAAATGATCTAGCCCTTCATCAGCAAGGCGTTGCTGAGAGAAGTTGGAACCTAATGTTTGCAATTCTTCGGTATCACCGCGTTCTAGGATCCAGTTTTGCCTTAGCTTTTCAAGCCCAACACGAACATTAATGTTTGCTTTAGGATCTGAGTACGCTCCAGTGCAGTCATAGACTTTTATCGGTGGATTCTTTTCAATAATTGGCTTGTCATTGGTGCCACCGACAATAGTATCGGTTTGATGAATTTGGCGCATACCTACTTTGATGTCTGGGCGACTGCCCGTTAGGTACACTTTTTCCGAATGTGTTGCTTGTTCGGGTTTTAAATTATAAATGAATGTTTCAGCTTGCTCGCGGCGTTCACGACGAGTTAATGGTTTTTTTTCAGCACTGTTGTTTTTATTTTGGTTTTGCATAAGCAATCTCACAGGTAAATGAATGAGTTGCTTGTCATATACTATTCGTACCAATTAACTTTATTAATTAGTGTGAATAGTAATAATGCCATTTAAGAGGGAAAGTCACGCTCACAAAACGCAACTAAAGTGAAGTGGCTAAAATTTTTCTTGTTTCAAAAGATTGAAACAAAATAGCGCACGACAGGTATTTTCACTCTTGTTTCCTTCGCAGGTATTATCCCAATCAGGTTCAACGGATCCCGTGTTAACGATCTCAGCCAAAAGGCACTCCGACAAGTTTCTTTTTATAGTATACGCACAAGTAAATTTTCATCTCAAGTGGTAAATTAGAATAATTTATAAAAAGTAGTTGTGACCAATTGGCTGTATATGGAATATCAAATCAAGGCAACGTCGAGTAATTTCGATTACTGGGTCCCCAGGTAAGCGACAGTTACTGTTGGTGCTTCGACCAACAAGCCATATGTTTTCGCAATGAGAAGTCAGGTACAACGCTGCAATATCTGCAATAAGAAAATGGCTTAGCGCAAGCTAAGTGAGTTCGACCGCCCATTGTGTCCTTACAAATCGAAGGCTGTGTGGTTAACGATAAATATTTATTGGTGAAGAAGGTAAAAAGCGTTTGGTCGCAGATAATGTGCGTTATAATAACAAACGCCCCGTTATTTGAACAAATCCTCTAACTCATTTATGCTGCCCTCCAATACAAATCAAAATAGGCTACAAAATGAATTACTTCTATCCAATTGGAACGCCAAACCAAGCTTGGGGCTCATCCGAAAAACAACAATGGTTTAAGCAAACTAAAGTAAAACGTAGTTATCAATCAGAAGTAGTTGATAAGTTAGCCGCCTTAGAGGCTGAGTTCAAATGTGTTCAATACGGACACTTACCCATCAACAGCACTCGCTATCCATTATTTGGATTGTTATCTAAGAATTGGCAGCAAGATAAACCAACCGTATTAATTACCGGTGGTGTACATGGTTATGAAACCAGTGGTGTGCAAGGTGCTTTATTGTTTGCTCAAGAATATGCTTGTCGCTATCAAGACACATTCAACTTTATTATTGCGCCATGTATCAGTCCTTGGGGTTATGAAACCATTAATCGTTGGAACCCCAACGCTGTCGATCCTAATCGATCCTTTTATAAAAACAGTCCAGCAGAAGAATCAGCTCAACTAATGGCATTTGTAGAGAGTCTTAATGTAACCATCTATGCACACTTTGATTTGCATGAAACTACCAACTCCGATGAAGACGAGTTCAGACCAGCATTAGCAGCAAGAGATGGAAAACCCTATCAAGCAGGCACCATTCCTGATGGATTCTATTTGGTCGGTGATGAAGAGTTACCGCAACCAGAGTTTCAAAAGGCGATAATTGAATCAGTCAGAAAAGTGACTCATATCGCGCCGCCAGAAGCAGATGGTCAAATATTAAGTAAGCCTATTGAGCAAGATGGGGTTATCAATTACCCAACTAAGAAACTTGGGCTTTGTGCTGGATTTACTGACCGCGAATATTGCACCACGACTGAAGTGTATCCGGATAGTCCAAAAGTTACTGAAGATGAATGTAATCGGGCGCAGGTTGCGGTATTGACTGGCGGTTTAGACTATTTATTATCTATTCAATAATTCTGCCAATTGGACGTAAAAAAGCGTAGAAGGCTAATTTGATTGTGGCTTAAAAGTAACAGCTTAACTGGCTGTTACTTTTAAGATCTAGTCTGAGCTAATAAATATTAGTCAATTGATTCAATTACAAAACCTGAATTCACCTGTGGATAAGGGTAACTACTATTATCTCTAATTAAGAAAGCGTAACCACCATCTTTTGCGTGCCAGCCTAAGTGACCAGAGTAAACATATCTGACATCATTTCGCATGACCACCCAGAACACTTTATTTCTTCTTGATGGAACATTGGTATGATTAAAGTGAACACCATTTAAATAACTGAGTTTAACTCGACCATCTTTATCAATGCTGCGTACTCTGTATTCACCTGTATGTTTGTGTTTGTTCTTTTCCGCATAATTAATCATGCGAATATCTGCCACAACGCCCTTCTCAATATCTTCTTGGGTAATTGGCGGTTCTTTACCTTCTGTTTTAAAAGTAAACTTACCATCGCCATCTAAGCATCTTTGATTTGAATTTTTATTATTTTGAACAATATAGTAATAGGTGCGACCTTTTTTGTAAGTCGGGATCCCATCTAAGCCACCATGCAACTTGCGAACAAGGATATATAAAGTCCACGGGTTTCCATCTTTAGGTTGAAAATCACCTATAGTGAGACGGCTTTGTTTAATTGCATCAATGTTACAAGTTTCAAAAGCCTCTTTTGACACACGAACCAAACGACCTTTTTCGGTTGAATTTACCGCTATCACATCATCAAGTTTCACTAATAAGTTCGGAATTGGGTTTTCAAGATCGAAAGTAAACTTCTTAGGCCCTCTTTCTTTGTCCTCTATCTTAAAAGTAAACTTATCTGTCCCATCTAAACATCTTTGATTTGAGTCTTTATCATCTTGGAAAATATAGTGGTGGGTTGTTCCATAATCATAGATTGGAAGGTTTTCTAATCCAGCACTCAGTTTTTTAACGAGAACATAGACTGTAGCAGGTTGATTATCACTAGGAGCGTATTCACCAATAACATAACTGCTATTATGTATTTCATCAATATTACAGGTTTCATAGGCCTCCTTAGATACATGTACTAACCGCCCCTTCTTTGTAGATTGTACAGCAAGAACGTCTTCTAGCTTAACGGTTAAATTCAGAATTGGGTTGGCAATATCAAAGGTATAACTTTTCGCAAAAACGGTTTCACAAACAAACACCGAAGCAAGCAAGGCTGCCGTGGTTAGTATTTTTTTCAGCATAGTAATTCTCCAAAACAATGACTTCAAACTATTGTTATGTTGCGGAGGTTAAATGCGTATTTGATTTAAATCAATGCATAATCAAAGATAAAAAAAGAGTAAAAACTCTAATAGATTTAACTAGTTAAAAAATAGTAAAGAGTTAAAGATCCAATTGTATTTTAATTTACTGCGATAACATTAAGTTAGAGAAACTGGGTTCTAGTACCTATAAAAACTGATAACCCATATTAGGGATGGTGAGCTACTCTGACCAGATGCAGCATGATTAAAATACTTCTCACTTGAATAAGAAATTCAAATCTGCTGTCACATTGAAAACACTTTAACAATAACAATCAAAATGATTTCGACTAAAGAGCCGCATGAATAGATAACTTCAAAGTTTTCCATTGACGTTTTTATCAACATTTCATGCGGCGATGAACTTTTATTATTACTTTTCTATCATTTTTTCTGAGAGCTGACTCAATGATTGGCTCTCATCAGCAATATTGGTCGAGGCTTCCACACTGCGCCCACAGTCATTAGAGAAATCCTGAATGCTATCGTTGATAGTCGAAATTGTGGCCGTTTGTTGCTCTGTTGCCGATGCGATATCACGGTTAAGATCGTTAATATTGCTAACTTGCTGCTCGACTTCCAGCAGCTTAGTTTGCGCATTACTCGCCAATGCCACAGTTGAGTCTGCCGATTGGGTACTATTAATCATCATTGCGCTGGCCTTTTTCGAGTCCATTTGCAGGTTTTCAATTAATTGATTGATTTCTCGAGTTGCCCCTTGCGTACGCTGTGCTAAGGAGCGTACCTCATCAGCAACAACGGCGAAGCCTCTGCCTTGTTCTCCTGCTCTGGCAGCTTCAATTGCAGCATTCAGAGCCAGCAAGTTAGTTTGCTCTGCAATGCCATCAATAGTGCCTATGATAGAACCTATCCCTTCACTGCTTTTATCCAGCGAAGATACAATGCTACTGGTATCATTGATCTCACTCACAAGAATAGAAAGTGCATTGACCGCTTCATCCATTTTTAATTTGCTGTCAAATAAATGTTGCTTAACGCCTTCACTGGAGTCAGAGGTCATAATCGTACGCTCTGCCACCATGTTTCCGGCTTCCTGTAACTCTTCAAGTGATGTAATAATTTGAGCAATTTTTTGTTGTTGATTAATTGCTGATTGTTGCTGCTCAACGGCGAGCTCGTTAGTTTTCGTTGCTGTGTTTTTCACATGTGTCGCATTTTCAAGAATACTATTTAGTTGCGAACGAACTACTGAGAAAGTATGTGAAAAACTGGATGTGATCGCACCAATCTCATGTTCACCAATACGAGGAACCACATGATCGACATTGCCTTGGCGTAATAAATCGGTCGCTACTTTGGTTTCTTTATTGAGCGCTTTTAATGGCCCAACAATTTTTCTTTGCAGATAAACATAAATTGTTAGCAAGATAAGAACGACAGCGGCAATAAAAGCTATGGTATATGTCGCCGATTGCTGATTGGTCGATTTGGTTAATTCGGTTAACGGCACATTAACGCTCAATCCTCCGAGCAATACTTTATCCGTTGGATCAATATTGTGACAATTAGCGCAACCTGGGTGCATATTACTAAAGAGCGGGATGCTGATGCGATAATGTTCGTCGTCATCCTCAACGATTTGACTTTCACCATTGTTGAACGCTTTTAACGACGTAATCTCAAAACCAGGTCTTGCCTGAGTCGCACTGCCACCATAAGGCGTAAATTTGACGTACTGTGGATCGGCGAATAACCTAACACTGCTTTGTTTATCACCAAAGTCCTTAGTTACGGCTGTGTCGACCGCTCTAATTGTTCTCATCCAATCGCTATGTATTTCAGCTTTTTTTATTGGATCGGTTTCTCTAGTAAATTCGCTATTAAACTTAGCTGTAGAAACCAAAAACATTTGTGCCGTTCTTGAAATTAATTCGGACGCTTTGGCTTTGGCATCATCATGTAACGAAGTATTCAAATCATTTTGCACATATATCCCAATCGATGAAACAGAAATAACACCAATCATAAGTAAAATGATGATTAATTGATGACTAACCGAGGAGAATTTAAACATATTATTGAGCTGGTCCTTTAACTTCTAGGGCTATTTTAGCGGGCACTTTAGATAAAACTACTTTAAAGTCAATGCGTAATGTCCAGAACACTGTGTTTTACGGAATAAAATCCTGTAAAATACATTAATTGGTCATATTTTCATCCGGAAATTATATTGTTAGCAGATTAACTTGAAGAGTTTAACAATGGCTAACTAACGCTTAAACATGCTATTTGGATCTACTAGAAAGCCCTGAACATTGATAATCGACATGTTAATTTTAAAGAAAGTAGTGTTCTCTCTTTGGCTAAATTAATCTGGTAAATTACGTAGCATCAAAGTTTCTGTTTGATGTTTATATGAGTTAATAAGACCAACAAATTCTTTCTCGAGTTTTATCGTTGCTAATTGCGTTAACATTATCCGTAAAGCGTACCAATCATCAGCAGCGTTAACATAACCTAAACCCTTTAGTTGATTTGCTGATGCAAACATCCGCGTTAGCTGCCACTGTTTAAGGTTGCGTCTGTCTGTGCCTTTACGTTGACTTGCGCCAAAATCGATTATTCTGATGGATTTAAATTTGGGAAGGTAGAGAATGTTTGCTGGTTTAATATCGCCATGTACCCAGCCACATTGATGATAGTGCTTAATGGCTGCAATGATATCAGCCACAATATAACAAAATACCGGCAATTGTTCAGGCGTAAATTGAGCAAGTGAAACCGCATGTTGGTTATACTCAAAATCAATTTTTAGTTCATCAAGATGGACATTAACAATTTTCTGAATGCAATATGATTGACACTCTGTTGCCACAGTCCATTCTTTCATTAAGCTAGCAAGGCTTAAATACTGTTTGGTATAAGTATGCTCGCTTTTCGCAACGATTTTTTCTCGCTTCGCTTTAATATGAAGCATAAATATCTAACTATAAATGTTGTGGCAAAACAAAGCTGGTAAATAAAGACTTCGCTAAAACTTGGTTTGAATCTTTCAGGGTGTAATCAATAACCATTTCATTGTCTTTTAACTGATAATGCAGTTTACGAACGAGTCGAGTCGATGTCGGTTCTGAGCGACTTGAAAATAACATTCGAAACAATGCCCATTGACCGATGTATGATCGGGTCGCAACACGATTATCTCCATGATAAAAATTGGCACTTAAAAAACCATCAACACCAGCAGCAGGCCAACTAATATCCTCCCACACTCGAGGCCCATGTGTGTATTTGAAAATCGTTTGTTCTGTTCTTAGCTGAAATTCGGTTATATCTGTGCTCATTGAGCTTGCTCTAACTGAAACTTTGACTCCGAGCTCTTGGCCCGTGGGTCCAAAAAACAGATGACTAATTTGCCGAGTTTTGCTTAATAATTGCAATGTACCATTACTGATCGGCAAAGTAACCCCATCGACGTCTTTAGACAATAAAACACCATTATCCCAGTACACAAAAGGTTTGAGCATCTCATCGATAAATTCATCAATTCTTCCCATGGGTTTAAACGCCTGAGTGAAATCGTCTAACGACACCTCTCCTCTTCCCTGTATTGAAAAAGGAAAACGTCCAGCAATAGCTTGTGAATAAAATTGATAAACACGTTCATTCCACTGTTTATTAATGTATCTCATATTGCCAGCTACCACGGCCTGCCATGATTGTTTAGCAATATTATGTGCCCATTTAGCGACCTGATTGGGTGCTTTGGTGGTATCTCGATCGAAAGTCGATATGGGGTCTTGGCTACCTTCCGCATGGGCTTTGGCATACTCGTGCATAATTTTTTCGGGATTATTACTCAGTAGTGCAGTATCAAAATAGGCGTTGAGTACATCAAACTGCTGTATAAACTTATCGGCAGGTACAACAGCAGAGCCCTTACCTGCGGGCTGCACATAATCAGCATAAGATTTAAACGCTTTATTGACAATAAACGACGGTTGTAAACTAATCAATTTTCCACCAACTGCACGATTTATCCTGTCGGCTTTACCTAGTACTTTGGATACTTTGCTCAATCCTAGCTGACTGGCGATGCGTTTATTGCCTTTGGTATCAGGTTTTTCCTCAACCGCTAGAGTGGTATTTAATGCTATTGCGCTAAGGACATCAAGCACCGGACTGGTAACGGGTTCCCGGGCATAATGCAAAACATAGGACAAGTCTTTGGTTGTCGAAAATTGCTTAATATGGATATTCTCAATTAAGGTTTTCCAGAAATAAATATAATCGGCAAAGTATAATCGTTGGATCTGCTTACTTAAGGTGTTGAGCTCGGTAATAGAAGGCGCACCTTGGCGTTTCAATGATTTTAATTCTGTAAGCTGTTGCCGTAATAATTTCGATTTAGGACTGAGATCGAGTTTACCATAACCTTGCTTGGTCAAAATTTCAGGCATCAAATAACCATGAAAATTCTCAGTAAACGCGAACATGCTATCAAACTTTTCACCCAACTGTGAGCGAATATCCACCTGATTTCGATATTCTGGTAAGGTTTTGATTCTGGAATAGATCAACCGTTCTGTTGACAAGCCTTCTAGCTTAGTTGCAGCGGCTGAGATCAGATGATGATTGGGTTTTAAATTCTTTGAATACTTACTGGAAAAGAGTTCATCAAGCATTAATGCTAAGGTACTAAAGTTATGAGCAGAAATACCGCCTTGTGCTCTTAGCGTATCAAGAATGTAAGTTTGTAACTCACTGGAGTTTAACCGGCTTCTATCAAACAGCATCGAGTAATATCTGAGCACTTCGAATATCTTGCTGGGGTTATCAAGATTAATATAAACGAACAGCTCACTACTGATCAGTTCTTCAATCTTAGGAAGTAACATCACTCTGAGTTGATCTTGGTAAGTATGATAAACACGTTCGGCGGTGTTATCATCGGTAACGCTTACCCGTTGAAACCAAGGTTTAGGTGCTACTCCTTTAACCGCAACCGTTCTTAATTCACCCAAAATGGCAGTGAGTTCAGAAATGGTGTATGGCTCCCTAATAAGGCGATGAATGTCAGTGTCGTAACTCTTCAACTGGGCTAGTGAATCTGCTCGCCATTGGCCATCCTGATTCCAATTGTCTTTTAATAACACGCCAACAAACATCATCACAGCAACAATACTTGCAAGTATGGCGCTGCGAACGACGATATAGCCGACATGTCGATATTCATTAACACCAACGACGCGACTTTCAGCTAAGATAACATGACTGAAGATGCGCGGGGAAAAGAAATGTTTTCTATCTGTCGGTTGCACTCGATTAGCTTTAGTGTTGAATTCAGCTTTATCGGCAACCACTTGCGTTAGCAAATCAAATTCAGCCCCTTTTTGGGTACAGGAAAATAAGTAGACTCCTCTTAGCCAAATCGCTTCTCTTACTCGGTTTTCTCGACCGATTTCAACTAATAAATCACTGATTATTTTAAACAGTATTTCCAGCTGATAAGGTAAGCCAAGAATTGAATTTGATTTCTCCCAACTCAAATTAAACAGCAATTCAAATTGTTGTTTGGCAATTTCGGTTAAAAGTTCAGCGGTCTTTTGTTCAAATTGTTTTTTGTCAAAACCTCGTTCCTTTTCAAAAGTAAACGTTACCCCAAACGGATTATCTACATCACAGCCAGTATAGCCATCGAAAAACTCAACAAAGTCAGCAATTGCATCTGCTTTCGAAAATAAGCAATAAACGGGAATATCGAGTGATAGGTTATTTGCCATCGATAAAATCGCCTGCTGGATCATATTACTCATTTTGGTTCGAATATTACGATCACCTGTAAGTAATCGATCGCATCCAATAATTGATAGGATTCCATTCACACCTTGTCTGGGTCTGTATTTCATGATTTGATCGCACAATACTTGCCATAACTCGCTGTTTATTTGTTCGTTATCAAAGATGCCATTACCAACTTCAATGGCAACCAGCTTATCGTTACTCCAAAATTTAATGTGCTGAACATGTTCATTATCTCCTGATAAACTACTGAGCAGCACTTCAAGACCATTTTGTTGTAAAAATGAGCTCTTAGCATCATTCTCACCACCAAGTACGACATACCAAGGCAATTCGTACAAACTACTGAGTTTTTTACCGCCATAGCCTTTAAGCTTTTTATTGGCTTGTTTGAATAACATCTTAATGACTTGAGAATCTTGTTTAAGCAAAACGGTTCTTTCATGCTCTTGCTGGTGTTTCTTACGCTTTTTAAATTGCCTGAATCCCCAAAAACTCGCGGCAAGCACTATGAATGTAGATGTAGCAATGGCAACAAAACGTAACCATGCCCAAGGGCTATCTGCAGGCACGAACCACCATATCAGTCCACTTATTACACAAATGATAAAGGTTAAAACGAACACAGTTAGTATTTTCATCATGTTATTGTTGCGCCTTTCTAATCGTGGCATGTAAACCAAACTTGATATTAAGCTCACTTTTTAATTTACGGATCGCGGCGAGATCGTTACCAGCAGTACTGACCAGTTCGATGCCATGCTCAGTATTTTTAACTACGGTGTGGTAACCTGCTTTATTGAGAACCGTCTCAAGTTGATTGGCATCCGATGAAGTGGAAAATACAGCTAATAATACTTCCCAATTAATGGCATTCATTTGATTGTGCATCATGCTTTCAACAATGGCATTGGCTGGCGTTTGCTCTTCAGCATCTGTGGGTTCAGCGAGTGCTATTCCACGATTTTTTAGTGGTATTTTGTCAACTAGTTGCGATTGATTGACCAGGTTTTGGCTTTGGTTGTAATACCAATATTCAGAGAAAACATACCCCGACACGATCAATAATCCTGCCAATGCAGCCAGCTTTTTCATACTCCACATTCGCCATGGTTCTTTGGCGATCGGCACCTCTGGGGTTTCCGGTTTAGGTAATGGACTATCGGTTCGATAATTTCTCAATACATTATAAACATTAGATTTTATTTCATGTAGTTCGGCTTCATCTCGATGGCGGTATCGCCCTTTGAAACCTAGCATCAAAATGATGTACTGTAGTTCGATAAAGTCGACCAATTTTGCAGGTTGTATACAGGCTTTATCCAGCAATTGAAAAAATACCTCACCACCATTACGTTCCGAAAACGTCTTGCTTAGCAGTGAATGATTCTCCCAATGTGCTTTTTCTCCCCATGATGTATACAAAATGGCCTCATCAAACGCAGCGCACAGAACAAAGCAACTTTTTTCAATCACACTCGGGTAATAATCTAAATGAGCGCCTTTTTTTTGAAAATTGCCAATGGAAAAGATCAGTCGTTGTCTAAATCTATCAATGTCAACGGGCGCGCCTTGGCGTGGAATGGTCACCAAGATTCCTAGTAACTCAGTGACCGCATTGATTAAAGCATTTCCATATACTTCTAAATGTTCAATGATTTGCTCTGTGCCATTGAGATCGAGATTAACGACCTCATCGGTATTGAGTTGTTCTTCTACTTTCGAATCTGTTCTCTCTATGACGACGGTTGGTTCATCATTGAATAATCCACTCATATTTGATTACCTGATCACATGAAATTCGACGTTAATGTCTTCAATACGTTCATCTATATGCAACGCAATCGGTTCATCTTTTTGAATAAGAGCTTGCCAAAGATCGGCTTGGGTATCGACTTCGAAATAAGCAGCATCATGTTTAGATTTAAGCTCAGAAGGTGCGTAAGGTAGGTTTCTAAGCGCCACACCAGACAAGGCATTGCGCACTAAGTCGGCAATCACGCTATTACCTGCCAACTTAGCTGTTTTGGGAAATTCCTCACTTAAACGCGCCGCCCCTAAGCTGGAAGTCACGACCAGTACAAATTGACCGTTTTGATATAAAGTGCGATCTTTGATCAAGGTACGTAGCAGCCGCCGACTGGCGAAGAGATTGGTGTCCCATCTTAAGGTAGTCACATTGTCTATTTGCACTTCACGCAATAGAATGATCAATTCAGAAAACACCTTCGAGAATATTCCATACAAATTATTAGTGTTCCAGTCTAAGAAGGATTGCGGTAGCTTGCCTTCCAACCCTTGCATTTGTCCTACCATGGAAATACATTCTTGGTATAGATAGCGTGTTAATAACATACCATCATTAAGCCAGTGCCTTAACTTAGGTAACCAACCGCTTAATGCTTGTAACCACAAATAATCCCGCATTAAAGTTTGATAGCTCTTACTGGTGCTTTCCGATTGGATACGCACTGCGATGGTATTTGCTCGATATTGCATTTGCGCCAACACATCAGCTACGCAATCCTTCAAATAAGGTGATACGCCAAATTGCAAACAATTAGGCACAAATGCTTGATTTAATACCACCCCGCTTTCAACTTTGAACTCGCCAACAAGTGCCACAGCGAGTAAGGTATAGTCCCGTAAATCGTCACCTTCCAGCTTCAAACCAACGTTGGGTACTGCGAGATCGAGCGCGACAGGATCACTTTGTTCGCGGCTAACATCGAACACTTGATGCTCGACCGATGAATAACGCAAGCGTTTATCTTCACCGACAGTAACGGCGCCTGTACGGGCAACGGGGAGTGCTAAATACACCAACTTATTAACGGTATTTTTAGGAATATCTAACACCAGCCCTTCTTTCACGGTAAATGGAGTGCCATCAGGAAAGATCCCAGTCGCTTTTCGAACTTCAATTTTACCGACATTAAATAAGGCCGTATCAATTTCCAGCTCTGACAATCCATAAAATTTGGGTGCTATTTGTCCGGCATATTCACGTATAAAGTGCTCAAAATAACGCTCTTGCTGTTGGAAATGCTGAGGACTTAAAAACATGCCCTCACTCCACACAATTTTTTTGGTATCCATTATTTTATTTCACCTGTTACAGATAGATTTAACCCGTCTAACGCAATCGAAATGGCTGTAGAGCCGAGCTTTATTGGTTTATATAAGGCTTTGTTTTTTGCTTCTCTGTAATCAGCAAATCCGGCAATAACAGCGATATATTGAGTTTCAGCCATTAATGGGATGACTTGCCGACGATGTTCACCCGGCAAAATAATTCTTAGATGCCTCGATGACAGTAAACCAGTTTTAAGCACACCTTGTTCATCAGTATATAATTGTAAGAAATCTGCTCTACTGAAGGCTTCACTGTCCATAAGTTGATAAATCCGTACTTCAACGGGGGACGCTTTACCCTTTACATTTGGGTTGATGTTGTTAGCCGCAGTAATATCGATGATGAGCTTCTGCGGAACTTTAGTGAAAGTACTGGGATCAACGGTTGGTTCGTCAGACCACAAGCTGGTTATCGTGCTACAACTGGATAAACAACTTAAGCAAACAAGCACGACAATGAATGGTTTCACGTTATTACTCCTCATTAACGTTGCGTTGTTGCTTAAGCGAGTCTTGCAAATAAGCGTGAAATTTTACTTGCCAATCATTATTCTTAAGTTGACGATCAAAGTAGCGTTTATACATTTCCCAATACTTAGGTTTTGCTGATAATAAACCCGGTGAAACTATGTCGTTAAACATGTCTTCAATATAATCAGGGGACAGTTCATTGAGTAACCTCAATATTGCCGAGTCAATCGCATTGTCCATTTGCTGCTTAAATTGTTTTTCAAAATTAGCCAATTGTTGGTAGGCATAATTCATATCAAACTGTGCTGGTGGTTGAATAGAAGTAGCAATAGAATCCCTATCTGTTGCCTCTATCTCTAACTCAGTATCAATATCGAGTGAAGTGTCCAGTTCAACATTGTTAAAGGGATCATCTTCAATATTTTCGAAACTGGTTGAAAATACATCCTCTTCTTGTTCTTGAGTTTCAGTAAAATTGATAAACGGATCTTCACCGACTTCCTCTCGTGTAGAAAGAGTAAAGTTGATATCACAAGGCGGTTGCGGTTGATGTTGTCTACTATTTAGTGCTTGATTAATGACAGTATCATCCCCAGTTGCGCTAAAGGGATCATCAGTAAATTGACTTATATGTGTGGACTCTTCAACTTCTTCTGCCACGATTTTCTTCGTCGAAAAGCACGAGACTAATAACCGGTATTCACCAATACTGAGTACATCACCATCATTGAGCGTTGACTGATTACCTTTTCCTAATGGCTGCTGCGATCCATTTATAAACAGTCCATTGGTGCTGTTATCTAATATTTGATAGCCGCGTTCAGATTTTGTAATAACTGCATGGGTACTCGAAATTGTTCGGCTGGCATCGTTTAACTGCATAACACAGCCATAAGCACGGCCAATCTCACCGCCATTGTCAGGAAAATCAACAGTCCATGATGAAAGGTTTTCTGTGCTCGGAGAGCAAATTATTCGTATGGATAATGACATTATATAAAGTCTCTGATCGGTAACTATCGAACTAATGAACGTCAATGTTGAATGTGTTATCTGTTGTATATATGTTTACTTCAGTGATCGGCAACGCCAAACTCAGTCGTTCAATGCATTTATTTGCCATAAGAGGCATTAACTGCCGATTAATGATCTGCTCAATAGCACGGGCGCCAGTTTCAGGAGAATGATTTAATTTAACGAGTTTATCGATAACATCACTGTCATAACTGAAGCAAGCGTCATAATGTTTGCGAACGCGTTTCTCGATTCGCTTGAATGATAATTGAGCGATTTGAGCCATTTCTTCATCGTTTAATGGAAAATACGGCACTACGGTTGTTCGACCGATAAAGGCGGGCTTAAAACTGCGTTGCAGAGCCGGTAAGATTTGTTGAGTCAAGTCTGTCACTGAAGGTCTATTAACTTCACAAGCTTGCACCACTTCACTATCCGCAGCGTTTGACGTCATAATGATAATGGTATTTCTGAAATCGATACTGCGCCCTTCACTATCTGAAATACTTCCTTTATCGAAAATCTGATAAAAAATATCATGAACGCCAGGGTGGGCTTTTTCCATTTCATCGAGTAATAAAACTGAGTAAGGATTCTTTCGCACCGCTTCCGTCAATACGCCGCCTTTACCATAACCGACGTAACCTGCGGGCGAGCCAAGTAGCATAGAAATTTTATGCTCTTCCTTAAACTCCGTCATATTGATAGTAGTGATATTGTCTTCGCCACCATAAAGCTCATCGGTAAGTGCAAGCGCCGTTTCTGTTTTACCGACACCACTTGGACCACACATTAAGAACACCCCGACGGGTTTTCTAGGATCAGTCAGTCCTGCTCTGGACATACGAATGGCTTTAGATATTTCCGAAATAGGTGCAACTTGGCCAATGACTCGCTCACCAATGAAAGATTCAAGGTTTAGCAAACGATCAACTTCCTGTTTGAGCATGTTACCAACAGGGATGCCAGTCCATAATGAAATCACTTCAGCCACCGTTTGCTGGGTAACTTGTGGGATGACCAATGGGCTTTCTCCTTGGATCTTTGTTAACTCATCCATTAAAGCCTTTAATTGCGATCTTTCGTTGCTATCCTCGACATCATCACCAGCGATGATTCTGCCATCAAGCGTGCTTTGTAGTTGAATGATATGCTCGACGAGTTGCTTTTCTTGTTGCCATTGAGCCATTAATCCATCTGCTTGTTCCGTTAACTTCGTCAACCGTTGCTGAGCATCTTGTAAATGACCATCATCTAATGACCAAAGTGCATGCTCATGGGTAATGGCATCAATTTCGCTTTTGGTATAATCAATTTGTTGATTAAGCTGCTCGATAGCTTGTGGGCATGCATTCTGACTCAGTCCAATACGAGAACAGGCAGTATCTAATAGACTGATAGCTTTGTCAGGTAACATTCTTTCGGGTAAATAACGGATTGATAATGATACAGAAGCTGCAATCGCCTCTTGCATTATCTTTACCTTATGATGGCGTTCTAGGCTTGCTGCAACGCCGCTAAGCATTTGGATGGCATCTGCTTCACTCGGTTCATTAATACTGACCAATTGAAACCGCCTCGTTAATGCAGCATCGGTTTCGAAATATTGCTTATACTCCGCCCATGTAGTAGCAGCAATAGAACGAAACTCACCACGCGCCAAAGCGGGTTTTAGTATGTTGGCAGCGTCGTTTTGACCAGCAGTGCCACCTGCACCAATTAACGTATGTGCCTCATCAATAAACATAATGATCGGCGTACTCGCAGCCTTAATTTCATTAATAATGTCTTTTAGTCGATTTTCAAACTCGCCTTTAATACTGGCGCCTGCTTGCAATAGCGAAAGATCAAGACTTCTGAGTTCAATATTTTTCAATGATGGTGGAACATTACCCTCGACAATTTGTTGCGCCAATCCTTCTGCAATAGCCGTTTTGCCAACACCTGGTTCACCAACAAGAATTGGGCTGTTTTGCCGACGTCGGCAAAGAATGTCTATGGACTTTCGGATCTCAACGCTGCGACCCGATATTGGATCAAGCTCACCAAGCTTTGCAGCTGCTGTCAAATTTTTTGAATACTTATCAAGTGATGGCGTGGCAGCTTCTTCTCCGCTATTTTTGTAGCCTGTTGGGTTTTCATGACTCGTCTCAATCGAACTCACCCCGAGGCTTTTTGAGCTTGCCATCAACCACTCTGACGACAAACTTTCAATCCAATAACTTAAAGCACCATTGTATGCGCCTTGAACAACTCGCTGCTTCAGTACTTCCAATAAATGGTACTCATTAATTTTGTTTTGTGATTCATTTAACGAAGCGATCATCCAAGCGTCTTTGAGCAATTCTACCAAACTAGAAGAAAGTGCAGGCGTCTCTTTATTGCCTTTAGAAAAAGCATTAATACTTTCATTTAACCTATCTAATAACGTCGTTGTTTCTACGCCTGTATATTGTGCGGCATTGTGCCAACCCATTGCGGTTTGTTGCAGCAATTTATAAAACCAGTGCTCTAATTCGATTGAATAGTGAGTCCGCGCTAAACATTCTCCAGCAGCACCTTCTAAACTTTCTTTTAATGCGGGTGATAAACGGCGTACTAAATTTTGTAATTCGATATTTATCATAAGGCGTCCTAATGGGTACTCGATGGCATTTCAACAAATTGCTCAATCATACCGCTATTGTCTAGCCACGCTGTTTGACCTAGCTTGATATCACTGTCTTTAGAGCATGAAAGTGATAAGCGCGGTAAGTAACAACTGTTTACTTTCATATAGAGTTTGAACCTGCAATCAATACCCATATAACTCTTCACCA
>JBMYXI010000037.1:0-28153 GCA_049608225.1 Parashewanella sp.
GGTCATCTAATTCAAAACCCGTGAACAATTCGTCAAGCTGAAGTAATTTACGAATGCCTGCTCGCGTGTGTTCACGACCTCTCAGGTAGGCTGCCGCAAACCCCGTAATATGGTACATCTGTAATTCATATCGCCTGTCTTTAACTGAAGTAGTGTCACTTTTATCTGTAATGAACCAATAGTGATGATGAGTATCCAGATGACCAATTCGATAGGCAGTTCCTATCAGATTTTGTTTCAATGAGACCAAGTCATCCTTAAAAAAACTCGATTGAAGATGAGCAAAATACTCACTTTTACGATGATAACTCGCACGTGCAATATTTGGCTCGCCAACCTTGTGAATAAACTGAACAACAGCATTAACAAGTGTTGTCGTGCCGCACGTTATCATCAAAAATCGATCGTCCCAAACAAATAAACTCGATTCACTTAATAAATACGCATCGCATTGCTCATTACTCACAACGGATAATATCTCAGCATTGGCATTAACAACGAGTTGTTGCCAAAACCCATACTCAAGCATCCGAAGAGAACCAACGCTTGAGTGAACAATGACTTCTATTTTTTTTTCAGAGCCTTCAAAAATCATTTAATCACAGTCCATGAGGCTGATTGAATACCACTAGATATCCAATCAGTTAAGCTCACTTTATTTACTATCTTAAATCTTCTAAATAGGTGTAGCCTTCAAGCCCAAGTTGCAATTCTTCTAATATGCTTTCCCGCTCATTTTCAACAATATGTTTGTTGACTAAATCTTCATAAGTTTGCATAAAACCGATCGCATCTAAATTTACATAACTTAAAACATCAGCAACGGTATCACCACTTAACACTGACTCAATTACGGCACCTTCTTTGCCATCAACTTTAACCACAGCAGAATGAGTATCACCAAACAAGTTATGGATATCGCCCAGAATTTCTTGATAAGCACCCACTAAGAAAAAGCCCATTAAATACGGGCTGTCCGCGTTCCAAGCCGGTACAGGAATTGTGGTTTCAATGCCTTGACCGTCAACATATTGATCGACAATGCCATCTGAATCACAGGTAATATCTAACATTACAGCACGGCGCTGGGCTGGCTTATCTAAACCAGATAATGGCAATACAGGGAAGACTTGGTCAATTCCCCAAGCATCAGGCAAAGACTGAAATAATGAGAAATTGACAAAAAACTTATCCGCTAACTTTTCATTGAGCTCATCGATGATGGGACGATGAAAACGATTGCGACTGGTCAATTGTCCTTGAATTTCATGACAAATGCGTAAATTGGCTTGCTCTGCCCATGCCCTTTGCTCTAATGACAATTGTCCAAGCGCAAACAAAGCATGAGCTTCTGCTAAGTCACTTTGAGTGTCATGATATACCTCAATTAATGCACGTTGATGAGCGCCGCCTTCCACTTCTTGCCATGATTGCCACATATTGTGCAGTAATTGTGGTGCATCGTCATTCGGAGTTTGGATCTCTTCAACATGATAGCCTTCAGTACCAATGACATCTGTTATGAGTACCGCGTGATGTGCAGTTAGATGACGTCCCGATTCAGAAATAATCCTTGGCATTGGCTGTTCATGCTCACGGCAAATATCCGTTAGCACATGGACAATATTATTGGCGTATTCAGTTAAACCATAGTTCATGGAGTTATTGCTTTGACTGCGAGTGCCATCATAATCAACGGCTAAACCACCACCCACATCAAAGCAATTCACTTTGGCACCAAGTTTTCTCAGTTCACAATAAAAACGCGCCGCTTCACTTACGCCATGACGAATATCGCGAATATTGGCAATTTGCGATCCTAAATGGAAGTGCAATAATTGCAGCGAATCAAGCATGTTACTTTGTTTTAGTTGCTCAACCACAGACAATACTTGCGCTGCTGAAAGACCAAATTTAGACTTTTCACCGCCACTGGCTTGCCATTTCCCTTTGCCTTGAAAGGCTAAACGCGCACGTAACCCTAGTCGAGGCGTCACACCCAACTTTTGTGCTTCCTCCAAAACCATTTTAAGCTCGGACATTTTTTCGAGCACAATGTAAACTTTGTGACCGAGTTTTTCACCAATCAGGGCTAACCGAATGTATTCTTTATCTTTATAACCATTACAAACAATTACCGAGCTGGCTTTTTGCGCCATTGCCAGTACAGCCATTAGCTCAGGCTTACTGCCTGCTTCTAAGCCCAATTGCGGTACTTCTTTTGTTTGCTGACTCGCAAGAATTTCTTCAACAACAGTTTTTTGTTGATTCACCTTAATCGGATAAACCAGCAAATAATCAGATTCATATTCGTATTTAGTGATCGCTTTATTAAATGCATTACACAGGCTATGCACGCGATGATGTAAAATTTGCGGAAAGCGAATCAAAACAGGTAAAGCAACGCCCGCTTCCACCATCTGCTGAGACAGTTTATTTAAACCAATTTTGTGCTCAGGATTCATCGGATCTGGTGACACCGTTACTTCACCATCATCACTTACATCAAAAAAGCCTTGGCTCCAATGGGTTACATTGTATCCAAGTCGAGCATCATCAATCGACCAATTGTTCATATTATCTTGCCTGTCAATTTTATCTTATCTCAGTAGTCATTCAGCTGACATACTTGCAGTCCAAATACGGAATCGCGCAATTTAACCTTGCTTATCATAGGAATGCAAGCGAGAAGTGTTCTGTTACTGATGATTATACTCTGATCTAATGAAAGTGAACTAAATCTGCCCAGTTAATCATGTGATATTTCTAATTAATGTTCGGTTTGATCTTATCAAGTGTTATCATAACGCGCTTTTTTATCATCAATGAGAACAACATGCCTGAACTTGGTAAATACGCCACATTAGAAGTGGTAAAATTAGTGGATTTTGGTGCTTACCTCAATGCAGGGGATTTTGGCCAAGTATTATTACCTAGAAAATACCAACCACAAGATTGCCAAGTTGGCGATCAAGTTAAGGTCTTTCTTTACCTTGATTCAAATGATGCTCTGATTGCAACGACTCAACGCCCTCGAGCCCAAGTCGGTGAGTTTGCTTATTTAAAAACCATCGCTACAAGTCGAATCGGCGCCTTTTTAGATTGGGGATTAGACAAAGATTTACTGCTGCCTTTTGCTGCGCAAAAGCATCCAGCGGAAGAAGGCAAATCTTATCTTGTTTATGTTCATATCAATCACGCCGATGAGCGTATTGTCGCGACAAGTAAGATTGACCGTTTTGTCGATGAAACATCAGCAAATTATAAAAAAGGCGAAACCGTTAAGCTTATTATCGCGGGAAAAACTGATCTTGGTTACAAAGCCATTATCAATAATGCTCACTGGGGGCTTATTCATAATAGTGATATTTTCCAAACCCTAAAAGTGGGTCAGAAAGTTCAAGGATTTATTAAACAAATCCGTCACGATGACAAAATTGATCTCTCTTTGCAACAAGGCAGTAAACAACAGCTGGATAAATTTTCAAATAGTTTGTTAATTAAATTGAATCAAGCTGGTGGCTTTTTACCATTAAATGACAAAACAGATGCCACTGTAATTTATGATCGTTTAGGTGTCAGCAAAAAAGTGTTTAAGAAAACCATTGGCGGCTTGTTTAAACAAAAGTTGATCAGTATCGATACTGACGGCATCCGTTTGAAATAATAATCTGCAATAAATCAGGCCGAGCGTTTATTTCAAACACTCGGCACTCATCCAACCTGTCTTAAACCTGTCTAACCAACTTATCGTGTTCAAACATCTTAACACTCTCGACAAGATAGAATTTCATATTCCAGCATTAAGGATTATCCGATACACAAGAGACATAGTATCTGAAAGATGCTCTTGCACTTGATATATCAAAGTATTGTGCGCCTAATAATGCGGCATATGACGGATCTGCCCAATAATATTGGGTATTTGCCCAACCAAAATTTGCTCTCATATCGCCACGATCTGAATGCAATGCTCTTAACTCCCCTCTTGTTGGTCGGCGCCAATTACTTCTGCCATTAAAACTCTCATCCGCCAGATCTTGACAATATCTCGCAAACTGACCGTCATTACTTCCTTCTTGCGTCATTAACACAAAATCACCGAATGATTCAGTACGTGTCGAGTGATAAGTTTTGCCATTACCCTGTCCTTGGCTGTAACCTAGCACTTGCATCGCAGCAAGGCTCGGTGTAGCTGTAAACCATTTATTGCCAGATTCAGTCACTTTCAAACACGGACCACTGGCATTAGTAAGATCGGTATCATTAACGCTGCCTCCGCACACGCCTAGGTTTGTCACAACATTAACCACTCGTTGAGTCATAATGCCATCTTGAGCAACGGTGATCGTCGCATTGCCAATTGCTACCCCTGTTATCAAACCGCTATTACTTATTGTCACAATACCAGTATCACTGCTGCTCCAACTTGCTGAACTGGAAATATTCACTTCCCGATTATCCGTGTAGCGTGCCAATGCATTAAGCTGCAATGTTCCGTTCCTTAGCAAACCAGCAGCATCTGGCGTAATTCGAATTGTTTGAATCACAGCTGGAGTTGCAGTGAGCGTCGCTTCATTACTGGTCACGCCATCAAGACGAGCGGTCACCGTATTCGTACCTGTTCTGAAAGATATCGCCAATCCACGACGAGTAATGATCGACGCACCACCTGCGATATTCCAGTTAACCATATTGGTAATATCCGCTGTGCTGTTATCCGTATAGGTTCCCATCGCCGTATATTGTTGTCTCAAGCCTGTTGCAAGACTTGCTGTCAGCGGTGTGATTTGGATCTCTCTAAGCGCGGCTGGTGTCACCGTCAATTGAGCATTATTGCTATTAATTGTCCCCATGGTGGCTCGAACAGTAAGATTGTCACCTTCTTCGACTGCTGTAGCTAGTCCTGAGTTACTGATAGTAACCCTACCAGTATCGCTGCTGTGCCAACTTACTGTAGTGCTGATATTAGTGGTGCTATTATCAGTAAACACGCCCATTGCCACATATTGCTGGGTTAAACCTTTAGCGATACTTTGAGTTAATGGTGTCACTTGAATCGAAGCCAACACCGCGGCAGTCACAGTCAGTTGAACATTGTTACTATTAATACCATTACTGCTTGCTCTTAGCATGGCTGTGCCTTCATTCGCCGCTGTAGCTAACCCTGTGGAGCTTATCGTAACGTCATCTGTATTGTTGCTGTTCCAGCTCACCATATTGGTGATATCGACGGTATTACCCGCTTCATATGTTCCTATTGCAGTGTATTGACGAGTGAGCCCTTTAGCTAAACTAAGGGTCACTGGTGTTACTTGTATCGCTGTGAGGCGATTAACCGTAATGCTGACTTGAGCATCATTACTATTAATACCACCTTTGCTTGCACGGATAACAATATTATTTGCTGCACTTACCGCCGAAGCAAGGCCTGAAGCATTAATGGTAATTTTATCCGTATCGCTACTACTCCAATCGACAGAATCACTGATATCTTCGGTAGAGTTATCGGTATATGTTCCTGTTGCAGAGTATTGTTGAGTCGTCCCTTGTGGCAAGCTAGCTGTCGGAGGAGAGATTTGAATCGCAGTCAAGGCCGCAGAGGTCACGGTCAACTGCGCGTTATTACTGTTCACTGTTCCCATAGTTGCACGTATCGCAATATTTGCACCTTCAGCCACAGCTGTCGCTAACCCTGAATTGCTTATTGTCACTCTACCTGCATCTGCACTGTGCCAGCTGACGCTATTACTCATGTCTACGGTTCGATTATCGGTAAAGGTACCCATTGCGGTGTATTGTTGCGTTAACCCTTTAGCAATGCTCCGCACAGCAGGTGTAACTTGAATCGATGCTAATACTGCAGCTGTAACGGTTAAGCGTGCAGTATTACTGGTAATATCTCCCATCGATGCTCGAATACCAATATCGACACCTTCGGTCACCGCTGCAGCTAATCCAATTGTGCTAATGGTCACCCTATTGGTGTCTGTACTGTGCCAATTCACGGCGCTACTAATATTCGCTGTATTATTGTCTGTATACGTACCTATCGCGGTAAATTGCTGCGTTAAGCCTTTAGCGATACTCGTCGTTGGCGGTGTGATTTGGATTGATGTTAATTCAGCAGCTGTGACGGTCAGCTGAGCATTATTACTATTGATATCTCCCATAGAAGCTCGAATCGCAATATTAGCGCCTTCAGCCACCGCTGTGGCTAAACCAGAATGATTCACTGTCACACTGTCGGTATCTGCACTATGCCAACTTACGCTATCACTGATATTCATCGTGCTATTATCGGTATAAGTTCCAGTGGCGGTATATTGTATTGTCAAGCCTTTGGCAATACTATTTACTGCTGGAGTGATCTGAATGGATGTGAGTGTCGCCGCTGTTACCGTTAGCTGCGCATTATTACTATTAATGTCACCCATAGAGGCTCGGATCACATTATCAGCCCCCTCTAACACCGCAGTTGCTAAACCTGAGCGACTGATTGTCACTTTAGCTGTATCGACACTATGCCAACTGACGCTATCGCTAAGATCGATAGTTCGATTATCAGTATAAGTTCCCATTGCTACATACTGTTGGGTGAGTCCTTTAGCAATACTACTAACCGCGGGCGTAACTTGTAGCGAAACTAACCTTGCTGCTGTCACAGTAATTCGAGCAGTATTATTGCTAACATCCCCTAAACTTGCACTGATGGCAACATTTACTCCTTCTGTAACCGCTGTCGCTAAACCATTACGACTAATAGTCACTTGATTGGTCTCATCACTGTGCCAATCAACCCTATTACTTATATCTATTGTACTGTTGTCGGTATAAGTGCCAATCGCTGTATATTGTTGGGTTAACCCTTTAGCAATACTCGCTATTGATGGGGTTACTTGGATTGATGTCAATTCTGCATCAGTAACGCTTAACCTAGCATTATTACTATTGATCTGTCCCATAGTTGCTCGAATAATAATGTCATCGCCTTGTGAAATAGCAGTGGCTAACCCTTGTTGGCTGATTGTTACCAAATTTGTATCACCACTGTGCCAACTGACATTATTACTGATATTGGCAGTACTATTATCGGTAAAGGTTCCTATGGCCGTGTATTGCTGAGTTAAACCTTTTGCGATGCTAACCGATGGTGGTGTGATCTGAATTGAGGTTAATTCAGCAGCTGTGACTGTCAGTTGGGCGTTATTACTATTAATATTTCCCATAGAGGCTCGAATACTAACATTATCACCTTCAGTAACTGTGGTTGCGAGACCCGATTGATTAATGGTGACTTTATCCGTGTCACTGCTATGCCAATTGACGTTAGTGCTGATATCTGCCGTAGTATTATCCGTGTAAGTTGCGATCGCTGAGTACTGTAATGTTAGTCCTTTAGCGATATTGGTTATAGGTGGGGTAATTTGGATTGAAACTAGTTGAGCTGCAGTTACAGTGACAGTAGCTGTTTCACTCGTTACGCCATCCTTTATTGCTTGCAAGCTCACTTGCCCGATGTTATTTGCCGTTGCTGATCCTTGCGCATTTATTGATAACTTACTGTCATCCGTGGTTCGCCAAGTCACACTATTGCTAATGTCCATTGTTGAATTATCACTGTATGTACCCATAGCCACATACTGTTGAGTAATGCCTTTAGCCAATCGCACTGCAGCTGGGGTAACTTGGATACTAACAAGTCTTGCTGCAATAACTGATAACCTTGCGGTATTACTAACAATGTCATTCATCGATGCACGAATTTCAATTTCACCCTCAGCTTGAGCTGAAGCCAACCCGACATTATTAATGCCAACTTTAGCAGCATCAGAACTCGTCCAAGTGACTCTATTAGTTAGATCAACTGTCGTATCATCACTGTAACTACCAATCGCACGGAACTGTTGCGACGTGCCCTTGAACAATTGGTGATTGGCAGGGGTGATCTGCAAACTAGATAAAATGGCATTAGTAACAGTTAATTGAGAAAGATTACTATGAATAGATTTTAGGCTTGCTTGAATATTGCTCATGCCTTGAGTTATCGCTATTGCAACGCCTTCACGGTTTATCTTAACAGCACTGGTATTTGAACTGTTCCAAGTTACTGAATCACTTAAATCGCGGGTGGAACCATCTCTGAAAGTACCTAATGCTATGTATTTTTGTTCATTTCCTTTGGCAAGGCTCACCTCAGCACGACCCTGAGTCGCACGTTGTGATGGGCTAACTTGAATACTGACTAACGTGTCTGAATTATCGACAAAAGCGTCTTCTTGACCGCAATCGCTTAATATCATTACCGTAAAAAGAAGCAGGAGACCATGACAAAACCAAGACTTTATTGAACTCGATTGTTGAACTCTATAGTTTACGAAATTATTCATAACTTAATCTCACACACTGGAGCATTGAAAATTCAAGTGAAATTCGACAAGATCCTGAGCGATTAAAACGTAATCAACTATAAAAATACGTCATTTATATGGGATGAATTAACCCAACAAAAAACAGATTGCTATTATAGGTTCCCGTTTTTCTGCTACCAATTTTATTAATATATTGATAACCGAAATCTAATGAAAAATTATTGCGCAACTGAAAATAAAAACCGACTTCAGCTAAAGGAGAAAAACCTTTACTATTTATCACATTTCGATTTGACAATGCTTTATTTAAGTTCCAATAAACAGCTCCAAGCTGAGTAAATAACGAGGTATTTGTTGCTAATTCCCAACGGTAACCAAGTTCACTTTTCAATAAACTTGTATTTAATTGAACACCCGTATTATCAGAGGTTAACTGACGGCCAAACTGATAACCTAAACGCAATTGCCACTGATTATAAAAGTTCACCCCTCCATCAATCCCATACTGTTCAGCGTTAATCATTCCTGGTTCAGCCTTGCCTCCATCAATCAATTGATAGCCAAGCCTTACGCCAATAACAGGATTTGTTATATCATAATTTTTTTGAGCATTCGCTTGAACAATAAAAGAAAAGCAACTGAGAAGTATAAAAAAAGGGATCTTACCAGCCATAATGCAAACCCTCTTAATGCTATATTTCAATTATGAAGAAAATAAAAATGAATTAATTAACAGCTTATTCTTTAATATTATTACCCGTAAGAGTTTAACGTGAACACACCCAGTCGAACCATAAGCAACAAAAGTTAATATAAAAAGAAATGGAATCAAAAGCACATTTGTACAAAATAACCATAACAATTCGAGTGAGACCTGAGAAATAGATCATCCCTTCCCTATATTACTCAGGTAAATCATTGAGATTAAACTCACTGAAAACATAGAATAATCATTAATAAATTAGAACCAAATCTCAGCAATAAAATAAAGAGCTACTTAGTGTCATTGCTGTTATTAGAGTCAATAATACTTTGAATCAATCCTGGCCCAGGAAAATCAGCAACGATAAAACCTAAGTGCTTTGAATGATTAGCACGAATGTAATTCATCGTTAAATCATTCATGCCTTCAAAGGTTATTGAGCACAGACTCCCTAAACAACCAACTCGTGGGAAGTCTGGATATACATTGCTATCAACCGTTGCAATACCAGTAAGCAATCTCGGAGCATTATTTTGCGGTGACGATTTACCACTGGCAACGAAGTAGCTAAAGCTTCCACCGTATCCAGTCAGATAATTAATATAGCCTTTTTCAGGATGAGCATTCGCTTGAACTAAGGTATCCTTTACCAGTTCCCATCTATGATAAAGATCCCAATTTGAGCCCATATGAAAGTCAGGTTGTACTGTAAAGTCAGTAAAGTTTAGTCCGATGGGAGCATTCATTTTCACTTTCGAGTTATCTAAAATGACGACTTTACTTCGCACATCATGAAGTGTTGGATTATCACCTGAATACTGCCAGACGACATTTGGCGCCTTCGTCATCGCTTGCCTGATTGCTTGCTCAAACGATTCATCGCTGATTACATCTGGACCTACTTTATTGATACGTAAAAATACTGTTTCATTAGGAAACTCAAGTGACAAGTTACCGAATGTTTCTAAAACATCCGTGAAAAGCTTGTTCGATATTTCAACTCGTTCTCCTTGCTGTAATCCATTGAGATGCTCTGAAATGTACGTATCATCTTCATCATTAACAAAAAACTTTTCTGTTTTTTGTTTGCAATCAGTTGGTCGTGCTCGACCATGCCAGTTGCAATTCGTGCTAACTTTTCTATCAAACTCGTGATATCTATCGTTATAAATAAGGGTGGAATTGACCAATTGAAGATCAATCTCAAAATAGCGAATACCTGCTTTGAATTGATGTTCATAATCAAGCACTTCATTAGAATATTCCGTTGAAAGAATCGGATTAAAACTATTATGTGTGCCTGGAATAGACAAGCTTTTAACTGGTGTTGAATCAGGTAATCTCGATTCCCATTGAGTATTCAAAAAATCAGCAAGCGTGCTGTCTTCAGAATTGTAAGCTTGGTCGCTGACGGCAGCCAATAAAGGTGTATTAACAGTCAAACATGCAATACTCACTAACATCAATACGCGGATTAATTTCATAATGGTGACTAAATCTGGATCGTCTTAGTCACCAATCTATCATTAAATAACTTTACTTAAGCTGAACAAATGAGAAACCTTTCGGGGATCACGTATCATTAAATTTAGCGCTGATCAGCAAGGTTAGCGCAAAACGATATGTCACATCTAATCGACCAAGTATGGAAAAATAAGCTCCTTCAGTTTCCTCTAAAGCCTTTAACTCAATTTTGTTTGAAAGCAGTAAAGACTCTTTTTGCAAAAATACTATTTTTGATAAATCAAATGCAAAACTATCCAGTTTAGTCGCCAAGCCCTTGCCTGTTGCTTTAATGTAGGATTCTTTGCATGCCCATAAATCATAAAACCGCTGTTTTTGATCGGCTTCCTGCGATAATGCGAGTAAATCATCAATTTCACTGCGGGCAAAGTAACGATTTAAAATCGTTTTATAATGAGTGTTTTCTCTACTACGTTCAATATCTACTCCCATAGATATATTCTTTTCAGGATCAGCCACATGAGTTATTGCTAGCAACAACCAATCGCCACTATGGCTGAGATTAAAATGAATGCCCGTCTGCTTAAATTGCTCGTCACTAAGTTTTGGTTTGCCCCACTTGCCCTTAATGAAATACCAATCCGATGGCGTTATAGCATGTAAACCATGATGAATGGCATAGTCAGTCAATTTAGTACGTAACTCAACCCTGACCTGCATAGCTTGCAACTGCATAACTTGCTTTTGATAACGTGAAATACGCTCAACCTCATCGACAGATAAAATACATTGTTGATGTTGTAATTCTGCAGTCAATTCACGCTCAAATGGCACAAAATGCAAAGTAACAGCATTCGCTTTTTCCGTTAAAAACACATTTAATGTTTTATTTTGTCCCATATGATTGTTTCCTTACTTCAGCTAAGGTATTCTGCTCGAAGAATGCAAGATCCCGATAGTTTATACCTAAACTCATTCATGGAACGAATATTAATTTACATGAAAGCAACTCAAAGACACCGTAACGCAACCACTACCCCTGAAATGCGCCGTTTTATTCAAACGTCAGAATTAACCGTGTCTGAACTATCAAAAATTTTAAATATCAGCCAAGCGACCGTCAGAAAATGGCGCAATCGTGACGATATAAAAGATGGCGATCATACACCTCGTCAGCTTAACACGACACTTTCTCCGATTGAGGAACATGTGGTTGTCGGCTTGCGAGCCCAACTGAAATTATCCCTCGACCGATTATTAAAAGTAACCCAAGAATTCATTAATCCGAACGTTTCACGTTCTGGATTAGCAAGATGCTTAAAACGCCATGGTGTTTCCAAAGTCGATGATTGTGAGCAGGCTAAGTTACCTGAACCTTTTTTTAATCAATTGCCTATCGTTCAAGATTCGGGCGTGACCACGTACACACTCAATACTGAAACATTAGCCAAAACCCTAGATTTGTCTGATACCGATGGCAACAGCGTAGTACAAGTGCTATCAATGAGTATCCCTGAAGAAATCAGCCCACAGGCACCCTGCTCTGTATTTATTGGTATGGATTCACAAAGTGATTGGGTATACGTCGATATTTATCACGACAACAATACGCAAGCTGCCAATCGTTACATCGGATATGTGCTTGATCAAGGACCATTCCATTTACGCAAGTTATTAGTTCGAAACTACCATAGATTTTTATCCCGTTTTCCCGGAGTGCAAACTCAAATTAGTCCAACAAGCGACAAAAACGGACAACAAGCTGAGTCACAAACCGCTCAGTTATTTTCTGGAGACTCAATATGAGCCAAGTATCCAATCATGACGAACACGATCCTCGTCTGAATAAGCGCTTAAAAGACACCCCTATCGCTATTGTAGGGATGGCAAGCATTTTCGCTAATTCCCGTCACTTAACTGAGTTTTGGGATCTAATCAGCGAAAAAATTAATGCCATTATTGATGTCCCAGAAGATCGTTGGCAAGCTGATGATTATTTTGACAGCAATAAAACCACGGCTGACAAAGTGTATTGTCAACGTGGCGGTTTTTTGCCTGAAGTTGACTTTAATCCAATGGAGTTTGGTTTACCGCCTAACATTTTGGAACAAACCGACAGCTCACAGTTGCTTTCTTTGGTGGTCGCCAAAGAAGTACTCGAAGATGCGAATTTAAGCGATGACTACGACAGAGATAGGATCGGTATCACCTTAGGCATAGGTGGCGGTCAAAAAATCAGCCAAAGCATGAATGCTCGGCTGCAATATCCAATATTGCGCAACGTGTTCAAGCAAAGTGGCATTAATGATGCCGACAGCGATATGCTGATCCAAAAGATTCAAAATCAATATGTGCCATGGGAAGAAAACTCGTTCCCAGGTTCATTAGGTAATGTCATTGCAGGACGCATTGCCAACCGTTTCGATTTAGGCGGGATGAATTGTGTGGTCGATGCCGCTTGTGCAGGTTCCCTTGCCGCAATACGAATGGCATTAACTGAGTTAGTTGAAGGTCGCTCGGACATGATGATCACCGGTGGCGTTTGTACCGATAACTCGCCTTATATGTATATGAGTTTTTCAAAAACGCCCGCCTTTACCGATCAACAAAACATCAAACCGTTTGATTCACAATCTAATGGAATGATGATCGGTGAAGGCATCGGCATGATTGCCATTAAACGTCTAGAAGACGCTGAGCGTGATGGCGATAAAATCTATGCAGTGATCAAAGGTATTGGTGCATCATCTGACGGCAAATTTAAAAGCATTTACGCACCACGTTCAGAGGGGCAGTCTAAAGCCTTGCATCGTGCTTATGACGATGCTGGATTTGCACCGCAAACGGTCGGCCTTATTGAAGCTCACGGAACAGGTACTGCCGCAGGCGATGTTGCTGAATTTGATGGCTTAAACAATGCATTTAGTGAAAACAATGAAAAAAAACAACACATTGCATTAGGGTCAATAAAATCGCAAATCGGTCATACTAAGTCCACCGCAGGCACAGCAGGCTTGATAAAGGCAGCCTTGGCATTACACCACAAAGTATTACCGCCAACCATAAATGTTGAGCAACCTAATCCCAAACTCTCAATCGAGAATTCACCGTTTTATCTAAATACTGAGGCTCGTCCTTGGTTACAAGACGCCGAGCAAACACCAAGACGCGCGGGAATTAGCTCATTTGGTTTTGGCGGTACCAACTTTCATATTGTTCTAGAAGAATACAAACAAGAACATCAACGTGATGATAAATATCGCCAACGAACGGTCGCCACGAGTTTATTGTTCAGTGCTAGTACCGTTGAACAGCTTACTAGCGAACTACAACAAGTGTTGCAAAGCGACAGCCCACTTGATGAACTGACAGATAAGTATTCATTCAGAGCCATTAAAGCGAAACAGCCACGTTTGGGCATGGTTGTTTCTACTCAAGAACAGCTTAAACAAACACTACAACAGAGCTTAACTCAGTTGCAAAAGCAGCCTGATTCACCTTGGCAGTTGCCATCTGGAGCCAGCTATCGCCCAAGCGCTTTGGTTAACCATAAAACCATGGTCGCAGCTTTATTCGCAGGTCAAGGATCGCAATACGTTAATATGGGTAAAGAATTAAGCTGTAACTTCCCAGAAGCACGTAACGAATTACATAAAGCGAATGCAGTTTATGCACAACATGATCAAGCGTTGCTTTCTGAGCGGATTTATCCCATCCCAGCTTTCGATAATGAAGCTAAAAAAGCCCAGCAAGCACAATTAACGGATACCGCTTTTGCTCAATCAGCCATTGGTGCTATTTCAATGGCGCAGTTCGAATTGTTAGAGCAAGCAGGTTTCACCCCTGATATGGTTGCAGGTCACAGTTTCGGTGAACTTTCAGCATTGCGTGCCGCTGGTGTTATTAATGCCGACGATTACTATCAGCTCACCTTTGCTCGTGGTCAAGCCATGGCTGCAACACCTGCTGACAGGGACGCAGGTAGCATGATGGCGGTGATATTGCCAACAGGCTCAGCTGATGAACATCAACAGCTGCAACAATGTATCGCGACCTTTGACCATGTAAAAGTCGCCAATGATAACTCGACAACTCAACAAGTCATTGCAGGCAGCACAGCAGCGATAACGGCTTGTGGTGACAAACTTAAACAGCTTGGCTTTAAAGCGATTTCATTACCCGTTTCTGGCGCATTTCATACCGATTTAGTCGCCCATGCTCAGCAGCCCTTTGCCAAAGCAATAAAAGCGATAAAATTTGATTCACCACAGTGTGATTTATATAGCAACGCTAGCGGTACCCTTTACGAAGATGATGCTGATGTCGTACAAACCCAATTCCAACAGCATATGTTGCAATCCGTTCGCTTTCGCGATCAAATTCACAACATGTATCAAGATGGTGCTCGTGTTTTTGTGGAGTTTGGACCAAAAGATATTTTACAAAAACTGGTAACCACTAACCTTAAAGATGTTGACGAAGAAATTTTAACCATCAGCATCAACCCAAGTGCAAATGGCGACAGTGATTTTCAATATCGAATTGCCGCCACCCAGCTTGCTGTAGCGGGAATTGAATTAGAACAAATCGACCCTTATCAAGCACCTGCTCGTAAACAAGCCCCGACATCAGGCATGGCGATTAAACTAACGGGCGCCAATTACGTCAGTCCTGCAACCAAGCAGAAAATGCAACAATCTTTAACCGATGGCAACATGAGTCAACAAGTTGAATATCGCGATCAAGTGATAGAAAAAATTGTTGAAGTAGAAAAGATTGTCGAAACAACAATGGCTCAACCACAAATGGTCGATAGCAATAACACATCAGTGGACGTTCAAGTGAACAATCAAAAACAAAACAATACCTTATCTCAGCCGCAACAGACTGCTGCAACAGATACCTTGTCGTCATTTTTTGCCGCGCAAGATCAAGTCGCTAAACTGCATCAACAGTTTTTGAATATTCCGCAACAATATGGTGATACTTTTACTTCTTTGATGGCGCAACAAGCAAAAATGGCAGCTGAAGGTTTAACCGTTCCTGATAGCTTGCTGCGTTCAATGGAAATGTTCCACCAGCATCAAAGTCAAACCTTGCAAAGCCATGAGCAATTCATGCAGCTGCAAGCACAACAAAATCAAGCTGTGTTGTCTTTATTAAGCTCAGAACAGTTAGGTTCAGCTCAAGTGAAGTTAGCCCGTCCACAAACAGTGCCAAAGCCAATTGCTCAACCAGTAACTCAAGCTGCAATGCAGCCAGCTGTTCAGGTTGCTAACCCAGTGACTAGCAACACTAATGACAATATGAATCGCGATGAGCAAATATCTCAGCCACTCTTTAACACAGAGTCTGTAACTCAAGAAAAAACTGTTGAAAAGGCTGTTGCCCCACAAGCAAGCAACGAACAAATCAATCAAGTGATGCTTGAAGTGGTTGCCGACAAAACGGGCTATCCAACCAAAATGCTTGAACTCACCATGGATATGGAAGCCGATCTTGGTATTGATTCGATTAAACGAGTGGAAATTTTAGGGACTGTTCAAGATCAGTTACCTCAACTACCCGAGTTAAGCGCAGAAGATCTGGCTGAATGTCGTACATTAGGTGAAATCGTTAGCTACATGAATAGCCAGCTTTCACATACTCAAGTTACAAGCGTTCAATCAAAAGACTCCTTAACGGTTAGCTCGTTATCTACTGAAAAAGTTCAACAAACCATGCTCGAAGTGGTCGCCGAAAAAACCGGTTATCCGACTGAGATGCTTGATTTAGCCATGGATATGGAAGCAGATTTAGGCATAGACTCCATTAAACGCGTTGAGATTTTAGGCACAGTTCAAGACAAGCTGCCAGAACTACCTGAATTGAGTGCAGAAGATCTCGCCGAGTGCCGTACATTGGCTGAAATTGTTAGCTATATGAACAGCCAACTATCGAACACTCCAGTGACAAGCGTTCAATCAAAAGACTTTTTGTCGATTAGTTCGCTATCTGCTGAAACAGTTCAACAAACCATGCTCGAAGTGGTTGCCGATAAAACCGGTTATCCCACTGAAATGCTCGAGTTAGCCATGGATATGGAAGCCGATTTAGGCATCGACTCCATTAAACGGGTTGAGATTTTAGGCACAGTTCAAGACAAGCTGCCTGAGCTACCTGAATTAAGTGCAGAAGATCTCGCAGAGTGCCGCACATTAGGTGAAATCGTTAACTATATGAACAGCCAGCTATCCAACACTCAAACGATAGATGCTGCCGAAATTAACGCTAATGTTGCTCCAACAGTTAGCTCATTGGCTAATGATTCTTTGTCTACCAGCTCTTTATCAACGGGCTTTTTATCAACAGAAAAGGTTCAAAAAACCATGCTCGACGTGGTTGCCGATAAAACCGGTTATCCTGCTGAAATGCTCGATCTTGCCATGGATATGGAAGCTGACTTAGGCATCGATTCCATTAAACGCGTTGAAATTTTAGGGACAGTGCAAGACCAATTGCCGCAATTACCTGAACTCAATGCCGAAGATTTAGCAGAATGTCGCACGCTTGGTGAAATTGTCGCTTATATGAATTCACAATCAGTAGCTGCAACACCAAGCGTTGATACAAGCTCTGAAGTACTTGAATTTGAAGAGCCAAAAGTCGCACTGCCGCCGCACAACGAGGTGACGCTAAAAAAGTTGCCAGCGGCGATTAACTTTGACAATGCTTTTGCAGAAAATGATGTCATTATCATTGCTGACGATGGTCAGAATGCCGGCATTCTTGCGGAAAAGTTATCAGCCAAAGGTTCAATCGTCGCTGTTGTTCACGCACCCAAAAGAGTATTAAGCCAACAATCGCCGTTAAATAGCGATATAAAGCAAATCACCTTAAGCAGTATCAGTGATGATGCAATTTCCGCTGCTATTGCGGACATCAGCAAGCTTGGTAACATCGCCGCTTATGTGCATTTACAGCCGAAAATTGAATGTGAAAACACGGTTACATTGCATTTGAATGAGCAGGCTGAGCAACATGTACAACTTGCTTTTTTATGGGCAAAACATTTACAAAGCCATCTTCACTTCGCAGATGTTGATGCTCAAATCCATTCAAGAAAGGCATTTATCACAGTAAGCCACATTGATGGTGGATTTGGCTATGCAGACCATGCCAGTCCATCGAACTTTGAGCTTAACCAAGCCGCATTATCTGGTTTAACCAAAACGTTAGCTCACGAATGGAACAACACCTTCTGTCGTGCACTTGATATCGCACCAGAGATCGAATCAACTCAGTTTGCCGAATTGGTGCTCGCTGAGTTATTTGATCAAGATACTCATATCGCTGAAGTTGGTATTCAAACTAATTTGCGTGGGCAATTAGTCGCGAGCACACAAGCCTGCGTTCAATATGACGCTGCAACACTCGATGCTAGCGATAAAATTTTAGTGACTGGCGGTGCCAAAGGTGTAACTTTCGCTTGCGCGCTTGAACTTGCCAAGCAAACTCAGTCGCATTTTATTCTGGCAGGTAGAAGCCAATTTACAGCCAAGGCTGACTTACCTACTTGGGCACAAGGCAAACAAGTCGCCGAACTGAAACCTGCAGCGATTGCTGAGTTAAACGCTCAAGGGCAAAAACCAACGCCGAATCTCGTCGAGAAAACCATCAAACCCATCGTCAACAGCATTGAAATTGAACAAGCCTTAGAACAATTTGAAGCAGTCGGCGCCAGTGCTGAATATATTAGTTTAGATGTGAACGATGCTGAATCGGTCAATTCGACGTTAACCACATTAAATGCCATAACGCCAATCACAGGACTTATTCATGGTGCTGGCGTGTTAGCAGATAAATATATTCAAGACAAAACCTTGGAAGAGTTGCAATGGGTCTACGGCACCAAAGTGAATGGCCTCAACAACATAGTTACAGCCTTGGAACCTGAACAGCTTAAATTAATGGCTTTATTCTCATCAGCAGCTGGGTTTTATGGCAATGAAGGTCAAAGTGATTACGCCATGGCCAATGAAATTCTTAATAAAACCGCACTGCAATTGGCAGCTCAATTAACAGACACTAAAGTGATCAGTTTTGATTGGGGACCTTGGGATGGCGGCATGGTTAATTCAGCATTGAAAAAAATGTTCACTGACCGTGGTGTTTACGTTATCCCATTGAATGCGGGTGCGCACTTGTTTGCTGATAAAATTTTATCATCATCAGCCGCACAATTATTGATCGGCTCTGACATGCAAGGTTCAACTGAGAACTCGAATGAGAACTCGAATAAGCAGGATAATCAAGTAAAAAAGCCTAACGCGGAGATAGCACAGACGTCGAATTGCGAACTTGTGCTAGATCCGCAGCATCTTGGTTTTATCGAACAACACTGCATCAAAGGCAAGCCAGTGTTGCCAACCGTTTGTATTTTACAATGGTTAACGACAACGGCGACTGAGCAATTTGGTGAACGGTTTTCAATAGCCAATTATCAATTGCTAAAAGGCGTTGTTTTTGATGAGGAAGTTAAACAGTTAAGCGTTAAATTTGACGCAAAAGGCAACGGCTATCATGCGAAAGTGTTTTGTGATGGTATTCCTCAGTATCAAGCAAACTTGCGCAGAATAAAGCCATGTTCGTCTAACATTGAGCAAATGACTATTGAGACATTATTTAAGTTAGATCCAAAAACCTTTAGCGCTTGTGAACTCGCTGGCGATGCGCTTTATCAAGATGGAAGCTTGTTTCATGGTCCTGATTTTCAAGGGATCCATCAAGTAACCCACATTGATAAACAAGGTTTACTTGCTGAAATTGCCCTGCCAAAATTTGACAAGGCACGATTAGCCGATTTTGAGTTAAGTCCATATAGCCATCCCATTGCAGCAGACTGCATGTTACAAGCCATGCTAGTTTGGGTAAAGTTCAATAATGATTGTGGCAGCTTACCTGTCGCTATCGAACAATTTGATGTTATTTCAGCCCTAAAAGACGGTGAGCAAGCTCAGCTACAATTAGAAGTGATTGAGCATTCGACTCGCTCAATGACGGCGAATATTGCGCTCTATCATCTTGATGGTCACTTAAGCTGCTATATGAAAGGAGCAAAAGTCGTCATTAATTCAGAATTAAACTTTACGCCTTTTCTTGAACAAAAACAGGCTCAAGAGCAGCTCCAAGATAAAGTGCAACAAAGAGCTCAACAAGCTATTAGCATAGCTAATCTATGAGTTGGAATTGATGAGTAACAAACACGCACATCAAGCACAGGTTCAG
Organism: Parashewanella sp.; assembly: GCA_049608225.1. Classification (GTDB taxonomy): domain Bacteria; phylum Pseudomonadota; class Gammaproteobacteria; order Enterobacterales; family Shewanellaceae; genus Parashewanella. The sequence continues at coordinate 19,807 of JBMYXI010000037.1, forward strand.
CTTGCACAAAGCAACGCTGAACCTGTGCTTGCCAGTATACGTATTGCGCTGATTTTACCCGATGAGCGTTTGCACGAGCAGTTAACCAGTCTTGGGGTAACGGTTGAGTCTGTTGTTATTAATGCAGACTCTTTATTCCATCAGTTTTATTACGCATTACCGCAGGTTAGAAACGGCAAAGTCATTGAACTGAAATCATCACATTCTCAATCATTATTGATTATTGATGCCCTCACCTGCGCTCAGCTTCGTATTCATCCACATGCGTATCTTGCTGCGATTACTCATGAGCAAGATAAGCAAGAGGCAATTAACAATGCCCTAAAACAGGCGAAAAGAAATCAATCGCAAATACAACATATCAGTAAACATGGGATCAATATTAATATTGAAACTCAATTTTCTGCTCTGGTAAATGCCATCCATTGTTTAGCCAGTCGCAGTAAGGGAGAGAGTTTAAACTCGCAATCAAGTTATTGGTTTATGCCCAAACATCAACCAAGAGTGACTTGCTTAGAATTTACCACCAAACAAAATACTCAAGCATTAGTATTGGTTCAGGGTAACCAAGGTCTAGCAGCCAAGCCGTTGATAAACGAGTCACAGTTAATGCTGATTGTCAGTGACAATAGTCGACAACAGCTGGTTAACAAGCTCACTGAATTATCTGCTAAAATCAATGCAATAGCTGATAAACCCACTGTACTCAGTCTTTGCTTAGATAGCTTAAAACAACATCAGCCACATCATCAAGTTGCTGTGGTTTTGCAAGCCGCAACTCAGCAGCAACTGCAACTTGAAATTTCAGCATTTTTAAGCGCAGAAAAGAAAAATCAACAAAATAGCTGGCATTGGAAAACACCAACGGGCAGTTGTTTTTATGCTAATGCTCAAGCAATGCAAAGTTCAAAAGGATTAACCTTTGTCTATCCAGGGGTTGGTACAGCCTATCCTGACATGTTGTCGACTCTACATTTATATTTCCCGGATATTTTTGCCCAACTCGAACAAGAAGTTAATTTAGCATCAATGCTGCAAAGTGATGTTTATTACAACGAAAAAACCACACAAGTTAAACCTAAGCTCAGCCAACAAGCCATTGCTGGTGTCGGCACTTGCTACTTATTAACACGAATATTGCAGACAAAATTTGAGTTACAACCACAATTCGCTTTAGGTTATTCCATGGGTGAAACGGCAATGTGGTCAAGCTTAGGCGTGTGGCAAAATCCTGAGTCTTTAATTGCTGCAACGGAGCAAAGCCCGCTGTTTCATTCACAACTTTCAGGTGAACTCACAAGCGTTAAAGCCTTGTGGAAAGTTGATAATAATGAACACATTCGATGGAACAGCTTTTTAGTGCGAATGAATCGACAAGCGCTTGCCCCCGTTATAGAAAATTTTTCAAGGGTCTATCTCACCATCAGTCAAGGCGATAGCTGTATTATCTCAGGTTGTGAAATTCAATGTCGGTTATTACTGGAGCATATCAGCAAACGTGCTATCGCTAGTGATTTAGTCACGGCCATGCACACACCTGCAGCAGAATTATTACGTTCTGACATTGAAGATTTTTATCGTCTTGAAATCAATTCATCATTACCTGATATCAAATTCATTACCGCAAGTCATCACAGTCCACTTGCCAATGAACAACTAAGCTCAAATACCATAGCGAAAACAGTTGCAGACACCTTTTCTCACTCACTTGATTTTGAACAGCTAATTGATAAATCAATACAAAGTGGCAGTCGTGTTTTTGTTGAAATTGGCGCCGATCGCCAAACCAGCACCTTAATTGAAAAAATCACCTCTACACCAAATGACAAACACAATCATTCTTGTGTTGCCTTAGCCGTAGACAGCAAGGCTAAAAACTCAGTAAGCAGTCTGTTGACCTGCATTGCCCAATTGATCAGCCTGAGAATACCAATAAAGTTACAGGCGTTACTGCAAAGCGGTAATCCAATACCAGAACAAAAGGATCGCGTTTAAGTGGCTTCCCAACCGTCTTTTAAAAATAACAAAATGAATAAAATCGCTATTGTCGGATTAGCCGCTCGCTACCCTGACGCCAATAACTCACAAGAATTTTGGCAAAACCTATTAAATAAAAAAGATTCGAGAACTCAGCTAACTCAAAAAAAGTTGGGGGCTAACCCTAATAGCTATCAAGGTAAACAAGGGCAATCTGATCGTTTTTATTGCGATAAAGGCGGTTACATAAATGACTTTACCGCCAACTTTGATGGTTATCATATCGACAGTCAAAACCTGAGCGAATTAGACGACAGCTTGTTATGGGTATTAGATTGCAGTAAAAAAGCACTCGCTGATGCTAAGCTTTCTCTCACTTCCGATCTATCACGCTGCGGTATTGTTATAGGCAGCTTGTCGTTTCCGACATCAAAATCGAATCAGCGAGTCTTACCTATCTACCATAAAGCGGTAGAGAAAGGTTTGCAGGCAAAGTTAAAAAGCACTGACTTTTCCCTCGCAAATTTTAATGAGCACGCAAGTGTCGGTGAACATAACCTAAGTAGCAATCCGCTGAACATCAAAGCGGATCTGTCTATCTCTCATTCAACGTCTAAAATCGTCCATCAAGCATTAGGTCTTGGAGGCTGCCAGCTGAGTCTCGATGCTGCTTGTGCCAGCTCAGTGTATGCCGTTAAGCTTGCCTGTGATTACTTAAATACTGGCAAAGCCGATATTATGCTTGCTGGCGCCGTTTCTGGGGCTGATCCATTTTTTATTAATATGGGGTTCTCCATTTTTCACGCCTACCCAGAAAATGGCCGTTCAGTCCCTTTTGATAACGAAAGCCAAGGACTGTTTGCTGGTGAAGGCGCAGGCGTTATCGCATTAAAACGCTTAGCTGATGCAGAAAAAGATGGCGATGATATTTATGCAGTGATCAGTGGTATTGGTCTATCAAATGATGGTAAAGGTCAGTTTGTATTGAGTCCCAATTCCAAAGGGCAAGTTCAAGCTTTTGAACGTGCTTATAAGGCATCGCAAACCTCCGCAGCGGAAATTGAAGTCATTGAATGCCACGCGACAGGCACGCCATTAGGCGACAAAGTTGAATTAACCTCAATGGAGCAGTTTTTCGCTCCTAGATTAGAGGGTTTAAATGCCCCTGTCATCGGTTCAGCTAAATCCAATTTAGGGCACTTGCTTACCGCGGCAGGTATGCCCGGTATCATGAAAATGATTTTCGCTATGCAGTCAGGAAAACTTCCTGCAAGCATAAATATTAATAACAGTATTACTTCACCCAATAATCTTTTTGGTGACCACACCTTGGCCGCTGAAACTATGGCATGGCCTGATAAAGCTCATAACGATAGGCGTCATGCAGGTGTGTCTGTGTTTGGTTTTGGCGGTTGTAATGCCCACATGTTATTAGAATCTTACCAAGTGACATCCGTTAATGAGCCAATCAAGAGTTCAGTGAAACAAAGCCTGCCATTAGCCATTACAGGACTTGCCGCCCACTTCGGCAGTCTTAACTCAATCACTGAATTGAGCAAAGCAATTAAACAGCAGCAGCCTGCTTTTACCCAGCTACCAGAAAAACGTTGGAAAGGTTTGCAGTATCAACCACAGATACTGGCTGAATTTGGTTTGCAACAGGTACCACAAGGTGCCTATATCGAGAATTTCGAATTTGATTTTTTACGCTTTAAAGTACCACCTAATGAAGATGATCGCTTAATTGCACAACAGTTGCTGTTAATTAAAGTTGCCGATGAAGCAATACGTGACGCCAAGTTAACCTCGGGCAGTAAAGTGGCAGTGTTAGTCGCGATGGAAACGGAAGCCGAATTACATCAATTTAGAGGACGGGTAAATTTACACACACAACTTGCTGATAGTTTGCAACGACAAGGTATTCAATTAACCAATGAGGAATATCAATCAGTTGAAGCGCTATCAATGGACAGCATTCTAGACGCAGCCAAACTGAATCAGTACACCAGTTTTATTGGCAATATTATGGCGTCTCGTATCGCATCATTATGGGATTTCAATGGCCCAGCATTTACAATTTCAGCAGCGGAGCATTCGGTTGCTCGATGTATCGAAGTCGCTGAAAACCTGCTATTACAAGAGCCTTATGATGCAATCGTGATAGCCGCAGTTGACTTAAGCGGCAGTGCTGAGCAAGTCATTCTGCACAACCAAATATCTTCATTATCACAAAACCAGTGGCATGTTGGTGAAGGGGCTGGTGCTATCGTTGTTCAAGCTGCGCCAAAAATCTCAGGTTACGGCACCATCGTCGCTCAAGATTTTGCTCACCATGCTCAATCTTGCAAAACATTTAAACAACAAGCTGACAATAACCAAACTCTTATTGAGTTAAATATCAGCATTGAACATCAGCATGATGCAGTCATGCCAGCAAAAAATGCAGGCTCACTTTTTGCCTCAGAGATTGTCGGTCATTGTTTTGCTGCGTCAGGCATGGCTTCACTGTTAGCAGCCCTGCTGAAACAAACTCACACAAGCTCCGCGACTACTCAATCGAACGCAATAGTGCGAACCCTTGCTGAAGATCTGTGCTCTGAAGTATTGCTTTCGCAAACGACCAGCCAACAAGAGCAACTGCTTACACGTCTATCACAACAGCTTACTTGGTCTCAACAAGCACATTTAATTAAAACGGTAACCTTGGGTGGCAGAGACATTGTCGAGCATATTCTCCAAGGTAATATTGAACACCTCGACTCCATTCAAGCCAAAATGCGGACTATCATTTCAAATAGAACATCGGCAAATACACAAAAAGACGCTCAAATAGCAACTCATAAAACAGCCAATATGAATGCGACAAATAACAATGTAACTAATAATTTGACTATCAATGTGACCCCCAATGTAAATAGTGAAACCAATAAATCACAGCTAGATGCGGTATTAGAGAATCAAGATTTAGCCAGAAAAGCCCACGCAAGTTTTTTAGAGAACCGCCAGCAAGGGCTGAAGATCGCAGCTTTATTATTGGATCAAAATCAATCAGGAGTTACAGAGCAAGCGTATCGACATTCGAATCAGTCACAGCAAGTAGTAAAGCAACCGAATCACGCCAACGTGCCTGCTTACCGCGCGCCTATTCCTGTTGAGAAACCGTGCATTTGGAATTATCAAGATTTGGTCGAATATGCAGAAGGCGACATCGCTAATGTATTCGGTGATGATTATAAAATCATTGATAGCTACTCTCGCCGCGTACGATTGCCAACTACTGATTACTTGTTGGTATCACGCGTAACCAAATTAAATGCAGCAATCAATCAATACCAACCCAGTACCATGACCACGGAATACGACATTCCAACCGATGCACCGTATTTAGTTAATGGTCAAATACCTTGGGCTGTTGCGGTGGAGTCAGGGCAATGTGACTTGATGCTCATTAGCTATTTAGGCGTTGATTTCGAAAACAAAGGCGAGCGAGTTTATCGCTTATTAGATTGTACTCTAACCTTCCTTGGTGATTTACCTCGTGGTGGTGACACCCTCAGATATGACATATCCATCAATCATTTCGCCCGTAATGGCGATACCTTACTGTTTTTCTTTTCCTACGAATGTTTCGTAAATAATGAGATGATCTTAAAGATGGACGGCGGCTGTGCTGGTTTCTTTACCGAACAAGAGCTCGCAGATGGCAAAGGCGTTATTCGCAGTGCGGATGAAATAAAATTGCGCCAACAAGCCATGAATAACGTCAAAAAACCCCGCTTTGAACCCTTACTTCATTGCCCACAAACGCAATTCAATTATCAGCAGATCCATCATCTGCTCAGCAGTGATATTGCCAGTTGTTTTGGTGGCGAGCACGCGGCTTATCAGCAGCAATACGGTCAGCAAACGGCACTTTGTTTTGCATCTGAAAAATTTTTGATGATCGAGCACATCAACCAGCTTGAAGTACATGGCGGTGCTTGGGGCTTAGGCTTAGTGGAAGGTCAAAAACAGATAGCGCCGGATCACTGGTATTTTCCTTGTCACTTTAAAGACGATCAAGTGATGGCGGGATCATTAATGGCTGAAGGTTGTGGCCAATTGCTGCAATTCTTTATGTTGCATATCGGCATGCATACTGCGGTTAAGCAAGGTCGTTTCCAACCTCTAAAAGATGCGTCACAAAAAGTCCGTTGTCGGGGTCAAGTCACTCCGCAGCATGGCACATTAACTTATCGCATGGAAATTACGGAAATTGGCATGTACCCTCGTCCTTATGCCAAAGCGAATATTGATATCTTGCTCAAGGGTAAAGTCGTGGTCGATTTTCAAAATCTAGGGGTGATGATCAAAGAAGAATCAGAATGTACCCGTTATACTCCCTCTGCTTTTGAAACCATGAGTATTGAAGCTGTTAACAATAAACAAGCAACTATTGAACCCCTTGACGCAGCAGTGGTTAATTTCGGATCCAATGCTAATGCACCATTGATGGCACAAATTTCCGATCACCATGCGCCCAAAAATAAAGGTGTAACTCCCATAAAGCATATTGCGGCGCCAATCTGCACAGAGTACCCGAATCGCACGCCAGATACTCTGCCTTATACACCTTATCATATGTTTGAATTTGCCACAGGCAGTATTGAAAACTGCTTCGGTGACGAATTTAGTATCTATCGAGAGTTAACGCCACCTCGTACCCCTTGTGGTGATTTACAACTCACCACAAGGGTAATAGCAATCTCTGGTACTCGTGGTGACTTTAAAAATCCCGCGTCATGTATTGCGGAATACGAAGTGCCAGCCGATGCTTGGTACTTTACTAAGAACAGCCATCATAGTGTCATGCCTTATTCGATACTGATGGAAATTTCATTACAACCGAACGGCTTTATTTCAGCTTGGATGGGGACGACATTACAATTCCCCAATGATGAACTTTTTTTCCGTAACCTTGATGGTAACGGCACGCTGATTAAACATCTTGATTTACGTGGTAAAACCATTGTTAACGAATCTAAATTACTCTCAACTGTGATGTCTGGTAGTAATATTATTCAGAATTTCAGTTTTGAACTCAGTACCAATGGCGAAATATTTTATCGTGGTACAGCCGTTTTTGGTTACTTTAAAGAGCAAGCCCTTATCCATCAACTTGGGTTAGATAAAGGCCAAATAAAACAACCATGGCACATTGAAAATGATGTCAAAACCGATATTGAAATCGATTTAACCGATCAATCCGCAAGTTGCTTAATTGCGCCTCCAGCAAAACCGTATTATCGATTAGCTGGCGGGCAGCTTAACTTTATTGATAAGGTTTCAATCGTCAACAAAGGCGGTAAAGCTGGACTCGGTTACCTTTATGCTGAGCGGACTATTGACGCAAGCGACTGGTTCTTCCGCTTTCACTTTCACCAAGATCCTGTTATGCCGGGTTCGTTAGGGGTGGAAGCCATCATTGAGTTAATGCAAACCTACGCATTAGAACGAGGATTAGGCGCTCAATTTACCAATCCTAAGTTTGGGCAAATACTGTCACAAATTGACTGGAAATATCGCGGTCAAATTACGCCATTAAACCAACAAATGTCACTGGATGTTCATATTACAGATATTCAACAAACCGATAAAAAAGTCATTATTACTGGTGATGCTAACCTAAGCAAAGATGGCTTGCGGATTTATCAAGTGAGCAATATTGCAATATCCATTGAAGAAGCAATTCAGAATAATAAGGGCAAGGAATTAACATGAGCATGCAACCCGAAGACTCTCAATTAGGACGTTCTCACATTAAAAACAATAAACTCAATCCTTGGCCTTGGCTGATCAATGCTGATGACATTAATTACCAAGCAGACGAACTAAAGCAAGTATTACAAGATCTAAGTCAAGCTTGCTATTTGGTAAATCACCCAACAAAAGGGCTGGGTGTTAGCCAGCAAGCACAGGTTGTTAACGAGCAAACACTAAACAATCAATACCCTGTCAGCGCTTATGCACCAGCACTTGGCACCGACAGCCTTGGTGATAACAATTTTCGTAGAACACATGGCGTTAAGTACGCTTATTACGCTGGCGCGATGGCAAATGGCATATCATCTGAAGAATTAGTGATTGCTTTGGGTAAAGCGGGCATCTTATGCTCCTTTGGTGCTGCGGGGCTGGTTCCTACTCGAGTAGAGCAAGCAATCAAACGAATTCAAGCCGAATTACCAGATGGGCCATATGCATTTAACTTGATCCATAGCCCCAGTGAACCCGCCCTTGAACAAGGCAGTGTTGAACTTTATTTAACATATAATGTGAATACTGTAGAGGCATCTGCTTTTTTAAAACTCACGCCACAAATTGTTTGGTATCG
>JBMYXI010000038.1:0-28100 GCA_049608225.1 Parashewanella sp.
CTTGATTATCAAGACTACCCAATTAAAGCCGCTGAACTTGCATCAATGAATCGCCGTACTCTGGGTATAGGTGTAATTAACTTTGCAAATTATCTTGCAAAAAATAACATGAAGTATTCTGATGGTAGCGCCAATAATTTAACCCATAAGACCTTTGAAGCAATTCAATACTACCTATTGCAAGCTTCAATGAATTTGGCAAAAGAATATGGTGCATGTCCATTATTTAATGAGACAACATACTCGAAAGGTATCTTACCGATTGATACTTACAAGCGTGATCTCGACAAAGTATGTAATGAACAATTACACCTTGACTGGGAAGCGTTAAGACAACAGATTAAGACTCATGGTTTACGTAACTCAACCTTGTCTGCATTAATGCCGTCTGAGACATCATCACAGATCTCAAATGCGACCAATGGTATTGAGCCTCCACGTGGATTGATCAGCGTTAAAGCAAGTAAAGATGGTCAATTAAAGCAAGTTGTACCTGATTTTGACGAGTTGAAAAATAAGTACGAATTGCTATGGAACATGCCAAGTAACGACGGTTACTTGCAGTTAGTCGGAATTATGCAGAAATTTATCGATCAGGCAATTTCAGCCAATACCAACTATGATCCAGTAAAATTTGACGATCAAAAAGTGCCAATGAAGGTGTTGTTAAAAGATTTATTGACCGCGTACAAGTTAGGCGTAAAAACTTTGTATTATCATAACACTCGCGACGGTGCTTCTGATCAGCTTGATGAAATAACCAGTGTTGAAGCTGAAGACGATGGATGCGCAGGTGGCGCCTGTAAGATATAACTCACGGTATTGAGTTACACTTAAACTAAACTAAATTGGATGGTTTTGGGGACTCAAGTCCCCTCTCATAACAGCAGAAAATAATCATGGCTTATACAACTTTTTGTCAAACACCGAATGATGCAACCAAAGAACCGATGTTTTTCGGGCAACCGGTTAACGTTGCTCGTTACGATCAACAAAAATTCGAGGTTTTCGAAAAACTCATCGAAAAGCAACTGTCTTTCTTTTGGCGACCAGAAGAAGTCGATGTAAGTCGTGATAAAATTGACTACGCAGCTCTGCCTGATCATGAAAAGCACATTTTCATTTCGAACTTGAAATACCAAACCTTATTAGATTCGATTCAAGGCCGTTCACCTAATGTCGCCTTTTTGCCTTTAGTGTCGATTCCTGAGCTTGAAACATGGATTGAAACATGGTCATTTTCGGAAACGATCCATAGCCGTTCATACACCCATATTATTCGTAATATTGTTAATGACCCATCATTGGTGTTTGATGACATCGTCACTAATGAAGAAATTCTCAAACGTGCAACCGATATTGCAGCTTATTATGACCATTTAATCAAACTCACTCAGGTTTATGATTTATTTGGTGAAGGCACTCACAATATTAACGGCGAATCGATCACGGTTAATTTACGTGAACTTAAAAAAGCACTTTATCTGTGCATGATGTCAGTCAATGCCCTCGAAGCGATTCGTTTCTACGTGAGTTTTGCCTGTTCATTTGCTTTCGCAGAAAGAAAACTAATGGAAGGTAATGCTAAAATTATTCGCTTGATCGCTCGTGACGAAGCCTTACACCTTAACGGCACTCAGCACATTTTAACCATTATGCAATCTGGTAAAGATGATCCTGAAATGGCGGAAATTGCCGCAGAATGTGAGCAAGAAGCTTACGATTTATTTTATAAAGCAGCTGAACAAGAAAAAGAATGGGCTAAGTACTTGTTTAAAGATGGCTCAATGATTGGCATGAATGAGCAAATTTTATGTCAGTATGTTGAATACATCACCAATCAGCGTATGAAAGCAGTTGGCCTATCTCAACCATACCCAGAGCGTAGCAATCCGCTGCCGTGGATGAAAAACTGGCTAGAAAGTGATGCTGTTCAAGTTGCTCCTCAAGAAGTGGAAGTTTCTTCTTATCTAGTAGGTCAAATTGACGCAGCAATCGATGAAAGTGAGTTTGAAGACTTTGATCTTTAAGAAAGCGCCTATTGTCAGCCTGCAAGGTAAGCCTATATTGCTTTTTGATAAGCAAACGACTTTACTCGATGCATTAGAACAAAAAGAAATCGAAACCTTTTCTGAATGCCGTAGCGGATTTTGCGGTGCTTGTAAGACGAAAATTAACAGTGGCTCAGTGAAGTACCTTCACGAGCCATTAGCTGTGCTCAGCACTGATGAATGTCTGCCCTGCTGTTGTATTCCTGATACCGATCTTGATTTAGACTTGTCGATGAACACGGTAGCTATCAGCGAACAGCGATAAACAAATTGCTAACCTACCGTTTCTAACGCTAACTTCATCATGTTATTAAAACCGTTTTGACGCTCTTCACTAGTGGTTTCTTCACCGGTGATCACGTGATCTGAAATGGTTAATATGCTAAGCGCTTGCACCTTATGTTCCATCGCTATGGTGTACAGTGCTGCCGTTTCCATTTCTACCGCCAGTATGTTCATTTTCTTTAATGCTGGGATCAAGTTGGGATCAGTACCGTAAAATAAATCATTAGTAAATACATTACCAAATTTCACATCAATACCTAACCTCTGGGATTGCTGACGACAAGCAAATGCAAGTTCAAAATTTGGAGTTGCTGGGCAATCGTAATTAGCAAATTTACTGCGATTTGTCAGTGAAGCGGTTCCGGCTCCTGTAGCAACAATGATGTCACGCACGTTGGCATCCATTGCAATACCACCCGCGCTTCCAACTCTTATCAAGGTTTTCACACCATAAACCGTCACCAGTTCATGGGCATATATCGACATCGACGGGATCCCCATGCCAGTACCCATTACTGATATTCTTTTGCCATTATAAGTCCCCGTGTACCCCAACATATTACGAACATCGGTCACTAATTTTGCATTTTCAAGATAGTTGTCAGCAATGTATTTTGCTCGTAGCGGATCACCGGGTAATAAAACAACTTCAGCGAAATCATCGTGTTTGGCATTAATATGTGGTGTCATTATGTATCTCCAACTGCATTAAATTGCGTTGATGATAAATGGTTGAATAGTTAATTAAGAGGACATTTGTCCTAAATGGTAATTTTTAAATCCGGATACGTTATCATCACAATATAGGTTACAGTGCTATAAACGAGAAAAGTTCGATGTTAATTCATGAAAGTGTAAAAGGGTTAAATAAATTAATCTCAAAACTGAATACACTGGATTTAAAACAACAAGATTTTACTGAAAATGAGTTTATCGTGCGCAAAGGTGAGTCATTACAGCATTTCTATTGGCAAACATCAGTATCTTCAAGCAACACTGCCATTCAGTATATTGCTGAAAATGGACGAAACATACTGTTTCCGTCTCAAAATGGTGAACATCGCTTTTACGGTGAAATTGAAACCATCACATCGGATCCACACCTTTTTGATGTTATTGCATTAGAGCCAATATCGTTGAAAGTTGTACCAACCTCTATATTACTAGAGCTGATGCGGCAAGAACCTGACGTTGCGATTTGGTTTGCCAATATGGTCACTAAACGCTATCAACAAGTCGTAGAAACGTCATTTTCATTTTTATTACATTCACATGCTATCAATATTGCTGCTGACATTCATTTCAAGCACAAAAATCAGCAGCCACTTTTTTGTTTCAAAAAACAAGCAGACGAAGCTGCGAGATTTGGTTGTTCTGAAAGGGTTTATCGACGCGTGCTCAACCAATTGGTTCAATTAGAAATTTTGCAAAAATCAAAGTCAACGTATCTTTTAATAAATGCTGATAAGCTGACTCGATTTTTGGCTAATAGCCAACAGTAAAAATTAAATCCTTGCCGCTAATTCCGCGCCCTGCTTGATAGCACGCTTGGCATCAAGCTCTGCCGCAACATCAACGCCGCCAATTAAATGAAACGGTTTACCTGATTGTTCCAAGCTTGCAACGAGTGCCTTGTTTGACTCTTGACCTGCACAAATAACCACATGCTCAACATTCAGCACTTCTGGTTTGCCATCAATTGAAATATGCAATCCGTCATTATCGACTTTGGTATAGCTTACGCCTGTTTTCGAAATCACTTTATGCTGTTTTAATACTGCTCGGTGGATCCAGCCGGTGGTTTTGCCTAACCCTTTACCCACTTTAGATGTTTTTCGTTGCAATAAGTAAATCAGTCGCTGTTCAACTTCAGGCTCTGCTCGTTTAAGTCCGCCCGCTTGTTGGTACTCTTTATCAATACCCCATTTATTTAACCATACATCTGGTTTTAGCGTTATTGAGTCTGGCTCAGCAAGGTAGTGCGCAATATCAAAACCAATGCCACCTGCGCCAATTAAAGCGACCGATTTACCTATCGTAACTTCACCAGAAAGTACTTGCTGATAATTGACGACGTTATCGCGTTCAGCCCCTTCCAAGGATAAAGATCGTGGTACAACGCCTGATGACAATACAATTTCATCAAAATCACCCACATATTCGTCTACGGTAAAATAGGTATTTAAACGCAATTCAACATGATGCAGTTTTAATTGAGCATAGAAATAACGGATTGTTTCATTGAACTCTTCTTTCCCTGGAATCTTGCGTGCCAAATTAAATTGCCCACCAATCTCGCCTTTAACTTCAAACAAGGTTACTTTATGACCTCGTTGAGCCGCATAAACAGCAAAAGCTAATCCCGCAGGACCTGCACCAACCACGGCCAGTTTCTTAGCTTGCTGTACCTTGTCAAAATTTAATTCTGTTTCATAGCAAGCTCTTGGATTAACTAGGCAAGTTGCACGCTTTAATTGAAAGCTATGATCCAAACAAGCTTGATTACAACCAATACAGGTATTAATTAATTGTGCTTGATCCTTTTGTGCTTTATTAACAAATTCAGCATCGGCTAAAAACGGTCGCGCCATTGACACCATATCGGCTTGGCCGCTGGCAATAATGTGCTCACCAATTTCAGGTGTATTAATGCGATTGGTTGCTACCAAAGGAACTGTAACTTCGCCTTTTAACCGTTCAGTTACCCAGCTAAATCCACCTCTAGGGACACTAGTGGCGATGGTAGGCACTCTGGCCTCATGCCAGCCAATGCCTGTATTGATAATAGTAACTCCAGCATTTTCAAGCCATTTCGCCAATTGCACCACGTCATCCCACGTAGAGCCATTGTCGACTAAATCAATCATCGACAAACGAAATATGATAATGAAATTGCTACCGACTTTAGCACGGATCGCTTTTACGATTTCAAGAGCGAAACGGCAACGGTTTTCAAGTTCGCCACCCCAGTCATCGGTGCGAATATTGGTTCGTTTACAAATGAATTGGTTTATCAAATAGCCTTCTGAGCCCATGACCTCTACACCATCGTACCCTGCTTGAGCAGCTAACTGCGCCGAATTAGCATAATGTTTTATGGTTTTTTTTATTTGCCTCACGGACAGAGGCGACGGCGTAAATGGAGAAATAGGGGATTTAATTTTACTCGGCGCAACGGCAAATGGATGGTAGCCGTATCGGCCTGAATGCAACAATTGCATACAAATTTTGCCATCCGCTTTATGGACAGCATCCGTCACTATTCGATGCTTTTTTACTTGCCAAGGAAAACTTAACTGCGTTGCATGCGGTGCAACCCGTCCACGAAAGTTCGGTGAAATCCCACCGGTAACAATTAAACCTACTCCGCCTTGCGCACGTTCTTTATAAAATTGAGCCAGTTTTTCAAAGCCACCTTTCTCTTCTTCTAAACCTGTGTGCATCGAGCCCATTAATACTCGATTTTTCAACTGAGTAAACCCTAAATCTAACGGTTCTAGTAAGTGTGGATACGGCATGTAAACATCCTTTTTAAACAGTTGATTGAATTTTAATTCTAGCTAACATAACCCGACTTATAGCAATCCGCAATAGCGATTAAATCTAGCATTCTTATATGAAAGATAAAATCAGTTACAATTGAGTGGATAGTTATCACCATAGAAATCAGTTAGCATGAAGGATATGAAATAATAAAGGGAGTGGGCATGTCCACAAAAAAACCATTAACAACAAAGAACACTTTAAAATTGATATGGAACGTCATCAATTTCATTCGTCAATTAGTAATTAACATTGTCTTTTTTCCACTGTTACTTATTGCGCTTATCGGCATCATCGTTGCTATGTCTACCAGTGACGAAATCAAAGTCGAAAACGGCAGCGCTTTGCTGCTCAACATCAGTGGGCAAGTTGTCGATCAAAAAAGACCTGTTGATCCGATTGAAGCCGCAATCAATGAAAGTCGTGGACATTCTGTCGCCAGCGAAGTGCTATTGTCAGACATTATTTACGTGATCAACAATGCCGCTCAAGATAAACGCATTAAAAGTATCGTGTTAGATACCTCTGGTTTAACCCATGCTGGCGTCAGTAAACTGGAATCCATTGGTCAAGCGCTAACTAATTTTAAAAAACAGGGCAAAACCATTATTGCCAATGCAAATTTTTATAATCAGCAGCAATACCTACTTGCCAGTTATGCCGACAAAATTTATCTAAACCCTCAAGGTGCGGTAATGCTAGAAGGGTTAAGCCGCTACACCCAGTTTTTTAAATCGGCTTTAGATAAACTAAAAATTAAGACCCATATTTTCCGTGTCGGCACCTTCAAGTCGGCCGTTGAGCCTTTTATGCGTGATGACATGTCACCTGCGGCAAAAGAAGCGAATCAACAGTTGCTCAGTGATATTTGGGGAAGTTACGAGCATATTGTTGCTCACAATCGCCAAGTAAAAACAGATCAGCTTGTACTCTCACCAGAAAAAGCATTAATCGAACTTGAAAAAGTAAACGGTGATGCTGCGCAAATGGCGCTCAACCTCAACTTTGTCGACGCTTTGCTTACACCCGAACAATTTCGTATCGCTATGATCAAAGAATTTGGTATCGGCAGCAGCAAGCATAATTACAACTCCATAAACTTTAACGATTATTTATCACTAGTTAAGCCAAAACATAAAGTTGTACTCGGTGACGCTATTGGTGTCATCGTCGCTAAAGGCACCATTTTGAATGGCAGTCAGCCTGCTGGTGATATTGGCGGTAAAAGTACTTCTGACTTATTAAGAGATGCACGCTTTGATAACCAAATAAAAGCGGTAGTTTTGCGAGTTGACAGCCCCGGTGGCAGTGCCTTTGCCTCTGAACAAATTCGTCAAGAATTATTAGCGTTAAAACAAGCAGGCAAACCTGTTGTTGTGAGCATGGGCACCTATGCCGCCTCAGGTGGCTACTGGATTTCCGCCAGTGCTGATTACATTTATGCCACACCAACCACACTAACCGGCTCGATTGGTATTTTTGGTTTACTCACGACTTTTGAAGACTCACTTGCTGAGTTAGGTGTGCATAGCGACGGTGTGAGTACATCGAAATGGGCTGGGTTTTCACCGGTTCGTGGTATCGCACCAGAGCTTAAGGCTGTTATTCAACGTCAAGTTGAACGTGGTTACCATGAGTTCATTTCTTTAGTTGCTAAAGAACGAAATATGACCTTAGAGCAAGTTGATAAGATTGCACAAGGTCGAGTTTGGAGTGGTCAAGCCGCATTAAAACTAGGGTT
Organism: Parashewanella sp.; assembly: GCA_049608225.1. Classification (GTDB taxonomy): domain Bacteria; phylum Pseudomonadota; class Gammaproteobacteria; order Enterobacterales; family Shewanellaceae; genus Parashewanella. The sequence continues at coordinate 7,621 of JBMYXI010000038.1, forward strand.
AGTTGACGAACTTGGTGATATGGACGATGCCATTACTAAAGCTGCCCAGCTTGCCAAATTAACCGACTACGACACCCAAGTTATAGAGAAAAAGCTGTCTGCTGAAGAATTATTAATGCAAGAGTTATTTGCATCAGTGGTTTCTTACCTACCACACAGCTCAGTTAAAACGAGTGTGTTAGAAACGTTATTAAGTCAGTGGAGCAATACTATCGAGCAAATTCAACAATTCGACGACCCACAAAATCTATATCTGTTCTGCGAACAATGTAGATAAATTAATTGAAGCCACTAAGAGCAACCTCTGTTGTTCTTAGTGGTCATTAGAATAAATTCACTCACTCTCAATTGCCACACAATTAACGCCCCATAGCAGTCATTTTGCTTTTAATAAACCAATATAATGTGTAATGACCGACTATAAAAACAATCCTGCACCCTAGTTTAATCAAGATTGTTAATAAATATTGCTCCTTTTATTCATGCTGGCGTAAAATTCACATAACTCTTTTTTACAGCACTTCGTATCACATGCAAAAGAAATCAATTTATATTGCCTACACTGGCGGCACCATAGGGATGCAAAAAACCGACAACGGCTATGTACCTGTTGCTGGCTTTTTAACTGAGTGCGTAAATGACAAGCCCGATTTTTTTCACGATGACATGCCAGAATTTACCATTAATGAATATCAGCCATTAATTGATTCATCGAATATGATGCCGTCAGACTGGCAGCGCATCGCAGACGATATTCAAGCGAACTATGACGATTATGATGCATTCGTAATACTACATGGCACAGATACCATGGCTTATACAGCCTCAGCCTTGTCATTTATGCTAAAAAACTTAACCAAACCTGTCATTGTTACCGGATCACAAATTCCCTTTGCTCAGCTGAGATCTGACGGCAAAGCTAATTTGCTCAACTCATTGTTTATTGCTGCAAATTATGCAATTCCAGAAGTAAGCTTATTTTTCAACAATAAGTTATTTAGAGGCAACCGCACCACCAAAGCTCATGCTGATGGCTTCAACGCGTTCGCTTCACCAAATTTTCCTGAGCTGCTGGATGCAGGAATTAACATTAAGCAGCGTGTTGAGATCAAACAGGCACCGACCAATAAACCATTGGAAGTAGTTAATATACAACCACAGCCTATTGGCGTTATTTCACTTTACCCAGGAATCGCCACCGATATCTTCATCAATATCTTACAACAGCCAGTAAAAGCGTTGATCATTCAAACTTTTGGTGTCGGTAATGCCCCCGAAAATACTGAGTTGCTAGAGGTACTAAAAGAAGCGGATGACCAAGGCATTATTTTGGTAAATCTAACCCAATGCTTTCAAGGAAGAGTGAATATGTCTGGCTATGCCACTGGCAACGCATTATCTCAAGTTGGGGTTATCAGTGGGGCAGATCTTACTATTGAAGCAGCGCTGGCTAAGTTGCATGTGTTGCTGTCTCAGGATCTGTCAAGTGAACAGATAAAAATAGCGATGCAGAAAAACATCAACGGTGAGCTGACTACTGATTAATCCTTGCAAGTATGATTAAAATGCAATCTACTGATTAACCAGCACTTGACCCGTTAACGAGTCATACTTAATCGTTAACTCTTGTGCTTCTACCAATTTGTAAGTGCACTTGCCAGTAGCTTGATAACTGGCAATATAGGCTTGTGACGCATCACTCGCCGCACGTGGCGAGTCCGTTTGTAATACTTGATTCCACACTGACACACAATCTGCAGGGTTCCCTAATGAAGGGCTCGCTTCAGGTTGTCCATTCCAGCTTTGTGCAGGCCAACCATTTGAATTTATGTCGATTTTATTGGTGCCTTGACCGTAAATATCAAACTCATCGACAGCACCGCCTCCACCTCTTATTTGCCACATGGTATGAACTAAGTTTATGGCACTTTTAAAAGCCGACGCCGTAGCAACATGAGTTGATGCACGAGCATCATCTTGAAAATTAATAAATTTAGGCGCAGCTGTAACAGACAAAACCCCAAGCAGCACAATAACGGTGACAAGTTCAACAAGAGTAAACCCGTTGTTTCTATTATGTATATTCATAACTTACTCATGATAAAGCTTGGTTCACTTAACTTCCCGACAATGCCACTGCAGGTTCAATTTTTGTCGCCTTCCATGCAGGATAAATAGTTGCAATGAAGCTCATGCTCAAAGCCACCGAAACGGCAACAATTACATCATTTATTTTCAACATAGAGGGTAAAAAGTCAATAAAATACACGTCCGCGGGCAGTACATGAATACCCAGCCAAGCCTCAATTTTATTAACAATATCACTTAAATTTTTAGCGATAAAAATACCAAACACAGCACCTAATGAACAGCCAACCAAGCCATTCAACATACCTTGCACCATGAAAGCTTGCATCAGCGTCAAGCGTTTTATTCCCATGGTCAGCAATATCGCAATCTGTGACTGTTTATCCCTAACTGACATCACCAAAGTTGAAACTACGTTAAAGCAGGCAACGGCAATGACCAATGCCAATACCAGATACATCATCATACGCACCAGTTGAATGTCATTATAAATGTGCCCTTGGGTTCGAGTCCAATCAGACATTGATACATATTGCGCTTGGCTATAGCCAAAATTACGCACTAACCGTGGTGCCATGAATACATCATTCATTTTCAGTCTTATGCCTGTTACCGAATGATTTATCCCTAGTATTTTTTGTGCATAATCGATAGGAATGTAAGCGGTTACCGACTCTATATCACCACCTATTTTAAAGGTGCCTGCAATCAAAAATTGATAATTTTTCGCATTACCCAATCGTCGTGATTTACCTTGCCCTTTTTGTGGCACATAAAGCGATAGCGTGTCTCCTACTTTCAAATGCAATTTTTTAAGTAGTGCCGCACCAACAATAATGTGATTGCCTTCATTTTTAGCAATCGCCTGCCAACCTTCTTTGCTCACAAACTCAGGCAGATTAGATACGGTTGATTCGAGTTTGGTATCAATACCCACCACTCGCAATCCTTGAAAACCATTGGGCTTTTGCACTAAGCCTTGAATGTTAACAAAAGGCGCAGCGCTCTCAATTCCTTCAATCGCTTGGGCTTGACTGACCATTCTCTGCCAATCAGTTATCGGCGCATTCACGCCCATCACTTCGGCATGAGGAATAAACCCTAACAAGCGCTTTTCTAATTCATGTTCAAAACCGTTCATGGCTGACAGCAAAATGATCAACACGCTTACGCCCAGCGCAATACCAAGGGTTGAAGCAAATGAAATAAAACTAATGAACTGATTTGATTGCCTAGCTCGATAAAAGCGCCAACCTAATGAAAATCCTAATCGACTCATTACTTGCTTCCATCAATTTGCTGTAAATGACCTGCAACCATCCGCAGTTGCCTGTCCATTTTTGCCGCTAAACTAACATCGTGTGTTACCACTACAAATGCTGTACCCAATTGCTGAGCAAGTTGTTGGATCAACTGATAAACCACCTCGCCGCTTTTGTCATCGAGATTACCGGTCGGTTCATCGGCCAATACTAACTTAGGTTCGTTTATGAGTGCCCTTGCTATCGCTACTCGTTGACGCTCCCCACCTGACAACTCAGCTGGCGCATGCTTTAACCGATGCGATAAGCCAACCTTTTTCAGTAGCTCTCGCGCCTTATTTTGAGCCTGTGCTTTATTCATTCCTTGAATTAACGCCGGCATTGCGACATTTTCCAATGCGGTAAACTCTGGCAATAAATGGTGAAATTGATAGATAAAGCCAATATCGTTATTCCGCAGTGCCGTTTGTTGTTTATCAGACATGCTATACATGTCGCAACCTGCAAACATCACCTTGCCTGAGCTTGGCTTTTCTAACGTCCCCATAATATGCAGCAACGTACTTTTGCCTGAGCCAGAACCACCCACAATAGCCAGTTGTTCACCCTTAAATACAGTTAAATTTACTTGGTTCAACACCTGCGTGGTCACGCTGCCATCTTGATAAGCTTTACTTAGGGCTTCAATTGTTAAAATCGCTTGTTTATTCATTTTGTTCTCTATTCGTATCTCAGCGCATTTGCAGGTTGAATTTTTGCCGCTCGCATTGCAGGATAAAGTGTTGCCAATAAACTTAATGACAAGGTTCCAATAATGATCCAAGCGATGATTTGCCATTCAATAACAACAGGCAGCACCTGACCTGGGCCTAAAATCGAAATACCTAAGCCGTTTAAAATGCCATTGAGGTTGCTACTTAAGGCAATACCTGTGATCACTCCCAGAGTTAATCCAATCAGCGCGTTCAAACTTCCTTGAACCATAAAAACACCCATCACTTTACTGGTGGATAATCCCTGAGTTTTTAAAACGGCTACGTCTGTTGTTTTATCCACAACCATCATCACTAGCGCCGAGATAATATTAAACGCAGCCACAATAATGATCAGGCTCAACATTAAGGACATCATGTTTTTTTCCATTCTCACTGCCGAGAAAAAACTGCCGTATTGCACTCGCCAATCCGTCACTTTGATATTGTTATTCAGCGTTTGTTTGATTTGTGACTCCAACTGTTGTGACAGAAAAGGGTCATCGACAAATAATCGTAATTCACTTACTTGCGAAGGCTTTTTACGAATGAGTCGACGCGCATCTTTATAGTCGATATAAGCAATATTCTCATCCACTTGAGAGCCTGTTTCAAAGATACCAACCACTGTAAAGCGGCGTTGGCTTGGAATGGGACCAATAGGTGAATAAACCACACCTTTACCACTTAAAAAGCGAACCTGATCGCCAATCGAGACGTTTAAATTACTGGCAAGTTGAAAACCCAAGATTACACCATACTTACCTGATTTAAGATCATCAAAGCTACCAGGAAAAACATGCTGACTCACAGCTGGAATATATTTGGCGTCTTGACCGCGAATTCCATAAAGTTCAATTGCAGCAATATTATCAGCAGATTGTGCCATAGCCTGTGTTGATGCGTTCGGGATCACGCCGATCACACCGTCGAGTTTATTCAGTTTTGCAGCATCATCTTGCCAATGCGTAAAAGGCATATCTTGTGAAAGCGTTACTTGAGGAATTGCGCCTAGCAAGCGGTTCTTTAATTGATTTTCAAAACCGTTCATTACCGAGCTAACAATGATCATAGCGGTTACCCCTAAAAATATTCCTGTAACCGAAAAAAAAGTGATAAAAGATGAAAAACTATTGGCTTTCGGTGAACGCCAATACCGCAGACCGATGAAAAAAGGTACGTTTAATGTCATGAAAATGAAGTCACATCCGTAACTGAGCTTGCTAAATCATAAAGATAAGCACGATAATAAGGACATTATACTTATAAATAAAGGGGCAAACCGTGTTTGATGAATCTAATCCTTATTTTAGTGTGCCTCACAAGTTTAAAGCTTACATAGAATTGTGGCCCTCAGAAAAGCCGTTACCTGACGCGGCACAACTGCAAGATCTACAATCGGTTGGATTGCAATTGCTTACTGAAGTAAAAAATATTGAGTCTAACTGTCTTATGCAGCTCAGACGATTAGAAAATGATACTAAATCTGTCGTAGACTATCTAAAACTTCAGTCAAAAAAAATCGATCTTATTTTACAATATGTACTGGAGAGTGAGTCACAAGACGGCAGTAAAGTTCAAGGGGTCAAATTTGGCGGAGACGGCATTGAAATAATCTCTCCGACAGCGGTTAATATCGGTGAACATTACAAAACCACGGTATTTATTCGTGATGAATTAATCGCATTGCTGGCTTTTACCAAAGCCACGGACTGTCAACCACACCCTCAACTCGATAAACAATGGTTAGTGACACTCAACTTTTGCCAAATATTAGAAGCGGATGTCGAACTCTTAGTACAAGCCAGCTTGAGCGTACAGCAAAAAGCATTGAGAAAACTAAGTCAACAGAGAAAAAACTGAACTTATGAATGAAAGTTAAGTATTCAGCTTAACTTCTTCTTAATTATCTACCACGCCCTCTAATGCCATTCGGTTAAATTAATTTAATTAGTGCTCATTATTTATTTTTCATACTATTAAGCCAAGCTTTCTCCTCCCCAATAACTCAAGCTGACTAGGACTCTATTATGGCTGCAGCTACAGGTGTTTCATCACAGTCTCCACAATCTAATTCAACAAATTACTCTGAAAATGATTATAAAGAGTTATATGTCAATGTTGTTTGGGGAGAAAGAAAATATGCTTGGAATGTTGCACAACGTATTGATGTGAATACTGATGGCATTAAGCCAGCTTTCGATAAAATGCATAAGAATAATGAAACTCGGATGATTTTTGTCTTTATGAACTGCGACACAGATCCACATGCTGAAGCAACTATGGATAGCATTCAGCCTATCGTTTATAACGTCTTACAAAAAAAAGGATTTTTTCGTGCTCAGTTTCTTTATTGTACCAAAGATGACACATATGAAAAACAAGGTAGCGTACCAGAGTGGGCACAGAAGCAAGCGCTCAAGATTGTAGATAAACACCTTCGCAAACGATCTTTTCAACATTTAGTTAAAGAAGTACAATTGCTAAAAAATGGTGTCAATGCATTTAGTCAAGCTGCTGCTGAAAAAGAGCCTCTCGTGCCCAAATCATTCTCTTAGCTTACTGGCGGTTTTAGTCATTAATCTTTCGTTATTACTGAAATATCTTCATCGGGAACAATCCTCCTATAGTTTGGAGTCTCCCATAATCAAAACAATACACCATTAACTTTAATTAATTAGTCAAGTTTCTAAAATTAAAATAGCATCTGCTTCCTATAAGATTATTTCTTTTTAGTTCCAACGAATTGAATTTTCAGAAATTAGGAGATTAGCATGTCCCCAACAACAGCTACGGCTGCAACCAATATTGAGGTCACATTTTCAGGTAGTAGATGTTGCACACCTTCCCCTCAAAACCTAACTAAGGATGCGATCAATGGATTAGCGGGTCAAATTGGTGAGGCTCAATCAGCAACATTAATTGTTACCATAAAAGACAACAAGGAAGATCGACCATTCCATGATAAACAAAGAACGTATCAGCTAAATAAAGACGTTTCTCCTGCAAGCAAGTGTGTAAGGGAAAAAGTAAGAATTCTCTTACAAGAGACAGAGGAGGGCGTTCAGCAAGATGATGGCTTTAATGGGAAGCTATTCCTCTGCGCAAAAGAACAAGTCGAAAAACGATTGAATAGCCATTTAGGTTCTCGCGCTGGTCGAGCTCAAACCACAGCCATTGTTAATAACGGTGACATCAAGCAAATAGACAAACCGGCTCGTAGAGGAGAGAGGACTTACTTATTATCTTCTAATAGCAATAGCAATAGCAGTAGCCCTAGCTCAACGCGTCATGGTTTTACCGCTGCTGAAACGGATTAATAAAATCATTGGGCGTTAAGTTTAACTAAATTAACGCCCTAATTTTTGTTCAAGGTAAACCTATGGCGGTTCTTGTTCCTACGTTTATGTACGTATGCATATCACCAACAATTGAGCAAACGTCATCACCAGTTGCTGACGTTGAACTCTATGAGCCAATTAACGCTGCAAGTTGGATTAAAACAATCCAAGAGTTAAAAGAAGGGAATGGAGTCCTTTGCGTTAGTTGTAACTACCTTGCTCCGCCTACAACTCCCATGAAGGTAGTAATTAAACGGTTCAAATATTGCCTAGGCTACCAAACCAATTCAAAATTAATCCTATTTCATCGTAATATCAGCGATATTAGCTTCATAACTTATCGAAAGCAAAAACAAGCTGTTACAGAAGACAATGATGCAAAAAGCATTTCAATACTATTAGCCAAAAGCTTAACTAATGCACTTAGTCATTCTGCAACATTAAAAACAGCTCTACTGGAATTTTATGATTTGCACACCAGCAGTGACGCGCAAGCTTCCAGTTTACTCACAACACAATTTAGACGATTTTAATATTCATATGCTAATGAATAGCTTAGGGCGTGTTGACCCTTCATGCTTATTTTTGCAGCGATAAATTGGTTGTTTTATGCAAGGCAGAGTTTGCGCGGTATAGCCACTCTACATAAACAAACGATAACGCAGCTGCTTACTTAGATGACTAAGCTTCACTGCTCGCGCCTTGAACAAGAAAGCGCTCAAACGGCACAAAATTTAATCCATAAAGGTCAACATGCCCTAATAAAACCACCCAGTTCTGAACGAAACGCCAACCACAGCAAATAATACTGACACAATAGACACAGGGACAATATGCCAAGCCAAGGCTGTGACAGTTGATGGCGAAAGTTTAGGAATGATCCTTAGCCTTGCATCAAGCGCCAATACTGCCGTTATTGCGAGTAATATTAACTTAATGCTGATTAATTTTGACATAGGATCAGCAAAATCAAACAACACCGAGCCTTTGGGTAGCATGATTTTGGCTAGATACATGCCTGTCATAACTTGAATTAATAATGCTGGCATCCCTACTTTTTCATAACAGCTTTCAAACTGCTTTAAAAATGGTAAATCTTTATTCTTTATTGCATAAGGTAGAATTGAGCAAGCAAGAATAATATGTCCGCCAGTCCAAATTGTTGCCGCTAATAGATGTAATGCAAGCGCTACGTTGTACATTGAAAACCAAATAATAATGTCTCATTTGACAGCACAATACCCGATAACCAGTTTCTGTAAATTGACTTAAAACAAGTTAGCATCCAAATATTTTTCATAGCTAAAAACCAAAATAAAATAAAGTTGTTAAGCGGATGAATTGCAGTACAAACCCGTATACAATTAGGCAAATTTTCGTATTACATGACCAGTACCAATCAGATGTCACATTTTTCTGTATTAACGCCTCCGAAAATCAAAAAAAACATTCGTAACCAATACATTGCTGCAGGTAATGGCGTCGCACGAGTAATGGTAATGGCGCAATTAACTCAGCAATATGACAAAACAACCTTGCTGGTCACCCCTGACAGCCCAACCGCCTTAGCACTTGAAAATGAGTTAACTTATTTACTCAAAAACAGTGATGTTGAGCTTTGCTTGTTTCCCGACAGAGAAACGCTGCCATATGATAATTTTTCCCCACATCAAGATCTTATTGCTCAGCGACTTGAAACACTTGCCAAATTGGCAGACAGTAAACAGCGATTGATTATCGTACCAATTAATACCTTAATGGTTAAATTGCCGCCGAAATCCTTTTTAACTGGTAATGTACTTTTATTAAAAAATGGCGATAAATATCCGTTAACCAATATGCGTCAACAATTGGTGGATACGGGTTATCATCATGTTGAACAAGTCTATGAACACGGCGAATTTGCCGTTCGTGGCTCAATTATTGATATCTTTCCTACGGGTAGCAAACAGCCACTGCGAATTGAGTTATTTGATGACGAAATTGAATCGATCCGTTACTTTGATCCAGAAACTCAACGTTCAGAATCGAGTGTTGAACAAGTTAGAATGTTACCCGCAAAAGAGTTTCCGACAGACAATGAAGCGATAGAACTTTTCAGGCAGCACTATCGACGCCGTTTCGAGTCAACCAGCAATGCTGCTGATTCTATCTACCAGCAAGTCAGCCGTAAGATATTGCCTGCTGGCATTGAAAATTACTTACCACTATTTTTTGATCAAACCGCGACACTGTTTGATTATTTACCTCAAGATTGTCAATTAATTACCCTTGGTGATATTGAAGGGGCCGCAAAGCAGCATTTTGCTGAAATTGAACAAAGGTTTGACAATCATAACGTCAACCCACTGCGCCCGTTACTTGAGCCTAAAGAGCTTTATATTCTACTTGAGCAAATGTTCGCGTCATTCAAACCAATGTCACGCTTTCATTTCGACAATGAAGCCAGCAATGACAAGTTTGCTACCGCCAACATTACTAGCTTGCCAGACATTAGTGCCAATCATAAGTTAAAACAACCGTTAGCGGCTTTGGCAGAATATCTTAAAACAGCAAAGCGAACGTTATTTATCGCAGAGTCAGAAGGACGACGAGAAGCCTTGCTGGAGTTACTGCAAACCATCAAGGTAAAGCCGACGCGCTTTGAACACCTAAATGACTTTATCGATGCCAAAGATGACATAGGCATTGCGGTCGCGCCATTAAACCAAGGAGTAATTCTTCAACTTAAGGCAAAGCAGCAAGTTGGCATCATTTGCGAAACCGAGCTGTTTGGCCAGAAAATTCGCCAACAACGCCGCAGAGATAAACAAAGCCAAGTCAGCACAGATGCACTCATCAAAAACTTAGCAGAGCTCAAAGTTGGCCAACCTGTCGTTCATTTAGAACATGGTGTCGGCTTATACCAAGGGTTAGAAACCTTAGACACTGGTGGTATGGTTGCGGAGTATTTAAAGCTCGAATACGCATCAGGCGATAAACTTTACGTTCCAGTTAGCTCCTTGCATTTGATCAGCCGTTTTAGTGTGGGTAACGATGACACCCCATCACTAAATAAGCTTGGTAATGAAACATGGGCGAAAGCCAAGAAAAAAGCCATCGAACGCATTCGCGATGTCGCAGCAGAATTACTGGATGTATATGCTAGACGCCAAGCTCGCCCAGGTGATGCTTGCGAATTCAATGAGCAAGAATACGCACAATTTGCCAGCGGCTTTCCATTTGAAGAAACCGTCGATCAAGAAACTGCGATTGAAGCTGTAATTAAAGATATGCGCTCAAAAACGTCAATGGATCGCCTCGTTTGTGGCGACGTAGGTTTTGGTAAAACTGAAGTAGCGATGCGTGCGGTTTTTGTGGCGGTGAATGCAGGTAAACAGGTGGTGATATTAGTCCCGACCACCCTACTTGCGCAGCAGCACTATGAAAACTTCAAAGATAGATTCGCTGACTGGCCATTTCGAATTGAAGTGTTATCTCGTTTTAAAACCGCTAAGCAACAGCAACAAGTATTAGCGGAGCTCGAAGCAGGAAAAGTGGATGTGGTGATCGGCACCCATAAGTTGATCCAAAGTGAAGCCAAGTTTGAGCAGCTCGGGTTATTGATCATCGATGAAGAGCATCGATTTGGTGTCAGACAAAAAGAAAAAATTAAAGCATTAAAAGCCCATATCGACATTCTTACCATGACGGCAACACCCATTCCCAGAACCTTGAACATGGCAATGTCTGGTATGCGTGATTTATCCATTATTGCCACGCCCCCCGCCAAACGTTTAGCGGTCAAAACGTTCGTCAAAGAATATGATGCAGCAACAATACGAGAAGCCTTATTACGTGAAATTTTGCGTGGTGGTCAGGTGTATTTTTTACACAATAATGTCGAAACAATAGAGAAATGTGCGCAAGAGATCAGTGAGCTGGTCCCCGAATCACGAGTCGTGGTTGCTCACGGCCAAATGCGCGAACGTGAACTCGAAAAGGTCATGTCCGACTTTTATCACCAAAAGTTTAATGTCTTGGTTTGTACCACGATTATCGAAACGGGCATTGATGTTCCCAGCGCCAATACCATAGTAATGGATAGAGCCGACACACTCGGCTTGGCGCAATTACATCAATTACGAGGTCGTGTTGGACGTTCACATCACCAAGCTTATGCTTACTTGATGACACCAAATGTTAAACGCATGACCAAAGATGCCAGAAAGAGACTCGAAGCTATTAGTGAACTTGAGGACTTAGGGGCTGGTTTTATGCTGGCAACGCAAGATTTAGAAATTCGTGGCGCTGGTGAGCTCCTAGGTGAAGAACAAAGTGGGCACATTTCCAAAATCGGCTTTAATTTGTATATGGATTTGCTCGATAGTGCGGTTCACTCCCTAAAACAAGGCAAAGAACCGAGTTTAGATCAGATTATGAACCAACACAGTGACATTGAACTTCGTATTCCTGCCCTACTTCCTGATGACTACGTCACTGACGTTAATATGCGTTTATCGCTTTATAAGCGAATAGCCAATTGCCAAACCGAATCTGCAATTAACGAGCTTAAAGTCGAATTTATTGATCGTTTCGGCCTACTACCTGAGCCTACAAAAAACTTGCTGGAATTAACCCTATTAAAACATCAAGCAACCAAGTTGGGCACCAAGAAAATCGACATTCATAGCAAAGGTGGTAGTATAGAATTCTCAGAAAATCATAGCATTGACCCAAGTTTCATCATTGGGTTATTGCAATCTCAGCCACAAATATATCGTATGGATGGTCCTAATAAACTGAAATTTTCAATGCCAGCTGAGTCACATTCCGACAGATTAAAACTGGCAAAGTTAATGCTTAATGAGTTTTCTCAACACACAGAACTGGAGAACAGCTAAGTGCTACGTTTAGCCTGTATTGCAAGTCTCATTTTACTGTCCTTAACGGTTCAGGCAGCCAAGCCTGAACGTTGGTTTGAAGTCGAAGTTTATGTATTCAAACGCAATATTGACACTATAGAGCAGTGGTCAGATAAAATGATACCCGTCAAATTGCGTGGTAATGTCGATTTGATCAGCCCTATCGTCGAAACAGAACATGAAATAACACCAGCAATTACATGTCACCAACAAGATTTAAGCTATTTTTATCATTCACAGTTAAGTGACGATCAGATCGGCAGTTCGCTAATGAACGATTGTATTGAACAACAAGCAGTGACAGAGCATCGTTATCCAGTACAGATCCCGTTAAATATCGCCGCATTAGAAGCACCCATTGTTTATCAAGGCGATGCTCCGACGTTACTGGATTTACCACAAAACCAATTTGCAGACATCATCAAAAAGGTATCTGCGCAACCAGATATAGAAAGTCTGCTGCACTTAACTTGGCAGCAAGCCATGTTGCCTCAACGACGCTCAAAGGCTGTGCATCTATTCGCTGGAAAGGACTTCAGTAGTGAATATCAACAAGATGGACTGCCAATTGTAACTAAAAGCGAGTTAACAGAAACAGAAAATACCGCTGTTAATGCAAACGATACAACAAACAAAAGCGTTAACCTGCGCTCATCTGAAGCAACTGAAAGATCAGCAATCATTACCAATGAAGAGTCACCCGCCCCCCCCATTTGGCAACTTGATGGCAAATTGAATATTTATTTACAACATTATCTGTATATTCAAACCGATCTGCGATTAAGAGAAGTTGGGGCGCTACCGAAAGCGGATATGAATGATGATCAAAATCCCTCATTTAATGTTGCATCATCACCATTAACTGACACTCAGCAACCGCAATCAGAACAAGCTGCACAACCTTTTTTGTATTCAATTCCATTAATACAAAACCGTCGAGTCCGTAGCAATGAAATTCATTATTTTGATCATCCGAAAATGGGAATGATCATTCAGATAAGAAAAATGCCGCAGCCAGAAATAAAGCCCATTGAACAACAGCAGTGAACTCCTATTTTTTAAATAACTTGTTGTTTAAAAATATTAATATCAGTTAAATGGGCTGATAACGACTTGAATTTATGCTGCTGATGTTCATCCCAAATGATAGAATAATATTGCGCCAACTCTTGTGCAGCTTGCTTACTATCGAGCACTTCATCAGTGCGTGACAAAATGCATAAGGCACGCATTTTGTTTTTATTGCGAAACCCACTGACACATTTACTGGCGATATCTTGATATTCTTCAGGACGATCTATCTTACCTTGCATGTTGTGTTCTGGGTGAAGGTTAGGATTGATCATTACCGATTTTAATCCACATAGAAAACCAACTCTTTCAGCCCAATAACCACCTAATCCTACCCCAATAATTAATGGCGAACTGTCTTCGCTCAACCGAACTTGCTTAGCAACATCATTCAATATGTATTGCATATCATTTTTAGGATGAAGCGTGCTATAGCTGATCAAGCGAATATCATCATCAATAAATTGCAGTTGGCGCATTTTTTCATGATTACCAGAACTTGTCGCATCAAAGCCGTGGAGATATAAAATCATCTTATTATCCAATACAATAAATAATTCAATAAACTATCAATCAATCGACACCAACGCTTTGAAGCACATCAAAGAATCAAAAACTGTTAGCGACGATTTGGCGAGCCTGTTGCCAGCGAACCTCGTTATCCAACGCTTTGAGCACTTGCTTATGATCTGGTTTTAATAAGCTTGCAGGAAAACGTGGCGCATCATCTGGCCAGCTAAAGTCAGCCAATAATAATTTAACTGCATCTGGGTTATTACACACCAGTATCATGTCACAGCCCGCAGTTAGCGCAGCTTGTGCACGTTCTAAAAAGTCACCCGCAACCGACGCGCCTTTCATTCCTAGATCATCGGAAAAAATCACCCCATTGAAACCGAGCTCGTTTCTTAATATATCTTGCAACCAAAAGCTTGAGAAACCCGCAGGCTTGTCGTCTAATTGCGAGTAGATCACATGAGCGGGCATAATACCTCTCAATTTACTGTTAGAGATATGCGCTTTAAAAGGCAACATGTCTTGTTCAAAAATGGCCTGTTTATCACGATTATCTTTGGAGATGGCTATATGAGAATCAGCTTGAACACTGCCGTGCCCAGGGAAATGCTTACCAACGGCTCCCATGCCTGCATCGGTTAACCCATCAATGAAAGCATCAGACAGCAAAGTAACCATTTGAGGTTCATCCGCAAAGGCGCGTGTGCCAATCACGTCACTAATACCATTAATATCCAGCACAGGTGCAAAGCTTAAATCGATATCACAAGCGAGTAACTCGATAGCCATCAAAAAGCCAAGCTCTCGTGCCCACTTTACTGCTTGTTGTTTGTCGTTATTTGCCGTTGGTAGAATCGCCCCCATAGCAGGTATGTGAGTAAATTCTTTAATAAAACGTTGTACTCGTCCACCTTCATGATCAACCGCAATCAATAGCTCTGGTCGTACATGGCGGATAGACTTAACCAATTGTATTAACTGTTTTTTATTGTCGTAGTTACGACTAAATAAAATAACACCACCGACTTTAGGATGTTGTAATAACGAAATTTCGTTATCTAGAAGTACAGTTCCTTCTAGATCTAACATTAAATAACTCACAGCTAGCCTCAAATGCATTGGCGTAAAAGAATAGATTATTAAGTCATAAATGCCTGACAGAAGCAATTGACTGTAACACCTTGAAGTTAACCTATTAAATTGCGAATAGAGCGTGATTAATGCTCAGTTTGTTTGCAACATAGCTAATCTGAACATGATTCATTAGAAATACTAATGTTATTACCATGATGATTTGTGTGATACTTGTCACTATCAGTGTGAATCAAACGCTATAATTAAAATTATAATAAACCCGTTACCAATGGAAATGCTCTACTTCAGTGTACATTCTTTTTTGTGACATTAACTCAAAAGAATTCCAATATTCCTTCACTTATGCATTGCAAAGAATATACGCTGATAAAATTCTTAAACAGGCAAATTCGTTGAACGGGTATAGAAAATATATTTAAAAGGCTTGCAATAATGATAAGTGTATTCGACATTTTCAAGATCGGTATCGGCCCATCTAGCTCACATACTGTGGGTCCAATGAAGGCGGGTAAAGAGTTTATCCAATTAATTGAAGATAAAGGCCTTATGGACTCTATGGATGAATTAAGATCTGATTTATTTGGTTCATTAGGACAAACTGGTAAAGGTCATGGAACAGGTAAAGCGGTAATTCTAGGCCTTATGGGCGAAGCACCAGAATCTGTCGATACCGATACGATTGAAGCGACTTTAAAAGCCGTCGCTGAAGACGAAAAACTCATCCTTGCATCAGGAAAAGCCGTTGACTTCACTCGTGAGAATGGCATCACTTATCACAGAACTAAAAGTTTGCCAGCTCACGCCAATGCGATGACACTGTACGCATATTCCGCTGGAGAAATCATCTTTGAACGTACCTATTACTCTGTTGGTGGCGGCTTTATTTTAGATGAAGATCAAATTGCACAACAAGATGCATCACCAGCTGAACCAATGACAGCTGCGCCTTTTGATTTTCATAGTGCCACAGAGCTACTGGAGTTATGCAGTCAAAATGGCTTATCTATTTCAGCATTAATGATGAAAAATGAACTAACTCTTGCAAATGATACTGAAATTCGCAACCAACTTTGGCACATCTGGCAGACCATGAAAACCTGTATAGAACGTGGCTACCAAAAAGAAGGGCTACTACCTGGAGGCTTGAAATTACGTCGTAGAGCACCAGCTCTTTATCGTCGCTTAAAGTCGGAAGGCAAAACATGTAATGATCCATTAAGTGCTATTGATTGGGTTGATTTATTTGCGTTATCAGTCAACGAACAGAACGCCGCAGGTGATCGCGTAGTGACAGCACCAACCAATGGCGCTGCAGGGATTATCCCAGCAGTTTTATGCTATTACGACACCTTTGTTGAAACCGTCGATCATGACTTAGCCTCACGATTTCTACTCACCGCTGCAGCTATTGGTATTCTTTATAAAAAGAACGCATCAATTTCTGGCGCTGAAGTAGGCTGTCAGGGTGAAGTCGGCGTTGCCTGCTCGATGGCGGCAGGCGCATTAACCGAAATTATGGGTGGCACAGTTGAACAAGTTGAAAATGCCGCCGAAATCGGTATGGAACATAACTTAGGCTTAACTTGTGATCCTGTTGGCGGTCTAGTGCAAGTACCTTGCATTGAACGTAATGCCATGGGTGCGATGAAAGCAATCAATGCTTCGCGCATGGCCCTAAAAGGTGATGGTAATGGTAAAGTCACACTGGATAAAGTCATCAAAACCATGATGGATACAGGATTAGATATGCGCAGTAAATACAAAGAAACCGCCCAAGGTGGTCTCGCTGTTAATATCGTTGAGTGCTAACGACAAGTAAATCTAGAAATAAAAAAGCCCCAAGTTGCAAAATCTTGGGGCGATATTAATGAGTTAAACCTTATTCTTCTGTGCTTTCTGTTTCCGTTGCAGCTGCTGCTTTTTTCTCTTTTAAATCAAAACCATCTAACAATAGCAAAACATCTGCTATTGCCGATTTTAACTTTACATGCTCTTTGGTACTTTTCCCTGTACGCCTCTGTTGAATAGATTCTCGTAAGGTGACTTTATCCAACAACATTTCTAACTCTGATGCATTATCGCTGCATACTTCATGTTTCTTATATTCCGATTTTTGGTTATAGGCATCGAGTTCAATTTTTAGTGTATCTTGAGCTGCACGTAGTCTTTCCATTTCGACTCTCCCAACGAGTTATTATCACTAATAAATGTAGTTGAGGTTTCGTGCTTTCACAAGAAAACAGCAATATCAAAAATCCAAAATATTTATAAGCAACCAGCTGATTTTAATATTAAAAAATATAAAAGCACGTTAAACTCAATAGACCTATCTACAAACTCATCTTACTGGCAATTCAATATTCTCAAACATACGATCAATCAAATGTTGATCTCGGATCCCTACCGCTTTTTCAACAATGTCTTTGGTTAAATGCGGCGCAAAGTATTCAATAAAGTCATACATATACGTTCGTAAAAAATTGCCTTTCCTGAAGCCAATCTTGGTCGTGCTGTGTTCAAATAAATGGCTCGCATCAATCGCGATTAAGTCCGTATCTCTTTCTTCATCGATAGCCATAGTCGCAATAACACCAACTCCTAAGCCTAAACGGACATAAGTTTTTAATACTTCTGCGCTGGTTGCCGAAAAAACCACTCTAGGCTCTAAATTGCACTTATTAAAGGCACGCTCAATGGCTGATGAGCGATCAAAACCAAATACATAGGTAACCAATGGAAATTTTGCCAATTCTTCAATGCTTGGTTTAGTGATTTTCGCCAAAGGATGATCTTTACTAACAACAATCGAACGATTCCAATGATAACAAGGCAGCATAATGAGATCGGTGTATAAGTGCATCGCTTCTGTTGCAATAGCAAAATCCGCATCACCCCTTGCGGCTAATTCACTAATTTGAGTAGGAGTGCCTTGATGCATGTTCAAGTTGACTTTCGGATAGCGACCGATAAATCCTTTAATAATGCTAGGCAGAGCATATCGAGCTTGAGTGTCAGTGGTGGCAATATTAAGTTCACCTTGATCTGGCTTAGTATGCTCTTCCGCAACTTTCTTAATACCTTCGACTTTACTCAAGATATCATTTGCAATATTAATAACTTGCTGACCTGCAGGTGTTACATGAGTTAAATGTTTACCACTACGCCCAAAAATTTGTATTCCAAGCTCATCCTCGAGCATTCTAACTTGTTTGCTGATCCCTGGCTGTGAAGTATACAAACTTTCAGCAGTAGCAGAAACGTTTAAATTGTGATTCACAACCTCGGCAATAAAACGTAATTGCTGCAACTTCATTTGTTTTCCTCTTTCAATTGGCACATGGATTTCAACTCGATTTTAGCCTCTATGAGCTTAAAAATAAGTTATAAAGAAATCAACTATAACTAAATACCATAGTATATCCAAATATTAATTTCATTTTGGAATATAGAGTACAATAAATGGTATAAATAACAACAGAATTTAACAGATAGAAATAAAGCTGACAAAAAATAACGATCTTTGCTGGTACTCGTTGTGGAATTTAACGTAAAATCAATAGCTCGTTTTTGGAATGTAGTTTCACGTCTTAATTATTTTTAATTAAGATAAAATCATTAGATTATGGAATGACTATGATATTAATTGTTGCGCTTGTGGTAATTGGTGCGTTACTTCTGCTGATTATTGGGATTAATATCTTTCAACAGCATAAAGATAAAAATGAAGCGGATAGAAGAGTTCAACATCAACGTCAACGCGCGATTATCGATGAAACTCAACTTGTTTTAGATAAAATAGCCATGTTTCCCTGCTCGAATGACATTCTTTTAATGTTGTATAAACGCTTAGCAGAAGCGACCCAAATCGCAGGAACCGTTTGTAATGAGCAACAAAAAAAAGACTATGAACGCCTAGCACTTGATCTTCAGGCTCAAATTTCACAATTATCCGCGATGCCTCCTAATACCGTCTCTGATAACGTGCAAATTCCGGATAACGACAAACAGCTCATCGCCCTCGTTCAAATGTTAAAAAAGTTAAAAGCCATCTTGCGCTCTGAACATAATAAAGGGAAAGTTGATCCGACAGTTTTTGCCACAGAAGAAAATCGAATTAATAACTTACAGCTAAAGATTAATGTTGATGCCATGCTAAATCGTGCACAAGCGGCTAAAGATATGAAGCAGTATGGCTCTGCCAAACAGTTGCTTAACAAGGCAATGACAACCCTTAATGCAATTCGCATTAAAAATCCAAATGATAACTTTTCGAGTCAAAAACTAGACGAAGTCAAACAGTTGGCTGATGAAATTTTAGGTAAGCAGAAGCAAGCCGCACCTGCTAGAAAATCCCAAGATGAAGAAGAAGATGATATCGATGTGTTGTTTCAGCCAAAGAGAAAGTGGTAAATAAGCACCTAACTATAAATTTCTGAAAATTTTATCGTCAGGTGCTCATTATGCAAAGCTTAAAGGTTCTGACAGATTTCGTTTATTTTTTATTTAAATATTCCACTAATTTTGCAAGCTCTTCAGCAGAATGATCACCAGGGTTAACCTCATAAATCCCATTAACGAGCAAGGTCGGTACGCCCCTTATTTCAGCCAATTGAATTTGAATCTCCCACTTGTTTAACTCAACCTGTTTTGCTGGAGCGTTATATACTTTTTCAAAATCACTTTGCTTAACGCCCTGACTGACAAAAAATGCCTCAAGTTGTGATGAACTAGTAAAAGGTCCGCCTTGCTCATGAATATATTTAAATATGGCTGAATGTACTTGTTCCGTGATCTTAAGCTGATTCGCGACATAATAAGCCTCTTGCGCCATTATCCAACTGGCTCGGCCCGCCCCTACTGGTGTACGAACAAAGGCGATATCACTTTTTATCAGTTCAGCCATTTTTTCTATTGTTGGATCTTTTCGGTAGCAATGAGGACAATTGTATGAAAAGAACTCCCTTACTACCGATTTTTGCACTTCAGGGATCCCCGCAACCTTACGATAGTCCTTACCTTCAACATAGTCAGAAGCATTAGCCCAAGCTGATGCTGTGATAAGCAGAAAAAGAATTACTTTATTCATTCTTTTATTGAATAGATTATTTCGCACAGTTAATACCTCGAATTAAATTTTAATTGCACCAGGGCATGTTAATCTTTCAGGGTTGAATTTTGTGCTATTTGAGCACTTTCTTGTTCAAAGCGTGAACAGTGAAGCTTAGTCATCTAAGTAAGCTGGTCACAACACCGAACCGGACGTGCTCAAACGCATCTAAGGCAGCATAAATTAGTACTTCTTTTGAAACGGAAAGCTGCAGCGTTATCGTTTGTTTATGTGGAAACGAAGTAACGACAGTTTTGTATGTCGGTAATAACTACACCGCACAAGCTCTGCCTTGCATAAGATAACCAATTTATCGCTGCAAAAACAATCACGAAAGATCAACA
>JBMYXI010000039.1:0-28082 GCA_049608225.1 Parashewanella sp.
CGTTGCATTATTCGAGGCGTGAAAGTGAAGAACTAGCGGGCTAATTTAAGCTTTCGCAACAAAGAAGAATCAATGCTGAAAAGCCCACAAAGTGCGAGTTTAATTGCCATTTACACTGCGTTACTTACCCTTGAAATAGAAACGTAGTAACGACAGCTTTGTTTGTCGGTAATAACTATTACTACGGATAAGTACCTTGCCTAAATGGCAATTAATTCTCGCTGAAATCCTGCACCTTCAGCTATCACGAGTATAGCTACGATTTCATGCGCTCACTTTCTGACACGATGTCGCTACACTTTTACGGAAATCACCTAAACTGAATTTAATACATAATCTTAACGGTAATACTCATGCTCAATATTTTCCTGATTAGTTTGTCCGTTGTTGCGCTTATCACCATAATTTTTGAAGACATCACTCACATAAACAAAGCCAAAACCACTCTATTTCTAGGATGCATTTCTTGGGTTTGTTTATTCATCGCCGCAGGAACACCTGAGCATCAACATTTAGTTGAAAAAGAATTGAATAGTAATTTGCTTGAAATTGCGACCTTATGGTTATTTTTGATGTCAACGATGACATTCGTTGCTTATTTGAACTCAAAGGGCATGATACAAGCCATAGTGCAAAAGATTTTTCCTCATCAAATATCCGTTCGAATGTTAATGGTCATGGTGTCACTATTCGCCCTTATTTTGTCAACTTTTTGCGATAATGTAACAGCAACCTTAGTTACCCTTGGCTTACTCAGCACCTTCAATTTATCTTCTGAAGTGAAGCTCAAAATGTCTGTGTTAGTAGTGTTCGCGGTTAATTCTGGTGGCGTAGCATTGATCACAGGCGATGTAACCACTTTGATGATCTTCTTAAGTGGTCATGTACGAATGTCGGAATTAATGAGCTTAATTATTCCATCGGCTGTTAGTGTACTCTTGCTTGCCGGGTTATTTTCCTACAAATTAACAGGCGTGGTTTCAACTGAGGTGACCCCAAGAAATTATCGAAGGGTTGATATCGCGATTGCGGTGTTATTTTTCAGTACTATTTTCATGACCATGCTGCTTAACGTACTGTTTGCCATTCCTCCTGTGCTCACCTTCTTATCAGGATTATCAATCATGTTCTTATTAGGTCAGCTATCACACAACGATAAAGATGAAGTACGAATATTAGAATATATCCGCCAAGTCGAATTTGACACCTTGCTGTTCTTTTTAGGCATACTGCTACTGGTCGGTATGTTGAAACAAATTGGCATTCTCGATTTATTGGCACATGCTTACGGCCAGCATAATCCCAATATTTCCAATTTCTTTACGGGTATGGCATCAGCCTTACTCGATAATGTGCCCATGACGGCAGCATTACTCAAAGCAAACCCTATTTTAACCACGCCAGAATGGTTAGGACTTACTTACGGCGTTGGCGTTGGTGGTTCATTACTTATTATCGGTAGTGCTGCTGGGATCATCGCCATGAGCAAGGTTAAAGAATTAACCTTCGGCTCTTATTTAAAATTTTTTCCCGCTTTATTTATTTGTTACAGCATTGGTTATGGCTTAACCATCATTGTCGCTAAACATTTTTTTAGTTAAATACAAAGATAGCGTTTAGCTGTGAATTCTAGGATAATACCCCGCGATTTTTAATTCGGAGTTTTCCTTTGCAGTTTAGCGATTTTACCTTAGACCAACGTCTACAAAAAACCATTGATCACATGGGCTTCACCAAAGCCACTGAGATCCAAGAATTGGCCATTCCTGTTGCATTAACGGGTAAAGATTTAATGGCATCCTCAAAAACAGGTTCAGGTAAAACATTGGCATTTCTTCTGCCCGCAATGCAAAGAATTATTTCTACGCGAGCCTTAACCAAGCGTGATCCTCGTGTACTCGTATTATTGCCAACACGAGAACTTGCTCAACAAGTCTATAGCCAACTGCGGTTATTGGTGGCCAATACCCAATACAAAGCAGTCAGTATTTTAGGTGGTGAGAATTTCAACGACCAAGCCAAAGCCCTTGCTCGTGATCCACACTTTATTGTGGCAACACCAGGTCGAATA
This sequence comes from Parashewanella sp., assembly GCA_049608225.1. Classification (GTDB taxonomy): domain Bacteria; phylum Pseudomonadota; class Gammaproteobacteria; order Enterobacterales; family Shewanellaceae; genus Parashewanella. Next base: position 2,072 of record JBMYXI010000039.1, read on the forward strand.
GCCGATCATTTATTGCAAAAGCATTTATATCTAAACGGTCTTGAATTACTAATCCTAGACGAAGCTGATCGCATGCTTGATTTGGGCTTTGCACCACAATTAAAAATGATCAACACGGCAGCGGATCACAAACGTCGTCAAACCTTGATGTTTTCAGCCACACTTGATCATCAAGAAATCAATGACATTGCTGCTGAACTATTAAATGATCCCCATCATATCAGTGTTGATTCAAGTCATTCTGAGCATGCAGATATCCAACAAAAAATTTACCTTTGTGATCATTTAGATCATAAAGAAGCCTTGCTTGAGCATGTATTAAAAGCAGACCAGCATAAGCAAGTTATCATTTTTACCGCTACCCGTAATGATACTCAGCGTTTAGCTGACAAGCTTGCTAAGGCAGGGTTAAATACTGCGGCGTTAAGTGGCGACTTAAACCAAAGTACCCGTAATAAAATCATGGATCAATTTAGCCGCGGTCAACAACAAATTCTGGTCACCACTGATGTTGCTTCTCGCGGCCTCGATTTACTCAATGTATCCTTGGTCATTAATTTTGATATGCCCAAAATGAGTGAAGAATACGTTCACCGAATAGGCCGAACTGGTCGTGCAGGAGCCAAAGGGGATGCCGTTTCTTTCGTGGGACCAAAAGACTGGGAAAACTTTGTTAAAATTCAAACTTTTCTCCGTAAAACCTTCAACTTTTCAACCATTGATGGCTTAGAAGCAAAGTTTAAAGGTTTAAAGCCTAAAACCAATAAAAAAGTTTCAACAGCTAAAAATAAAGCCCCGTTTAAGGCAAAGCGCAAACCTGCTCAGACAAAGGCCAAACCAAGCGTGAAAAGAGATAAACGTTTTCATTCAGCTATCGATGTGGGCGATGCGCCAATGCTGCGTAAAAAAGTCGGCAAGTTGCCTATCGATAACGAAGATTAATATTCATAGGAAATAACATGAAAGTTTGTGGTGTAGAACTCGTTGGCGGCGATGCCATAATTAGCTTACTCAGTTATGAAGGTGACACCTTCACAGTACCTGAGTGTCGTAAACGCTCATTCAGCGTGTCTAAATCAGCAGAAACGGAAAGTATTCGTGAATTTGCTTTTACCTTCAACAAATTGATGGAAGATTACCATGTGGATCGCGTGGTGATCCTTGAGCGTCACCAAAAAGGCAAGCACATGGGCAGCGCAACCAGTTTCAAGCTGGAAGCGGCGATCCAATTGCAAGATACCCCCGTTTATCTGATCGACTCATTGACGGTAAAAGAGCAACTGAAACGTAATCCTCCTCATGTTGATTTCGATGAGTTGGAATTAAAGCGTTTCCAAAAGAAAGCGTTCGAAGTCGCATACGCTTATCAAAACCAACAAATTTATCAAAAGTAATTTCCAAAAGGTTCCCTAATAAAACCGACTTTATTGTCGGTTTTTTATTGAGTCAGTGAATTGGTAATTAACTTGAGCTCTCTATAACAAAATCCATATCATTATGATTTTTCAAATAAAGCGACCAAGGCTATCTACAGTGCTGATAATTTTGTGTAGTTCAAGGCAGAACAGTTCGTATTAGCAGCCTATTTCGAACTGTTCTAACGCAGAAATACGCAGAGGTAGCTGTGCTGTAGAGGTTGGCTTATGCAGAGTTCAGGTTAATTAGTACCTGCCTTCATAAAAATAAGTCGGTTGCCTGGCTCCATAGTTCGGAGTTTGAAAATACGGTGGTGGTGGCAATTGTGTTCTCGGGTATCCAGCTAACACTTCCGTTTGGTGAGCTGAGAGTTGGATTGCTGACATTTGTGGCATAACAGGAGCTAAACTCTGATGCCTTGGCTCGATATCAAGCCACCTAAGTAAACCAGAAAACATGCCTTCTAAGGCTGAAGCAATTCGGTTAAGCCCTAATTCATCATCTGTTGCTAACAAAGCTTGAGGAGGTAGCTGTCTAGGTTGTTGTGGACGGTAGTTACCCCCTGAAGATCTTGCATATTGTCGAGAAGGATACCCACGAGCAATTTGAGCAGGAGGCCGGCGAAGCTGTAGATTTGTTGGCAACGGAACAGCTGTATTTAAATTTTTATATCCCCAATAGATCCTACCAGCTTGCTTGTGTCTATTCACAGTGGCTAAACCAATATCGTTCATCGCCTCATTCCACTGGCTAACCCATGGTTCTTTATAGTTTCTATTCATTGAAAAAGGTTTTAAGCTGGCAACCTGCATTAAGTTATGGGCATAATCAGAGTTACGCTCTTTCACGTCATTGAACATGGCCGTGGCGATATTTTCATTTTCTCGAGTTTGGTAACCTGAAGACGAATGATAACCTTGATTTTGATATTGAAATTGATTGAATCCATCAATGGCTTCTGCAAGGTTAGCTTCCTTTCGAAGGAGCGAATCGTTACCTAATTGAATTGTGCAATAGCCATCGTCTCTATTATTATCGCTAACAACCTGGTCGATTTTATATCTAAATTCAAATTCATGCCCTTGGACATGTGTAACCTCAGCATGAAACTGCTGCTTACTTGCAGGATCAGCAAGCTGCTCTAATGTTCGAAATGCTTCGGCTTGCCTTACAGCCTTATCCGGCTCATTTGCTGCTAGGTATTTCTCATTGGTTAAAAAGTATAGTGCCTTCATGGCTTTTTCACGTTTATTGCCAGCAAACATATCTTTAATCTTGTCAAAGCCTGTTACTCTTGTGGCACTGTGCAAATCATTCGCTTTAGCAACTTGTTCTAAACTTGGTTTTTTGAATGAAATTGGTGAGGTGACGCCAATAATTTTCAAAGACACTCTAATCACTCCATCGACGATTAATTAAACAAAGTATAGCCAGAAAATATCTATCCGACTTCTACTTCAAAAGTATTGGAGCAGTTCAAGTAAAAATCTATCGATTAGCTGATGAATTTAAGAGTCTTGCATAACCATCATTCGATAAATATTTGGAAACGGAATCAGTAAACTCCGCATTGGCAGCTTTCATATTTGTAATTAACTCATTTGTATCAAACTCAGTATTCACCAATACTATCCCCTTTAGAGCTGTCGCGGCTTGCTGAACAGAAAGTGCTAACAGTAACTGTGCTTGTTTCTTGCTTGGAAGTTCAAGTAAAAAATCAGCATAAAATTTCGCGCCATGAGCTTCTGAAAACCGACGTTGTTGACTTAAGTTAATACGATCGACTAATGCTAAATTGACGACAGCAGTTAAATTTGGATGCATTTCATAACGCACGATTTCAGCTGCATGTTGCGGCTCAAAATACATTGCTTTGGCAAGAAATCGTCTTGCTAAAGCTGGCTCATGTTGTAATAAGTATTTCCAAACGGAATTCGATAGCCGGTAACTTGATGTTTCGCTTGTCGTTGAAGGCAATAATGACAGAATATTCACAGCCTGTTCTTCAGGTAATGTACGCAGTATTCCAACTATTCGTTCATCATGCATACCACAAATATTATCGGCCACTTCAGAAGGGGAAATATCGCCCGTTGCAAGTTGTTGTCGATATGAGTTAGCCACTCTAATAGTTGAGGATTGATCGACTTCTGTTTCATCTGCCTGCGATTGAACGTCTTGCAACTGTATTGGTATTGCCTCAATGCGAGCATCATCAATCTTGGCACTAAAATCAGTCAAATTTGGGTTTTGTATTGAATTTTTAATTTCAGAACCAACGACGGGGTGTAAGTTAAAAAATCGAACTAATGCTTCACCCGAAACACTTTTATGGGAAAGAATGCTACGCCAAACTTGCTGAGCGCCATCAGTTTCTTTTTGTTGTATTTTTGTACCGAATCCCCAATAAACATCGCCAAACAATCGACGCTGTAAAATTAAGTTTTCTCCTTTCTTAACCAGCTTATAATTTCGTATTTGTCCAGTTTCTGTTTGAATCCTAAACTTTACTGATTGCTTCTCCTTTATTTCACCGGAGATTGTATTACCGTCAGTCCAAATAACAGCTGGCCTTTGCGTTACTTTTACCTGCTCTCCCATATATTAATCTCCTACTTTCCTATAACTAAAAAGTATAGCTTTTAACGCAGGATTGTTGAAAATGTGACCTAAAGAGTCATTCTAAAAATAATAATTGACTGATAACGATTTTTATTTAGAATTCTGATTATCTATCCTGATCTTGAGTCTCTTTTATGTCTGGAATTAAAAAACACCTTAAAAAGCTTTGCAAAAAGCAGGCAAAAAAAGCCGTAAGGAAAATGAATAAAAAAGAGAGCATCAAAACATCGAAAAAAGCGGATCAGCGTCAAAAAAAAATGCTGGCAAAAGCAGCATATAAGAGGTTAACCTCTCAATTAGTCATCCCAACTAAAAATAAAATAAAGCAACAAGTTAAGCTAACTATCGCTCAACTAACAAACGCCAAACATGCAAAAAATGATGCGCAGTTTCAAACGAAAAATTCACCGAATACGATAATTAAAACCTCGAAAGCCGTCCCCAACGTAGCGATTAAAACACGGTTTATTGATGACTCAGTTAATGCACGCCAGCCATTAAAGAGTAAACCTTGTAATGGCTGTCCAGCATTGAAGAAAGGGTTATGCAAATGCGCTCTAAAAATGCAGCGCATGCAAAAAGTAAGTTAATGCTATTTTATTCTAAAATCAGTGCAATGCGGCTACCCTGTGATGTTTTAATCACATCAATGCGCTGATCAAGTTGCTCTTTCATTTCTGTCACATGAGAAATCACACCGATCATTCGCCCTGTTGACTGTAAATCCATCAGAGTTTGCACTGCTAACTCTAAAGAATCTTGATCTAAGCTGCCAAATCCTTCATCAATAAACAAGGTGTCTAATTTAATACCACCAGCATAGGCTTGTACTACTTCAGACAAAGCTAACGCCAACGATAACGCAGCCATAAAGCTTTCACCACCACTCAAGGTCGCAACATCACGCACTTTTGAGGTGTAGCCATCTTCGACTTCCAATTCTAAGCCAGAAGCCTTGTTACCTTTTGCTCGTTGCTCTTTTCTAAGCAAACGATAACGTCCTTTGCTCATCAAGTGCAATCGCTTGCTGGCGTCTATTAACACATCATCAAGCAGTACACTTAATACAAAACGATTTAAGCTAATCTTATTTCCAGTCTGACCATTAGCCACATCAGCTAATGTCCCCACAACAGCATATTTTTTTTCTAATTCAGCCGACGAGTTATCTAATTCTACCAACTGTTGCTGTATTTGAGAGAGCTGGCTCTGCTGACTTTGCAACTGTTGCCACACACTTTCTTGTTGCTGATAAATAACTTGCTGCTGGTGATAGTTTTGATCAATTTCTCCAAGATCGGGTTCAGTTTTATCGACTAGTTGTTCATTCAGTTCGTTCAACTTAGCTAGGTTTACTGCACAACTTTGCTGATAGCGCTCAACTTCAGCCTTGATCTGAGTTTGCTGCTGCTCTAATAAAACCGCATTATCAAGCTGAGATGTATCGTCAAAATTTGCCGCTTTCAGCGCTGCAATAAATTCTTTTTCTTCAATAACTAACTTTTTATGACTGCTATCGAGTTGCTTATTCAGCGACGCCAATGTTGCAGTAGAGGCGGCTAATAATTCATTGACTTGGGTTTGTTGATTCGTTATTTCTTCAAGCCGCTTGCTTGTCGATGCCATTTTGTTATGCAACACATTGATCTGAATATCTAGTTGCGATATATCGTGTATATCAGCAGGAATACGCTGCTTTGCTTGATTGAGGATGGTTTGCTGTTCAAGCTGTTGTTTATCAATCTGCTCAAGTTCAACTCGAAGCTGATCTTTATTGTTAACTTGTAGTTGCTCGGCATTGCTTAGTTCATCTATTTGCTTTTGTATGGCAGTCAACTGTTGCGCCGCTTGCTGCGCTGTTAAAAAGTCTTTCTGGAGCTGTTGTGCTTCTTGTTCACAAACCGAAATAGGTGAAGATAAGCTTGCTCCCAACAAATCAGCTAAGGGCTGTTTCTGCTGTTCAATGTGCTGCTGCTGTTGAACTAACAACTTATAATCCGAACGTGCGGTAGTTAATTTTTCCTGCGCCGACACTTCTTGCTGATTGGCTTGTTGCAATTGTGCCTCTGTTGGCGTTTGAGAATTAAAGTTCGCTGGCATTGGGTGTTCTGCACTACCGCAAACTGGACAAGGACTTCCAAGCTGTAACGATTGAGCTAACACTGCAGCTTGACCTTGATGCCAAGTTAATTGTAGCTGTTGGTGATATTTTTTTGCTTGATCATATTCTGCTCTTAACTGAGCACCTTTGGCTTTTTCATCAGTTAATTGACGCTCAAGCTGATCACTTTGACTTTGCAATTGCTCAAATTGTCGATAGTTTTCGAGTAACTGTTGCTGCTGATTCAAACGCGTTTGCAGTTGTAACTGCGATGCCGCGAGTGTTTGTAATTCAGGAAGCTGTGCCTGCTTTTGTTGTTTATCTGCTAATAATTGCTGCAACTTTTCCGTGCAAGAAGCATGTTTAACTGCGACTTTCGCCTTCGTTTGTGTTGCTTTGGCTAGTTGTTCACTTATTTGCTCAATGTCAACCAGTAATGGTCGGAGCTGTTCTAATGTTTGCGCTTGATGCTGAAATTCCAGCTTTTGTAATTCAAGCTCTGGCACTTTCGCTAACACCAGTTGTAACTGCTTTTTATCTTGCTTGGCTTGGTTAGTTTTTTGTTCTGCGAGGGATTGCTGCTCTTCCAATAATTGATGTTCTTGTTGTCGTTGCAAGTAGCTATTTTTAAGAGGCAAAATATCAGCAGCAAGGTTAGCCTGCGCTAATTGATGCTGTAGGCTTTGAATGTATTGAGCTTGCTCTGTTAGAGATGCCTTATCTGCAACCGCTTGCTGCTGTTGAGCAAATTTTTGACTCAGTTGCTGAGCAACTTGTTTTTGCTCGGCAAGTAGAATTAATGATTGATGAGTTTTATTTTTGATTTTAGCCGCTTGCTCAAGCGCTGGCGCAAGGTCATCGAGTTGCTGCTTAAGCTGTTCATCTGATTCAACCTTAGCTGACTGCAACACACCCTGCCTACGATTTCGCTGAGCTTGAACTTGTTGACGAACATCACTAGCTTTTTGCTTGAGTTTGTCTTCAATACGGCGATAAATGTGAGTTTGAAACAGCTGACCAAATATTTTTTCTCTGGCCTTTGAATCAGCCATTAACAACTCACGAAATTTACCTTGAGGTAACACCATGACTTGCCTGAATTGTTCAACATCAAGCCCGAGTAGTTGTTCAATTTCAGCAGTTGCTTCTGATACTTTCACCTCGACCAGCAGTGTTTCTTCACCCTTAGCGTCAATTCGATACAATTGCGCTTCTGGCTTTTGTTGGGTAAAACCGTCACCACTTTTCTTTTTCCGCTCCTGCTCAGGTACTCGTCGAACCCGATAACGATAGTCACCTAATGAGAACTCAAAGGTCACCTCGGTTATTGTTTCTTCCGCAGCCATATCGCAACGCATTTGACTTGCTTCACGTTCATTACCTGTACTGCGTCCATATAAGGCAAAGCAAATGCCATCTAAAATGGTCGTTTTCCCTGCCCCTGTCGGGCCGTTGATCAAAAACAGGGCATTTTCAGAAAAATCAGTAAACTGGATCTGTTGGGTATCGGCAAACGGACCAAAAGCGGTCATTGATAATAATTCGGGCTTCATTAATTTTCCTTTTGCTTATGCAAACTATCTAACAATGCAGTCATAGCTTGGGTTTGCTGCGGCGTTAGTACTTCACCCGTGGTTTGCGAGAAAAAACTGCTAAACATATCCATTTCATTTTGCTTAATATGTTGTTTACGGATTTCGGAATGCTTTGATTCAGCCATTAAGCCTGTTCGTTCTAAGTGCAGTACATTTGGATAGGCACTTCGCAGTTTGCCCATAGCATCTAAGATGGCATGCTTATCCAGCAAACGAACCATAATGTAGTCTTGATCATTAGCATCTGCTTTTGCGTCAGTTAATATCTGCTCTAAATACCCTTCAATCACTCGCACATTTCGTTTTGAGGCTAGTGGTAACAACTCAATTTTTGGTTTATCCGCAGCTTGGTTAAATTCAACCAAGGTCACGGATTTATTGTGTTTTGCTTCGCTAAAAGAATATTTAAGTGGCGAGCCAGAGTAACGCACATGACCATCACCTTTAAATTGAGGACCATGAAGATGCCCTAGTGCGACATAATCAAAAGGCATAAACAGCTCAGGACTGATTTTATCTGCCCCGCCAATGCTTAATGGTCTTTCTGATTCGCTGTCGCTACTGCCATCAAGAAAGCAATGACTGATAACAACTTTAGGCAAATCATGAGTGTCGTCTTTATGCACTTGTTCAAGCAATACTGACATAGCTTGCTCATGCGTTGTTGCGTCACATTTAAATACTTGCCTTACCCGCGCAGGTTCAGCATAAGGTATGGGATAAAAAACGGCTGTCCCCGTTTTCCCTTCCAGTTTAATTACCTCTAAATCATGAGTGAGTGGGCCGACAATATGCAGACCATTTTGCTTCATGTGTTTTGCTGCAAATCCTAAACGTTCATGGCTGTCATGGTTACCTGCAATCATGATAACAGCAATATTTAGTCGATTAATTAATTGATGTAATACATCATCTAAAACGGTTATCGCACTTGATGGCGGCACGGAACGGTCATAAATATCACCGGCAATGATGACTGCGTCCACTTGGTGTTTTGCCGCCAACTCAATAATTTGCTGAAACACATAAATTTGATCGTCTAGCAAAGAATGATTATGTAATTGACGACCGATATGCCAGTCAGATGTATGTATAAACTTCATAAAACACTCACAAAATGATCAACTAATAACTTTAGACTCATGGCTAATGACATCACCACCACTAACGGACGAATGATTTTACTGCCCTTGGTTATTACTAACCTTGCCCCTAAATTCGCACCAAATGCCTGCCCTACCATCATGAGTAGTCCAAGCGTCCAAAATACTTGCCCGCCAATTGCAAAAAATAATAAAGAGGCAACATTGGTAGAAAAATTAAGTAACTTAGCATGAGCAGTTGCTTTCGCTAAACCAAAACCAGATAAAGTAACAAATGCCAGCGCAAAAAAGCTACCTGTGCCAGGCCCGAAAAAGCCATCATAAAAGCCGATTATCCAAGCAGCAGAGAAAGCAAATAGCAAAGGAGAAATCACTTGTTGGCTTTCAAGATCCGACAGCTTTTTAGAAAATAGAAAATAAAGGCTGATTGCAAGCATTAAAAACGGTAAAACTAGTTTTAGTATTTCGGTATCAATCTGTTGTACAGACCATGCCCCCGCGGCCGCGCCAATAAATGCACTAGCGAAAGCCTGCCACATGTTTTTGAGTTTAACCACACCATGACGAACAAAGTAATAACTCGCAAAAAAACTGCCACCACCGGCCTGCAATTTATTGGTTCCTAAAGCAGCAATCGGTGGTAAACCCGCCCACATTAGCGCAGGGATCGTGATTAAGCCGCCGCCACCGGCAATAGAGTCAATAAACCCTGCAATAACAGCAGTGATCAAAAGAAACATTGCGATTTGAAGGGTAATTTCGAATTCCATGATGACCCAATGAGTTGAGTGCTAATTTATAGCGAAAGACAAATTATTTTGGCAGCGACCTGCCATGGCATTATCTTAGATGATAGGAGTAACTTTAAGTTGAAGAAATAAAAAATACCGCAGTAAATACTACGGCATCATTATTGTGTATTGACATCAAATTAATGACAACAATCCTTTTGGCATTCTTCGTCATGTGCAAATTCATCATCGCCTTCTTGATGTTGCATTACGCCCCACCCATCGGTCATGCCATCGAACTCTTCAGCAAATGCATTCAATTCTGTTTCTGTGGCAATCACATCATCATAGTTTGGCACCATGTTGATAGATACAATCAGTTCCCACTTAGTGGTTTCCTCATTGAATAACAACTCAACATCACCGTCTTTCTCAGACTTAACCAAGTCTTCTAACGCCGTTTCTGCATCGCGCTGTGCGTCGAAAACTAAAAAGAAATCGACATCCATTGATTGAGATAGATCAATCCCTGAATCTGCCATTGCCGCTAGCATTTTTCCGTTATCATCATCTGGGAACTGCATAAACTCAACCTCAGTATTGGCATCAGTAATAACCACTGATTCGTCATTAAAGGTAACTAAGTCACCTGCAATAATTTTTTTGCGCTTGCGCGTTTCAACTTCACCGTTCACTAACACCATGCCCTCAGCAATTACGTGTTTAGCTTCTGAGCCAGCGCTCATCATTCCTTGGATTTTAAGTACCTTGTAAAGCTCGATATATTCATCGCCTTCACGTAACTCAAGTTGTTCAATTTGTGACATGAAAATGCCTTAAAGATTAAAACGAGAATTATATCTGAAAAAATACTGTACACCTATGAATTCGTAATCGTTTAATTTCGCCAATCAACACTCTTTACTTCTTCATAATGAGACTTTCGCATATGTCTAAACTCAACCTAGTTTTTTATTTCGCACGAGGGAATGCCCACGCGATTGCCTCCCTAACTTTATCTTTTTCGCTACAAGAGAAAATAAAGGGACTCAGAGCCAAAAATAAGCATTTATTCAACACACTTCCTTTCTGACAACAGGTATAGTTAGCGCAAATATAATCATTTTCTTCTACCGGATCTGTTGGAGCCGCAGCATCGTCTTCTCGAGCACTATGATTCAATTCAGTAGATGTTCCTTGATATCTTGGCTGAGGTTGATCAGTAATTAACGAGCTACGTTCTGCTGTTGATTCTGACATTGCTGTGCAACAATAAAAGCAACATAAAAAGGTTGAAGGCTGTTGTTCTTTGTGTTGATATTCATCTTCATTAAATTGTACAGCATCTGAACTTGCTGAAGATAGAGCTGTTGGAGATTGCTCCTGAGCAGAAGTAAGCCCTTCACTTGAGCTAGTTTTTACAGCCATAATTAAATTGCTTTTCCTGATTATATGAAAAAGCAACACTAACAAAATTACCAAATTCAATAATTAAATGAACATTAAGCCTTAATTAAATGTGATCACTAAAGTACTTCACTCACAATCAACCCATAGACAAAATCGTCGATCCACTGTTCACCTATTTTAATGTTCTCACGTAATAAACCTTCTCGCTGAAACCCTGAGTTTTCGAGTACTTTTTGTGAACCTATATTGCCGCTAGCACAATAAGCGACAAATTTATGGATGTTGAACGTGCTAATCGCCCACGGCAACATTAATTGTAGTGCTTGTGTTCCATAGCCATTTCCTTGTGCGACAGGATTGATCACATAACCCACTTCAACATTGTTCAGTTCTGGATCTAGGCATCTAAAACCCATAACACCAATGAACTCTTGCTGCGTATTTTCGATAATTAAGGATAAAAAATTTCCTGAACCATAGGTCCAATTAATATTGCTTACTTCAAACTTTTGTCTGATCACAGCTTCTGTTTGAGGAATTCGTATATAACGATTTACTTCAGGATCGCTCTGAACTTTTAAAAAATTTGGCCAATCTTTTTCAACCGCTGAACGCAAAGTTAACTGATCTGATTGTATTTGTATCATTATCTTTCCTTGATCCTACATATCAAACAAAAAGGCGACCAAGGTCGCCTTTAGCTATTATAACGACCGTTATTTCTGTGAAGTTATCCAACGATCAATTTTTTTATCCATAACCGCCATTGGTAATGAACCTGTTGTTAGAATTTGATCATGAAATGCTTTTAAGTCGAATTTGTTGCCCAAGGCTTTTTCGGCACGCTCACGCAGCTCGATGATTTTTAACTGACCAATTTTGTAAGACAAAGCTTGACCAGGGATCGCCATATAACGCTCAACCTCAGCGACGATATCAGACTCCGCCATTGGTGAGTTATCTTTCATATACTGAATGGCTTGTTCACGACTCCAACCTTTAGCGTGCAGTCCTGTATCAACCACTAACCGCATTGCCCGTAACATTTCATCAGACAGCTTGCCGAAGTATTGATAAGGATCTTTAAATAACCCCATTTCAATGCCTAAATACTCAGCGTAAAGCGCCCAGCCTTCTTCAAAGGCGGTATAACCACTAAAGCGTTGAAACTCAGGCACGCCCTTAAGCTCTTGTTTTATCGCTATCTGAAAATGATGCCCCGGTGCAGCTTCATGTAACGAAAGTGTGGTCATGCCCCACTTTGGCTGTGCTTTTAAGTTATAGGTATTAATGTAGAAAATCCCTGGGCGTGAACCATCAACTGCAGGTGATTGATAAGACGCACCAGCCGCTGACTTTTCACGAAATGCTTCAACAGGCTTAACTACATAATCCGCAACAGGCATTACATTAAAGTATGTTGGCAACTCTTTGTTAATCTTCGCTTTTAAATCCATATAACCATCAATCAATCCCTGACGGTCAGTAAAAAAGTACTTAGGATCAGATGATAAATGTGCAAAGAAGGCTTTAAGATCGCCTTTAAAATTAACTTGCTGACGTACTTTATCCATTTCAGACAAAATACGAGCAACTTCGTTTAAGCCAATTTCATGGATCTGATCAACTGGCATTTTGGTGGTGGTATGATAATTAGCAAGCTGCTGATACCAAGCTTTTCCATTTGGCAGCCCTGACCAGCCATCTGTACCACGAGATTTAGGCAAGTAAGTCTGTTTTAAATAGTCTTTCAAATCAGTGAGCGCAGGCAGTAGCTTGTTCGCTATCATGGCTTTGTATTCAGCGGTTAATTGTTGCTTCTGCTCAGTAGAAAAACTCTCTGGCAACAATTTGATTGGCGAATAAAATATACTGTTTTCAGGCCTCGTCACCATCAGACCTTCCATTTGCGGGATCATACGTTCAACCAAAACTCTTGGCAACACTACCTTGCTGTCAATTCCTTGGTTCATGCGTTGCTCAGCAAGCTTGATCCAATTGATAAAGCCATCAAGGCGCGACAACCAATTGCGATAGTCTTTCACCGTTTTAAAGGGTTGTGCACTTTCGCCTGTTCCGAGTTGTATCATAGTAAATACAGTACTGTGGAATTGATTGAGCGGTAACCAGCGTTCAGGGTAAGTTTCACCGATCAACGCCATGTCACGATCATAAGCAAACAAGTCGTAACTCAACTGTAGGTCTGCTGACAAGGCATCTCGATCAATTTTACGAACTTTATCTAAATAACCTTGATTGAGTTCATGGCGCTGTTTTAAATAAGCTTCAGATAAATCGCCACCAAATTGATCGTTATAATCATTAACACCAACAAATGTCGCCATCATTGGGTTTAACTTCAGCATATCTTTAAAGTATTGTTCGACTAATGACAGATACTGCTGATCTGCTTTTTGCTCAACTTGCTCGGCTACTTTCGCTGTTTCTGTCGCTTGCTGTTGTTTTTGACAAGCCGTTAACGCGAGTGTTGAACATATTGCCGCCATTAGAATGGTTTTTTTCATCGTTATTCCTTTCATTCATTTGCCGTTTGCTCTGAGTAACAATTCAATCTTTTGGCATTATTGTGTTTTATTTCAGGTAAATGACAAAACTGTGTCTATACTTGTAGCTGAATTCTGAGCGCTTTTAAGGAAAAAAGCATGCTGTACTCTTGGCGAAAACCCGCCTTCAAAGATCCAGAAACTGGTGTTTATAACCAAATTTACTTCATTGAAGCTTTCAACCGAGAATGGCAAAAGCACATATCAAAGCAGCAAGGTTTAGCCATATTGTATCTACGTACCAACATGGATGAAACCGCTAATCCAACCCCAGTACTAAAATCATTCACAAACATCATTCAAAATAAACTTAAACGTAATAGTGATATTGTCGCAAGAAACGAAAAAGGCCATTTTACTATCGGTATTTTTAATGTTGATGATTTAGGTATGAAAGCCGTAATTAGTCGAGTTTCAGAAAGCATCGAAGAAATGAAGTCGCAGACTCAACGTCAATACAACCAGCTTTTTGATTGCAGAATTACCGCAGGACTTTGCACACCTTCAGAGAATAAACGCTCTGATATATTTCTAGACAAAATAGAGACGGCATCAGATACTTTGGTTAAGACGACGAGTAATCAATTGGAACTCGTCTATTGGCAATAGCATGATTAAATATATGAGCAAAATAAAAACACCTCCAAATGGAGGTGTTTTTTAGTGAAAAGCTAAAGTGACAACTTACGCTAGAGATTAAAGAGCTACATTATGAATGCGCGCTTTTTCCTTTATGTAAGCGACGTAACTTTTAGCACTACGCTTGGTTTTCTTATCTTTCATTGCTTTTTGAGCATAGTTGTAAGCAGATTTATACTGCTTCAAATCAAGATAAGCTAAAGCCAATTCAAAGTGCGCTTCACCAGGGTTCTTAAGACCTGCTTTAAGCGACTTGTTAAGTGCTTTAATCGCTGCTGACTCTTTACCGTCTAATGATAACAAACGTGCTTGTCTCAAATACGTTTGACCATCTTTAGAAATGTCAGCAGACTGACCGTAGTAATTAGCTGCTTCTTTTAGCTCTTTCGCCGTGTGATAAAATCCAGCAAGCGTTTTCAATGTCTTAGCATCTTTCTTGATAAGACCTGATTTCAAATGCTTCTCATAGATTTTAGCACCACGATATGGAGAACCATTGCTCGCAAGTAACTGTGACAAACGAGTAATATTACCCGCCGTTGTCAAAAAGCCATTTTTGTAAGCTAGGTCAAAGGTAGCAAGCGACTTTTTATAGTTTTCTTCAACAAGATAGAACTGAGCAAGTTGAACCCATAGTTTTCCATCGTCTTGGAACAATGGCACCATAGTTTCTAATACCTTAACGGCATTCTTGTAATCTTTCTTGTTGTAGTAAGCAGTCAGCTTTAACTGATATAAGCCTTTATTCGGCTTAGCTGCTAACTCGATACCTTTATTAGCAGCAGCAAGCGCTTTATCCCACTGCTTCAGCTCACTATGAGCAATCGCAATGCGGAAGTAAGCTTTGTCGTCTTGCTTACAGGTAAAGGCCATCCATTTCTTATACATGGAGATGGCATCAGACCACTTTTTCTCTTGCACTGATAAATCAGCCAACAAACGAAGTGTACCTGCGTGATCAGCACCACCTAAGATATCAGCATCAACAGCTAATCTTAGCTGGGTTAATGCTTTATCAAACTGTTGCTTTTCAGCGTAAAAGTTACCTAGCATGCGCGCGAGGTAGGCTTTATCAAAGTCATTCTTAGGGTTCGCTTCTAGCAAGATAGCTAAAGCTTCATCTAAGTTGCCTTCGGTATAAGCTTTGTATGAGCGCTGTACTTTTTTACCAACACTTTGGCCAACGGCTTTTGACTGACGCTTATCGATTGGACATTTCTCTGCCGCTTGTGCGACTGGTGCAACAAACGCAGCTGAACCCAAAGAAAGTACCAACGCTGCTGCAAGTTTATTCAACTTCACCATCGCTTATTTCTCCTTGTTCAAGCTAAAGTCCAAAGTAACTTTTAGACCGGTCTTTTTCTTCGGCTTACCATCAACGATTTGTGGCTTGTATTTCCACTTTTTCAATGCACGGCGTGCCGCTTTATTGAAAATTCGTTTTGGTTTTGCATCGATAACTTTAACGTCTTCAACGCCACCAATAGTGTTAATTGAGAAGCTTAAAGTTACATAACCTTCTTTACCGTCACGCGCCGCTGAAATCGGGTATTGAGGTTCAATACGTACGATTGGTGTTACGTCACCGTCACGGGTCATCATGTTACCAAGCTTAAATCCACCGCGACCAGAGGTAGCAGTAACACCTGACATATTAAATGCCATGCTGGTATCCACATCAGATGAATTATCTGGCGGTGTCGGTTCAGGCTTAGGTGGCTGCTCTGGCGGCGTAGGTGGCTTTGGTTTTACCCTTGGCTTTTCCTGCGTCTTTGTATCTTGTTTATCCATACTGATCTCAATCACAGGAGAATCAGTCTTGGTGTCGGCGCGTTTCGCACCGCCACCGACCAAAGAAGCCATAAACAAGAACAGGCCAAAGGTAACAGCACCACCAATAATGACAGATACTATTCCTCTGAGCATATTATTCCTTCCCTGCTGAAACAGACACTTTATCAACGCCTGCTTTCTTAACACTGTCCAGAACTTTAACAACAATACCGTGTTCCGCTTTCTTATCAGCTTCAATCAATACTGCCGCTTCTGGCGTTTCGGCCAACATACGCTCAACGTTTGCTGTCACACGCTCAATGTCAACCTGACGGTTTTCCATCTTAATCACACCGGTCGAGCTCACACCAATAAAGATGTTCGCTGACTTTTTAGTGGTCGCTTGTGATGCTTCTGGCTTGTTGTAATCAAGACCTGAAGGCTTGATGAATGACGTAGTCACGATGAAGAAAATCAACATGATGAATACGATGTCAAGCATCGGAGTCATATCGATTTGTGCTTCGTCCTCTACGCTAGAGTGCTTTTTACGTGCCATATACAATCTCTCTCTAGTGGTGTGGCAAGCTATCTTTTAGCTTTTCAATGCTGATTTTTATTTGTGCATCAAGGCGCGTACTAAAAAATACACCTGATAATGCTGCAACCATTCCTGCCATTGTTGGCATGGTCGCCATAGAAATACCAGCTGCCATCATACGAGCGTTACTCGTACCATGAACTGCCATCACGTCGAATACTTGAATCATCCCTGTTACTGTACCTAAAAGACCAATCATAGGGCAGATAGCTACTAAGGTTTTGATGATCAACATACCCGAATTTAATTCTTGTTTGGCTTGGGATACCCAAGCTTCACGAACGCGGTGCGCATACCAAGAGGTTGAATCCTCTCTTTCATCCCATGCTTTGATAATGTCTTTATGCTTTGCAGGAGAAACCAGTTTTAAGAACCAGTATCTCTCAAGCATCATTACCCACATTAGGAATAATACCGCCGCAACCAACCAGAGGACGTCGCCTCCAGTGGCCATGAAGCCCCTGACGGAATCCCAGATGTCCATCAGGAATAGCATCATTAGTCAGCCCTCTTCTCAGCGTGCTGTGCAACAAGACCTGCGCTTTGCTCTTCAAGAACTTGTACTACAGACTTGCTCTTAGCAGTAACAATTGCGTGTAACAACATTAATGGTAGTGCCGCAATCAAACCTTGTACGGTTGTGATAAGCGCCATAGAAATACCACCAGCCATTAGTTTTGGATCGCCCGTACCGAATAACTGGATACTTTGGAAGGTTGCAATCATACCAGTTACTGTACCAAGTAGACCCATCATAGGTGCGATAGCTGCAAATACCTTGATGATTGAAATACCAGACTCAAGAGACGGTGTTTCTTTCAAGATAGCTTCGTCAAGTTTCAACTCGATAGTTTCAACGTCAGCACTCTTGTTGTCATGGTAAGACTTAAGAACGCGGCCTAATGGGTTATCTGTTGGGTTCGCAATGTCTTTACGTTGAGCATTAACTTTCGCGCCTACAGCATAAAGAGTGATTAACTTGAATAATGCGATTAACGCACCAACAACAAGAATACCGATAATGATGTAACCAATCACACCACCCGCTTCGATACGCTCTTCAAGAGTTGCTTTACCAGTAAATACTTTCAATAACTGACCACGAGCTGGGTCAACAAACAGTTTTGCGTAACCAGAAGTTGCTGATTCAAAGTTAGCAACACTTGATACTTGCTCGCCGCCTGGCTGCTGCGCTAATGCTTGGATTAGGCTTAGCTCGTCGTTATAAACAACATATTGATCATTGGCTAATAAGTTGTATGCACCAACACGTGTTACTTCGGTGCTTTGTACGCTACCGTCATTTGAGGTTACGTCAGCAGTAAATTTAACAACTTTACCTTGCTCAGACATTTCGAAAAGTTGTGCTTCCCAAAAACGCTCAAGCTCTTCAATTTTAGGCAGTTGCTTACGCGCACCTAACTCAGCAATGAAGGTCTCACGACCTGGGTATTGAGCACTAACGTTTGATGAAGCTAATTTACCAGCGAAATCGCCTGCTTCACCTTTAACCACACCAAACATTTCACCTAAGTCACCTTGAGCAGTAACCAGATCAGTTTCTAACTGTGCGATTTTACGCTCGTTATCAAGGAAAGTTTGGTTTAAATCTTTACCGCGTTTCTTTTCAGCCGCTAAAGCGCGTTTTTCACGCTTAAGTAATGCAGCCTTGTCACCACGCTCTGCACGGAATTCTGCTTCACGTTTTTTGTTTACTTTTGCTTCGCTCTTACGCTCAGCTTTAACTTGTTGCAGTAACTGGTCGATAGTCTTAGGTGCATCAGCAGCACTTACCATTCCAGCAGTCATAGCAAAGCTAGCAGCCACTAGCGCGGATGTAATTAACTTTTTCATTATTGTGCAGCCTCCGCAGCTGGGATTGGTAGGGCAAACATATCTGGAGCAGCTTGACCACGAGCCTGACGGATCGCTTTAGTAATGCTACGTAAATAGCTGTCTTCTAGCTTATCCCAGCTCTTGGTTTCTTTATTGAACATCCAAGCATTCTTTTGATCTTGGCTTTGCGCGTATAAAGAAACACGACCGAAGTTAAGGTAATCAACCAATAAATCTTTACCGTCGATGTTTAACTTGCCTTCTTGCGCATTCATTTTGCGGCCATACTCACGCTCAATGTTATATGCGTCAAGGATCAGACGATATTTTTCAGCCAAAGTTACGTTTGCTGAATCTAAGGTTGCGCGCAGGTTAGCAACGCGATTCATACGCACGTCAAGATTGAAAGGAAGATCAAGCTTAATGAAGCTTTCAAGCGCATCAACCATTTTAAACATTAATGGTACAACGCCCTGACGCAATGCATCAACGCCATCGATATCCGCTTGAATTGCTTTTTTCGTCGCTTCTTGGTCTGCAACTAATTTAGCAACATAGTCGTTATAAGACTTCAGTGTTTCACGCTCATCAGCGACTTGACCGTATTCGAACAGCATATCTTGTGCTTGATCGAAGTACTTATTTACTTTCTGTTGTGATTTTGCAGCGTCAGCCACGATTTGACTGTCTGCTTTTTGTGCGTCGCTAAGAGGACTCGCTGTTACAAGATTGCTGCCGGCTAACGCCAATACACCAACCAAAGCAGAAGCGATTTTTGTTCTTTTGCTTACTTTGGACATAGTTCCCAACCAATTTGAAGTGAATTAAAAAGTGTTAACCTACTGATAATGAAGCTCTGAATTATCAGAAGCAACATCCAATCACGTAAGTACATCTTTCTATTGTGATTGTTTTTATTTCCCTTTCCTATGCTTTCTATGGCATAGACCCGATGGCATGATTCCACAAAACCTTGACTAGTGTCAATAACAGATGTGTGAATATTAAAACCGATGTATTAAAAAAAACACCCTTGGTTAACCAAGGGTGTTTAACTAGAACATTAATTAAAATCAATCTATCTTTAGAACGTTAGTGTAAATCCAGCGTAAACATAGCGACCTAAAGCATCAACAACACCAGGGAAAGTGTTACCATTACCCGCGCCAGATGGCGCATTGCTTATGCGTTGTGGTTCTTTATCAAGCAAGTTTTGTATACCTAACTGTACCTTAGCGTAGTCAGTTATATGCCAATTGCCTGATAAATCTAGATAATTAGTTGCTTTAAACTCAACACCTTTATCACCAGCATCAACACGCTCATCAGTAGCAGAAGCATGTCTCCAGCGAGCAGTTACATCAAAGTCCCATTCAGTTGTCCAAGTCGCAGCCAATACACTCCTAAACTTAGGAGATGGCGCTTCACAACTACTGCGATCCCATTTACCAGCACAGTCAATTAACTCAGCTCCTTTATACGGCTCTTCTTCCAATTTCATTAGATAGGAACCAACTAAGTTTAACTTAACATCACCAGCACTTGTCTCCAACAAATAGTTAACATCATAGTCAATACCTGAAGTTGCTAAACTACCAGTGTTAACCTCTGTTGATACGACTCGACCACTTTTCGCATCAGAACCAACCCATAAGTCGCCTGTACCTTCACGACGTTGGATATTTTTACAAAAATCAGGGTTGATGTTTTTGGCGCATAAAGTAATGATATCTTTTGGACCAATAGAATCGATTGCATCATCAATTTCAATATTGAAATAATCTAATGCAACTGAGAAATTATCAATAAATGTTGGTGTAAATACAACACCAGCAGCATACGTGGTTGATGTTTCAGGTTTTAGATCTGGATTACCACCACCAAACTGGTTAAATTGACCTGCTGGGCTATTTGAAACCTTGCCATACTGGGCTTCAGTTACACCTGTACGCTTACACTCTTCAAGTGTAAATTGAGGGTTAGCACCTGAACATGGATCTTTCTTCATGTTAAATAAGCGAAGACTCTGAGTTGCAAATAGCTCACCGATATTCGGTGCTCTTACTGCACGCTGCAAACTAGAACGAACACGGATGTTGTCGTTCATCTTCCAATTCAGACCAGCTTTATAAGTATCTGACTTGTTTCCAGTCGAATAATCAGAATAACGATATGCACCTTCAAAAGTCAACATTTCAACAAACGGCTTGTCTTCAACTAAAGGTATTTCAAACTCAGTGAAAACATCCAATACATCATAACCACCACTTAACGGCTTAGATGAACCACCTTGACCAGCACCATCACCACTTTGGAAACCATTGTCTGGATCAAAGCTCATTGACTCATCTCTATATTCAACACCGAATGCTAGAGCTAAACCTGAACTCGTGCCTGGCAGCATAATACCTTGCTCTGTAAGATCACCATTTACTACTGCACTAATTTGTGATGACTCAGTATCGCCACGAGCAAATAAAGGAAGAGTTAGATAATCAATCGCTTCTTGAGTAACACCGCCTGTTTTAAAAATATTCCACGGCACACAAGATGTATCAACGCCGTCTAATTTTGACTTACAAACAGCTTGGCCTGTTTTGGGATCTGTGACTACATTAAGAGCGCGGGCAATTCGTTTGTTCGAAAGATCATTATGATAAGTATTAAGGTATGAAGTTGTGCCATAGTTAGCGAAAACATCATACGACCAGTCATCGTTAATTTCACCACGAACACCTATCACACCTCTATACTGGGTGTGGCGCAGATCATCTTGACGCGGACCGCCTTCTACATTACGTCGACCAATGAAAACTTCAACTGAATCAGATTTTGTTTTGCCACGACTTGCACAAAGCTTATCAAACTGCTGCGCAGAAAGAAGAGGGTTGTTACAGTTTAACGAATCTGTCGCAAAAAAGTTTCCTGAAGGAGCGATTTGAGCAACCGTTCTGTCGTCCATCATCATGAATTCAGTGTAAACTTCAGCATGATCATTGATTTCATATTTACCAAACACACCAAAGTTTTTGCGTTCATCAGGACGTTGAAAATAATTCAATGGTCCATAGTTATACTCTTTACCTTTGCGATCAACGAATTGATCTCCCTCAACGGTATAATCAAAGCCCTCAAAGTCTGTAAATCGTCCCGTAGGAATGGTGCTTGAGCCACCACATTTAAAACTGCCATCTTTATTTTCACCTAAAGCGCAACCACTGTAATCGCGATTTCTTTGAAGTACGGCTTTAATATTACGATAAGATGCATAAGCGGTAATGTTACCTTTGCCGTCATCAAAGTTTCCACCGAGCATAATAGAAAAGTCATTCGTATGACCATCTCTTACACTACCCGATGCGACATCAAACCCAGATTTTTTTACAAGCTGCTGCATTGAGTTATTATCGTTATTATGCTGAGCAAAGCTATGCTGATAATCTAAACGAACACCTTCAAAATCATCTTTTAAAATAAAGTTTACAACACCTGCAACCGCATCAGCACCGTAAGCAGCTGAAGAGCCACCAGTGAGGATTTCGACACGTTCAATCATGTGAGTCGGGATGCTATTAAGATCAACCGCAGAAGAGCCACCAACCGTGCCTGCAGGTAATCGACGACCATTTAATAAAACAAGTGTTCTATTCGTTCCTAGACCACGAAGGTCGACTGTGGCTGTCCCTGAAGATCCATTCGAAACCGTGGAGTTTTGCGCAGCAAATACTTGCGGTTGATCATTCAAGTAATCTTCGATACGGGTTGTTCCCGTAGCTTGGATTTCAGCTCCTGTTATCGTCATCACTGGACTTGTTGTAACATTGTTAACTCGCTGGATACGAGAGCCTGTTACTGAAATACGCTCAACTTCATCTTTTGTTTCTTCAGCAGCATACACTGCTGGGGCTGAAAGTGCCGCTGTTGCAGCACCGCCAATCAGTGCAAGTTTCACTGACTTAGCTAAGAATTCATTTTTAAACATTGTCTATCTCCCTGGGTATCTTATTTTTACTGCCTTATTAAAATCTGGCAGCTTTTTTGCAAAATTATACACAGCCATTAACACTGTAAAATTTCAGTAACAATAGAACATAGGCGCAACACTAATTCAACATAGATTACAAAAAAAGACTGTTCTTTTTAATTGATAGCCGTTTTTAGATACAAAAAAGCCAGCAATCAAGCTGGCTTCAAATTAGCTAACAATTAATTTACATCTTAAATGTTAAACCGACAAAGTAACGTCGTCCCACAAGATCATAAATTGCATTTTCAGTATAACCAGGAGGAAGCTTATCAAATAAGTTTCTTACACCAGCACGAATTGCTAAGTTATCTGTTAACACATAGCTTCCTGATAAACTGTGTGTAACCATAGATCCAACATAGGCAGGAGAAACGTCTTCTGGCGAACCACCCTCATTTTTAGATACATCAAACGTCGCAGAACGGTCAATAAACCTAGTATTCCATGTTAGAGCTAGATCATCTAAACGATACTTAGCAGAGAATCTAAGTTGTAGGCTTGGATCACCCACTTCACCCTTTTCATCATTAACTTTATCAGGAATGTTTTGGAATTCAAAACGCTCTAGCTCAAGCAGTTTATTACCTGATAGTTTTAAGCCTAATTCACCTGAACCAAGATCCATTTTATAGTTTGTTTCAAATTCAATACCTTTCGTATTGAACGCTGAAGCATTCAAGTAACCTGATTTAACTAAAGTTACATTTTTGGTTACTGGATCACGTGTGACTTGAGAGCAATATTCAGCATCAGGGCCTCCTTCTGAATCAACACAGTTATCTACTACTCTGCTAGCTGCAACACTCAAAATTGCATCTTCAATTTGAATATCATAGTAATCAAGATTGATAGAGAAATCTTCAACAAAGCTTGGCTGCCAAACGATACCGTAGGTTTTTGACTCTGAATTTTCAGGTTTAAGATTTGGGTTACCACCTGAAAGGGTATCAACAGTTACGTTATCGTTTGCTTCGAATCCAGATGGAATACCTAATGCAGCACAGTTTGCTTTACGATTTGGATTTTCATCAATATTATCTGCATCACACGGATCGGTTATGCGAGCGAACCCTGGAGAGATTGGAGAAAATGCCTCTTCAACATTTGGTGCACGAACAGCTTCACCAATAGTACCGCGAAGGCTTAAATCGGCAATCGGAGAATAAAACACACCAAGCTTCCATGCATCAGTTTTACCCGCATGCGAATAATCACCAGAACGGAATGCAGCATCTACAGTAAGTTTTTCAGCTAAGAAAACACCATCTAAAATAGGTAAATTTACTTCAACAAAGTACTCTTTTACATCATATTTACCATACTTATCAGGTGTAGCCGCATTCGCTGTCAATCCACGCTGAGTGAATTCATCAGTCGTAGTTGCAGATGTCTCTTCGCGGTATTCATAACCAAATGCAATATCAACAGGTCCACCCGGTAATTCGAAAAACTCACTGGTATCTGTTGTTACAGAAATGCCCATATATTCTTGAGTAATTTTGTCTTTACGGGTTACATCGGCAGAAACAAATTTTCTTGCCGCTTCTGACATATTACCTAAACCAAACGGATTATAGGCAACACACTCATTACCGTTCACAGCTGCTGGATCTTTGTATCCTTCGCCTTGTTTAGATTTAACTTGACTACGACAAGCCGCTTTTCCTGTTTTCGGATCAATAACTGAATCAAGAGCAGCTAAGAAGTTAGCTGGAATAAGTGAGTTCAATGTCTTACGTTCATTACGGGTTTCACCGTAAGAATAGTAAAGATCATATGAAAACGGTGTTTCACTCAACTCAAAGTCACCTTCAAAGCCTGCAAGGTATCTAAACAGATCCCTTTGGTTGTTTGCTGAACGGTTACCTAATTCATCAAAAAACTTGGCGAATTGTGCTGTTTTTTGACCAGCATCTTGAAGACGCTTTCTTAAGCCCGCATCTAAGAACGCGTTATCATCAACGTTTATGCTGACATTACCAAATCTAAAGCTTGGTTGAAACTGTTGTTCAATTTTGCTGGTCGTATATTTGAAGTCACTGTAAAAACGTGCAGCTTCATGCAATTCATAGTTAACAAAACCACCAACCGTGCTTTTATTAACTTCAGGAATGTAGTTCTCATAGTTTTCAGGACTGAAACAATGCTTACAGCCATTAGGGAAATAACCAAATGCAAAGCTATTAACACCCGCACGTTCTGTTTGCTTTACAGGGTTACCTGCTTCATCAAAGGTCCAGCGTCCAACAGCAGGTGAACCTGTCCAACCATTAATCACCCCTGTGTTAGAAATCAGCTCAGAGTATATATTTCTTACTCTTAAACGGTCAGGTATTCCATCATTTTCTGTTTTACTTTCAGGGTTTTTAATGGTTCCCCAGTTATCAAATTGACGAACAGATGTTTTTAATACTTCTTTTGTTCTTTGATGGTTTGCATAAACGGAAATATTGCCTTTCCCATCGCCAATTTCAGTACCTGTTAATAGCGTAAAAGAATGGTTTTTGGTGCCAACACCTTCAAGAGAGTCACCTAATTTAGCATCAAACTCAAACCCTTCGAAGTTTTTACGCAAAATAACATTCACTACACCTGTTACAGCGTCAGAACCATAAATTGCCGATGCACCACCAGTAATAATATCAATCCGTTCTACTAGAGAAGCAGGAATAGTACTTAAATCGACTTGTGCTGAACCTGGCTCACCAGCCACATGCCTCTTGCCATTAACTAAGGTTAACGTACGAGCGGCACCAAGTGCTCTTAAGTTTGCAGAGCTAACACCCGCTGATTCATTGCTATTATTGTTACCA
The DNA here is from genome assembly GCA_049608225.1 of Parashewanella sp. Classification (GTDB taxonomy): domain Bacteria; phylum Pseudomonadota; class Gammaproteobacteria; order Enterobacterales; family Shewanellaceae; genus Parashewanella. The sequence goes on from JBMYXI010000039.1 coordinate 27,303, forward strand.
ATAAGCGTATCCGTTGCTGCGATAGCTGGAAGCTCTGATAGTACACTTGCAATATCAGTATTACCGAAAGAGGCAAGTTCATCTTTACCTATAGAAACAATTGGTGTTGCTTGTGTTAGTTCAGCACGCGCAATACGCGAACCTGTAACCGCTATACGCTCTACTTTTTCACCATCTTTTTTTTCTTCTGCCGCAAATACTGGCGTAGAAAGTGCTGCCGTAGCAGCCCCACCAATCAGTGCAAATTTCACTGATTTAGCTATAAAACTATTTTTAAGCATTGTCTGTCTCCCTGGTGACATGTTATGTCTTTTTTTAATACTGCTTATTAAAATTTTACAGTTTAGTTCAACTTCAACAGGTAACTTTTAGTTACACAGCCTTGCTGATTACCAGCAATAAAATCACATATACAACATTTATTCAACATTAATCACAAAAAATATTATTCCATTTATATTTTTCAAACAGGAGTACATCAAACAATTTTCAACCTCAATTTACAATATCTAGTGAACAGCATTTAGCCACTCACATTAAACTACAAAAAAAACAATAGAGTAACAAAGAACAATTTATTTGAGAGCATAAAAAAGCCCTCAAGTTAGAGGGCTTAATAGTCATTAACTCACTTTAAAACTTATACCTTACGACAAGCTGGGCTTCTCTTGGATTTTGGTAAGCTAATGGATGTAAGAAGTTTTTACTCACCTCATTATTACCTCTATCTAAGTCTTTATTTTGGTCGAAATCTGTAGGGCGCTGTGTATTAAACAAGTT
>JBMYXI010000040.1:0-27870 GCA_049608225.1 Parashewanella sp.
AATAATAGAACGGCTAATGATTGTAATACGGACAAAACAAGAGCCTTATATTTTCGATTACATACAGTGGCTGACAAAAAGAGTGATTTAGATTTTATAAAAAAAGTTATGGTTTTTTGTATTGACCACAAATGGATAAATAACCTCCCAGGAGATTTAGCATATGTTCAACAGATATTTCACTCCAATTTTCCTAGGATAAGTATTTGGTATAGAGAGCAACCCAATAATGCTACTGAATACAGCACAATCGGTGCAGCACAAGCAATCGATATCGTTCTTGGACGTTCTAACAACTTTGATCAGGAGCAACCATAATGAAAAAGCTTTCATCTACCAGAGGCTGATATGGTCTCTAAATAATCACACTTTTGATTTTGAAATAACCAATATTTTTTTCGATAAAATATTTGATAATTTTCGGGTAAAATTTGGCCATTTTATGAGTGCTGTGACAAAGGGGTCAGTAACTCATTGTAGTTACTGATAATTAGGCGCTCCCCAAGATACCGCTGCCGGTGTAAGCCCTTGAACCGTAAGTTCAAGGCGGGTAAAGATTAACTTCCTAAGGCTTCTCGATACAAGTCGAGCTTGCTCAATGTCAGCTAAACCTTCACCCTGAGGTTGTAAGCATCGGCACAGGGACATTACTGGCTGGCAAATACCACAGGGAGCATAATTTGTGTTGTTTATTGCAGTAGTATCAACAATAAACGAAATTCTATTTAGCAGTTTTGGTAACCAATGCCTGCTCTAATGTTGATTGTAGCAAGCCAATACGCTCGTCCATTTGCGAAACATATTCTTGGTTCTTTTGTTGTTCAATATATAGCTCATGACCAATATTTAATGCCGCCATTATCACAATTTCTTCACGACTTAAATTTGGGCTTTTTGCCATAAGCTCAGTAAGTTGTTGTTCCAACTTATTCGCGATGCTAAACAAAGCTGCTTCTTGTTCGTCAGGACACGCAATTGAGTAGGTACGGCCTAATAACGTGATATTTGTGGCTTTATTACTCATAAATAAAATTGCACCCTTTAATCCAGTTCGACAACAGTTTTGTTTGTTTTTGCATCAACCCACTATTTATAATAGCACCGCCATCAAATGCGGACTATAAAAGTCTGAGCCACAAAGTGCAATAGACAAAATGGCTAAATTAGCTAATTGCTGATTGTTTGACTGATTTTCGACATTTAATTTAAATTTACCTTATCACAGGTACTTTTTACTGCTTACCTCTCAACAACACGCGGTGTTCACCTACCGTCCTTTTAAGTGTTCTGTTACTATTTAAGGTATTAACTGAATCCTATGGAATCTCTTTATGGCGACGCCTCCATCACTTAGACTTGAAAAATTAACCTCTGCACTACAAGCTGCCGAAATTGGCATGCACCCTTCTGAAGTCCAAGGCACAATCGTTGGACTAATTTGTGGTGGTGTTGAACATAAGTCTGACGCATGGATACCGCCATTATTAGAGTTAATTAATGACGGTCAGTCACTGCCAACCGAGTTACATGCATTAGTGGGTGAGATTTATCTTGATGCACTCAATCGGTTAACGGATTTCGAGTTTGGCTTTACCTTGTTATTGCCTGAAGAAGAAGAGCCATTAAATGATCGCGTGGAAGCATTATCATTGTGGGTTCAGAGCTATTTAGCCGCAATTTCAGTGGTTCAACCTAAGCTCAAAAGTGCGTCTGCTGATGTAAAAGAAGTCATCAACGATCTTGCTGAAATCGCGCAAATTGAGCTTGATGTTGCCGACGATGAAGAGTCAGAAATCGCTTACACTGAGTTAGTCGAATTTGTTCGCGTTGCAGCAATTTTATGTTATTCCGAATTTGCACCTGATTTACCGGCAGATCAAACGGATAAGCCTGAAGTGCTTCACTAGAGGGTGTTCCCAATTAAAGACTTTTTTATTTGTTACAGCCTAAAATTGGCAAAATCTAGGTCGAAGAATGAAGTTTAGTGAACTAAACGAAAGATGAGTAACACAGAGTTTGCCAATTTTAGTCGTAACCCAAAGGGCTGCGTTTATTTTTTGTTTAAACTGTGTTGTCAAACGTTCGTGTAGAGTAACTACACTTCACATTTTCCGCCTTGTTTAACCTAAAAAATTAACAGCAGCAAATCAAAAATCTAATTGGGAACGCCCTCTAGCTTGTTTCACAAGCTTTGATTAAAATCATTGGGGCGCATTAAGCTTTAAGCTAAACTTTCGTCCCAATTGTTTGCGATTCATTAAGATGGAATTTCAATGAGCACTTCTTCCTCTGTCTCAAATAATCTTCAACATTTTGATGTCGCTATTGTTGGTGGCGCTATGGTTGGCTCAGTTCTCGCTTTAGGACTAGAGCAGCTTTCTCGCCAACTTAAGCGGAATTTGAACATTGCGTTAATTGAAGCATTTAAACCCAAAGATATGCATCCAGGATTTGATGCGCGTGCCATTGCGCTTGCCGAGGGAAGCATTCAATCATTAGTTCGATTAGGCGTGTGGCAAGAGATCAAAGCATTAGGAACAGCCATTAAACACATTCATGTGTCTGACCGTGGTCATTTTGGCATGACCAACTTGTATGCTCAAGATTTTGGTTTAGAGGCAATGGGCGAAGTTATTGAGCTAAATCCTGTTGGCTACCAATTGTATAGTTTATTAGAAAAATCGAATGTAACGCTTTTCTGCCCAGCGCAATTATCCAAGTTAACGCCGACAGCACAGTTTCACCAGCTGCAACTCGACGACGGCAGCGAATTTGCTGCGTCATTAGTTGTCGGGGCAGACGGAGCGCAATCAAAAGTTCGCCAAGCGTTGAATGTCGAGCAGCAAACCATCGACTTTAACCAATCAGCAGTCATTGCCAATGTCAGTATTGATGAAGCACACAATCATCAAGCTTGGGAACGATTCACTGAAAATGGCCCATTAGCCTTACTGCCTATGAGTTCAAGCCAAGGTCAAGATAGGCTGTCACTGGTTTGGGCAATGCAACCTGAGCAAGCAACAGAAATAGCCAAATTACCTGAAACGACATTCCTTGAGCAACTGCAGCAAGCTTTTGGTTTTCGAGCAGGCAAATTTACCAGCGTCGGCGAAAGGCACTGTTACCCGTTGAAATTAACTTACCTTCAAAGGCCGATTTACCATCGTTGTGTCTTTGTCGGTAATGCCGCACAAACCTTACACCCGATTGCAGGACAAGGCTTTAACCTTGGCCTTCGAGATATTGACTGCCTATTGTCCGTCATCAAAAACGCTTTACTGAGCGACGAAGATCTAGGTGCAACAAGTGTCACTCATGAATACCTCAAAGGCCGAACACAAGACAGAACAAAGACCATAGATCGTATCGAATGGTTAGTGCGAGGTTTCTCTAATAATTACTGGCCTATGGTCATAGGACGCAGCCTTGGTTTACGAATGCTATCTTGGCTTCCACCACTAAAATCACCTGTGGCTCGTAAAGCAATGGGCTACACCACTGATTCCATTTTTTAAGAGCTTTAATATGTTTAATACCCAAAACTATGATGTAGTCGTTATTGGTGGTGGCATGGTTGGCTTAGCGACAGCCATTGGCCTAGCGCAAGCAAACATTCAAGTCGTTGTTATCGATGCTGGTGAAACCGCCCCAGCAACGGGCGAACCCAAACTTAGAGTCAGTGCCATTAATAAAGCCAGCCAAACACTGCTGAAAAATTTATCTGCTTGGCAATACATTGATGATGGCAGAACGGGCACTTATGACAGCATGGAAGTGTGGAGCAAAGACGGTTTAGGTTCAATTCATTTTGATGCAGAAAGCCAAAATGAAACTCAGCTTGGGCAAATTATCGAAAACGACAATATCAGTTTCGCACTGTCCAAACGCGCTGAAGAACTGAGCCAGTTGACTCACATTGAAAATCAAAAAGTCGCTAACATCGCTTTTGGTGATAAAGAAGTTTGGATAACGCTTGAAAATGGCGACAGCCTAACCGCTTCAATCGCAGTCGCGGCTGATGGCGCTAATTCATGGGTACGTCAACAAAGCAAAATCCCGTTAACCTTTTGGGATTACGATCATCACGCCATCGTTGCTACCATCAAAACAGAAGTTGCTCATAACAATAAAGCCAGACAAGTCTTTTTAGAAGATGGTCCATTAGCCTTTTTGCCCCTGAACCATGCTCACTTAAGTTCAATTGTTTGGTCAGTGCCGCCCAAAAAAGCAGCGCAGCTACAAAATCTCGATGACATCGAGTTTGCCAAGCACTTAACCGCGGCATTTGATGCAAAGCTTGGACTCTGTACAGTTGAAAGTGAGCGGTTAGCCTTTCCACTAAAAATGCGTTATGCCCGTCATTTTGCCAGACACCGTTTATTACTCGCAGGTGACGCCGCGCATACGATCCACCCATTAGCAGGTCAAGGCGTCAACCTTGGCTTTTTAGACGCCGCAAGCATTATCGAAACTCTGAGCGAGCTTCATCAAGCAGACAAAGATTTAGGCGACTACCAAAACCTTCGCTCATTGGAACGTTGGCGTAAAGCAGAAGCCGTTGAAATGATTACCGCAATGGAAGGGCTGAAGCGACTGTTTGCGGGTAATAATCCATTTAAAAAAGCCCTGCGTGATTTTGGTTTAAACTTGGTTGATCAATTTGGAATTTTAAAATCTGTATTCGCCAAACAAGCACTCGGCCAAAAAATTCGTTTACCCAAATTGTGCAAAGCCGAAATAAAGGAGTAATAGCTCTCATTCTTCAAATCACAAGAGTAAACCCCAAATCACAGGTTTACTCTATGATTCTTTGCTCTGCGTTTGAGAAATACTTTGCTGTAAATCGCTATAAATAGTATTTATAAAATCATAAACTTTTTGCAAGGACGCTCTATTTTGCGTATTTTTTCTAAGCATATAAGTAATTAAACACAATATATTTTGTTCGACTGTAAGTTTAGTCGTCATTTTAGGCGTATTAAAATCAGATGTGTTGCTGTGTTTATCTTTTATTTTACTGCTAGAAGCTTTAATAAAATCACCCATACTTTTTAAATTTTTAAATTTTCTCGTTGGGTTTGTAAGTTGCCTCCACTCAGGAGCCTGCCTATCTAAGTATTGTTGGATATAAACTTTTAATTGGCTTTCATCAATATCCTCTCTCGTGCTTCTCATATCCAATAAACAACTTAAATAATTTTGGCCAAACTCAGTTGCTTTACCGAATATTAATCCAAGTATTAACCCTAATCGCTGGACAGCAAGCGTTTCACTATTTTCCGTATCAGTACTTGCGTTATCAGATTGTTCTTCGCAAAAACGCTCGTCCTCAATATCATCATGTTTTCGAAATGTTAATTTACTGACTTGTCCGACAAAAGGTTCGAATCTCTCTGCGGTCATATCAATACCGATATCTGTAATGGAAAGCTCATGAGGATTAAACCCTTGTTGATATAAGGCGACAAAACCAGATACTAATCTGAAAGAAATAGTTACTAGCTCGACAAGAGTCAGCTCCTTTACGTGATAAAACTCATTCTCTGCTTCCATCACGCCAGCTCGTTGACCGATGAGATAATTTTGAATAATAACTAATTCAGAGAGTTTATGTGTAACAGGAGTAGTAATTAACACCGCGAAATGATTGTCATCGCAAACACCTTTGTAATATATACAGGGAGAAGGAGCGAATCTATTCCCAGTAAACTGCTGATATTTCATAAATTCACGTTGAATTGGTTCAAGATCACCTTTCAATTTAGGTGTGTATAACTCTAAGTTCGCTGAAGAGTAATATTCATCACCTTCAAAAAAAGAAGCAATATAACCCGTTAGTTCGCTAGGGCAAAAAAGATTTGAGCTCAATACCACCTTAAACGATTGAAACGTGCTTTCTTCACCTTCCCTGACCTCCATACAAACTGGACCGCTCTTTTTATTTGCTGGAAAGCAGTTATAAGCAGTATGAAAATCAACAATCGCAATCAGCACTGCTGCATGCTTTGGCGAAGTAGTGAAGGGACATGAAAACTGATAATCCTTTATAAAACCGGAGTTCAATCTCACCTCCATATCAACAATCTGATCAATTTGCACTTTCGCTGAGCTTTCTACCCGCAAAATTTGGTTAATATCAAATAAATGCTCACTTGAAACTGCCATTGTTCACCTCATTTGAACTAATACCAATTACTGATAAATGCACAATCTCCCCATTAGAGCAAAAGTAATCTGTAATCCAACTGAATAGTTGTTACATACAAACAAAGTTATCGCTGTAGCAATAAAAAACTTTTGTATACAAAATAGAGTCACAAGGTATAATTTCGCATCTTTTGATCTTTGTCATATTCAATAAAACTGACTTGATAAGGTTCACCCTACACCTTGCTCTTAAAAAGAGACATTTTTGTAAAAAATGGCGAATAATAATGGCGAATAAAACTGTACTGTTTGATAAGCACCTTGAAGCCGGTGCCAAGATGGTGGATTTCCACGGTTGGGATATGCCACTGAACTATGGTTCACAAATCGAGGAGCACAATGCTGTGCGCCAAGATGCGGGGATGTTTGATGTATCACACATGACGGTTGTCGATATAAAAGGCGAACAAGCGCAAGCTTTTTTACGTATCTTGCTAGCGAATGACGTTGCCAAACTAACCACAAAAGGTAAAGCTCTTTACGGCGGCATGCTCAACCATGAAGCTGGCGTGATTGACGACTTAATCACCTATTTTTTAAGCGAAACTCATTATCGCTTAGTGGTTAACTCTGCCACTCGTGAAAAAGACTTAGCTTGGATAAACAAACAAGCAGAAGCGTTCAACGTCAGCATTACTGAGCGCCCAGAACTTGCCGTCATTGCGGTTCAAGGACCCAATGCCAAAACCAAAGCGACGCAGGTATTTTCCGCTGAGCAACAACAAGCCGTTGAAGGCATGAAGCCATTTTTCAGCGTTCAAGCGGATAATTTATTTATCGCAACCACAGGTTACACTGGCGAAGCAGGCTATGAAATTATCCTGCCAGAAGCCGATGCCTGTGATTTTTGGCAAGCACTTGTAGATGCAGGTTTCAAACCTTGTGGTTTAGCAGCCCGTGATACATTACGCCTTGAAGCGGGCATGAACCTTTATGGTCAAGACATGGATGAAACTGTTAACCCAATTGCCGCCAACATGGGCTGGACCATTGCTTGGGAACCAGAAGATCGTAATTTCATTGGTCGTGAAGCATTAGCCGCAATTAAAGCACAAGGCACCAGCAAAATGGTTGGGCTTGTGATGGAAGCCAAAGGCGTATTGCGCCATGGCATGAACATTTTCTTTACTGATGCAGAAGGTAACGAGCAATCAGGCGTGATCACCAGTGGCACATTTTCGCCAACTCTGGGGCACTCTATCGCCATGGCTCGCGTTCCAAAAAGCATTGGCGAAACCGCTGAAGTAGAAATGCGTAAAAAACGTGTCCCAGTAACAGTGGTTAAGCCTTGCTTTGTTCGCAATGGTAAATCAGCAATTTAAAGTTAAAAGGAATCAAAACAATGAGCACTCTACCTACTGAACTTAAATACGCGTCATCTCATGAATGGGTTCGTAAAGAAAGCGATGGCAGCTTTACCATTGGGATCACTGAGCACGCTCAAGAACTACTTGGCGATATGGTTTTCGTTGAATTACCAGAGGTTGGTGATACGGTCGCTGCAGGTGAAGATTGCGCCGTTGCGGAATCCGTAAAAGCCGCATCAGACATCTACGCGCCAATTTCAGGTGAAGTGATTGCCATCAATGAAGAATTAGAAGATTCGCCAGAGCTAGTCAACAGCGGCGCATTTGCTGAAGGTTGGTTGTTCCGCATTCAAGCTTCTGACGAAGCAGAATTAGAGGCGTTACTTGACGCTGAAGGCTACCAAGCCGTCATCGACGAAGCATAAAAAAATCTTTTTCAAAGCCCCTTTTCGGGGCTTTTTTCATTAGTATTATCCGAGTTAATCATGAGCAAACAAACTCTTACCCAACTTGAACAACACGAATTATTTTTAAGCCGTCACATCGGCCCGGATGCTGAGCAACAACAGCAAATGCTGAACTTTGTTGGCGCTGAATCTCTTGATGATTTAATGGAACAAATTGTTCCTGAATCCATCCGCCTAAGTCGCGAGTTAACCATTGGTCGTTCGAACAACGAAGCGGAAGGATTGGATTATTTACGCAGTGTCGCCCAAAAAAACCAAGTATTTAAAAGTTACATCGGCATGGGTTACTACCCAACATTAGTGCCCAATGTTATTTTACGTAATGTACTAGAAAATCCGGGTTGGTATACCGCTTACACCCCTTATCAGCCTGAGATCGCCCAAGGTCGTTTAGAAGCCATTTTGAACTTCCAGCACCTGTCAATGGATTTGACTGGTCTAGATTTAGCCTCAGCTTCTTTGCTTGATGAAGCCACCGCAGCCGCTGAAGCGATGGCGTTAGCTAAACGTGTATCAAAAGCCAAGAAAGCCAATATTTTCTTTGTTGCTGACGATGTATTCCCGCAAACCTTAGACGTAGTTAAAACCCGTGCTGAATGTTTTGGTTTTGAGGTGGTCGTCGGCCCTGCTAAAGATGCCGCTAATTACGAGTTATTTGGCGCACTTTTCCAATACACCAACCGTGAAGGTCAGATCAGCGATTACACTGAACTGTTCGCCGAATTAAAACAGAAGAAAGCCATTGTCTCAGTTGCCGCTGATATTATGTCGTTAGTACTACTTAAATCACCGGGTGAAATGGGCGCTGATGTCGTTTTTGGTAGCGCACAACGCTTTGGCGTACCAATGGGTTACGGTGGTCCACATGCCGCTTTCTTTGTGACTCGTGATGCTTACAAACGCTCAATGCCGGGTCGTATTATTGGTGTATCACAAGACACCCGTGGTAATCGTGCTTTACGCATGGCAATGCAAACTCGTGAGCAACACATCCGCCGTGAAAAAGCCAACTCTAACATTTGTACTGCGCAAGTATTACTAGCCAACATGGCATCATTTTACGCGGTATTCCACGGACCAAAAGGTTTAAAAAACATTGCTCGTCGTATCAACCGTATGGCGGATATTCTCGCGTTAGGCTTAGCATCAAAAGGCATGCCTGCCACCACGAGCAGCTGGTTTGATACCTTAACCTTTGAATCGACAAAACTCAGTGAAATTAAACAGCGTGCTGAACAGGCAGGCATTAATTTACGTTATGACAGTGAGCATCGTTTTGGTATCAGTGTAGATGAAACCACCTTACGCACTGATATCGCCCAATTGTTCGATGTTATCTTGGGTGAACATGACTTGGATATCTCGGCATTAGACGCTGAAGTTGTTGCAGCACAACACAGTTCAATTCCTGCTGAGCTGCAACGACAAGATGCGATCCTGACTCATCCAACGTTCAACAAGTACCAAAGTGAAACCGAGATGATGCGCTACATCAAGCGCCTTGAGAACAAAGATCTCGCCTTGAATCACTCAATGATTTCCCTTGGTTCTTGCACCATGAAGCTAAACGCGGTTGCTGAAATGCTGCCTGTTAGCTGGCCAGAATTTGCCAACATGCACCCATTCTGCCCGCTTGAGCAAGCACAAGGTTATACTCAAATGCTTAATGAGCTGTCTGACTGGTTAGTTGAAATCACTGGGTACGATGCGGTTTGTATGCAGCCAAACTCAGGTGCTCAAGGCGAATATGCAGGTTTACTAGCAATTCAGAAATACCATGAGTCTCGTGGTGATGGGCACCGCAATGTTTGTTTGATCCCGCAATCGGCTCACGGTACTAACCCAGCTTCAGCGCAACTTGCAGGCATGAAAGTTGTTGTAACCGCTTGCGATAAACAAGGTAACGTTGATCTTGACGATTTACGTGCCAAAGCAGAAGAGCTAGCTGACAGTCTTTCATGCATCATGATCACCTATCCGTCGACTCACGGTGTGTACGAAGAAACCGTAAAAGAAATCTGTGACATCGTCCACCAGCATGGCGGTCAAGTGTACCTTGATGGCGCCAACATGAATGCGCAAGTAGGCGTAACTTCACCAGGCTTTATCGGCGCGGATGTATCACATTTAAACCTTCACAAAACTTTTGCGATCCCGCATGGCGGCGGCGGCCCTGGTATGGGACCAATTGGCATTAAAGCACACTTAGCACCATTTGTTGCAGGTCATACCGTTATCAAACTCGATAAAGAGTCAGATAACAATGGCGCTGTTTCAGCAGCCCCTTATGGCAGTGCTGGTATTTTGCCAATCTCATACATGTATATTCGCCTGCTCGGCAGCAAAGGTTTAAGACAATCCACAGAAACAGCGATGTTAAACGCCAACTACGTGATGAAGAAATTGTCTGATCATTATCCAATTTTATATACAGGTCGAAACAATCGTGTTGCCCACGAATGTATCGTTGATTTACGTCCATTAAAAGAAAGCTCAGGCGTCACTGAAATGGACATCGCGAAACGCCTGAATGATTATGGATTCCACGCACCAACGATGAGCTTCCCTGTTGCGGGTACTTTGATGATTGAGCCAACAGAGTCTGAATCAAAAGTGGAGTTAGATCGTTTCGTTGAGGCCATGATCAACATTCGCGCTGAGATCGCTAAAGTTGAAGCAGGCGAATGGCCAGTTGACAATAATCCACTTAGCAATGCGCCACACACCCTAGCCGATATTATGGACCCTGAATTTGATAACCGACCATACGATCGTGAACTTGCTGTTTTCCCATCTGCGGCAGTGAAAATAAATAAGTTCTGGCCAACAGTTAACCGCATTGATGACGTATTTGGCGACCGCAATTTATTCTGCGCTTGTGTGCCGATGGAAGCGTATGAATAACATCAGCTATTATTGCTCTTAAATTTAGCCTATCAACGATTGAATTAAGATCGATAATAAGTCCTTTAAAAAGCGAACCTAGAAGGTTCGCTTTTTTATTCGATATTTAAAATATCGCTCAAGCTTTTTCACCCTGACCGTCAAAAACCTCATATCTTATAAGCTGTTATTCAGACAAGGTGTTGTAAACTGCTCCTCAAACAGGAGGTTGTAAATTTTTTGTATAACTCATAACTCGGTTAAAATTATGGCACCTCTGATTATAACTACAACTCAAGACCCTAGCGAAAGTTTTACTGAAATTAGTTTTAACGACAACGAAAGTCTTTTACTTGAAAGCTGCGCGAATGGAAGTTTAAAACACATTAATGCGGTTTTATCAGGCGATACTTTCAAAGATACTTCAACAAACTCAAAAGGACTGAACGGCTTGCACCTTGCCTGTTTAAATGGCCAGATTGAAGTCGTCAAGCTTTTAGCTAGGAATGGAGCCAACATTAATCTCCCTGCAGCTAATGATTTTAAAGAAACACCACTTCATATTGCTGTTCGTCTTGAAAATAAAAATTTAGTGACGCTATTATTGGGCTTAGGTGCAAACCTTGAGATGACCTGTTCTAATGATTTGCAACCTCTTCATCTGGCGGTGCTGAGCCGTAATCGCCCCATCGTTGAAACATTATTAAATTCCCCGAACAGTGCGTCATCAAAAGCTCATTGTTTAGCAAAAGATAGCTCCGGAAACAGTGCGTTATATTATGCTTGCGCACAGCATCAATTGGATATTGTCCAATTGATGCTCGATCATTTAACTAAAAATAAGACAGTAGATGACGAGCAAAAAACGCAAATCATCGAAACCTTAACCTTACTGCTCCCAAAGCCTAATAGTCATGATTGCCAAGCGCATCTTCAAAGTGCCATAGTCAACTTTAAACGAGGTCTAAAAGTATTTGGTAACACTGAAGATGAGGTTGAATTCCCCAGTATTTTCAAAAAAATTGCTAAAAAACCTCTAGAAAACTTATTAGAATATGCAGCTCTTTGTGATCAGCTTCTAGTTTTTAAAGCGTTGACAAAACTGGGAATAACAAGTCATGAGCTACCTTGCCTAGAAGTTGCATTATGGGCTAATAGTCCTTCTGTCGTAAATTTCATACTTAAAAGTGGTCCACAACTGGCAAGGTGCAAAAGTACGTTAATGCCTCAAGTGCCTACTTGCTATATTGCGGTAATCGTTGATGTGAACCTTACTAAAGCTGTTGAGCCTGCGTTTAAGCGTGCCGAACAATCAGCTAAAGATCTTCAATATAACGCCTTAGGGTATGCCGTGTTATCTAGGCGAAAAGGAGTGCTCCAATATTTATTAACACGATACAGTCACACTCATTTCAATGTCTCTTCATCTGACAAAGCTCCTCAATCAGCGCTGCATTTCGCCATAGAGCAAAACAAAAATCGCACCATCATTTGTACACTTCTTGATGCCCACTTAGCAACGGCGAGTCCCGAAGGTAAACCAACAGTCGAGCAACAAGCGTGTTTCCACACCGAAGACAGCTCAGGTAATACGCCACTAGAAAGTGCCATTATTCAGCAGGAGTTCGAGGCGGCTTCATTAATAATGGCAAGAATGACAACGAAATATTTTGATGCTGAGCGTCAACATGAACTGATGCTTTTTCTTCATCAACAGCAAAAGCTGGAATCGATAGTTTGGCTGTTTATTCAACCTGCAATTTGTGAGTGTAAAAAAGCCTTCATGCCCTTATTGTTGAGTAACCCTCATTTTGTTGAAAAACTAGTGAAAGTGAGAGAAATAGAGCTACTCGAATTACCCGAATGGTTAACCTTATTCGCCAACTTTTTTCGAAAAAAAGATTATGCGACTTGTAGAAGACTCCTCGAACTTCCAGCAATCAAAGCCTTTTTTAACTCAGAACGCTTTCCCGCTACCTATAAATATTATTTACCAAACACAGATCCTGAAGGGCTGAGTCTATTGCTCGACGCAGGTATGCAAGTAAATGCTGAAGACGCAAAAGGATATACACCTCTCTTTTATGTCGTGCATAGTTCTTTAAAGTGTACAGCCATATTATTGTGTGCAGGCGCTTCGACTGAGCACACTGTCGATGGAAAAACAGCACTCCAAGCTTTCAGAGCAAACTCTAAGGACAGTAATCGAGACTACTTTCGAGAACTTGAAATACTACTTGAACTGCCTCCTCAAGTGGGGGTTGTTCTGCTATTTCACAGGCAATTACCGAAGTTGCAAAAATCAGAAGTGCTCCCTCTTTCACAAGCAGAAAACGACGAAGCAGTCGCGTTTTTTCAATTAGTCCAGAGTTCCCCATCCAAAGAGCAAGTTGAGCAGTTTGTAAATTCTGAAAAACAAATACCAAAGTATGTAAATTCATATTTTGGCGTGTCTGGGCTTACAGCAATACACTTCTTAGTATACGCCAGCAAATACGAGTGTTTGCCGATACTAGAAAAAGCTGGTGCAAATATTTACCAACCAACATCAGTTACTCAAAATACCATCATGCACATAGCGGCACAGAAAAATAAAGTGAGATTAATAAAGCAGTATTGCACATATAAGAAGTTTTATAGCTTAAGAAATTACAACAATAGAACCCCAATAATGGAAGCATTTCTCGCAAGGCACACTCAAATCGGTGGCGCACTTGATACATTACTTCATCATCGTCCTCATGATATTTCTGAAAAACTTTCTCAAGTTGAGCTAAACAATAGACGTCGACTTACAAAAATAAATCAAAAAATCTTGTGTGATTATTCACTCTTGGAATTAGAAGATATGTTAAAACATCCTTTATATTCCAATGTAATTAATGATAGAGATTTCGAGTTTAGATATACGCCTGTGGAACTTTCAATCATAGTAGCAAAACCATCAATGCTTCAATTATTACTAAATAAAAATGCAAGCCTTGATCTACCATTACAATCAAACGGTGAAAACCTGCTGCATCTTTTTTTCTACTTTGATTCACACACAGAAGATGACTTGTTATCTATGTGGGACATTTTGTCATCACATATTGAGCTTTCAACATTAAGAGTGCTTGCTACTGAAAGGAATGAGCAAGGTCAAACCCCCTTAGCTCTCGCAAGAAGTAAAGGAGATTCGAAATTAGTCAACCGTATGAATATGATTCTTGTGCCACCTGATATAAAGTTAATACTGAAAAACCAGTGAATTGATGAGCTCCATGACTGTTAGGTTCGTTTTGGAACAACATCCTATGATGAAGCATTTTCATCAACTCACTTTTTTCGTGTTCAGTGCCGCAAAACTTAACGCCTGACTTTATAAATTTATCACTACGTCCCTATCTAAATCGAGCTACTGCTTTGTCTTACTAGAGGCCGTTCTCAATTAGATTTTTGATTTGCTGCTGTTAATTTTTTAGGTTAAACAAGGCGGAAAATGTGAAGTGTAGTTACTCTACACGAACGTTTGACAACACAGTTTAAACAAAAAATAAACTCAGCCTTTGGGTTACGACTAAAATTGGCAAACTCTGCGTTACTCATCTCTCGTTTAGTCCACTAAACTTCATTCTTCGACCTTGATTTTGCCAATTTTAGGCTATAACAAATCAAAAAGTCTTTAATTGGGAACGCCCTCTAGGCAAAGAATTTAGTGATAGATAGTACTCTCTGCCTTGTATTTTTAATCACATTTCTCGTGCAACATCATGCCACTGCGTTAACCAACTCATGATATTAACTGAATCTTGTAAATCTGCTGCAGGTTGTTCCAATGTCATTTTGTTTGTTTCGAGTGCATCAATAATATTTTTAACTTGATAATAGAACGCATCTTTGTCATCACTGCACGTTTTAAGAATGGGCTCTTGCTCGTATAGCCCGTAACTAAATTGATTATGTTGAGTCGGTAACCAAGGATTGGTTTCCATTCGAAGGTAACCTTTTGTACCCATCAATTGAAAAGACGAAAGCAAGCCATAATCTTCTGCACATTGCAGTTGCACTTGTAACTCATCCCGAAAGATGATGGTCGCAGAAGTTTCACATACATTACCGTCATTCCCTGCTCTACCAACGGCTTTCAATTGAAATGCAGCTAAATCTATATCAGGCTTAGCCAATTGTGCACATCGATAAGCGAGCGACGCGGGATAACAGCCTAAATTGAAAATCGCACCTTTACTGTCTGGATTGACAAACTGTGCAATATCAGCGCTGTAGCTTGCCTGAATGTGCTTGAGTTCACCAATTGTGCCACTGTTTAAGACTGCCAATATTTCTTTAATCAATGGATGATTCAGGTACATTAAACCTTCGGCAAAAAAAACTGGGTGTGCGGCTAATACATCAGCTATCGCCTGAGTTTGTTTATTATCGACGGTGAGTGACTTTTCACACAGTATCGCTTTGCCCGCTTTCGCAGCTTTGATCACGTACTCATGATGCAAATGATTTGGCAATGCAATATAAATGATGTCGACTTGTGGGTTTGCAATCAGTTCATCAAAATCGGTGTAAGCCTGTGCAACGCCAAACTGATCGGCAAAGTTCTTCAATCTTTGCGTATTTCGACCAGCAACGGCAATAATGTCACTTCTGCCTTCAGAACTGATCGCATTCGCCATTACTTCCGAAATGAAACTAGTGCCTAAAAATCCCCAATGTAATTTAGCCATTATTTCGCCCCTAAAGGTAAACTGTTGTGCGCGTGAATTAAGGTTGTTGTTTTTCTGTTGATGAATGCTTGTGTATGTGGCATTTCAAAATGCGCGTTAATTGCCTTTTCATCTTGATAAACTTCCCATAAAACAACACGACGTGGATTATCTTTATCTTGTGACGCTGTTGCCATAATGCAGCCAGCTTCACTTTCCATTTGCTGGCAAAAATGCTCAATTTCATCTAACTCTAATTTGACATCAACCTTGTCGTTAATTTCTAAAACGGCAGTAACCCAAATACCTTCATTCACAAGCATGGCACATTTCCACTTTCTAAAAAATCAAAGATAACTGTTATTACCGCTAAGAAAAACAGCCTCTTTATTGATTGACTATCAACTTTAGGTTGATAATGTGCTTGAACCTAAATAAATCGGTTGAACGCACAATTTAACCTTAATTTATTGAGATAAAAAATATAACTTAAAAACTCGGCTTCCCCCATTAGGTGAGTGCTGAACATTCATATACTTGCCGAAATCACTGCTAGCAGCGTTATAAATTTTGCAAGTAGAACTCTACTTGCTGCAATCCAAGCCTTGCTATCAGTAATTTCTTCTGCGTATATGAATGCTCTCAACCGATTTATTTAGGTTGAACGTCGAAGTGGAAATTAACAATGGACAAATTTAAAAGCATGCGCTTTTTTGTAGAACTGGTTGAGTCTGGCACCCTGAGAAAAACGGCTGACCGTCTCAATATTAGTGCGACCATGGCAGGAAAGTATTTACGATCATTAGAGAATGAGTTAAGCACTTGTTTATTAATAAGAACCACTCGTAGTAACAGCTTAACAGAAGCTGGCAAGGTGTATTACCAACACTGCAAACAAATTTTGGAGTCCGTAAGCTTAGCTGAGCTCAACCTACACAACATTCAAGGCAAGCCCAAAGGTGAAATCTCCATTAATGCACCCGTAAATTACGCCAACTACGTACTGGCACCTATCATTTCAACCTTTTTAGAAGAATATCCAGAGATCACTATCAAGCTAGATTGTGATAATCGACTCATGGATCTGACAACAACCCAGCTTGACCTCGTCATTCGGATCGGTGAACTTAGCGACAGTCATCTTTATTCGAAAAAGCTGGGTGATTATCAACTGATTTACGCAGCATCACCAGAGTACCTTAACGCCAAAGGGATTCCGCATCAAAAAGAGGATTTAAACCATCATAATTGCTTAGGTTTTTTATACCAAAATGCCAATGACCATCAACTTAATAAACATAATAAAATGGTACTAGAGTCCAACTCTGGTGAGGTGTTAAGACAAGCCGCAGTTAACGGTCTTGGAATTGTACTGCAACCTGAAATTGTCTTAACGTCCTCATTAGTCACTGGCGAATTGGTTGAGCTGTTTTGCTACGATAAACCTGAGCCACAGCCCATTCATTTACTGTATAAGCAAAAGCCACTACCAATAAAGTCGGCAATATTCATTGAATATCTAATAACGAGGCTCAAGTCTTAAATACGAACAGACCATGTGTTACGCTAACAGTATTCTTTTTCTATTTTTTTGCCCCTTTTTGGATCTCCTGTGCTTTGTTAAGTGAGAGATACGCCTCTCTACCTTGTATTTTTTTCATTGTATAACGACTGCTTGATCCACTTATATTCATTGTTGATCTTTGCTCATTAAGTGCTAATTGCAAAGCCGAAGGATTTTGTCCTTTATACCATTCATTATAAGAAGTTTGAATATTTTGAGCGAGATAATACGATTTGCCATATTTTGAAGCATCATCTTCGTGGAAGTAAATTTTGAAAGGTTCTGATGTTAAATCCTTTGCTTCTCGCATAAATACCATTTTATGGGTAAATGATACCACTTTTGTTGTACTACCAGCTATCACCTTAACCTTATAAGTGACATTCGGCGTTTCATACTCTCCATGAGTCCTAGGCATAATTTTATCTATTGCCATATGTTCAGCATTAGTCAATCTAAAATCAGAAGCGTTAGATTCATCGTAAACACTAGAAAAGGTCACTGCATGTGTTCCAGCTGCTGGTGCGGCCATTAAATTCACCTTACAATCATGAGATTAGGAAATAAAGTCTAATCTCATTCCCCTTGACTCAAGCTGAATAAAAATAAATTTAATACTCAATGAGTAAACCGATCCATTTTTAAAGCTTATTGTTTACAGATCACTAAAGTCGAACTTTATGCCGAATTCAGCAAAATAGGACACGTTTTTTAAAACCAACAGCATAATAATAGCGCTTGTCAGTGTTTAGGAGTCTTCATGCAATCAATCAGTCAGTTAAACTTGTGGTCTATCATTAAAAAATTTAAACGAAACATTGCCATTACTTGGGGGCTTGTTGCCGTTGAGAATATTATGACGGTGATGATCCCACTATTTATTGGTTTCACCATAGACAGTTTGTTAAACAAGCAGTTTAATGACTTAATAATACTTGCCGCAATCATATTTCTACTTATCGTAATTTCTGTTATCAGGCGAGTTTATGATACACGTGCTTATGGAAAGATCAGAGTAGCGTTAGGAGGCGAAGTAGACAGACGACTTCGTTCAAATCCCGTTGCCACCCGTAATGCACGTCTTGACATGTCAAGAGAACTGGTTGACTTCCTCGAACAAGATGTACCAGAATTGTTTACAGCCATCATCCAACTGTTCGCTTCAATTATTGTTTTGGCTAGCTTTAGTTTTAACCTTGCACTATCGCCACTGATCGCGGGGTTAGTCATGATCATTCTTTATTCTTGTTTCCATCATCGTTTTATCACTCTCAATGCCAATCTAAATACGCAAATGGAAAAACAAGTATCGATATTGTCCACTGGAACATATAAGCGCATTAAACTGCATCTACAAAAACTAGCAAAACAAGAGATAAAAATTTCTGACACTGAAGCCATTGTTTACGGATTAATCTTTCTGGTGTTATTTATGTTCGTATTAAGCAATCTGGTATTGGCTACACAGTTGGAGAACATAACTTCCGGTACCATTTTTTCTATTATGAGTTATTCAATGGAATTTATGGGCGCAGCAATCATGCTACCCATGGCACTGCAAAGCCTATCTCGATTGACTGAAATCACGCAACGAATTAACCAGCCCATACAAGATGGCAATAATGAGGTAATCAATGAATGAATACAGAACTTCCTATTTTGGGCGCCTCTTTTACTTAAGACCCCCGAACAGAAACAGTATCTAAAGCCCGCTGCATTTTCGTTAGCTTTTGACGAGTTGTTTGCTACGGACATTACTTTAATTATTATTCCTGTGCTACTTAGCAGTTTTACCAAAAAAACATATTTAGAGAATTAAGTGGAACATAAATAATTTGTCTTTATGCCAATAGATAGGCATATTATCGACTATTTCTATGTTCCGCTTTTTATTGCAATCTTTTTATGTTGTTCGCTCAGGTTAAAGAAAGTGACCATCCATAGTAGCGATTGTGAAGTCCAGTTGATTGCTGCGAACGGTATTATGTCTGTCACAACAAAAAACACAGGTTTAGTGTCAAGCCTTTCTCCTGAAAATGTGCTATTGAATGAACTGCCTGCCCATTTACGTACTCGATTTCAAAAAGCGATCTCGCTGCTGAATCAATCTATATCGTCAAAGATATGTTGGCAACAAATTGCTGAGCAAAGCGCCATATCTCCAGCGCATTTTCACCGTCAATTTAGCCAATTGTTTTATGAAACACCGGGGCAGTATTTAAACCGTATTCGTCTGCAGTTCGCCATTGAACAATTGCTGCTTGAGCCTACGATTAAAGTCACACAAGTGGCATTAAACTGTGGCTACTCGTCTTCTCAAGCATTTGCCAAAGCATTAAAACGTGACTTAAACCTCACGGCTAAGGAAATTAAGAACATCGGCATCGAAGGCACGCCAGAACAAACGTCAGAATTACTCAATAAGCTGGCTCATCCACAAACTAGTCCACATTCTGAATTACATTTAGTCGGCGAAATGAATTTTGAAATCGACTGGTATCCCAAGCGTTTTCTTAAAAAGGTATCTAGACGAGTAAAGCCTGATGTCGACGGGTTTGACAATCATCTGTCTCAAGTTATTGATATTTTACCAGTGTCATCGGTAGATAAATCATGGAAGGAGATGACTTATGAGTCAGGGATTGTGTCAGATGAACGTAATTATGAGATTTTAATACCTGAAGGTTATTACCTATGCAGTCATATACATATTGGCTCATTGGTTGGCTACAGCGCTGCTTGGAAAAGTCTTTTTCATTACACAGAGATCCATAACCTCAATATTAATGAAGCAGGATACTGTGTCGAACAAGTCTCAGATTATCCGAGCGAAGATAAGTTTAGTATGACTATTTTTATTCAAATCCCACTCATGGACATGCCATCAATTAACTTTCTTTAACTGTTATCTATTTAATTTATATGATTTATTTAATACATCATTTTAAATTGAGTAAAATGTTATGAAAATAGCCATCGTCGGTGCTACAGGTATAATTGGTCAAGCAGTTTACCGCTTACTCTCTCAGCAACATCAAGTCCTGCAACTGAGCCGCACCCAAGGTGATTATTTATTAGATATCACGTCTAAATCGTCCATTGAAGATACATTTAAGTCGATAGGAGCGCTTGATGCTGTGATCTGCACAGCTGGTAGTGTGGCATTTCAACCTTTTCAATCTTTAACAGAAGAAGATTGGCAGTTGGGATTAAACAGCAAATTGCTTGGTCAGCTTCACCTTTCTCAAGTTGCAAGTCAATATTTAACTACAGGTGGAAGTATTACATTAACCAGCGGCATCATTGCCGACCATCCTATTACTGCTGGGTTGAGTGCCGCTACCATTAACGGCGCTTTACATCACTTTGTTAAAGCAGCGTCTGTAGAGTTACCTGATCAGCAAAGGATCAATATTGTTAGCCCTACAATGGTGACAGAATCAAAAAAGCAATATCAAGCTTTTTTCCCTGGGTTTATGAGCGTGGATGCCGACAAACTTGCGATGTTTTATATGCGCTCAGTAATGGGAGTTGAAACAGGGGAAATATTTCGAGCATATGGTTAGTCGCTGGATGAGCATTCACTGATGAATTTATTAAAGCCCCACCGATGTGCTGCATAAGTGAGGCATGATTAAAGCTTAACTCATTGAAATAAAAAATATCGCTTATTTAAACTGCTTTCGGATTCGCGCCGTACTCATTATCGCTGTGGCTATCTTGTGCCCAGAATACAATTAATACAATAATGCCAATCAGTGGGATTAAAGCGATTAACTGCCACCAACCTGAACGCCCTGTATCATGTAAGCGACGAGCACCAACCGCTAAGCTTGGCAAAATAACCACTATCGAAAAAATAAAGCCGAAAATTGACACTCCAGTAAACTCAGCAATCAGGCTCAATACCACATTAACGATCAACGCAAACAGCTGAAAGTACCAA
Organism: Parashewanella sp.; assembly: GCA_049608225.1. Taxonomy (GTDB): domain Bacteria; phylum Pseudomonadota; class Gammaproteobacteria; order Enterobacterales; family Shewanellaceae; genus Parashewanella. Next base: position 21,075 of record JBMYXI010000040.1, read on the forward strand.
AACTCAGCTCTACGAGCACGATCCGTAAAGTCTGCGTACTTTTTAAAACAACCTATAAAGTAATCCATTTTTGCTCCATCCATGTTTTTTAACTTATCAGTTATATCAAACAAAATATTTTCAAAGAAGTCTTACCTGTTTGGCTTTTCTGAAACCCACAGCTTAATTGTCCCTGTGACCACTTCAACATTATTCTCATCAAAAGCAGTAACCTTTACATCCAAGTCGCCCGGTTGCCATTCATCAACGACTTCAGCAACACAGCGAATGTTGGTGCCCGCTTTTGCTACATAGTCAACACTCATACCTTTCGGGATCCAACGTAAATGCGAAGGAATAGACACCTCAGCCATCGTCCCCATCGCCATTTCCAGCCCATTACAAATGGCAATAACATGCACAGTCTTTATGTGATTTTGCACTCGCCAACGTTTTTTAATTAAGCATTCACAATAATCTTGTTTAACTATTGAAAGAAAAGGTCGAATGGTCGAAAAATAAGGCGCTTTATAGGCCACCATTTGCGAAAAAAGATACTTACCAAAAGGATATTTTAGCGTTTTATGATAAAGCTTAAGTACTTTATTTGCTGGGCGTTTTAGTTGCGATGTTTCTACTTCGTTTAATTGAGTCATAACTTCCACTGTATAAAATCAATCAGGTCGGATGACATTAACATCAAATCGCAACATACCCAAGAGTTCTTAGGTATAATCTTTTGATCACTTTACCACTAAAATAAAGGATTGATTTTGAATTGGCTTAAAATCTATTTGAAAGGATTAGCGATGGGTGCAGCAGATGTCGTGCCCGGTGTTTCTGGCGGCACAATTGCATTTATCACGGGCATTTTAGACACCCTACTTGAAAGCATTAATCGCATTAAGCCTTCGTTATTTTCAATGATAAAGCAACAAGGCATTAAAAGAACCTTTGATCACATCAATGGTAGTTTTTTAATAAGCTTACTAGCAGGTATTTTGACTAGCTTACTGAGTTTAGCGAAATTGATTTCTTGGTTATTGGTTAGCTATCCTATTCCTACTTGGTCATTCTTCTTTGGTTTGATTTTGATCTCAGCACTGCACATGGTAAAACAAGTGAACGGCTTTACTACTTATCGCGCCATCAATTTTCTTATAGGGATCGTGTTGGCTTATGGGATCACTCAATTATCTGCCATTAACTTAGAAATTAATTCATTTACCATCTTTATCGGTGGCTCTATTGCCATCTGCGCGATGATTTTACCAGGCATATCGGGGAGCTTTCTCCTATTACTGATGGGGCTGTACGCAACAATTTTGGGCGCAGCAAAAGGCTTTGACCTTGAAGTTCTTGGTATCTTTGCCCTTGGAGCTGTCTCAGGTTTACTGTGTTTTAGTCGTTTATTATCTGCTGTGTTAAAAAGATGGCATGATGCGACTTTATGCTTTTTGACTGGGTTAATGCTTGGAACCCTTGGAAAAATTTGGCCTTGGAAGCAAACTCTAAGTTGGCGCACCAACTCTCACGGAGAACAAGTACCGTTACTTCAACAAAACATGTCACCTTGGGCTTTTGAACAAACAACAGGTTCTGCTCATCAACTTATTCTTGCTATAGTTTGTATGCTATCGGCAATATTATTGGTTTTAGGACTCGAAAAATGGGGTCGCAATAAATAAATCAGGAACAGATATGCTCACTTTCAATCCAGATAAAATAAAAATCGGCATTAGCTCCTGCTTGTTAGGGCAGAAAGTGCGTTTTGATGGAGGGCATAAAAACTCCAGTTATTGCCAAAATGAGCTGCTTCCCTTATTTGAATTTTTACCCATTTGCCCTGAAATGGCCATAGGTATGGGCGCGCCACGCAAATCCATTCGTCTTGTTAAAGATGGTGATACCGTATTGGTGCAAAGCGCTGACGGCAGCATAGATGTTACTGATAAATTAAATGAGTTCAGCCACAATAAAGTCAGTGAACTTGAAGCATTAGGAGGTTACATTTTATGTTCCAAGTCTCCGACTTGTGGCATGGAGCGCGTCACTGAATATAAAATAGGTACCAACAATGGTTCTAAATCAGGTGTTGGCGTATTTGCTCGCGAACTGATGACGCGTTTTCCCTTGTTGCCTGTTGAGGAAGAAGGTCGGCTGCATGATCAGAATTTACGCGAAAACTTTTTTACTCGCGTTTATGCCTTTCACGATTGGAAAACAATGATCAATACAGGCCTTAGCAAACAAGCGCTTATAAAATTTCATTCTCGCTATAAATACCTCATTATGGCGCACAGCCCTAAATGGTATAAATCCTTAGGGCCTATTCTTGCGGATCTTTCCGATCTCGATGCGAAAGCAGAGCTGTATTTTGAAGGCTTTATGACGGCTCTAAAAATCCGTGTGACTCGTAAAGGCCATACCAATACCTTGCATCATATCCAAGGTTATTTCAAACAAGACTTAACTAAGAGCCAAAAAGAAGAATTAACCGAAAGTATCGATAGCTATCGTCAAGGATTAGTCCCATTATTAGTGCCAATTACCTTGATTAATCACTATTTACGTGAGTACCCAAAGCCGTACATCGAAGATCAAGTCTACCTAGCTCCTCACCCCCAGGAATTAAAACTGCGTTATGGATATTGAAGCGCAATCAGCAAGCAACGCGTTAATGTGGTTTCGAAACGATTTAAGAGTCACAGATAACCAAGCCTTGTCGCTCGCAGTTGAATGGGCAGCTAAGCATAATGCAGGATTGGAGGCCGTTTATTTTCAGACGCCAAATCAATGGCAACAACATGATGTCGCACCAATTCAACTTGACTTTATTGAGCGTCATCTTAATTTATTGGGCGATGCGCTTGCTAAAATAGGGATCAAACTACGAATTATTAAGCTAGATAGGTTTGATCAAATCGCCAACGAATTAACTGCATTTTGTCGGCAACACAGCATAAAAAAAATCTTTGCTGGCGCGGAGCCTGAATGGAATGAAATTCAGCGAGATAAAAATATTGCCAGCAGTGGGCTAGCTATTCACTTTACCCAAGAACATTGCTTACTTGAACCTCTGACAGTGAAAAATCAGTCGGGTCAAATGTTCAAAGTATTTACCCCTTTTAAGCGCCGTTGGCGAGAAATAGCAGCGCAGCTGGCTATCTACCCACTCTCTAAACCTACAACATTATATTCACCACAAGCATTCAAGCCGATTATTCTCAATTGTGAAAAAATATCGAGTAAAGCATGGCCTGCGGGCGAATCAGCAGCTCAGCAGTTACTTAATCGTTTCAGCCAACAATCATTAGCCCGCTATAAAGACAATCGCGATTTTCCCGCGCTCAATGCCACCAGCCAATTATCCCCTTATTTAGCCATTGGCGTACTCAGCCCAAGACAATGTTTTGCTGCAATATTAGCTCAATATCCATCCGCATTGGTCGAGGAAACCGATGCCGATGTCTGGTTGAATGAGTTGATATGGCGAGAGTTTTATCGGCATTTACTGGTTGCTTTCCCACGTTTATCAAAGACAAAAAACTTTAACAGCAAATACGATGTGGTGGTGTGGCGAAACGATCCACATGAATTTCAATTGTGGTGCGAAGGCAAAACAGGCTACCCGATAATTGATGCCGCAATGCGACAATTAAATCAGACGGGCTGGATGCATAATCGGTTACGTATGATTACAGCTTCATTTTTAACCAAACATCTACTCATTGATTGGCGTTGGGGAGAACGCTATTTTCGACAACATTTAATTGACGGCGATTTAGCTGCTAATAATGGTGGTTGGCAATGGTCTGCGGGTACTGGCTGTGACGCACAACCTTATTTTCGTATATTTAACCCTATGGAGCAGAGCAAAAAATTCGACGCGAATGGTGACTTTATCCGCCACTTTTTACCTGAGCTAATTGATGTACCAGCCAAAAAACTGCATCAATCTAACAACAAAACCGAAAACCTAATTGAAACTAACTATTCAATTTCAAAAAATTATCCAGTTGCAATCGTTGAACACAAGTTTGCAAGAGCGCGAGCACTTGAGGCTTTTGCGATTCTGAAATCAAATCACAGCTTAGGCTGAACGTTTACTATTATCCACATCTTTTCGTTGATAGTAATCGAACGGAAACAGGTTTCTCAATCGCTGGGTCATGGCATCATTAATCGTCGCTGACACATGTAATCGCACGCCATTTTTTCGTTCAGCTCTGACCACGCCTGTAAGTTTATTTTCTTTAGCCAGCTTTTTCGCTTCGCGCGCGAACTTTTCATGTATTTTGCCTTTATGGCTATCAAGACGCCCTTCTTTAAAGTGCATTTCAAAAATCAATAGACCTTTTCGAGAGCCGAAAATAAAATAGCCAATCAAGCTTACCGCAATGCCGATAAAAACCAGTTTTAACCAATCCGTCATTTGCTTCTCCTGCAAGATAATTTGTACTAAAGTTAACATAATACCAATAACAGCAAGTTAACTTAAAGCGCCAATACTGAGGTATATCATGAAACACATAGAACGACGCCGATTTGAATTTTACTTTATTATTTTTAGTATCTTTTTATCTGTCGTTGGTTTTAGTTATAACGTCTGGCGCCTAGAAGCAACCGAAATGAACAGTACTGTTCGTACGGCAAGTTTTGAAATGCTAAAAGAACTTGCTCAACTAGAGCAGCTCACCTACACCTTACATTATGATCAAAATGAACAAGAAGCGAGTCCACGCAAAGGTTGGGTTAAGGTTGGTCTTATTCAAGATCTCAGCCCACTTGCTAGTTCAGAGGTCTCACATAAAGCGAAAATGTTAAAACAAACTTGGGCCAATAACTGGCAAGAAATAAAAACGAGTAGAGCAGCGACGGATAACGTTGTAACTGCCATTGAGAACACCAGAGAGCAAATTGATCTCACATTAAATGACTTACATTAACACTAAAGCCCAAAAGGGCGTTCCCAATTAAAGACTTTTTGATTTGTTACAGCCTAAAGGCTGAATTTATTTTTGTTTAAACTGTGTTGTCAAACGTTTGTGTAGAGTAACTACACTTCACATTTTCCGCCTTGTTTAACCTAAAAAATTAACAGCAGCAAATCAAAAATCTAATTGAGAACGGCCTCTAAAGCGTGTTGATCTTTCAGGATTAAATTTTGTGCTACTTGAGCATTTTTTGTCCAGGGCGTGACCAGTGAAGCTTAATCATCTAAGTAAGCTGCTCACAACACAAAGCAGGAAGCGCTCAAACTCTGCCTTGCATAAAACAACCAATTGATCGCTGTAAAAATAAGCACGAAAGATCAATACGCCCTAGCGATTGTTAAAATACGACTTTGATCTGCTCGGCTGAACGCATGGCTTTTAATTTTGCCGTTTCGACATCGTTCGCTTGTGCCAAGGCAACCCCTAATCTTCGATGACCATTAATTTCAGGCTTGCCAAACAATCTAACTTGAGTATCTTTTTCCCACATGGCTTCAACAATGCCTTGATACTTTAAGTTAGCTGATACGCCATCCGCGACGATCACCGATGAAGCACTGGGACCGTACAGGCGAATATTTGCAATAGGCAAGCCTAAAATCGCTCTAACGTGCAAGGCAAATTCAGATAAATCTTGACTAATAAGAGTGACTAGCCCTGTATCATGTGGTCTTGGAGACACTTCAGAAAAGTACACTTCCTCACCTTTTATGAACATTTCAACACCAAAGACGCCATAACCTCCGAGCGCTTTAACGACTTTTTTCGCCATTAATTGTGCCGTTTCCAACTGGCTTACTGTCATCGGTTGCGGTTGCCACGATTGCTGGTAATCGCCATTGACTTGATGATGGCCAATGGGGGCACAAAAGTGAATACCGTCCACTGCATTAACTGTTAATAAGGTAATTTCAAAATCAAAATCAACAAAGGCTTCGATGATGACTTTTCCTTTCCCGCCTCTTGCCTGTTGTTGAGATATTTCCCATGCTTGGTCTAATTCAGTCTCATTATTCACCACTGACTGTCCGTGACCAGAAGAACTCATTACTGGCTTGAGTACACAAGGAAAACCAATTTTCGATACCGCTTGCAACATCTCTTTTTTAGAGTCGCAAAAGAGAAATCGTGATGTAAGAATACCGAGCGAATTCGCAGCAAGGCGCCTTATTCCTTCTCGGTTCATCGTCAGCTGAGTCGCTTTTGCATTTGGCACAATTTTCAGACCTTTTTGCTCAAGTTCGATCAATAGTTGAGTATTTATTGCTTCAATTTCAGGAATGATAATGTGTGGTTGTTCTTGTTTTATCACAGACTTTAATGCTGAAGCATCAAGCATATCGATAACATGGGAATGATGAGCGACATGCATTGCTGGCGCATTTGCGTATCGGTCAACAGCAATAACCTCTACGCCAAGGCGTTGCAATTCAATGGCGATTTCTTTGCCTAACTCACCACAACCTAACAACATTGCTCGTAATGCGTTTTTACAAAGTGCGGTACCAATCATTTGTTCTGCCCCACAAAAAAGTTACTCAGTTCAGCTGATTAATATAAATAGTACATGATGAGAGAAAAAACGACGTTTTTAGACTAGAAGCCCTGCCAAAATAACACCCTGACAATAAGCTAACAATAAATTCGCAATGAAAGTTACATTAATTAAGTGTTAGAAATCTACCTCTTTTCCTCAAGTAAACATAACCTTATAGCATGTTACAAAAGCATAACGACTTACAAGACTAATCATTTAATGTAAGTAGTCATGCTTGATATCATCTAAGATTAACATTATGTCGGCAACAGAGCTTCAACCA
>JBMYXI010000041.1:0-27288 GCA_049608225.1 Parashewanella sp.
CACTGCACGGACGTGAAATCTACGCTGGCGTTGAAGTTAAGCTGTAATGCGTTTCATTACTTTAGTCATTGCACTGGTTGTTGCCAGTGCAATCTTTTCAATGTCGGCTACCGCCTCAGTTTACGAATTGAAGCCTATCAATCGCAATAACGAACAAGCGTTAATCGCAGTAAATAAAACAACCCTTGTTATGCTGTTTCAACCAGAATGCAGTTGGTGTAAAAAACAGTCCAAGCTTGTTAATGGGATCTTAAGTGAATGCCAAGGAGTCATTCATTTTTCAATGGTTGGCACCAATGGCAGTAAGCGTAAGTTAAAGCAGGAGCTGGCGTATTATGACAGCGCGATTCCAGTATTTTATGCCACTCGAGCATTTCTGCGCAAAATAGGGGGATTTCAAGCCTCCCCGACAACCTTAGTGTTCGACGAGGGAGGAAAGTTACGTGCGAAAAAAAGAGGATTTATAAACAGAGAAAGCTTGCAAAAAGCAGTCGGTATTCTTTCCCATGGAGGATGTTAATTTTTAGAGCAAAGGAAGGGCAAATCTCTCTTAAAGTGATTGTCAGTTATCTGTTTAGTTGATTTAATAGCCGAATAATCAATCTAACATATCAATAAGAGGTTAACGTGAAAAAAATAGTCGCGGCGACATTGCTGCTGTTGTCCTCCTCTGTACTCTCTGCGCCATTACCTGATTTTCCGTTTGTCCTTGTTTCTGAAAAAATGACTAAGCAGATTAAACCTGATTTTGTCAGTATTAACTTTTCAGCGGTTGCTTACGATAAGACCTCAACAGGTGCTGTGAGCAAATTGAGCGATGTAAACCAGAATATTCGTTCAGTCATGAAAAAACTTAACATTGACTTGTCAAAACTTGAATCGACACAAGTAGAAAAAAACGCGAAAAGAGCAAACGCTGATGGCAACTATAGCTTAGATATTCTAGGGTATGCAGTACATCAAACCTTTACTTTGAGACTTTCAGAGCTTGATAAGTTTCCCTATTTAATGAATTCGCTGATCCAACTCGATGGTTTGGAAAACATCTCATCTAGGTTTCAGTTGCAACAAGCTGATAAAGCGAAAGATTCGATGATCCAAGAGTTGAGTCGAAAAGCGAGGAAAAAAGCCGATAGGCTTGCGTCGGCTCAAGCAAGAAAAGTGAAAGCTGTATACGGCATTACGACAGAGGGAAGTTTTGAACAAGCTTTTGCGCAATTCTCTGTTAACTCCGATATTATTGAAAAGTATCGTTACTTGTCTTTAGGTAGTCAAAGTAGTATCGAGATGTTAGTGCCAGAATTTATTGAAATGACACAAACTATCACCGCAATTTATCAGTTGAAATAGTGAGGTGCACAGTTGGTGTTGTGCTTTTTTGCTAAATGTAAGTGATCATATTTCATTGAGTTTTTCTGGGGAATTTATGCCTTATTGATTCACGCATAAACATAGTATGAAACTTTCTTAATCTGAGGCTATTTAATGTTTTTTCGACAGTCAATAAGGTAGAGTCCTAGCAAAATTGACTTAAGGCAAAATGACATGGGAACGCCAAAAGCACTTGGGTATCAACCCCAACCTCCTATTCCCTCTCATAATATTGATACTCTAAAGCTTAACGAAGAGCTGAGTGATGTTCATGGAAACTGGAAAGAGATTAGAGTTGAGTTGAGACTTGGTCATCACATCTATGGAATGGAAACTAACAGTAGTGACTCTGAAAAGTTAGCACTGGTGCTGGAAACTTTTTTTTCTGAAAACACAGGTAAAGATGGAGAAAAGCTGCAACAACTCCTTGATGTGATAAGCAAGCCTTCAATTGGAAACCCAGACCTAGCATTACAGTTGCAGAAAAAATTAGAAAACCCTGACTACTTTTCAAAATACCATAAAGCACCGAACGCTTAGTGCATCATTTTTATTTGTTAACGGTTAAGAAATTGCTCATCAGAATATTTTTATCTATCGATGACTAATTTGTTATTAACTGAGCCTGGTTGATTTGCTTTATAACGTGATCGATTAAGCCAAGATGAAGTTTAATTCTTAATATTGCATTTTCGAGGTAGCCATGGCTGTTACAGCGGATAGAGTGGTACTTTCTCCCAACTACAATAAACAAGGGACTCAAGTAAAGAATCTACCTAAAGACCAACTCGGTTTTTTAACGCTTGGAGAAAGAGAGGCATGGATTAAGTGTCCTGATGGTAATTTAAGGCGGTTTAAGGTAACCGTTTCTACAAAAAGTGCAAAGGCAAAAAAAGTTACCTGTGAGTTTTTTACTGATGATGCCAGCGGTGTTAACCACACAAGCATATTGAACTCACTGAATAAGAGAGCAACCTCTGCCATTAATGGCGATGATAAATTGAGAAACTCGTTGTTAGAGCAATGTTGCTCAAGTGAGCTTGATCCTAAAAACGTCAATGAATTACTCCAAGATCTGTCAACAGAATCATCTGAATTAGCTGAAACTGCTAAACTCATCCCCCAACCGAACAAAAGTGCTAAATTAAAAAAAATCGCTAAGGTCATATTGTGCGGCTGTGGGATTGCCCTAGCGATTGCTTTTTTTCCATTGACTCTGATCGGCCTTCTGATTTACTGCGCTTATGTTAGAGGTGGTAAGTAACGTTTTTGTTTCCTACTTAGAAATCGTTTGTTTATGTAGAGCGACTACACCGCACAAACTCCGCCTTTAGGCTGTAACAAATCAAAAAGTCTTTAATTGGGAACGCCCTCTAGTTCAGTGGCATTATTTTGGTAGCCAACTCAATAAATGATTCGATTTTTGGTGAGACTTTGTTAATTGTCTGCCGGCTTGATAACGCATGCGATAAAGTGCTTGGTAGCATAAAGGAACCAAATACAAGCTGGTGATGGTTGAGAAAATAAGTCCACCCATTATCGCTATGGCCATTGGCGAGTACGGCGGGCCGCCGCCAGCAAGTCTGGTTTCACCAATAGCTAAGGGTAACAATCCCAATACTGTCGTACTTACTGTCATTAATACTGGGCGTAGACGAGAGCCACAAACTTGATTAATCGTGTCAGTAAGCTCAGATAATTTAGGTTTCATTTGATTGATCTGATCCACCAATACTATGCCGTTATTCACAACGACTCCGATGAGTATCAAAATACCAATCATTGCCATCACAGACATCGAGTTTCCCGTAAACATTAATGCCCAAAATACGCCAGTGATTGAATACAAAATCGAGGTGATAATTGCGGTTGGCAGCAGTAATGACTCAAACAGGGCTGCCATCACTATGTAAATCATGGCAATCGCTAATAGCATATTAGTTATCATTAGGGCTTCATCTTCATTTTGACGCTGGAAAGCACCACGTAATGAATACTTGTACCCTTTAGGAAAATGGATCGCCGCTAACATTTTCTCGATTTGCTTTTGCGCTTCATCAACAGATATTTCATCTAAGTTAGCACCAAGGGTAATCGATGTTTGACGATTGTAGTGTCGAATACTATCTAACCTTGGTTGCAAGCTGATTGTTGCCAATGCGCCTAAGGTATAAACGCGATTTTCAATTCTTAATACAGGCAGCTGCTCTAGTTTATCGAGTGATTGTTGCCAATCTTTGCTGTAGGCAAGCTCGATCCTAAGTTCGTTATTAGGGTCATGTCTAAAGGAGCGCAGTGGTACGCCGCGTAATGCGGTTGAAATGTTACCCGCAATATCGGTTAAACTGATGCCAAGTCTGGCTGCCATGGTTGGATTGATTTTTATCTGAACTTCATTTTGCCCCGCATTTAGCTCTGAACGAACGTCAACTAACCCTTTGATGTTACTTAATAGTGGCGTTATTTGCTCACTAAGTTTAATTAACTCGCTAGTAGAACGACCTGTTAAGGTTACTCGGACACCTTGATTATCTCTACCCCATCCAAATTGTGGTTTGGCATTGGCGAAGGTTGGAAAACCCGCTTTTATGGTTTGTTTTAGCTTAGCAATATTAACCTTGGCATCCTTCTTCAAGATAAGGGTTGAAGTCGCTCTTTCTGGATTGTAGTAGCTGTAAACCGAATCGATATGAAATTTATCTTTATTGGCATAAAGGTACTTCTCCATTTTCGAGACCATGCTTTCAGTTACCTTAACCGTATGTCGCCCCTCGACCATATAGCGAATGAATAATCGATCTGCATTGTTATTGCTTGATTCGGTATTTTGTACCACACCTAAGGGCAGGGCAGTTGAAACCAATATCAATACAGCAACAGCTGCAGAAAGCTTAGGACGGATCAACATCCAATTTAATGATTGCTGGTAATAGTGTTTTAATTTGCCGCTGTCATTTTTTCTTATGCCTGTTAAGTTGAACTTGTTGAGCATTAATGGAATTAAGGTCTTTGAAACTAACAATGAAGCCGCCAGTGAAATACATATTGCCACTGCAACGTGCTCTAGAAAGATGGTCATTTCTACCTTTACACCAAAAATATTAGGCAAAAACACGATGGCTGTGGTTAAGGTGCCTGCTAATACCGCCAGTGAAACTTTATCGACGCCTTTTAATATTGGGTTATCGGTAGCCTTGTCAGTAGGATGAGTAATTTTGTTGGACTCTTGCTCCTGTAGCACGCTTTCTGTCACTACTACGGCGTTATCGATCAGCATACCAATCGCTAGCAGCAGACCCATCATGGATAACACATTGAGGGTATACCCCAAAAAGTACATCCCCGCTAAGGTTAAGCAAATGGAAATGGGTACTGAAGACACGATCACTAAGGTCATTTTTACGTCACGCAAGAATAAATACAGCATGACAAATGACAATAGGGCGCCAATTAACCCTGAAATGAGTAAGTCACTGAGAGAGCTTTTCACTCCAAACGCTTGGTCTTCCATGATGAACAATTTAATGCCGTTAAATTGGGGATCTTGTTTGGCTTGTTCAATAACGGTTAACACGTTATCAGATACTTGCACTAAGTTTGCGCCAGATTCTTTAAATACATCGAGCCCGACCGCGTACTTTTGGTCAAGATGGCGTCCTTCTGTCGCTTCAGGAAGCGTAAAGGTTACATCGGCAATATCGGCCAAACGCACGCCTGTTTTTAGCACTACAGCATTAATATCATCTAATGAGCGATACTCGCCTTTTGGTGATATTTGATAGACCTTATTGTCTGCTTTAAGCTTGCCAGCATTAATGACAAAGTTCTCAGCGGCTAAGCGTTGCTTTAACTGCGGCAGCGAAATCCCTGCTGCGATCAGTTTATTGGCATTCAGGCGGATCTCGATTTGCTTACGTTCAACTCCGTAAAGGCTAACACGTGAAACGCCGTCTATTCGTTCCAATGGTCGTTTAAGCTGCTTGTCCAATAGATCAAAAGCATTAGATAAATCTCGTTTGCTTGATATACGAATGGTCAATACCGGCATATCGGCAGTTGAAAACTGTTGCACGTAAATACGTTCAACATCATCAGGTAACAAGTGGCTTACGGCATCGATTTTCTCTCGGGCTTCAAGACTTTTGGTCGCGACATCTTGATCCCACTTCATATTTAACTCAATTTTGGCACCGTTTTGATCGGACTCGGATTCCATTTCTTCGATGCCGGTCATGGTTGCTAATGACTCTTCCAATACTTGAGTGATATCTCGCTCAACTTCCGACGGTGTTGAGCCTTGATATGGAACATCAATTCGGATCTCAGGAACCTCAATTCCCGGAAACATTTCTAATGGTAATAGTCTGGTTGCTGCCATGCCGAACAGTAATATAGCAACAAAAAACATGCTGGTGGTCACTGGGCGATTCAGGGCAAACTGAGTTATATTCATAGATCACTCTCCACACAGCCATTTTCTACACGATTAGTTTTCATTTCTTCATTAAATTGCTTACGGTCGAATAGCGCATAAAGCACTGGGATCACCACCAAAGTTAATAATGTTGACAGTAATAGGCCAAAGATAACGGTAATCGCCATAGGAGCACGAATTTCAGCGCCGTCACCAAGACCAATTGCCATCGGCAGCAAACCTAATGATGTGGTCAGTGTCGTCATCATAATGGGTCTTAAGCGGGAATGAGCCGCTTCAATAATTGCGGTTAATTTTTTTGTACCTTGCAATCGCAGTTGATTGATCCTGTCGACCAATACAATGGCGTTGTTTACGACAATACCTGCGAGCATGATAAGGCCGATAAAGACAATCACACTTAAATGAGTTTGGGTAATGAATAAGCCAAAAATACTGCCGCTAACCGCCATTGGCACCGCAATTAAAATCAGCAGTGGGTGCAGTAATGATTCAAATTGACTCGCCATTACTAAGTAAACCAAGAAAACTGCCAGCACTAATGCAATTTGTAACGACTTAAAGGAATTCTCCATTTCTTCGTTTTGACCGCCAAAGCGTGATTGGATTGATATAGGCAGTTGCTGCTGAGCCAAAATGGATTTTGCTTCAGTTACTGCCTCTGATAAATCACCAAAGGCTAAGTTGGCTGACACAATCGCCACACGTTGCTGGGCAACGCGGTTAATGGCAGATGGGCCGAACTGTAAATCAACATCAGCAATCGCACTGAGTGGGATTGGGCGTAGTGCACTTGGGTTGATGATCATGTCAGCAATATCTGAGACTTGATCGCGTTCTTGTGATTCACTGCGAACTAATATGTCGACTTTGCGGTCTCGAACATTATATTTGCTGGCGATGGTGCCACCAATGCGATCGGCAATGCGTCGTGCAATGGTCGGTGTATCCATACCTAATGCCGCAATTTTAGCATGATCAAACTCAATGCTAAGCTCTGGCTGACCGTTCTTCAAACTAGTATTAATGTCAGTAAAACGTGAGGAATTATCAAGTGCATTAACCAGTTTGTCGGCAGTGGATTTTAATTGAGCAAGATCATAACCACTGAGTTCAATTTCAAGCGGCGTTTTAAAGCTGAATAGTTCAGGATGCTGAATTTTACTGGCTAACTCAGGTATGTTTTGTGTTGTTTGCCGTAACTGCTGACTGACAGCTGCATAAGCTTCGTTTTCTGTGAGTACAACTTGCAAACGACCCCAATTTTCACCGCCACGATTGGTATCTGAGGTCATTAAGCCGCCACTGCCTGCTTGGCTATAAAGGTGTTTTACTTGAGGGTTATTTTTAATGCTCTGTGCTAGTTGTTGTAAGACTTTATCGGTTTGGGTCACTTCAGTACCTGGAGGCAATTGAACTTCAACATAAAACTCGCCTTGATTCATCGGCGGGATTAGCTCCATGCCTAATCTGGGTAATAAACTACCGCAGCAAATGGATAACAGTACTGCTACCGTTAAACTGACCCATTGATGCTTCAAACTGATATTAAGCAGTTTATGGTACCGGTTTTCTAATACTCGATAACTGGCATTGAATAGAGCACACAGTGGCTTAAATAGCATGCCGAACAACCATGCCAATAATTTAGTTAGCGTTATCGCTGTGGTTAACAACAACGCTGGAATAAGTTGAAATAGCAATACAAATGGCAAGCAAACTACTTTTTTCGAGTAAAACCAGAATGTTCCTAATCGTGTTTCAGGGTTAACTTCGGCTTGCTCATCTTCTTTCTCTGGTGCTTGAAAGCCTTCTCTGGAAGCTAACATTGGAATTGCGGTCAATGCCACAAGTAATGAAGCGAGCAGGGCAAAAGTCACGGTCAACGCTTGATCTGAAAACAGTGTACCAGCAATGCCATCGACAAAAACTAAAGGCAAAAACACTGCAAGTGTTGTTAAGGTTGAGGCAAAAATGGCACCAGACACTTCTTTGGTTCCTTTGATTGCCGCCTCTGCTCTGCTTAGTCCTGCCTTTTTATAGCGATCAATATTCTCAAGCACCACAATGGCGTTATCGACGAGTAGGCCAACGGCTAAGGCAATGCCACCGAGCGACATAATGTTTAAACTGATGTGAGAAAAAAACATCATGTTAAAAGTCGCGATAACAGAAAGCGGGATCGATAACGAAATAATGAGTGTTGGAATGATGTCTCTTAAAAATAGGTAAATGACCAGCATGGCTAATAAACTACCAATCAAGGCCGATGAAGTGACTTCATCAATAGCACTTTCAATAAATTCAGACTGGTCGTAAATCAATTTCAGCTTGGTTGCAGAAGCTTCATTGTTGATCTGGTCAATTTCTTTTTTTAAGCGCTTAGCGACAGCGACGGTATTGGCATCGCCTTCTTTGTAGATGGCAAGTTCGATGGATTCTTGATTGCCGATGCGCGTAATGTCGGCTCTTTCTTTGAATGCATCCTCAACATTCGCTACTTCAGATAATCTAACCAACTTTTGCTGATCTTTATAAACGATCACTTGAGACAGTTCTTGTAAGTTTTTGAATTGATTCAGGGTGCGAACTAAATACTCTCGCTCACCTTGCACGACTTTGCCTGCTGAAAGGTTGATATTTTCTGCGGCAATACGATCGCCAATTTGTTTAGCGGTAATGTTTAACTGTGCCAGTTTTTCTTGCTTGAGTTCAATATGTACTTGTTGCTCTAGCCCGCCAGAAAGACGAACTGAAGCGATACCGGGCAATGCCTCTAAGCGGCGTTTTAGCTCTTCATCTGCGTAGGTTCTTAATTGTTTTAAGCGTCCTTTATCTTCGGTATCAGCAGAAAGTGCTAAGCGTACGATTGGATCTAAATTGGGATTGAATCTTAACAGTAATGGCTTTTTAACGTCTAAAGGCAAATTAATGGTATCGAGTTTTTCCCGTACATCGAGCCCCGCGAGATCCATATTGGTACCCCACTCGAATTCGAGGGTAACATCAGAAAGTCCTGCGCGTGACATCGAGCTGATTTTTCTTAACCCTTTGACAATTCCCACCGATTCCTCAATCGGTTTGGAGATCAGTTGTTCAATTTCTACTGGTGCAGCACCATCATATAGCGTGCGCACGGTTAATGTTGGATAGCTTAAATCTGGCAATAGTTTTACCGCTAAACGGGCAAACCCAACCATACCGAATAAGACTGTGGCCAATATGAACATCCATACAGTTACAGGCCGCTTAACAGAAGTAGCGATGATCGACATAATTAATCCCTTATTTGGCAGCGGCTAAGGTCACATTGTTGATGACTTCAACATCTGATTGATCTTTTAAATTATGTTGACCACGGATCACAATACTGTCTTCTGCTGTTATTCCAGCGATGACTTCAACCATGCCGTTTTGTCGATAACCTAACTCAACTGTGCGTTGCAGGGCTTTATTATCTTGGACTATGTAGACGGTATTTTTGTTGTCTTGGTTGATGACCGCGGCGTAAGGAATGGTAGTAACTCCAATTTTTTGGTCATACTGAATTTGTGCGCGAGTGAACATACCTGCTTTGAAATGGCTATTTTTATTAGGCATTAATAAAGTCACTTTAAAGGTACCACTTTGTGGATCAACAATCGGGCTAATGCGAATGACACTTGCTTGGTGCGTATGAGTTTGTTCACTCTTATGGTTATTGTGAATATTGGCGACTTGCTGAAGTTTTAACTTACTGAGTTGTTGTTGAGGAAGATGAACAATGGCGTGCAATTCATCTTGTCTGACAATATGAAAAAGCGGCTGAAATTCTTTGATCATATTGCCAGCTTTAACCAAGCGTTTAGCAATGACACCATCAATCGGAGAGCGGATTTCACTTTCTGTTAGTTGCAGTTTCGCCAGATCACGCTGGGCTTTAGCTGATTGCAATCGATACTCAAGTTTTGCCATGGCATCGGCACTAACAAATTGCTTATTGCTCATATTATTAAGCCGTTGCAACTCTTGCTCGATGAGCTTAACGTCAGCTTGAGTTTGTCGAAATTGAAATAACTGCCTTTTCGCATCAATCGTTGCTAACAATTGTCCTTTTTTGACTTTAAGACCTTCTTCGCCATGAAGTTGAGTGATCAGTCCTGAGACGCGGGTAACAACTTCGGCTTCCTCTGGGGCTTCTAATGTGGCTGTGGTGCTATAAAATGAACCAACATCGCCAGTCGTAACACGGGCGGTTTCCACAGGGATGGCATAAACATCTTGCTCTTTTTCTTCTGTTTGCCCCTGACTGCAAGCGGTGAGTATTGCGACTAAGGTAATTGGTAAAATTGGCACTAATTTGGTTAATTTGCTCATTTTGAATCCCTGCTCATTAGATTTTTTCTCTAATAAGCTAAGAACGTGCCAAGTTTATATATTGATTATTTGTCAGAGTGTTAGCTTGCTTTTAGGTTGGTTTGCTTGGTCTGGAATTAGTTGATTTGATGAGATGATGGTCGAAATAGCTAATTAATTATTTTGCTATTGCTGGTGGACTAAGTGATCAGAAATCAACCATAGTTGTCACCATAGCTTCGGTGATTTGTTTTAGCTCTGCATTGTTAGATGAATCAAATGCCTCAAGAAAGTCAACAATAGTAGTTGGCTCCTTCTCTATTTTGTTGAGGAAGGCGATTAACAACGCGTTAGCTGTATCAGGAGATATTATTGATATGCCATCTTGTTCGGAAATGAGACCTAAAGAGCATAATTTATTGATAAGGCTGGTAGTATCAAGCATAGATAGACCTCTAATTGTCGTTGAAACCAAGGGAATACTTACTCTGTATCCAGCTACAGCTCTTGATTCTTCACCTTTTTTTTCTTTATAAAACGTCGTGTCTGTTTTGGGGTGATCGGATAGAAACTTTGATATTTGTTGATTCAATTTAATATGCTGATTGAGATCATTTGGTGTAGCTTGTGGTGTCAAGACAACGGAAAATGTGTTACTGCAGCCTTTGATGTTACAAAGAAATGAGATAGGGTCTGATTGCGGGACTTGAAAAAATGTGCAACCACCAGTATGAGCCGTAGATTGAGTAAGACAAATTTGTGGTGGTGTCGCCATGCTTCATTGTACTTATAAAAATTGAGTCTGAGGCATTATGACCTAAAGCAATCAAAATAAGTAAACTGTGAATAAAATTTAATCTGAAATATCATAACGATTAACGCCGCTTCCTTGCTTCTGTTTCGGCTTCAACCAATAATGAAAAGGGAATGGTGGCATGGTACCCATAATAACCAACCGGTCCAAATAAACAGGCTAATAATGACCAAAAGATTTTTTGTTTTGTTCTCAATTTTACTGATGATAACGCTGCTTTTATACCATAAATAGCGTTAAGTAGTAAAATAGCCAAAATCAGCAATGTCGTGTTCAAATCCATATAAATGACTCCTTAGCTGTATTTATTGAAAGCTAGGTATAGGCTTAATGTTCAGGAAAAAGATATTCTATTTTCGAATCCAACCAAGGTTGGTATTTATTCATTACCGAAGAAAATAACTCACTGCTTAACCAATAGTTCAACCATTGTTTCAGTTTTGGGTAACTTAAACGGTCAAATTTGGCCTTGTCGACAAAAGCAAATTGTCGGATGAATGGAAAAATGGCGATATCTGCTAATGTCGGTTGCTCAGTAAACAAAAAATTCTGTTGTTGTAACTTGTTTTCGAGCTCAACTAAAAATGTCTGCGCCTGTTCGAAGTAAAACGCTTCAGTTTGTTCAGGAAATCTATCGGCATATTTATATCGATCAAGCCAATATTTGAAATCATTATCATTGGTGTTGATCAGTTTTTGTGTTGCTGATAACTGCTCTTTATTCAATCCAGACAATAAGGTATTCGGATCATTCGTTTCCAGTGCCCAAAATATGATTTGCAAGCTTTCGTCAATAACAGCAGTATTATTGATCACTAATACTGGAACGGTTCCTTTTGGTGAGTGATCGAGCATGACTTGTGGTTTATTTTTAAGTTCAATCTCTCTTAATGTAACAGTAATATTTGCCGCCGAGATGGCGAGTCTTGCACGAATTGCATAAGGACAACGGCGAAACGAATAAAGAGTGGCTTGCGTCATTAGAACGATAAATTAGCTGTGTTTAATGCAGTCTACAATTAGTAAAGTACTAACTCAATGCCAATCAAGGCTAAACGTTTCTTTTCTCGGTGCAAATCTTTAACCAGCATGCTGCCTTTTTTACTGTTTTTCGGTAAAAAAAACACAATGCGATTGTCTTCAGCATAAACATGGTTAAAATCGAATTGCGCTCCTTCACGGCCAAGATTAAATAATACTGCTAGTCGAATCAAGCAAGTGAGATACACCATAGGTTGCTGCTGTTTCGGCTCTAATGTTTCAAGCAGCTCGACATCAATTTTTTTTCTATGAAAGGCAATTAATAAAGATAATTGTTGTTGTAATGGTTCGCTAAATCCCGGTAAATCACTATTTTTTATAATGTAGCTGCCATGGCGTTGATGCTGCCGTGAATTAATGTGGATGCCAATTTCGTGCAATAAGGCGGCGTAGGAGAGTAAATGCGCATAATGCCCAAGTTGCCAATTATCGGATACATGATCATAAAGTTCTAATGCTGTGTTACACACCTTATTCGCGTGTCCAATGTCTATGTGATAAAGCTTAGCCATGCTATTTACTGTGCGGAGACGAACATCGAGATCTTGATCGATTTCTGCTAACTCATATAGTACACCTTCACGCAATGCAGATTGAGTATACTTGAGTTCAATAACATCAAGTCGTCTGAAAAAACTGATCAAAATAGCTAACCCTGCTGCAAGCACAGGTACGCGTTTTTCATCGATATTTTCAAATTCAATGTTGTCGATGTGTCCGAGTTTAATAAAATGATTCTTTAAGCGCTTTAATCGATTCAGAGTGATGGTGTCGCAACCAAAAGTTTCTTTTATCGCTTGAACAATGGCTTTAACTGACCCTGAACTGCCAAGTGCTTGTGACCAGTTACCTGAAAAGTAATCTTTAGATAATGTCGCAAATTGTTTATCGGCCGCGGTCATTGCTGCGCGAAAATAGTCTCTTTTTAACTCACCGTTCTTAAAAAAACGATCATTATAGCTGACACAGCCGCAGCGTAGACTCGACAAGTGAGTAGCAGTGGTATGGCAACCAATAATGACTTCTGTGGAACCGCCACCTATGTCAATCACCAGATTTTTTTCTGATAACAGCTCATTTTGTGCAATTCCGCTGTAAATCAGTCGTGCCTCTTCGTGACCAGAAATGATTTCAATGGGGTAAGGCATGATCTCTAAGGCGGCATCAATAAACTTTTCTGCATTGGTTGCTACACGTAGAGTATGGGTGGCGACAGGGCGAACTCTGGCTTCTGGTAAGTCAGAAAAGCGATGAGCAAACTCTTTAAGGCACATTAAACCGCGATCAATGGCTTGTTGGCAAAGCTCACCTTTGTCGTTTAATCCCTTGGCTAATTGAACGGGTTGTTTTTCTTTATGCAATATCTGCAAACTGCCATCTTGTTCACGAGCTATCACTAAATGAAAACTGTTAGAGCCCATATCGATGGCAACAAAATGATGATTGCTAGAGGTGGTCATCGTCATAGTGAACTAATCCTTTTCTAATGCTGAAAGGTATTCATAAATACTCTCTTGAGAACGGACTTTTTTACGATTGCCACGTTTTTTATAAGCATTAGATTGAACAGAGTCAATTAACCTTGCTTTGGTGTTATCACTAAAATGAATATTAAGAATGTCAGTGATGATTTTTTTTAATGCTGGATCATAAATTGGCGTGCCGACTTCAATTCGATTATCAATATTTCTTGCCATCCAATCCGCGGAGCAAAGGTAGATCTTCTTTTTTCCGCCAGCATGGAACATCATAATGCGGGAATGCTCAAGATAACGGTCAACAATGCTGACCGCCTCGATATTGTCACTCATGTTAGGCACATTAGGGATTAATGCGCACATACCGCGAACGAGGAGCTTGATTTTCACTCCGGCTCTCGATGCTTGATATAATTTTTTAATGAGCTGTTTATCAACAAGGTTGTTAACTTTTAGGGTAATGGCAGCTCGTTGGTTGTTTTTTGCGGCTTCAATTTCGTCGTCAATCATTTGATTGATTTTACGTCTTGAATTGTAAGGCGATACGATTAAATGTTTAAACCGATACTGACGATACGGATGATGGATCAAAGTGAACACTTGTTGCACTTCGGTGGTGATTTCATCATTGGCGGTATATAACGACATGTCAGTATAGACTTTTGAGGTGCGCTCATTGAAGTTTCCTGAACCAATGTGGGCATAAAGTTTTAACTGATCATTTTGTTCGCGCCCAATCAAACATAATTTTGAATGGATTTTTAAGCTTGGGATCCCGTGATGAACTTTGACACCCGCTTCAGCTAAGACTTTTGTCCATGCGATATTGGCTGCTTCATCAAATCTTGCTGTTAGCTCTAGTACAACATTAACTTGTTTACCGTTGCGAACGGCATCGATTAATGATTGGATCACTCGAGATTTTTTAGCTACGCGGTATAGGGTAATGTTGATAAACTTTACTGCAGGGTCATAAGCGGCTTGTCGCACTAATTCAGTGAAATGGGCAAATTTGTGGTATGGATAATTCAGTAAAATATCACTATTGTCAATGGCATCAAAGGCATTGGAAAATCGGCTAAACTGCTTACTGTCTAAGGCGTGCTGTTTATCGTATTCCAGTGATTTTCGACTTGGATTAGGGAAGTTAATAAAATCTTTAAAGCTATGATATCTGCCACCAGCGATCAATAATTCCGTTGAGCTCACTTTTAAGCGGCTTTTCAACATTTGCAGCATGTGCTCAGGCATGTCTCTATCGTACACTAAACGAACAGGTTCTGCTGTGAGGCGTTTTTTTAAGCCTTTGGTCATTTTTTCGAGCTGAGTGTTTTCAAGTTCGTCAGTAATGTCGAACTCAGCATCGCGGGTTAACTTCATTGAATACACATCAATATCGTCATACTTAAAAAATGGGCTGAACAGTTCATCAGCACAACAACGAATAATGTTATCTAATAAAATAAGATGTTTTTTTGCTTTAGAGCCTTGCGATGGCAACCGTAAAAAACGGGGCACATTTTTAGTTGGCACTTCGACTAAGGCATATTGTTTACGTTTTTCTTTATGTAAACAAATACAAAGATAGGTCATGCCATCGTTAATTTGTTGGATCAGATCAGAATGTTTATTAATAATGATGGGAGTGATATGGCGCTTTAAGTCATTCTGGAAATAGTTTTTTAACCAAGTTTGTTGGAAATCACTCAGCTGCAACTCATTGATCAGAAATATGTTACGTCTCACCAACTCACGAAGTAATTCATTATAAATGTTGTCAAATTGCTCTTGAGTACTCAAAACTTTAGATTGGATTTGTTGCATCAGAGATTGGTGATGATCATTTTTTTCCGTGGCGAGGGAGTCAATTAAAATTGCCCGCCTAAGTTCAGCGACTCTGACCCGAAAAAATTCGTCCATATTACTGGAGAAAATCCCTAAAAAACGCACACGCTCTATCAATGGCACATTAGGATCTTGAGCTTCTTGTAATACTCGCTCATTAAATGAGAGCCAAGACAATTCTTTTGCGACGAAACGTTTTTCATGAGGATTTGACACTTAACTACTCCTTTAAACCAGTATCAGCTAATTGAATTTCATCAGAAAGTTCACAACTATAAAACTTTATTTAGATAAGATGACAGAACTATGACAAATGTGAATAAAATATGACAAAAACTGTATTTTAATTATGAGTCTAAAAGCTCAAAGTCAGTTTATACCTTATAAGCTTTTATGCTTTGAATACGGTCATTTTGATTGAACAATAAGTGAACAGCTTAGGTGTTCTAATTTGGACGAGATATGAATGTAAGCAAAAAATATGTTTACTTACTGTTGATCAGTTTAGCTGCTCATATTACAGCTTCAGCTTCAACATTTATTACTAATGAAGATCATAGACCGTCGTCAAAGCAAGCTATCTCGACACTTTCACATGCTGACAGTCAAGCATTGGCTGTTGGCTATCTTTACACCAGCACCAATAGCGCGAAGGGTAACCGTATTCTTAAATTAACGCGATATATTGATGGAACTCTAGGTGAAGAAAAAAGCTTTTCAACAAAGGGTCTCGGTGCAGCAGATCCAGACAGAGACGGACCAGCCCATGGTGATTTTGATTCAAATAACGCAATTAAAATTATTGATAACTATCTATTAGTGGTCAACGCGGGTGATGATAGTATTTCCGTGTTTCGTCTTAATCGAGAGACAGGAGACTTAGCGTTTCTAGAAAAAGTTGATTCAGGTGGTAAAAGACCTGTGAGTATTGCCTATAGTAAACGCTATTACAAAGTTGACACACCTAGTCATAACAACAAACTCATATCATCAGACAGGGTTTGGGTCCTCATTGCCAACCAAGAAAGCAATCCAAATTTACAAGGAACAGATAGGAATAACCTGAAGTATTTTCCTAACTACGAATATTTCCGCCAGTATTTAAGTGAAGCCGATGATAGTGACTTACAAAGAAATATTTCAGAATTCACTTTAAATCTCAAAACAGGGGCGCTTGTAAAATCCATGACAACACCCTTAATGACTTTCGATCGGGAAAATGGTGGCCCAACATCAATTGTTGGAGCAGATAACGACTTTCTCGTCACAACGGCTGGTATCCCGCATCTATTCACTCACACGCCTTTAGCGGGGCAAATATTTCAGCACCCAAGTCGATTTTATGCATTTATTTTAGATCCTGTTACGGGAAAAATAAGAGCTAAAGATTATTGGCAAAAAGAAGGCGTTGCAGGCTTAAGTAGTCCTATGTGGCTGAGCGCAACGAATGTTTACTATTTTTTATCGTCAAACCACGTTAATGAATTGCCCAGTTATGATTTGATAACAGTGATGAATACCTCTTTGACGAATACGATCCTCCAAGAGACTAGACATATTTCGATTGATGAGACAGATCAAGCTGGTACCTTTTATAACAGGGCTGTGAGCGGTTTTTTTCAAAACCGAATGAGAGCGTATGTATCCAGTTTTGATGATAACTCCATCGCCAGTTTTGCAGTCGACTTTTTCGGTGGAAAAGTAACACGTTTAAACCATGTTCTTCATGCAGAAGGCTATGCACCAAAGGGCGACAGTAAGGATTTATATGTTACTAGAACCCATCATGGTGATAGATTACAAGACGATACTTTTGTGTATAGTTTAGGCGCATTTAGATCGTTCTCACTCAGCGGTTACAAAGCAACTGAGGAAGGGTTAGCCTATATCGGCCAATACACGTATAAGCAGACACAAGACTCAGTCGGCCAAGCGGGTAAATATAACTTTATGGGATTAACGGGATTTGACTTCGATGAGCCTCAATGATCCAAAACCGCAGAGTTTGCTTTACTCCGATGAGCATTTAATATTTCTAAATGGAATATTAAACTAATGTTCAATTCTTTTTTGTTCTGCTTAAATTAACACATGATTAACCGTTAAAGTTGTAGATTATGATTATTGGTCATCGTAAAGGGCTCCTCTCTACGATGGAACAAGCAGAGCTTATTTCCAAAACTGATTCGACTGCGCTCATTTTAGGGGAAACAGGCTCAGGAAAAGAGGTCATTGCTCGATACATCCATCAACAGTCTAGCCGAGCTAATCAAAGTTTTTTACGCGTAAATTGCGGGGCTATTTCACCAGAGCTGATTGATTCTGAATTGTTTGGTCACGAAAAAGGCAGTTTTACTGGAGCAACCTCATTAAAAAAAGGCTGGTTTGAACGCGCCAACGGCGGCACCTTGTTTCTTGATGAAATCGGCGAATTAAGTTTAGCGGCTCAAGTTCGATTATTACGAGTCATTCAAGAGGGGCATTTAACTCGTGTTGGCGGAGAAAAAGAAATCACCGTTGATGTACGAATTATCGCGGCAACACATAGAGATCTTGAAAAGTTGGTTGCCGCTGGCACCTTTAGAGAAGACTTATGGTTTCGAGTTAATGTGTTTCCCATTCAAATTCCAGCACTGCGTAATCGAACCGAAGATTTGGAAGCCTTAAGTCGATTTTTTGCCAAACACTCAGCCCAAAAATTGGGCGTCGATTTTGTATTGCCAACACAATCTCAAATTGATTATTTGTCGATGCATCATTGGCCGGGCAATGTGCGTGAGTTACAAGGCGTGATTGAACGCGCAGCCATTTTAGGCGGTGGCAAAAACTTATTAGTCGAACAAGCGTTGACCATCCAACATTCTGCTCTGGAGCATGTGACTCAGTCTGCTGAGTCTCAAGTGAAGCGAAACAATACCGAGAATGAATTCAGAAAGTTGGATGAGGTTGTGATCGAGCATATCAAAACCGCGTTAACAAAAAGCTATGGGCGTATAGAGGGGCCATTTGGTGCCGCAAAATTATTAGGGCTTAACCCCAATACCTTACGGTCTAAAATGAAAAAATTTGGCTTATCAAAGCAGTTGGTGAACTGAGTTATTCAAGCTCTGTTTTTAATGGCATATTATTTTTGCACAATAGGTCCTTGAGGAGGACTTAAATTTATTAGCATGGTCTCGTCTTTGCCCAAAGCTCGCCACTGTGACGGATCACAAATAAAGGTTGGCGAGCTAAATTGTACGCCTTGTTTTTCTGCAACAAGTGCATATTTTCCGGGCTTAATATTTAATATCATGATGCCGCCGTCAGCGGTTGTGGCTGTTAATCCAGGAACGGGTAAGGTTTTGCCAGCTAATATACCAAAGTAATAAGTTTTATCATAATCATTGCTTGTATTAGCATCCGTTGCAGCTTTACTGGATTTGTTAATTAATTTCACTGTTGCGCCGGGCTCGCCTTGGGGGTCGTCATCCATTGTCATATTGTAAGCAGTAACAGTAGCGATAAGCTGACAACGGTCTTTGCCCATTTTTGTAAGTGTATCTAATTCGATGATTTTTTTAAGCATCGCCCAGAGAAATGAATTAATAGGTTGCCAAGAAATTAAGTGATGGGGGCCGATATAGCTTTGCCCCCCTATTTTAAATAGTCCAGATTGGCTGGTTTTATAGCCTCTGTGGGAAAAGAGTAACGACATGTCCTGTCCAATAGGATAGGTGAGTTGATAATACTTACCATCAAAAGTTAATTGCTCGATCTTGGTTTTTTTTAACGCATCAGACACGATAATGTTTGCTAAAGGATGGTAACTTCCTGCTGGCTCTGCATAGATATCGACCTTAGCTTGCTCTCCAGAAACATTATCATAAGCCAAAGCCACGCCATGAACTGCGTACAAAAAGAGTGCATAAGTAATGAGCTTCATAGTGTTACCTTGCTTGTTATAGCATGATTCACTGTACTCTTTTTAGGCTGTTAAGTTACTCACAAATAGCATAACTTAATGCAATATTCATTGTGAGTTCATGTTTCTGTCCCTTTAAACTTTAGCTTATCGTGCGTTACGCTCTTGTTGAAAAAGCAGGCGAGGTTTCATTGGCGATATCCAGTACATTTAAATGCACTTGTTCATGATAACGCGCCCTTATATCGTAAGGTTCGCTGATTACACCCGGTGTTGTTATCTCTATAGCACCAGCCGTGCGTGTTTGTGCTTGTTTGATCACATCCATCACGTGGATACGACCAGCTATGTTCTCTTTGGTGTACAGCCTGTTATCATCTCTGTTACGTGTATTTTGTTTAGCCGCACTTAGATTTAAAAAATCAGTCGCCTTAACTAGCTCTTCATTGGCGT
Source organism: Parashewanella sp. (assembly GCA_049608225.1). Taxonomy (GTDB): domain Bacteria; phylum Pseudomonadota; class Gammaproteobacteria; order Enterobacterales; family Shewanellaceae; genus Parashewanella. The sequence continues at coordinate 19,677 of JBMYXI010000041.1, forward strand.
TGAGCTTGGCTTTTAAATAGTTATATTCTTTTTTGCTGAGGTTATGATCGATCACTTCAATTTCTTCGCCGTTATGAGTAAAGTCAAATTCCTTGTTTAATAAACTCGGTTGCTCTTGTGCAATCTCGTCGAGCACGTTTTGGGTTTCATTGAGCATGGTTTTGGCTTCACTTTTTGCTCTTTCTTCAAACGCAAACATCTCATCAATAATCTTGTCAACTTTTCGAGATTGTGCTTCTAGCTCTTTCTCCGTGAGTATATGAATGTTGGCTTCTGTTTTTATGGAAGAAACTGAGACATTGTTACCTGATTGCTCATTCGACGTTATCGGTTGAGGTTGATTGACCTGCATGCGATTGAGTTGTCGGTGAGAGTTAATCGGCTGATTGACATTAATTGGCTTGATTCCGTTCATCTTGGTGCTTCTTTCCTTGTAATTGTTACTCTGTTATCGACTAACTTATCAATAACTTAAAGAAATAATCGGGATTCTATTTTGTGGTTTTTTATCATTCGGGTACCAGAGGTTTAAGCAGTGTAATTGCTAATTCGAAGTCATAGTCATTGATGGCGTCAACAGCTGTTTGAGCCTGCTCATGGTAACGGGTATTTTTTACTTGCTGATGAAGCTCAGTCGCCAATGGCAATGCTGCGATATCTCCGTTGGTGAGTAGTGTTATAAGTTGAGTAAGTTGCTCTGTAAACTGCTGGCATTCTGCTTTCGTCGGTATTTTTTGGTTATCATTGGACGGTTGTGAATGCTGTTTATTTTGTTTAAAGAATTGTTTGAGCAAGGTGTTGAGTAAATCAACTTCACAAAAGAATGGCGCCAGTGTTTGAGGGTCCATACAAGACAAATCATTATGCTCATCGAGTCTGGTTTCAAGTAGCGTTGAAAGCCGAGCAAGTTGTTGTGCTCCGACAGAACCTGCAATAGAGCGTATCGAATGAAAAAATCGTTTTAGTTCAGCTGATTGTTGTTGTTCAATAAAGACATTAATATCGCGTTTGCAATGGGAGTATTCAGCGTTAAATCGATGTAAAAGCTTAAGATAGAGGTGAGGATCATCGCCGAGTCGTTTTAAGGCGGATTCAATATCAAATTTAGACTGAAGAGCAGTAAATGTTGTGTCAATGGTTTTGTGGCTGTTGATGACAGGGCTATGTTCTGCTGGTGTTTCTGTGTTGTTTATCCAGTTTGCTAACGTTGCGAAGAGGTTTTTAATATCAATTGGCTTGGCAATATGATCTTGCATGCCACATTCAAGTGCTCTTTCAATGTCTGAAGGCATTACATTAGCCGTCATGGCAATAATTGGAATATCTTTCAGTTGAGCTTGCTGCTTGATGTGTATCGTGGTTTCGTAACCGTCCATTTTAGGCATTTGAATATCCATCAAGATCGCGGCGAAGTCGTTATCCAATGCGAGCAGTTCAATGGCTTCTATGCCATTACTGGCGACGATTGGGTGAATGTGATAGTTCGATAAAATATCAATAAGTAAAGTTTGGTTAGTTGGATTATCTTCCACTAATAAAATTCGACAACCAGAAAGAGATAATGCCAATGATTTATATCCCGTTAACGCTGAAGTTGGTTTGATTGCTTTTTGGGATGGATCAATATCAAATACTATTCTAAAACTGAAGGTACTTCCGGTGTTTATGACACTTTCGACCGATAACTCACTGTTCATCATCTTGAGTAAGGTCTGAGTAATGACCAATCCAAGACCGGTTCCGCCGTATTGTCTTGTGGTCGATGAATCTGCTTGTTGAAAGGGTTCGAATAAACTTTTCTGCTGGATTTCAGACATACCAATACCAGAGTCGGTGACCTTAACTTCAAGCTCGACTGTGTTAGGTGCTTGATTGAGCAAGTTAACCTGAACCGATACTTCCCCGTTTTGAGTGAACTTTACCGCATTAGACAGTAGATTATTAAAAATTTGGCCTAACCTGAATGGATCGCCAATAAGATACGCTGGAAGATGTTCGGCGATTTGAAGGTTAATTGGTAGTGCTTTTTTATCGGCAGTAATTTGTACGAGATCGACACTACTTTCAATGACTGTTTTTAAAGAGAAGGACACCCGTTCTAGGCTGAGCTTTTGCGCTTCGATTTTTGAGAAATCAAGAATATCGTTGATGATGGTTAATAATGAAAGTGCGGCATTATTCACTTTACTAATATAGTCACGCTGTTTGGTATCCAGGTTTGACTCAAGTACCAACTGAGAAAGTCCAATAATGGCATTCATCGGAGTACGAATCTCATGGCTCATATTCGCAATAAATTGGCTTTTGGCTTTCGATGCGCTTTCTGCTTCTTCGCGGGCTTGATGTAAATGACTTTCCATCAAACGTCGTTTGCTTATGTCACTGAATATAATCACACCGCCTTGAAGCTGAGCGCCATCTAAAATAGCGCGGCAAGTGAATTCAATCGGTGTGGGTTGATCATGATGAAATAGTTCATCTTCACCATTAAGCATGTTTTTCCTGCTGGAAAGCACATCTCTAATGGCTAAAATCAGTTGATCACTAAAAGCTAAGCTGGAAAAAATATGGTTGATGTCTTTTTCTAATATTAACGCTTCTGGGTTACGCAATAGCTCACAGGCGAGAGAGTTCACGAAGATGATCTTGCCTGATGCATTAAACCCGACCAAACCTTGGCCGACTGAAGATAGAATGAGTCGCCATTGTTGCTCTAGAGCTGAAAGCTCTGTTGTTCTCTTTTCAACTTGCTTTGACAGTTCGTCAGTCATTCGACTGAGTTTGCTATTTGCTTGTTTGCCGAGTTTAATGGTGAGTAAGATGCCTAACACGCTGAATGCTGACATTAATATTAAAATAGTAAATAGACTGTACTTCAGTATGTTATGTTGTTTTAGGAAATGTTCTTCATCAATTTCTACAGCTAAACCAACATCTAGTTTCGGGCTCCAGCGAAGCAAAATATAACTTGTTTTACCATTTAATTTGGTATGTCGCATCAGTTTGGGTTTGTGGGTAAAAAAGCGATTGATGCTGTTCTGATAATCTTTCTCAACAGCTTGAGAGTTGGAAATCTTTTCTATTTGACCTTTCTCTGAGCGATCATTGGAACTAAATAAAACCACACCACGTTGACTGAGCAGCTTTACTTGTAAATGTACATCGTGTTGTTTTGGGAGTAACTGTTGCCATTTCAGTTTACTTCCAGATTCAACGATGGCTAATGCTTTTACTTGGTTCTGCTGTTTTAGCGGAGTTAAAAAGAACAGTTGATCTTTATGTGTATGCTCAATAACTGCACACGGTGGCAGCAGAACAGAACGTCCTTGTTTTGCTATGGTGATTTCTTTCTGGTGATGTTCGATAAAGGAAGTGAAATTTGCTGCTAAATCTGGGTGGGAATACAAGAGTTGATTATTTAAATCGAATACGACTTCTTTATGTTCACCTGAAATTTGAGTGAAAGAGCGCCAAAACTGCAGATATTCTTGTTGCAGTAATATTCTCTCTTTGTCTGAGGCGGTTTGCATGCGTTGTAGCAGCTCAAATAAGCGAGACTGAGAAGTGATGTGATTTAACAAGCCAAGGTTGTCGTCAACTTGGCTTTTCAGTTTATCTTCTAAGTTATCTAACAGCAGTTGAAAAGCTTGCTCTTTTTCAGTGATGATTTGCTGTTTGTTATGTTCGAGCGTTAGCCAACACAAGGTGCACAAAATCAAACAAAAAACACTAATGATGAGTTTGGCGACATTCTCAAAGCGTCGATTACCAAAGTTTAGGTAATGATTATTGCTATTGGCTTCGATAAGTTTACGAGCTAGGACAAATAGCATCATAAGTAAGGCAATGCTAAAAACCCCTACCACCCATGCAGTACTCACTAATTGGCGCTTGATCTCTGCGCTGTTGGTGAGTGACTCGTTTGATGCAATGTATGAAAAATGAATGCTTTTTTTCTCTGCATCAGTGATAGAAGCTAACCCCGAGCTGATAACTTGCATGAGTTCTGGCGTTGATTCCGATGAAATGAAACTCAGCTCAATGTTAGTTTTAGGGAGTGCTTGTAGTGGTATTATCCCTGTAATAAGTTGTTCAGCTATGAGTGCATTGATTGCCGCTTGGCTGCCGACCACCGCATCGACTTCGCCTAAAATTAATTTGTTAATCGAGTCAGTGATGGTTTGGGTCGCAACTGTGTCAAATTGAGGGTAATGTCTTTTTACCAATAATTCTTCGGTGTAACCCTTAACTACCGCAACGGTTAATTTTTTCTCTCTAGGGGCATTGATATCAATATTCGTCCCTTTTTTGATGTACAAGTAGTTTTTTAGCGTCACAATAGGTTGACTTAGAAAACCTGTGTGTTGTCGCTTAGGATCATCTGCAACCGTGATGATGTCTAGCTTACCAGAGCGATATTGTTCAATGAGCTGGTGATAATTGCTTTTTTGAAACTCGAACTTCAACCCAGTTTTATTGCTGATCAGCTTTAAATAATCAATGATGATCCCTGACGCTTTACCACTTTCTATAAAGGTAAAAGGTTTATTATTTTCAACACCAACGACAATGGGATCTTGTTGGGCGATCCAATTTACCTGTTGTTCTGACAATTGCAATGAGGGGTGATTTAACTGTGATGTATCATAATAAATGATAAATTGACCAATATGCTGTTGCTGGTAATTAATCTCTCGAGTGAGTTTGCCAAAGCTGAGCAGTGATTCAGGGACAGTTTTTGAGTGTACTAATGCGTTATTTTCACGATATATTCCTGAAAATACGGTTTTACTCAAACCTTCAATAACATAAATACCTTGGATGGCTGGCTGATCTTCGATCAAAACAGCCAAAGTTTGCTCGACTTGCCTTTCGTCAAGTTCATAAAGCTGAGAGCTGGTGATCTCAGATATCTTGGTTAGTGAACTGATCAGATGGTTTAAGTTGGTCGCGTGACTTTTAGAAATGCAAAGGCTAGCAATAAAAGTGAACAGCAGAATAAAGGTTCTGTGAAACATAGGCTTGTCGGTTACTTCTCAAATAATAACTTAATGGCGAGAATTTCTTCCCTTGATTGCACGAACAGCTTTGCTAACATAGGATCAAAATGACTACCTGACTCCTTTTCGATATAAGCAAGCGCCTCCTCAACTGACCAAGCTTTTTTATAGGAACGAGAACTGGTCAGTGCATCAAAGACATCTGCAACGGCAACAATTCTTGCTTCAAGAGGGATGTCTGTCCTTGATAGCCCACTTGCATAGCCAGTACCATCCCACTTTTCATGATGGTAGAGGGCAACATCTCTGGACATTTTTAACAGCGGCGTTGACTCATCACCAATAATTTTAGCGCCGATTAACACGTGAGTTTGGATCTTGTCGATTTCAGATTCATCCAGTTTTCCTGGTTTTAAAAGAATTTTATCTTCAATACCGATCTTGCCAATGTCGTGCATTTGAGCACTTTGTTTCACTTGTAAGACCCATTCTTTGTCGTTATTGACTTTTTTAGCGAGCAATTCAGCATAAAGGCTCATGCGCTCAACATGATCTTGAGTTTCATTATCTTTATAGGCCGCAGCACGACATAATGTGTCTAATATTTGTTGCTTTGTCTGCCTGATTTCTTTGGTTTTTTTGAAGACTAAACTTTTAAAATGCAAGGCTTGATCGTTGAGATGTAAATGGGTGGTGACTCTTGCTCTGACAATTTCTGGAATGATAGGCTTTGAAATATAGTCCACACCGCCAACACTCAGCGCTTTTACCTCATCCATTGCTGTATTGCTTGCAGTCACAAAAATAATCGGGATATCTTTGGTTATTGGATTGGCTTTTAGTTGTCTACAAACCTCGTAGCCATCCATGTTAGGCATCATAATATCGAGCAGGATCAGATTGGGCTGATCTTCTTTATTCTGTGCCAACTGCAATGCTTTTTCACCATGAAGTGAGACTTTAACGTGATAATCTGGCATCAAAGCGGATGACAGAACATCAATATTTTCTGGCATATCATCGACGATTAAGATAGTTGGCTTACTTGCCATTGAGCGTAGTCCTTTTTAAATCTAATATTGAGTATTAATGATGTTTTCAAGACGCCCAGACTCTTTTAATTCATTGATGATGTTGTTGATCTTTGGCACGATTGCTTGTTGCGATTTATGAAGTCGAAGATGTAACTTGAAAGTCAAAATGGGCTTAGTATGGGTTAAGTGGTATTCGGGTAAATCAAAGTGATGAAAAACGCGTTTAGGCATAATCGCGTAGTCACAGCGACCAATATCTATGAGTTTGAGTAATTGTTTTTCTGTTTGGACTAATTTATTTTTTTTGGTTCCGGGCAGTTGGTCGAACCCCAACAGTGAACATCCCTTTAATGTTTGCAAGCTCGCTGGAATACGAGTTGTATCAATGCTCGTATTTGGTCGATGGATAATCACTTCATGGCTTTCCATAAATGGAATGCTATAAACCGAGGATAATTTTTCTTGTGATCTTTTTCGCCATCTCGGTGATATTCCTGGCTCAAGATTAAGCTCACCATGTTCCATATATAATCTAATGCGAGGTTGTGGCAGATGATGAAATTCAACGTGATAGTTAAGTTTTTTAGCGATTTCCTTGATGAGACGTATGTATATTCCACTGAGATCACCATTTTCATCTTGTTTGAAATAGGGGCTGCGGCCATTCTCGATAAGGCCAACTTTAAATAGTTGATCAGCGTGGGTAGGTATTGCGATTAAGCACAATAGTCCTATCAATACAAAATATTTCACTCTTAACGTTCCTTATTTTTATTTTTTTAGAGTAAAACTGTCACGGTGCGCGTTTTTAACGCATGACATTTCGGCAGTATGCCAGATTAGAGTAAAGCTTCAATCCGCATCCTTGCTAAAACAGGTTTTCTTTGACTGAAATCAAACATTGTCTTTTTAACATTTGGTTGTGGGTGTTAATTTGTAATTGGTTGTTATTTTTTTAGGATTGTATTTTGAGGTATAAACTACTCGTGTAATTTACTTAATTATAAATTGATAGCACTTGCTTAAGCATGGGTTCAGAGTGAGTATCTTAGTGTATGGATAATATGAATTACCAGTAGAATATTATTATGTGCTGCCTGTTTACTCCATGCTGCCTTGCGTTAGAAGCGATTGGTCGAGGGTATGAAATGCTTGACCGTGATGCCAAATTGTCGATTGTTACTTGTGGGTTATACAAATATTGTTGCAAAAAAAGTGATTCACCAGAAAGTGAGGCTTTCCATAAAGGAAACTCAAGAGAAAAAAATAATTTACCTTAAATAAAAAAGCCTCATGTTTATCCAAACATGAGGCTTTTCTTTAATTTGTAAAATTTACTTATCAAGCAAACCACGGCTGCGAAGCAGTGGCTCGATGCCCGCTTCTTTTCCACGGAAGTTTTTGTAAAGCTTCATTGGATCTTCACTGCCGCCTTGTGAAAGAACATTGTTTTGGAATGCTTCAGCGGTTGCTTTATCGAAAATACCATTTTCTTTAAAGGCTTCGAACGCGTCAGCACCTAAAATGTCAGACCAAATGTAGCTGTAGTAACCTGCGCTATAACCACCTGCGAAAATG